>NZ_JAWPMI010000002.1:0-325389 GCF_033345435.1 Rhodanobacter sp. KK11
CCGGCGGCGGCACGCGCCTCGCCGGTGCCGTGCGCGCGGGGCCGTGCGGGCGGCGCGGGGCAGGGCGGGCGCGCATCGCGGTCGGCGTGTCGACCTGCGCGGTGTAGCGCGCCGGCGGGCCGGGCCAGGCACCGGTCTGCGTGCTGAGCCAGCCGGTGCCGGCGACGCCGATGGCCAGCGCGAGCAGGCTGAGCGTGGTGGTGGTGCGCAGGCGAAGCATGGCGGCCTTTATGCGCCTTGCCGGGCGAATCGCGGCTGAAGCCGCTCCGTCACCGCTCGAGGATGGCGGTGACGCCCATGCCGCCGGCGGTGCAGATCGAGATCAGCCCGCGGCCGGAGCCCTTCTGCTCCAGCAGCTTCGCCAGCGTGGCGACGATGCGCGCGCCGGTGGCGGCGAACGGGTGGCCGACGGCGAGGCTGGAACCGTGCACATTGAGCTTGTCCGGATCGATGCTGCCCAGCGGCGCATCCAGGCCGAGCCGCTGCTTGCAGTAGTCGGCCGACTCCCACGCACGCAGCGTGCACAGCACCTGCGCCGCGAACGCCTCGTGGATCTCGTAGTAGTCGAAGTCCTGCAGGCTCAGCCCGTGGCGCGCCAGCATGCGCGGCACCGCGATGGTCGGCGCCATCAGCAGGCCTTCGCCGTGCACGAAATCCACCGCCGCAACTTCGGCGTCGCGCAGGTACGCCTGCACCTTCAGGCCGCGCTGCGCGGCCCACGCGTCGCTGCCCAGCAGCACCGCCGCGGCGCCGTCGGACAAACCGGTGGAATTGCCGGCGGTCAGCGTGCCGTGGCCGGAGCTCTTGTCGAACGCCGGCTTCAGCGCGGCGAGGTTTTCCAGCGTGGTGTCCGGGCGCAGGAAACCGTCGCGCTTGAGGCCGCGGAACGGCACCAGCAAATCCTCGAAGAAGCCGGCCTCGTAGGCGGCGGCCAGCTTGTGGTGGCTGTCCAGCGCCAGCCGGTCCTGCGCCTCGCGGCTGATGTGCCACGTCCTGGCCATCTGCTCGCAGTGGTCGCCCATCGACTTGCCGGTGCGCGGCTCGGCCACGCCGGGGAACGACGGCTTCAGTTCGCGCAGCGAGAAGCCGCGCAACGCGGTGCGCAGCTTGTCCAGCGGGGTCCTGGCGCGGTTCATCGCCAGCAGGCGCTTGCGCAGGCGGGTGCCGTAGACGATCGGCACGTCGGAGGTGGTATCCGAGCCGCCGGCGATGCCGGCCTCGATCTGCCCGGCGGCGATCTTGTTGGCGATGATGATGGTGTTGTCGAGCGAAGTGCCGCAGGCGCGCGCGGTGGTGATGCCCGGGGTGGTCGGCGCCAACCCGGAGCTGAGCAGCGCCTCGCGCGCCAGGTTCCAGTCCGACGCGTGCTTGATCACCGCGCCCATCGCCACTTCGCCCAGCTCCACGCCATGCAGCCCGAAGCGCTCGACCAGCGTGCCGAGCACCTTCACCGACATGCCGAAGTTGCCGACGTCGGCGTAGGCCGTGTTGTTGCGGCAGAACGGGATGCGCACACCGCCGATCACCCCGACGCGTCTCTGCGTGTTTTCCATGCTCGGAACAGTCCACCACTCAAGTCCGTCAAGGCTAACCCGCCATGCCGCGCGGCGAAAGCCCAAAAGCCTGAATGGTAGAATTGACACTCTTTGTCCGATGGATCGCCACCCGTGGAAGCACAAACACTGTCCGCCCTGCCCGTGGTGCTGGCGTTGGAACCGGTCGCGGGCGAAACGCCGCGAATGACCCTGAGTCGCGACGAGGCCGCCGAACTGGTCGCCCTGGTCGCCGCCGACCTGCATGCGCTGGTGCCGCAGGTCGACGCCGCCCGGCTGGCACTGGCCGGCGCGCTGTTCGACCAGGTCGAGCTGCTGCGACCCGGCTTCCCGGTATGGGCCACGCTGGACGAGCTGGCCCGGCGCGTGCCGCGTGCCCACCTGGAGAACGTGGTGGCGTTCGGCAGCCACGACGGCCACATGCCGGCGCAGCCGCTGGAACCGTCGCCGACGTACGCCGAGGGTCCGATGCGGCTGCTGCCGATGAGCCTGCTGGCGCCGGCGGAACGGGCCGAGGAACTGTCCGAGCAACTGGAGATCCAGCTGGTCGGCCGCGGCGAGGCCGGCACGCGGACCGCCGACTGGCTGATGCGCACGCTCGGCATCCGGCTGGAGCACGTGCGCTATCTCAGCCGCAACGACCTGCTGGCGCTGACCTGCGTGCAGTACGAACACGTCAATCTGGCGCCGCTGTGGGCGCTGCTGGAAGCGGCGCTGCTGACCCCGTACCGCGAGGAGGCGACGATGAGCACGCGCGGGCTGGGCCTGCGCTACGCCGAGGGCAAGGTGCTGGCGCAGTCGCCGTCGCACTGGCTGGCCGCGCAGACCGGCGACGACACGGCGCGCGCGCACGGTTTCGCCGGCATCGTGTTCGAACTGCGCCAGTACGCCGCGCTGCTCGATGCGCATCGGCTGCCGCTGCAGCTGCAGCCGGACCCGGCGCGGCAGACGTCGGCGGCCGATGGCTACCTGCTGGAAACCCTGGCCGCGGTCGAGCCCGGCTTCGACGCGCCGACGCTGTTCGCGCACGAGGCGCCCGGCCTCGGCGTGGTGGCGGTCACCGTGGCCCAGCGCGGCGACGGCGGGCATGCCCGCGCGCTGGCGCACGGCTACCCGCTGCAGCCGCAGGCGCTGGGGCCGCTGCTGGCCCGGCTCGCCGACCATTACGGCATCGCCGCCGAACTGCACGCCGCCGGCCGGATCGTGCTGGACGGCGACGGCCGGCTCGGCGCCCCGGCGACCGCATTGCACTGACCCGTCGGCCGGCCGGCGCTGCCGCCGCTGGGCAGCGGCGGCAACTCGGCGCATGATGACGAGGCGCCGACAGGGGGCGCTCTGCTGACGGAATGACCATGCGGCCGCTCAAGCCTGCCGAGGTATCGCCATCACTTCCGGGCGAAGCCGACTGGCCCGCGCGGGTGGCGCACGGTACGCCCGCGCTGCTGGCCTACCTCGACCTCGAACAGCGCTTCCGTTTCGCCAACGACACCCATCGCCGCTGGCTCGGCATCGACCCGCAGCAGCTGATCGGCCAGCGCCTGGTCGACGTGGTCGGCCGGCGCAACCACGCGCTGGCCGGCGCGGCGCTGGCGCGCGCCTACGCCGGCCACCCGGCCAGCTACGAGGGCGAGCTGTACGACGGCAACGCCCAACGCTACGCGCACGGCAACTTCCAGCCCGACTTCGACGCCGAGGGCCGTGTCCGCGGCATCTTCACCGCGCTGGTCGACATCACCGAACGACGCGCCCTGGAACTGCAGCTGCACGAGAGCGAGCAGCGCTTCTTCGCCGCGTTCCAGCATGCCGCGATCGGCATGGCGCTGACCCGTCCGGACGGCCATTTCCTGCGCGTCAACGCGGCGGTCTGCCAGATGCTCGGCTACCGCGAGGAGGAACTGCTGCAGCTGGACGTCGCCGGCGTCACCCATCCGGACGACCTGGCGGCCGACGCGGAACTGATGGCGCAGCTGCTGGCCGGCCAGCGCGAGTCGTACCAGCTGGAGAAGCGCAATTTCCACAAGGACGGCCGTGTGGTGCACATCCAGCTCAGCGTGTCGCTGGTGCGCGACGCGTCGGGCGCGCCGCTGTACTTCGTCTCGCAAGTGCAGGACATCAGCCAGCGCAAGGCGTTCGAGGACGCGCTGCACCGCGAGCGCGAACTGGCCGAAGTGACCCTGCGCTCGATCGGCGACGCGGTGATCACCACCGATCCGCAGCTGCGCATCACCTCGCTCAACCCGATCGCCGAGGCGATGACCGGCTGGACCGCGCTGGAAGCACAGGGCCGGCCGATCGAGGAGATCTTCCAGCTGTTCGACGCGCGGCGCGGCCACCCGGTGGCGAACCCGCTGCGCGCGGCGATCGAGCACAACACCATCGTCGACCTCGCCGGCAAGGCGCTGCTGCGCCACCGCCACGGCTTCGACACGCCGGTGGAGGATTCCTCCGCGCCGATCCACGACCACGCCGGCAACGTGATCGGCGGCGTGCTGGTGTTCCACGACGTCAGCGAGACCCGCGCGCTGGCGCTGAAGATGATCCACCTGACCCAGCACGACACGCTCACCGGCCTGCCCAACCGCAGCCAGCTGCACCAGCAGATCGGCCAGGCGATCGCCACCGCGGGCCGGCGCCAGCAGCGCGCCGCGCTGCTCTACCTCGACATCGACAACTTCAAGCAGGTCAACGCGCTGCATGGCCACGGCGCCGGCGACCGCGTGCTGCGCGCGGTCGCCGGCCAGCTGCAGGGCTGCCTGTCCGGCGACGAGCTGCTCAACCGCTACGGCGGCGACGAGTTCGTGGTACTGCTGCCGCACCTGGAAAGCGTGGGCGAGGCAGCCAGCCTGTGCCAGGTGCTGATCAACCACGGCGAGCAGACCCGCGTCGACGGCCTGCCCGGACTCGACCTGCACTTCAGCATCGGCATCAGCGTGTACCCGGACGACGCGACCGCGCCGGACGACCTGCTGCAGCATGCGGAAACCGCGCTGGTCGCGGTGAAGGCGCAGGGTCTGCACGGCTACCGCTTCTTCACCGCGTCGATGAGCGAACGGGCGCGGGCGCGCCGGCGGATCGAGACCGCGCTGCGCCAGGCGCTGCCGCGGCACGAACTGGAACTGCACTACCAATCCAAGGTGGACGCGCACAGCGGCCGCATCGTCGGCGCCGAGGCGCTGCTGCGCTGGCAGGCGAACGGGCGCGAGCCGTACGTGCCGGACCAGTTCATCCCGGTCGCCGAGGACACCGGGCTGATCCTGCCGATCGGCGCCTGGGTGCTGCGCCAGGCCTGCCGCCAGGCGCGGCAGTGGCTGCACGCCGGCCACCGGATCCCGCTGTCGGTGAACGTGTCGCCGCTGCAGTTCCAGCACGCCGAGTTCTGCAACTGGCTGGACGAGGTGCTGGACGAAAGCGGCCTGGAAGCCGACCTGCTCGAACTGGAACTGACCGAGCGCATGGTGATGTCCGGCGGCGACGCCACCACCGGATTGCTGCAGCGGATCAAGCGCCGCGGCGTGCGGCTGTCGCTGGACGACTTCGGCACCGGCTACTGCAGCCTGTCCTACCTGAAGCATTTCCCGATCGACGCGCTGAAGATCGACCGCGTGTTCGTGCGCGACATCACCAGCGACCGCGACACCGCCACCATCACCAGCGCGATCATCGCGATGGCACGCAGCCTCGGCAAGCAAGTGATCGCCGAAGGCGTGGAGACACGCGCGCAGGGCGCCTTCCTGCGCCACGCCGGCTGCTCGCAGCTGCAAGGCTTCCTGTACGGCGCGCCGATGCCGGCGACGGAGTTCAGCAAGCTGCTCGAATCCGCCTGAGCACACCTGCACCTGTAGGGCGGGCACCGCCCGCCGGCTCTTGCCCCGCGCTACGCCACGACACGGCGGGCAATGCCCGCCCTACGCAGCGGGCTCGGCCAGCAGCGCCTCGTACATGAAGTAGTGGCAGCGCTGCATGCCGAGCCCCTCGTAGGTCGCCTGCGCGCGCTGGTTCTCGGTCTCCACGTACAGACGCAGGCCGACCGCGCCGGCGGCCGCCGCGCGACGCGCCACTTCGGCGTACAGCGCGCGGAACGCGCCGCCGCGACGCGCCGCGGGAACCACGTACACGCTCTGGATCCACCAGAAATCGCCGCCGCGCCAGTCGCTCCATTCGTAGGTCACCAGCAGGCAGCCGAGTGCGGCGCCGTCGCGCTCGGCCACCAGGTAGAAGCCGCGCCGCGGCTGCTCGAACACGCCGCGCACGCCGCGTTCCAGCGTCGCCGGATCGAGCTGCCTGTGCTCGGTTTCCCGGGCCATCGCCGCGTTCCAGGCGACCAGGTCGGATACGTCGGCGAGAGTGGCGGCGCGGATCTGCAGTGGCACGGCGTGGCTCCGGTAGGGGCGGGCGCCCATCGTAGCGCGCGCCATCTTCACATGCCGCCGCGTAGGGTCGGAGCGAGCCGGCGGTCGCAGCCTTCACTCGGGTTCCCGCCGGCGCTGCGCCCGCATGGATGCCTCGTGGCCGATCCCGCGAGGCCCAAGGAAAACCGCTTTTGAACATCGGCAACTTGCTCGACCTGCTCAAGCTGCGAAGGCTGAATGCGTTCCGCCGGCGCCGCGCCGCCGCCCGCACGCAGCCGGAGCAGGAGCCGGCGCTGCGCGCGGAGCTGTTCAGCGCCGAGCAGATGGAACGGCACGGCCGCGCCCTGGCCGGGCAGCACCGGATCGACCCGCGGATCGGCGCGGATTCGCTGCTGACGCGGCTGGCCGACAACGAGGCGGTGCTTGCCCACACCTGCGAGCGGCTGACCGCCGCCTCCCGCAAGCGGCTGCGGATCACCCCGGCCGCCGAGTGGCTGCTGGACAACTTCTACCTGGTCGAGGAGCAGACCCGGATCGCCCGCCGGCACCTGCCCAAGGGCTACAGCCGCGAACTGCCGCGCCTGGCCAGCGGTCCGTCGGCCGGGCTGCCGCGGGTCTACGACATCGCGCTGGAAATCATCTCGCACGGCGACGGCCGGGTCGACACGCACATCCTGCAGCGCTTCATCGACGCCTACCAGGAAGTGACGCCGCTGAAGCTGGGCGAACTGTGGGCGATCCCGATCATGCTGCGGCTGGCACTGATCGAGAACCTGCGCCGCGTGGCCGCGCGGGTGATGGCGGATTGGCGCCATCGCGGCAACGCCGCGCGCTGGGCCGACAGCATGACCGCCACCGCCGGGCGCGAACCGAACTCGGTGGTGCTGGTGGTGGCCGACATGGCGCGCTCGGATCCGCCGATGAACAGCCCGTTCGTGGCCGAGATGGCGCGCCGGCTGCAGGGCCAGAGCCCGGCGCTGGCGCTGCCGCTGAGCTGGATCGAGCAGCGCCTGGCCGCGTCGGGGCGGAGCATCGAACACCTGGTGCAGCTGGAAGCGCAGCAACAGGCGGCCAACCAGGTCTCGATCAGCAACAGCATCGGCAGCCTGCGCACGCTGTCGGCGATCGACTGGCGCGACTTCGTCGAGCACTGCAGCCTGGTCGAGCAATGCCTGCGCGGGGACCCGACCGGCGTCTATGCGGCGATGGATTTCGCCACCCGCGACCGCTATCGCCACGTGGTCGAGGCGATCGCGCGCCGGCACCGGCTGACCGAGCTGCAGGTGGCCGCGGCGGCGATCGCACTGAGCCAGGCCGCGGCGCCCACCGACTGCAGCGTGCCGTTGCCGCAGCACGTGGGCTACTACCTGATCGACCGCGGCCGGCGCCGGCTGGAACAGCAGCTGGGCCTGCGCCCGCCGCTGCGCGAGCGTCTGCGCCGCGGCTTCGACCGCGCACCGCTGCCGATCTACCTGGGCCTGCTGGCGCTGCTCACGTTCGCCTTCGCGCAACCGCTGGTCGCCACCGCCGCGCACGACCGCTGGCCGACCTGGGCGCTGATCGCGCTGGCGGTTCCCGCCGCGATCCTGGCCAGTCAGCTGGGGCTGAGCCTGCTCAACTGGATCGCCACGCTGTCGATCGCGCCGCAACAGCTGCCGCGCATGGACTACTCGCACGGCATCCCGGCCGCCGCGCGTACCCTGGTGGCGATCCCCAGCCTGA
The DNA here is from genome assembly GCF_033345435.1 of Rhodanobacter sp. KK11. Lineage (NCBI taxonomy): Bacteria > Pseudomonadati > Pseudomonadota > Gammaproteobacteria > Lysobacterales > Rhodanobacteraceae > Rhodanobacter > Rhodanobacter sp. KK11. Next base: position 7,625 of record NZ_JAWPMI010000002.1, read on the forward strand.
TCGCCAGCGTGCAGGACGTCGAGGAACTGACCGAAGCGCTGGAAGTGCGCTTTCTCGGCAACCGCGACGAGCACCTGCACTTCGCCCTGCTCACCGACTTCGCCGATGCCGACCACCAGACCCTGCCCGGCGACGATGCGCTGCTGCGCCTGGCGCAGCGGCGCATCGAGGCGCTCAACGAGCGCTACGCCAGCGCCAAGGCCGACCGCTTCTTCCTGTTCCACCGGCCGCGCCGCTGGAATCCGGGCGAACAATGCTGGATGGGCCACGAGCGCAAGCGCGGCAAGCTGGCCGACCTCAACGCGCTGCTGCGCGGCAGCGCGCACGACCGCTTCATGCTGATCGTGGGCGACATCGCGGCGCTTGGTCCGGTGCAGTACGTGATCACCCTGGACACCGACACCGAGCTGCCGCGCGACGCGGCGCAGGCCTTCGTCGGCACCATCGACCACCCGCTCAACCGCGCCGTGTACGACCCGGAGCAGCGGCGCGTGGTCAGTGGCTACGCGATCCTGCAGCCACGCGTCGGCATCAGCCTGCCCAGCACCGCGCGCTCGCGCTACGCGCAGCTGTACGGCAGCGACGCCGGCATCGATCCGTATACGCAGATGGTTTCGGACGTCTACCAGGACGTGTTCGGCGAAGGCTCGTTCATCGGCAAGGGCATCTACGCGATCGACCCGTTCGAGCGCACCCTGGACGGCCGCTTTCCCGAGAACCGCATCCTCAGCCACGACCTCGTCGAAGGTTGCCACGCGCGCTCGGGCCTGCTCAGCGACGTGCAGCTGTTCGAGACCTACCCGGCCCGCTACGGCGCCGACGTGAAGCGCCGCCATCGCTGGATCCGCGGCGACTGGCAGCTGCTGCCGTGGCTGCTGCCGTGGGCGCCGACCGCGCACGCCGGCTGGCGCCGCAACGCGCTGACCGCGCTGTCGCGCTGGAAGATCCTCGACAACCTGCGCCGCAGCCTGGTGCCGGTGGCGGTGCTGGCGCTGCTGGTGGTTGGCTGGCTGGCGATCACGCCGGTGCTCTCGTGGACCGTGGCGGTGCTGTCGATGGTGCTGCTGCCGCCGCTGCTGTCGGCGTTGCTGGAACTGGTGCAGAAACCGCGCGAGGTGCAGCTCGACCAGCACCTGCGGGCCGGTTTCCAGGCCGGCATGCAGCATCTGGCGCGGATGGCGCTGGGGCTGGCGTGGTTGCCGCACGAGGCGCTGTACCACCTCGACGCGATCGTGCGCACGCTGTGGCGGATGACGGTCAGCCAGCGCCACCTGCTGCAATGGCAGACCTCCAGCGAGGTCGAGCGGCGCAGCGGCAACGCGCCGGTCGCACTGTGGCGACTGATGTGGATCAGCCCGGCGCTGGCGCTGCTGCTGGGCGTGGCACTGGTGCTGCAGCGGCCGTCGGCACTGTGGCTGGCGCTGCCGCTGTTGCTGCTGTGGCTGGGCTCACCCGCGCTCGCGTGGTGGATCAGCCAGCCGCGCACCCCGGACACGTTTGCGCCGAATGCGGCGCAGCGGCGTTTCCTGCGCACGCTGGCACGGCAGACCTGGGCCTTCTTCGACGTCCACGTCGACGCGGCCGAGCACTGGTTGCCGCCGGACAACCTGCAGGAGCAGCCCGGCCCGACGGTCGCCCACCGCACCTCGCCCACCAACATCGGCATGGCGCTGCTGGCGAACCTGGCCGCGCACGACTTCGGTTTCCTCGGCAGCGGCCGCCTGCTCGAACGCACCCGCCACACGCTCGCCACGATGCAACAGCTGCCGCGCCATCGCGGCCACTTCTACAACTGGTACGACACGCAGAGCCTGCAGCCGCTGGCACCGCTGTACGTGTCGGCGGTGGACAGCGGCAACCTCGCCGGCCACCTGCTGACCCTGCGCCCCGGGCTGGAGGAACTGCCCGATCAGCCGGTGTTCCGGCCGTGCGTGCTGGACGGCCTGCGCGACACGCTGGCGCTGCTGCGTGACACGCTCGACGCCGACGCCGCACGCGCACTGGACCCGCTCGAGCAGCAACTGCGCGAAAGCGTGGCCGCGCCGCCGGCCCGTCCCGGCGCGGCCAGCACGCTGCTGCGGCAGCTGCGCGGGCACGCGCAGGCACTGCTGCCGCGGCTGGACACCGAGCCCGGCAGCGACGCGCGCTTCTGGCTCGACGCGCTGCTGGCGCAGTGCGAAGAGCTGTGCGCCGAGGCCGCCGCGTTCGAGCTCGATCCGCCGGCGGACGACCAGGCGGCCGGCTTCAGCGGCATGCCCACGCTGCGCCAGCTGGCGCGGATCGAGCCGCTGGCGTGGCCGGCCGAGGCCGACGCCGAAGGCGTGCGCGAACGCGCCCGCGCACGCCTTGCCACGATCGAGCAGCTGGCGCAGCTGGCCGGCGAACTGGCGCTGGTGGACTATCGCTTCCTGTACGACAGCACGCGCGACCTGCTGGCGATCGGCTACAACGCGGACCAGCGCCGGCTCGACGCCGGCTACTACGACCTGCTGGCGTCGGAGGCGCGGCTGGCCAGCTTCGTCGGCATCGCCCAGGGCCAGCTGCCGCAGGAGAACTGGTTCGCGCTGGGCCGCCTGCTCACCACCGTCGGCGGCGAACCGGTGCTGCTGTCGTGGACCGGCTCGATGTTCGAGTACCTGATGCCGCTGCTGGTGATGCCCGGCTACGAGGGCACCTTGCTCGACCAGACCTGCCGCGCCGCGGTGGCGCGGCAGATCGAATACGGCAGCCAGCTCGGCGTGCCGTGGGGCGTGTCCGAATCGGGCTACAACATGCTGGACGCGCACTTCACCTACCAGTACCGCGCATTCGGCGTGCCCGGGCTGGGCCTGAAGCGTGGCCTCGGCGACGACGTGGTGGTGGCGCCGTACGCCAGCGCGCTGGCGCTGATGGTGGCGCCGGCAGCGGCCACGCGGAACCTGCAGCGGCTGGCCGAGGCCGGTGCGCGCGGCCGCTACGGCCTGTACGAGGCGATCGACTACACCCCGGCACGGCTGCCGCTGGGCCAGGACTCGGCACTGGTGCGCCAGTTCATGACGCATCACCAGGGCATGAGCCTGCTGGCGCTGGGCCACGCGCTGCTGGACCGGCCGATGCAGCGGCGCTTCGAATCCGACCCGCAGTTCCAGGCCACCGCGCTGCTGCTGCAGGAACGGGTGCCGCGGACGGCGGCCGAATACCTGCACGCCTCCGGCTTCCCCGAATCGGACGGCAGCCCGCGCCCGGCCGAGGCGCGGCTGCGCGTGTTCGCCGACCCGAACCGCCCGCGCCCGGCCGTGCAACTGCTCTCCAACGGCCACTACCACGTGATGCTCTCCAGCGCCGGCGGCGGCTACAGCCGGCGCGGCGAGATCGCGCTGACGCGCTGGCGCGAAGACATCACGCGCGATCCCTGGGGCATGTTCTGCTACCTGCGCGACGTCGCCAGCGGCGAATACTGGTCCACCGCGTACCAGCCCACGCGGAGGAAGACCGAGCAATTCGAGGCGATCTTCTCCGACGCGCGCGCCGAGTTCCGCGTGCGCGAACGCGAGTTCGACGCGCACACCGAGATCGTGGTGTCGCCGGAAGACGACATCGAGCTGCGCCGCACCCGCATCACCAACCGCAGCCGCCTGCGTCGCACGATCGAGCTGACCAGCTACGCCGAAGTGGTGCTGGCGCCGCCGGCCGCCGATACAGCGCACCCGGCCTTCAGCAAGCTGTTCGTGCAGACCGAGCTGGTGCCGGCGCTGCAGGCAATCGTGTGCACGCGCCGGCCGCGCGCCGCCGGCGAGCACGTGCCGTGGATGTTCCACCTGCTGGCAGTGCACGACGCCGACATCGACGCGATCTCCTACGAGACCGATCGCGCCCGCTTCATCGGTCGCGGCCGCAGCACGGCCGAGCCGCAGGCGCTCGACCGCGAGCAGGCGCAGCTGTCCGACAGCGCCGGCCCGGTGCTCGACCCGATCGTGGCGATCCGCTGCCGCATCACGCTGGAGCCGGAGCAGTCGGCCACCATCGACTTCGTCACCGGCTACGCCGAGCAGCGCGACGGCTGCCTGCAGCTGATCGGCAAGTACCGCGACCGTCACCTCGCCGACCGCGTGTTCGACCTGGCCTGGACGCACAGCCAGGTGCTGCTGCGCCAGCTCAACGCCAGCCTCGCCGATGCGCAGCTGTACGAGCACATGGCCACCGGCATTTTGTTCCCGAACGCCAGCCTGCGCGCCGAGCCGGCGGTACTGCGCGGCAACCGGCGCGGCCAGTCCGGGCTGTGGGGGCAGGCGATCTCCGGCGACCTGCCGATCGTGCTGCTGCAGATCGCCAGCCCGTCGCGGATCGAACTGGTGCGCCAGCTGGTGCAGGCACACGCGTACTGGCGGCAGAAGGGGTTGGCGGTGGACCTGGTGATCTGGAACGAGGACCGCGCCGGCTACCGGCAGGAACTGCACGACCTGATCATGGGCCTGATCGCCTCCGGCAGCGAAGCCAGCCTGCTCGACCGCCCCGGCGGCATTTTCGTGCGGCCGGGGCAGCAGCTGTCCGGCGAGGACCGGCTGGTGGTGCTGGCCAGCGCGCGGATCATCCTCAACGACGGTCGCGGCAGCCTGGCCGAGCAGATCGGCCGGCGCCAGGTGGAAACCCACGCGGCGCGCTTCGAGCCGAGCCGGCCCCGGCGCATCGCCAGCGCCACGCTCGCCACCAGCGCCAGCGCCCCGGCGACGCTGCAGCTGGCCAACCCGCACGGCGGCTTCAGCGCCGACGGCCGCGAGTACGTGATCACCCAGACCGCCGGCGACAGCACGCCGGCGCCATGGTGCAACGTGCTGGCCAACCCGCAGTTCGGCACGGTGATCTCCGACAGCGGCAGCGCCTACAGCTGGGCCGAGAACGCGCACGAGTTCCGGCTCAGCCCGTGGCACAACGACCCGGTCGCCGACGACGGCGGCGAGGCGCTGTACCTGCGCGACGAGGAAACCGGCCAGGTGTGGTCGCCGACGCCGCTGCCGTGCCGCGGCAGCGGCAGCTACGTCACCCGCCACGGCTTCGGCTACAGCGTGTTCGAGCACCACGAGGACGGCATCCACTCCGAGCTGTGGGTCTACGTGGCGCCGGACGCGCCGGTGAAATTCTCGGTGCTGAAACTGCGCAACGACTCCGGAGCGCCGCGCCGGCTCAGCGTCACCGGCTACGTCGAATGGCTGCTCGGCGACCTGCGCGAGAAAACCGCGATGCACGTGGTCACCGAATCGGACCCGGCCAGTGGCGCGCTGTTCGCGCGCAACGCGTACAACACCGAGTTCCCGAACCGGGTGGCGTTCTTCGACGTGGACGACCCCGCGCGCGGCATCGACGGCGACCGTGGCGAATTCCTCGGCCGCAACGGCAGCATGCGCGCGCCGGCCGGGCTGGGCCGCGCGCAGCTGTCCGGCCGGCTCGGCGCCGGGCTGGACCCCTGCGCGGCGCTGCAGTCGCTGGTGAACCTGGACGACGGCGGGCAGCACCAGCTGATCTTCCGCCTCGGCGTGGGCCGCGACGCCACCGAGGCCGCGGCGCTGGTGCAGCGCTTCCGCGGCAGCGGCAGCGCCGCCGACGCGCTGGAGCGGGTACGCGCGCACTGGGCGCGCACGCTGGGCGCGGTGCAGGTACACACGCCGGAACCGGCGCTCGACGTGCTCGCCAACGGCTGGCTGCTGTACCAGACCATCGCCTGCCGGCTGTGGGCGCGCAGCGGCTACTACCAGTCCGGCGGCGCGTTCGGCTTCCGCGACCAGCTGCAGGATTCGATGGCGACCGTGCACGCCGCGCCGGAACTGGCGCGCGCGCAGCTGCTGCTGAGCGCCGCGCACCAGTTCCCCGAGGGCGACGTGCAGCACTGGTGGCACCCGCCGCTGGACCGCGGCGTGCGCACTACCTGTTCCGACGACTACCTGTGGCTGCCGCTGGCCACCGCGCACTACGTGCTGGCCAGTGGCGATCGCGGCGTGCTGGACGAAGACGTCGGCTACATCGAGGGCCGCGCGCTGCACGAGGGCGAGGAGTCGTACTACGACCTGCCGCAACCCTCGGCCCTGCGCGAAACGCTGTACCGGCACGGCGTGCGCGCGATCGAGCGCAGCCTCGCCCGGCGCGGCGCGCACGGCCTGCCGCTGATCGGCGGCGGCGACTGGAACGACGGCATGAACCGGGTCGGCGAACAGGGTCGCGGCGAAAGCGTGTGGCTGGGCTTCTTCAGTGCCAGGGTGCTGGCCCGCTTCGCCGAAGTGGCCCGGCTGCACGACGACGCGGCGTTTGCGCAACGCTGCGACGAGGAAATCGCGAAGCTGCGCAGCGCGCTGGAACAACACGGCTGGGACGGCGCCTGGTACCGCCGCGCCTACTTCGACGACGGCACCCCGCTCGGTTCCAGCGGCAACGACGAATGCCGCATCGACTCGATCGCGCAGAGCTGGTCGGTGCTGTCAGGCATCGCTTCGCCGGAACGCCGGCAGCAGGCGATGGATGCACTGGACACGCACCTGGTGCGCCGCGACGCCGGCCTGGTGCAACTGCTGCGGCCGCCGTTCGACAAGTCCGCGCTCGACCCCGGCTACATCAAGGGCTACCTGCCCGGCGTGCGCGAGAACGGCGGCCAGTACACGCATGCGGCGATCTGGGCCACCATGGCGTTCGCCGAACTGGGCGACAGCGCGCGCGCGTGGGAACTGCTGCGCATGATCAACCCGGTCAACCACGGCCTCGACGCCGCGCAGATGGACGTCTACAAGGTCGAACCCTACGTGGTCAGCGCCGACGTCTACGCGGTCGCGCCGCACGTCGGCCGCGGCGGCTGGAGCTGGTACACCGGTTCCGCCGGCTGGATGTACCGGCTGATCGTGGAATCGCTGCTCGGCCTGCACCTGGAAGCCGGCAAGCTGCGCTTCGCGCCGGTGCTGCCGCCGGAGTGGGAAGGCTTCTCCGTCGACTATCGCCAGCACGGCACGCTGTACCGCATCCGCCTGCGCCAGAGCGACGCCGGCACGCCGAGCACGCTGTGGCTGGACGGCGAAGTGCAGCCCGACGGCCGCATTCCGCTGGCCGACGACGGGGCGGAGCACAGCGTGGAGCTCAACTGGCCGCGCCGTGCATGAGAAACCAGTCCTGGCTGCACGACCCTGTCCTCAGCGATCCAGCGGGCTGACTACGCCGTGCCCGCCGCGGTTGAGCACGTGGGTATAAATCTGGGTGGTGGCGACATCCTTGTGGCCGAGCAGTTCCTGGATGGTGCGGATGTCCTGTCCCGCCTCAAGCAGATGGGTGGCAAACGAATGGCGCAGGGTATGACAGGTGGCGGGCTTGACGATGCCGGCACGATCGCGTGCTGCCTTGATCGCGCGCTGCAGGCGTGACTCGTCCACATGATGGCGACGTTCCACCCCATCGCGCGGGTCAATGCTGCGTGCCGCGGCGGGAAACACGTACTGCCAGCCCCAGTCCCGTGCCGCGCCGGGAAACTTCCGCGCCAGCGCATCGGGCATCCAGACCCGTCCGAACCCAGCCGCCAGATCCCGCTGGTGAATCCGCGCCGCCTCGGCCAACTGCGCCTGCAACGGTTCACCGAGCGAGCGCGGCAACATGGTGCGGCGATCCTTCGCGCCCTTGCCCTGACGCACCACAATCTCGCCGCGCTCGAAATCCACGTCCTTGGTGCGCAAGCGCACGCATTCCATCAGCCGCATGCCGGTGCCATACAACAAGCTGCCCATCAGCCAATGCAGGCCGGTGAGTTCGCCCAACAAGGCGGTGACCTCCGTCTTGGTCAACACCACCGGCAGCCGCTGCGGTCGCTTGGCTCGCTCGATCCCGTCCAGCCACGGCAGTTCGACCCCCAGCACCTGCTTGTACAGGAACAGCAGGGCCGACAAGGCCTGGTTCTGGGTAGCCGCGGCGACCTGCCCGTGCACCGCCAGCGCGGTGAGGAATCGCTCGATCTCCAGCGCGCCAAGCTCGGTCGGGTGGCGCTTGCCATTGGCCAGGATGAAGCGGCGAATCCAGCCCACATAGGCCTCCTCGCTGCGCTTGGACATGCCCAATCGGCGCATCCGCTCGCGTACCTGATCAAGCAGCTTCGGCGAGGGCCGGACAACCTCGCCGCTTGTCCGTTTCCCGGCTCCGTGAAAGGATGTCATCCATGCCCCCAGTCTGTAGACATGGCGAGATTAGGCTGCCGAATTAGGCTGCGCCAAGGAGGGCAAGTCGTTGATTTGAGTAGGCCGACAGCTCGACCTGAGCAAGGAATACAGGGATTAGGCTGCTGGATTACACTGTATTTTGAAATCTACTTAGCGTTAGTCGGCAGCTTGTGTGGGTTTGTCGTATCGTGTGTTTCGTCCAGCTTCGCGCTGGCTTGTCGCCTGTCGCCGCAGCAGCATTTCGCGCGGCGTCATCGCAAGTCTGAGCCTTCAGAGCTGGTAGTTTGGGGGTAGTCGGCTGTTCAAGCTTCGCGTTCGTCGTGCACCCGCATCGTCGCCCGAGCGTGCTGCGTCGCAACCGTCTAACTCCTCGTCCAAGCGGACGGCTTCGCCGCCGCTTAACTCAGGCGTTAGTCGGTAGCTCGGGGGGGGGGGCTCTTCGTGTGGTGTGTTTCGCCCAGCGTCGCGCTGGCTTGTCGTCCGTCGCCGCAGCAAGTTTTCGCGCGGCATCGTCGTAAGCCTGGGCATTCAAAGCTGGCAGTTTTGGGGTAGTCGGTTGTTCAAGCTGTGCGCTCATCGTGGCAGTCGTTGTCGCCCGAGCATGCAGCGTCGCAACCGTCTAACATCTCGTCCAAGCGGACGCGCGAAAAGCCGCGCGCCGCTTAACTCAAGCGTTAGATCCCATGGGCAGAACCTGCGACAGTTCGATGCATAGAAGCCGGCTTCTCGCCAGCGAAATGGCTGTCTGCTACTACTGCTTCGCCGAATTTCCACCGTCCGCTATAACTGAGTGGTGTGACGTCATGGGCGAGGAGCAGGGACAAACTGCAATCTGTCCTCAGTGCAGCGTAGATGCGGTTGTTGGCTTCAACGGTCCAGTCGATGCTGCATGGGTTCAAGCTGCGCATAAAAAGGGGTTCGGCTAGCATGGGTTCTAACTACTCGTTCAAGGCGGACGGCTTCGCCGCCGCTTAACTCCAGCGTTAGATGAGGAGGCTTCCGTGCGCACCTATATGCTCTTCTTTACGGCAGTTCTACTACTGGGCACCGCAGCGCAAGCTACGCAGCCTTATTCCGAGCAGTTTTCCGCCAAGTTCAAGACGGCGGTAGACAATGCAATGAGCCAACCGACTGCTGATGACCGGACCAAGCTTCTAATGGAGGCCATGCGCCGCGGGACCGACAGCGAAGTGTTTTTTGTCTTTCCACTACTTTTCCCTCGCAGGGTCATAGATGCTGCTCAAAACGCGCATGTATGTGTTGCCGAGATTTCGTCTTCAATCAATAACGGTAAAGCGTACTTGGCTGCCACTCCGGCTGAGCGAGAAGATTTTCCTCACACGCAGGCAAAGAAAATTCGCTCTGACACAGATCGTCTGATCATGTGTCTTGATCAATACTATGCCAATGGCCAGTTGCGACTTCCTTCGTAAAATCATCTAACTGATCGTTCAAGGCGGACGGCTTCGCCGCCGCTTAACTCAGGCGTTAGTCGGTAGCTCGTGTCGGTTCTTCGCGTGGTGTGTTTCGCCCAGCTTCGCGCTGGCTTGTCGTCCGTCGCCGCAGCAGCTTTTCGCGCAGTGTCGCCGCAAGCCTGAGCTTTCAGAGCTGGTAGTTTTGGGGTAGTCGGTTGCTCAAGTTTCGTGTTCGTCGTGCGCCAATATCGTCGCCCGAGCGTGCCGCGTCGCAACCGTCTAACTCCTCGTCCAAGCGGACGGCTGCGCCGCCGCTTAACTCAGGCGTTAGAGGTAGAAATGCCAGCGTTCTGCCAAGACTGTAACGCCGCCATCGATGTAACTCCGGATGCTGTGGGAGCACCTCGACCATGTCCAAGCTGCGGCTCTCTTCGACAAGTTTCCGAAGAGTCGCTAACGTCCGGATTCGTTGCCGGCGCGGAGATGCGTACAAAGGGTTACGCCGGCGGTTTGTCACGGAGCAAGGGGCTTCTCTTCGAATCTGTCAACGGCGACTCATGGAGCGTGTCTCTTCGTCGCTTCGTCAAAGTTGACCAGCTTGTTGATCACGTAGCCAAGCGTTACATCAAAAAAGTTGTAGATCCTGTCACTGGCGATGTGCTCCGCGAGGTGGATGAGCCACTTCCAGAACATCAAGGCCGGGGTTCCGCTAAGCCGCGTGACCTCTAACATTTCGTTCAAGGCGGACGGCTTCGCCGCCGCTTAACTCCAGCGTTAGGCCTTATGGATATCGACTCAATCGCACGAACGATTCTCTTAGAACTCCGAGCGAGAGTTGAGGCCGGTGGAGAGGGTGGCATGTACGGGGACCGTGGCAGGGCTCTCCACGACATAGACGCGCTCCTAGCCAACCCCTCAACAGACCAAGTGAAGTATCTGCTCCTTCCCACGGCCAACCTTCAGGAGCTCTCGATGGAGTGCGGATGGGGCCGCGAGTTCAACGAGCTCGCAACTAAACTTGAGGGTGTTTTAGATATAGCGTAGCGGGCAAATGTAGGCCGAGGCAGGCCTAACAACTCGTTCAAGGCGGACGGCTTCGCCGCCGCTTAACTCTAGCGTTAGCCCTCATGAGCCGATTCGCATATACCGTGATTCTTACGACCGTGGGCCTCCTACTCGGCGCTCACTACGTCGTTGCTGGCGGCGTCGGTCTTGGCGAAATTACGGACGCTCAAGGCAATGCGCTAATCGCTTTTTTTCAAGGCGACACCGCCCACATCGGAGATATCAAAGGTTTGCCCTTGGCTTCTCCAAGTGAGCTTGAGCCTATCCTGGTCACAACGGGCGTTCATTGCGTCCTAGCATCCAGTGCCGAGTCGCTACATCAGGTTCAATACCTGGTGGGCTCTGGAGCCACGTCACACCGTTTGGTGGTTTCCTTCACTCTGTCGCCACCGGTAGCGCCGGGACATGGTGGGGCTAGTCTCGCTTCGCTGTTAACCCACAGGCAAGTGACTCAGTATCAAATTTGGTCTTCGTCATCGTCTGTCGACCCACACGATCATGTCGTAAGCTTTAGCTCCCGTTCAAAGCATAGCGGTTGCGGGTACGCAGGCTAACCACTCGTTCAAGGCGGACGGCTTCGCCGCCGCTTAACTCCAGCGTTAGGCCCTATGAGCATGGCAACACGAATCCTTGTTCTGGCGCTCGCGCTATCGCTTCCTGCTTGGTCAGCGGCGGCTCCAGACACTCTCGAATCGAATTGGCTCGGTCTTATCAAGACAGGCCTTGGGTCGTCGTGCGCTGTATCGCTCACAAAAGTCGGCACAGTCGTTTCGGGCAACAGCGGCTTCCGCAGTGAGCAATGGTTCTTGCAAACTTGTCGCGGTCAGGCAGAGTACTGGGTTTCGTACTTTCCACCCGCAATTTTTCCAAAACGTGCTAGTCCCTACGAGGTAAAGCAGGCCTCTCCGAGCAGCTCTGCGGGCAGGCCTAACCCGTCGTCCAAGCGGACGCGCGAAAAGCCGCGCGCCGCTTAACTCCAGCGTTAGGTGCCATGGGAAGTTCGCTCGCCATTGCAGCATTCCTCGTCGGGTCATGGTTCCCCATAGCGGGCGGCACATGGACTCCCGATCAAGGTGCTGTGGCTCAGTTGCGAGCAGCGCTGCAACCATACGTGGTTGCCCAAGCGCGCGACCAGCGCCGTGAACTCAAACCTTGGTCAAGCTACTCGTTTCAGTTTCAAGGTCGTGGCAATCGAGACGGCAAATTCATCTTCATCAACGCCTTCTGCAGCGCTCCTGACGCGTATGCGGCCAAACGGTTCTTGCAAGTGCTAGACGGTGGCACCTGCTACTTCGAACTCAAATACAATCCAAAGACCAAGACGTTTTACGACCTTGGGTTCAACGGCGTAGCGTAGCGCGCTGTGGCACCTAACCCGTCATCCAAGCGGACGGCTGCGCCGCCGCTTAATTCCAGCGTTATGCCTCTATGAGCCAACATCGTCGTCCGATCTGGTTTGCCGTGCTGGTTACGCCATGGGCTGTACCGCTCACTTTTGTCCTTTGGTCAGTTTTCGCCGTTCTCTTTAAAGAGGGTACTGGCGGTCTCAAAGACTGGCCTGTTCTGTTCGCCTTCTTCGTTGTCGTTCTTGCGGTCACCTACGCGGCCATGCTCATCTTCGGCCTTCCTTACGTACTGTGTCTCAAGGCACTAGGTGTACTCACCTTTCCCCTTGTTTGCAGCGGTGCAGTCCTTGCAGCAATTATCGCCATACCATTTTTTGGCTGGCTAACTGGTCCGCACATTCCACCCAGCGGGGCAAGCATCCTGTTGTGTGGCGCGTTAGGCTTGCTTTCGGGCTTGGTCTTCTGCATCGCGGCAGGCATAACATTTCGTCCAAGCGGACGCCGTACCGGCGCCGCTTAACTCCAGCGTTAGGCCCCACAAGAAAAGGAAATCGATGCCCATGGTTCTTCTCAGGTTCTGGTTGCGGCGCTTCACTATCGTGTTCTCAATTGCGTGCACAGCGCTGGCACTTCTGGAATGGCTTCGGCACGGCGACAACCCGTCGTACCTCAGCGCACTTGGCTGGGCCGGTGCCACGGGATTGGTAGCAGCTTCAATCGCCACCTATTGGGCGTACAAGCATGGTTGTGCCATTCCTCGCCAAATATCGTAATGGTGGGGCCTAACAGTTCGTTCAAGGCGGACGGCTTCGCCGCCGCTTAACTCTAGCGTTAGAACTCAATGGCCACTGCACGCAAGATTGTTCTTCATTCGTTGCAAGGCTACCGCCCCGAACTTAGCGTGATCGTTTCGCAGTGGATCCAGGAGCGGGTCAAATATGTGGGCATCTGTGGCGTCGATGCCTCACAGATCGAGGATGTCATCGACGATCTTTGTGTCGGTGATGGTTCAAGTCCCTACTTCATGCTTACGGCGTCTCACGGCCCAGACGAAAGCCTTCAAGATGCTATCTTTCTTGCAGAGCAGCTCTCGGGTGAGCTCGCCGGCGATGTACACGTCGTTGAGTTCTAACATTTCGTTCAAGGCGGACGGCTGCGCCGCCGCTTAACTCCAGCGTTAGGCAACATGGACACGTTCCTTCTCACGGCTATCGAAGACAGCGTCCTAGCCATGGCAGAGGACGAGTTCGTCCACTTCAAGACAGCTCGGCCGGTGCTCGGCACCTACTACGAGCGCAACGTCAGCTTTCAAGAACTGTCATCCATCACCGGGCGCTTATCCGCGCTAGGACTCATACGCTGGCGCATCAATCAGCAAGGTCGCGTCTACTTCCGCACCCGGGCACCAATCAGTTCACAACACAATTGCACGGCTGCATTCACCGCCACTGCCAAAGGCAAAGAGCATCTTGCTCAGCCCCGGCACGTGGCCTAACAATTCGTTCAAGGCGGACGGCTTCGCCGCCGCTTAACTCCAGCGTTAGAACTCAATGGCCACTGCACGCAAGATTGTTCTTCATTCGTTGCAAGGCTACCGCCCCGAACTTAGCGTGATCGTTTCGCAGTGGATCCAGGAGCGGGTCAAATATGTGGGCATCTGTGGCGTCGATGCCTCACAGATCGAGGATGTCATCGACGATCTTTGTGTCGGTGATGGTTCAAGTCCCTACTTCATGCTTACGGCGTCTCACGGCCCAGACGAAAGCCTTCAAGATGCTATCTTTCTTGCAGAGCAGCTCTCGGGTGAGCTCGCCGGCGATGTACACGTCGTTGAGTTCTAACATTTCGTTCAAGGCGGACGGCTGCGCCGCCGCTTAACTCCAGCGTTAGGGCGCTACCAAATCTGGCACGATCATTGCGTGTGAAAAGTAGGTGCGTGTGTTGTTGCCACGTATCCAATCACTGCGTGGCCGCGCCGTCGGCACGCGGTCCAGACGCCTTGCACAAGGGGAATCGCCGTGAAGCTTTTAATGTTGGGAGCCGTTGCGCTCGTTCTTTGTAGCCTACAGGGTTGCGCCACCTACGGTTCACTGACCGCCGTGCCATCCCGTGGTGAGCGGTCTGTCTTTCAAGACGGCCAAAACACGATCATATCCACACAGCTAAACACGGTTGCCGTGACGCCGCGTAGCAACAGGATTAAAAGTGGGGATCAGGGTGCATTCGTAATCGCCGTACACAACGGGCTGACAAATGACTTGGTCTTCTCAACGGAAAACGTATCTGCGTCCGATACGGTAAATGGGCGAGTGGAAGCACTACACGTTTATACCTACGACCAGCTAGTAGCACAAGAAAAGCGGCGTCAAGCATGGGCGGCATTTGCCGTCGCGCTCGCTGGCGCTACGGACTCAATAAACGCAGCGAATGCTGGGTATTCACATACCTACGGAACCTATTCGGGGTCCGCATATGCCAGCAATGGTGTAAGCGCCTACGGGTATGGAAATTATTCGAGCACCACATACAATTATGCCGCAGCGCAGGCGGCGCAAAATGTAGCAAATGCCAACACTAGCGCACGATTTGCAGCATTGGCAGAACAAGGGCAGGAGAACTTACGGGCCTTATCGTCAACGATACTCAAGAAGCAAACCGTGTTTCCTGGGACGTGGTACGGTGGCGTTGTGATGGTGTCGTTACCGAGTGTTACCAGCACACGGCAGCAGGTCCGATTGGACGTGGAAGTCGGTGGCGAGCATCACGAGTTTCTGTACAACCTCGAAAAGGCGAGCAACTAATGCGCGCCTAACTATTCGCTCAACCGGACGCAAACCCGCTGCGCGGGTTCGCGCCGGTTAGCTCAAGCGTTAGGCCGCTAAACAGCATCGCAAGGGGGATAACATGCTTAAGACATCGCTACTCAGAACAGCCGTTGCCGCTTCCGTAGTTCTGTCGTTAACAGCTCTCGCCGGCTGCACTACCGTGACCCGCCGAGATGGATCTACCGTCCGGATACCTGCGGCCGGATATGTCGGCTCAATGGCTGCGGCAAACATATCCTGCCAAGACAACGTGCAAGCACTTTCTTCCGAGAACGCAACCCTCCGCGCACAGGTAGCGGAGTTGCAGGCCAAGCTCGCCGTATCCCATCCATGACACTTGGCGGCCTAACATTGCGTTCAAGCCGAAATTGCATCGCTACGCCGTCAACATGGCAGGTACAGCTTGCCATGTTGACGGCTACGCGCTGCAATTCGGCTTAACTTGAGCGTTAGCGCCGATGAAAACCCAAAACTTCTTCTTTGCTGCCGCAATCTTGCTTGCCTTTACACCGCAAAAGGTGATTTCGGCATGTTTGTCATACCCGCCCGCTATTTCTGTCATAACCGGGACGCTCGTGCGGCTAACATTTCCAGGCAGACCAAACTTTGAAAGCGTCGGAGCTGGAGACGAGCCCGAGACTGGCTTCTACCTCCAATTGAAGTCTCCGATCTGTACCATTGGCGAGTTGGGCTCAAGCGTTTCCGAGCCAAGGCAGAACGTCACCTTGGTGCAGCTCATCTTGCAACAGCGACAGTACGAGCAACTAAGTCCAGAGCTGGGTCAGTCCGTGACTTTAGAGGGTAAACTTTTATCAGCGTTTACAGGCCACCACCACGCGCCGCTCCTGTTGGATAACCCGTCACTTGTGCAAAAAGCCGTGCGCTAACAATTCGTTCAAGGCGGACGGCTTCGCCGCCGCTTAACTCCAGCGTTAGGCCGCTATGGATAAATTCTGGTGAACCAAGCCCTCGCAAATGAAATTCTCCGGCTCGGCGGCGACCCGACAGATGAAATTTGGCTTTGGCTTGTAACCCGCGGGCCACAAGGCCCTTCCTTCACGTGGGGCCAGACACGCAGCGAGCCCGCCGGTTACGTCGGCGTCACTCACCTGCAAGACATTGTCGGAGAGCTCGCCTCATCAATTCCGTCCTTTAAAGAGCGCGCTGTTCTTGCTGTCAACGCTGCCATGCAATCGGAACTACCTGAACTGGCTAGGCGCGCCATCCAAGTCGCAGCAGTGATTGGTGGCAACCGCGAGCTGCAGCTCGTCAAGGACCTTGCGTCCAGCCAAGACTCAGCCGTAGCCTCTGACGCTAGGGCTTGTGCCTTTTACCTCAAGGGTCGCTGCTAGCGGCCTAACAATTCATTCAAGCCGACGCCGCTTCGCGGCGCGGCTTAATTCAGGCGTTGAGGCTGTAGAAAAACCCCTTTGCACGGACGGACAGACGGCCAAAATAACGGCTGTTGCATCTCGTCACTCGACGGCGTGGTTTCCAGGGACTTCGCGTTGCGGGTTGCCGGCTTGATCTGGCGCGGTGGGTAGGCGTCCAAGGCGGCCATGGCGCGCCTTGTGCCGCTCAGGCCGCCTTGCGGCAGTTCGCCCACTTCTCGATGTTGTGGACCAATGCAAACAACTTCCATTGGCCATCCACCTTCGCCTGGCCGCGAAGGGTGAAGCGGTTGAGTCGCTTGTTGGCGCGCACGTTGCCGAAGACGGGTTCGACGGTGGCGAATCGTCGCCCGTACTGTTCGCGTCCCCACGCGCTGTCGATGCGCTCGCGCATGCGCTGGCTGTGGGTGGGTTCGGCCTTGCGGGTGAGTACGGCGACTTGTCGCGAGCGCGTGGTCTCAGGTTTTCGCAAGCACGTCGTACGCAGCGGGCAACCTTGGCAGGCAGCTTCTGGTGCGCGGAACTTGATCGCGGCATAGCCGCCGATCGTGCAGTCCTTGCCGTTGCGATGCAGGCGTTTCCCGGCCGGGCAGATCGCATAGGTCTGGTCCGGCGCGATGATGAAATCCTCGCTGCCGAACAGGCGCGGCTTGGTCGGTTGGCGTGTCTTGTCGTGCAGTGGATCGGGCTTGGCCAGGTGCTTGTCCTGCCCGGCGAAACGTTCGTCGCGCCGGCGCATGGCGTTGTCGGCGATCAACGCGTCGATGTGCTTTTCGGCCAGCGCCACGAGGTTGGCCTCGGAGTGATAGCCGGCATCGGCGGTGATCAGCGTGGTGGCCGTGCGCTGCCCGGCGCAGGCTTCCAGCACAGGGAGCAACAGTTCCTGTTCCGCGCCGGTACCGTGAGCCGAAGCCTCGACGATGACCTGATGCCTGGCATCGACCACGGCCACGCCGCAGTAGCCCTGGATCACGCCCTTGTCGGTGGCCAGCTTGGCCGATTCGTTGTCGGTGCGATTGGACTTGCGAACCTTGCCGCGCGAACCGGGTCGATCTTCCGGATGATCGGCCAGCCATCGGCGAATCTTCGTTGCCTCGCGAGTAAGGCGCTCGATGCGTTCGGCGGCCTTGGCATCCCGCGCGCCTTCGGCCGCGCCGGCATCGTTGAGCTGGTGGCGCTCCAGCATGGTGGTCGCCGCGCGCTCCATCTTCTGCGCCTGCGCGAGGAACTCGGCGCGGGTGCCGGAGCGATGTTTGGAGGCGTTGGAGGGCAGCTTCACGCCATCGATGGCGAACATCTCGCGACCGATCAGGCCTTCTCCATCAAGCAGGGCGAGCACCTGGGCAAAGACGCTCGCGATCGCCTCGCGCGAGCGGCTGACGAAGTCCGCGATGGTGGTGAAGTGCGGCTTGGCGTCGCCGGTCAGGGCGATGAACAGCACGTTGTCGCGGCAGGCGCGCTCGATCGCGCGGGAGCTCACCATGCCTTGGGCATACGCCAGCAGCACGGCCTTGAGCAACATCGTCGGCGCATGGGCCGGCGCGCCGCTGTCGTCATTGCGGTAATGCGCATCGAAGGCGGACAGATCCAGCTGATCGACCCGGTGGTGCACGGCATGGGCAAATGATCCCGGCACCAGCTGCGCCTGCAGATCCACCGGCAACAGCCGCGGACTCATGTCGATGTGCCGGTAACGCGCCATGCCGATCCCCTTGTCCACGTGGGGGTATTGAAGCAAGATCGGCGGAGGTTTTTCTACAACCTCGTTAGCTCTGACATGATCCTCCGCCAAGCCAGCTTCTATGTCGCACTGTTAGCCACGTCAGCGGCTTGTCATGCGACAGATTCAGCGCAGCAAGATGTGCCGGTGCTTTCGGCTATCGCGCAGGCAGAGTGTTCTCGTGCCACAGGACAACCTGACGGCAAGTATCAAGTTATCCCGGACCAAACTGACACAATCGTCGTTACGTCGTTCCCGGAAACCCTTGACCGTGATGCCATAAAGTCGTTAAGAGCGCGCAACACATCCCCGCATCGGCTCCCGAACATAAGCCTCTGTCCATCAGTCAGGCTGGCCTCTGATCGCAGCTTAAACAGCGCAATGAAGCGAAAGACGGTAGATGGCACCCGTGCGGGATGGGATGGCTTCTACCGAACCTTTCCAGGGTCAAGCGGCATCCTCAGCCTGTCGTTGCCTGGTTACTCAGCGAATGGCAACCTTGCAATTGTTCAAGTTGCTTACGCCTGCGGCCCTCTTTGTGGTGCCGGATTCTATTGGGTTCTCGAATATGTCGAGGGGCGGTGGGTCATCAAGGAGCGTAGCTCGGCTTGGATTAGCTAACTAATCGTCCAAGCGGACGCGCGTCCCGCGCGCCGCTTAACTCCTCCGTTCCGCAAGGGGATTTCCTTTGGTCATAACCGGTCTTGCTGAGTCGATGCTGCCGACCCGGACCTATGGATAAACCGCACCCGAAGACCTCTTTCGTTCATCGGACTGTCCGGTGCCCGGGGATCAGCCGAAGCGCCGTTTGGACGTCCATCTAGTTAGTCAGGTTCTCCTCTGGTCGGTCTGAACCGTTTTTACCGTGCGGCGCTGACGGTGGAATGAAAGCGGATGGCTCGGATCGCCCGGCGCGTTGGCGCACGGGATGGACCAGGCATGAGGCTTTCACGCCGGGCCCGCAGGCCGCTGGCGGTCGACACGTCGTGCCCGAGTGGCGTCGTGCACGCCGGTGCCGCGAGGGTTCGACGCGTGTCAGACTGCATCCGTGCGCACTGCATGCGCAGCGCGCCGACCGAGGAATCGCACCGGAGGCACCATGGGCAAACAGACCACTGCTGCTGAAACGCGGGGCGTCACGGTCCAGCTGCTGGCGAGCATGGACCTGGGCGCGGAAATCGAGGGCATGGCGGGACGCCAGTTGCGCATGCGCAAGGTCACCATCGCGCCGGGCGGAGTGTTCGGGCCCGTGCACGATCACCGGGACCGGCCAGGCCTGGTCTACATCCTGCAAGGGACGATCACCGATCATCGCGACGGCGTCGCCACCGACTACGGCCCCGGCCTCGGCTGGCCGGAGGACCGGCACACGCTCCACTGGCTGGAGAACCGCGGTGCGCTGCCGGCGGTGGAAATCTCCATCGACATCGTGCGGCAACCGGCGGAGCCGGCGGCCAAGGCCGACGCTGCCGGACCGGCCCGGTGAGCGCTGCCGACGCGGGGCAGGGCGTGGCCGGGCGGATTGCGACGAGCTGCCTGCTGCGCGAAGGGGACGTCGTCGTCCGGCCACTGGCGCCGGCCGATGCGGAACCGCTGTACCGGGCGGTGCGCAGTTCACTGGAGTCGCTGTCGTACTGGCTGCCCTGGTGCCGCCACAACTACGCGCTGACGGATGCAACCGCCTGGGTCGAGCACAGTCTTGCGTGCTGGGCGGCCGGGTCGGAGTTCCCCCTGGGCGTGTTCGATGCGGCCGGCGCGCTGATCGGCGGCACCGGGGTGAGCCGCATCGACCGCGCGCACGGCGTGGGCAACCTCGGCTACTGGGTGTGCGACGGCGCAAGGAATCGCGGCGTGGCCACGCGGGCCGCCCGCGCCGCCGCCCGGCTGGGTTTCGACGTGCTCGGCCTGACCCGGCTGGAGATCGTGGTGCTGCCGCACAACACGGCCAGCCAGCGGGTAGCGGAGAAGCTGGGCGCGCTGCGTGAGGTGGAGGCGCGCAACCGCGTGCTGTTCCATGGCCGGCCCGAGCGCGCGGTGGTCTACTCGCTGATTCCCGACGATCTGGTCGATGGCTGACGCGCATGGTCGGCCACGCCGGCAAGGCCTGGCTTATGCATCGACTTAACCTGCCGCCGCGCACGCTGCCACGCGAACCTGGTGTCCGGCAGCGCGGTGCAGCGCCGCCGCGGCGCACCGACTGACCCGCGCCGGCCCCGCGCCGCCGCTCCCAAGGAGTACACCCCGCCATGCCGACTCCCCGCTCGGATGCCCTGGTCTTTTTCGGCGCCACCGGCGACCTGGCCTACAAGAAGATCTTTCCGGCATTGCAGGCGATGGTGCTGCACGACGGGCTGGAGCTGCCGATCATCGGCGTGGCGCACTCGGGCTGGACCACCGAGCGGCTGCGCCAGCGCGCGCACGACAGCCTGGCGCAGGCGGCGCGCGAGCAGGGCGGCGCGGTGGACGAGGCCGCCTTCGCGCAGCTGGCGGCGCGGCTGCAGTATGTGGACGGCGACTACAACGACGCGGCCACGTTCGCGCGGCTGAAGCAGGCGCTGGGCGCGGCGCAACGGCCGCTGCATTACCTGGCGATCCCGCCGAAACTGTTCGCCGTGGTGGCGAAGAACCTCAAGCAGGCCGGCTGCGCGGAGAACGCACGGATCGTGGTGGAGAAGCCGTTCGGCCGCGACCTGGCCTCGGCGCAGGCGCTCAACCGCACGTTGCACGCGGTGTTCCCGGAGGAGGCGATCTTCCGCATCGACCACTACCTGGGCAAGGAGCCGGTGCAGAACCTTCTGTATTTCCGCTTCGCCAACACGGTGCTGGAGCCGGTGTGGAACAACCGCTACGTGGACCGCGTGCAGATCACCATGGCCGAGCAGTTCGGCGTGGACGGCCGCGGCGCGTTCTACGAAGGCGTCGGCGCGATCCGCGACGTGCTGCAGAACCATCTGCTGCAGGTGACCTCGCTGCTGGCGATGGACGCGCCGATCGGCAGCGATCCGGCGGCACTGCGCGCGGAGAAGCTGCGGCTGTTCCGCGCGATGCGCCCGCTCGACCCGGCCGAGGTGGTACGCGGCCAGTACAAGGGCTACCGCGTGGTCGACGGCGTGGCCGCCGATTCCCAGGTGGAGACCTTCGTGGCGCTGCGCCTGCACATCGACACCTGGCGCTGGGCCGGCGTGCCGTTCCACATCCGCGCCGGCAAGAAGCTGCCGGTCACCACCACCGAGGTGATGGTGGACATGAAGACGCCGCCGCTGTCGGTGTTCGACGCCGTCGGCGCGGCGCAGTCGAACTACTTCCGCTTCCGGCTCAGCCCGCAGGTGGTGATCGCCGCGGGCATGCGGGCGAAGCTGCCCGGCGAGGAGATGCGCGGCGAAGCGGTGGAACTGGTCGTGCGGCACGACCAGGCACCGGAGAAATCGCCGTACCAGCGCCTGCTCGGCGACGCGATCCGCGGCGACAACGCGCTGTTCACCAGCGACGAATGCGTGGAGGCGGCGTGGGCGGTGGTGGATCGCGTGCTGGCCCACGAGGGCGCGGTGGACGTCTACGAGCCGGGCAGTTGGGGCCCGCCCGAAGCGGCGCGCATCGTGCGCGGCGACGAAGGCTGGCACGACCCGCGGGCGGAGGCGGGCACGCCATGCTGAGCAGCCCTGCCGCCGAAGCCGCCGCGGTGGTGTTCCTGCTCGACGTGGACAACACCCTGCTCGACAACGACCGCTTCGGTGCCGACCTCGGCGCCACGCTGGAGGCGGCGTTCGGCGCCGGCGAACGCGAGCGCTACTGGGCGATCTACGAGGCGCTGCGCCGGGAATCCGGCGTCGCCGACTACCTTGGCGCGCTGCAGCGCTTCCGCGCCGGCCTGGACAACGACCCCTCGCTGCTGCAGATGTCGGCCTACCTGCTGGAGTACCCGTTCGCCGACCGGCTGTACCCGCACGCGCTGGAAACCGTGGCGCACCTGCGCACGCTGGGCCCCACGGCCATCCTTTCCGACGGCGACGTGGTGTTCCAGCCGCGCAAGATCCAGCGCGCCGGGCTGTGGGCCGCGCTGCGCGGCGAGGTGCTGATCTACGTGCACAAGCAGCAGATGCTGGTGGCGATGCAGCAGCGCTACCCGGCCGCACACTACGTGATGGTCGACGACAAGCCGCAGGTGCTGGCCGCGATGAAGCAGCACCTGGGCCGCAAGCTGACCACGGTGTTCGTGCGCCAGGGCCATTACGCGGCCGCCGGCGCCGGTGAAATCGTCGAGCCGGCGCCGGACCTCACCATCGCGTGCATCGGCGATCTGCGCCGGCGTAAGCTTGAAGACTTCCTGCCGAGCGCGCCCGCGATCAACCTGCCGGCAGACTGAAATCATCGTATCGATCGAATCGGAAACACGGAGCAAGCATGAAAGCGACCCGCCAATTGCACGACCTCGGCCAGAGCCTGTGGCTGGACAACATCACCCGCACCTTGCTCGACGACGGCACGCTGGCGCGCTACATCGCCGAGGACTCGATCACCGGACTGACCTCCAACCCGAGCATCTTCGATGCGGCGATCGGCGGCGGCGACGCCTACGACGCCGGCATCCACGCCAAGACGCTTTCCGGCATGGGTGGCGAGGCGCTGTTCACCGAACTGGCGCTGGAAGACCTGCGCCGCGCCGCCGACCTGTTCAAGCCGGTGTTCGACGCCAGCGGGCAGGTCGACGGCTGGGTCTCGATGGAAGTCTCGCCGCTGCTGGCCGCCGATACCGCCGGCTCGATCGCCGCGGCGCGGCACATCCACCACCAGGGCCGGCGCGACAACCTGTTCGTGAAGATTCCCGGCACCCCGGAAGGCGTGCCGGCGATCGAGGAGGCGATCTTCCTCGGCATCCCGATCAACGTGACCTTGCTGTTCTCCTGCGCGCAGTACCAGGCCGTGGCCGAGGCGTACATGCGCGGCATCGAGCGGCGCCTGCAGGCCGGACTGGACCCGCGCGTGGGTTCGGTCGCCTCGCTGTTCATCAGCCGCTGGGACGTGGCCGCCAACAAGCAGCTGCCGAACACGCTGCACAACAAGCTCGGCATCGCGGTGGGCCAGCAGACCTACCGCGCCTATCGTGAGCTGCTGGCCTCGAAGCGCTGGCAGAAACTCGCCGCCGCCGGCGCCCGGCCGCAGCGCCTGCTGTGGGCCAGCACCGGGGTCAAGGATCCGTCCGCACCGGACACGCTGTACGTCAGTGCGCTGGCCGCGCCGGACACCATCAACACGATGCCGGAAAAAACCCTGCACGCATTCGCCGACCACGGCCAGCTGCACGGCGTGCTGGCCGACGACGGCGGCGACGCGGACGCGGTGCTGGCGCAGATCGCCGCCGCCGGCGTGGACCTCGACGCGCTGGCGCTGAAACTGCAGCGCGACGGCGCCGAGGCGTTCGTGAAATCGTGGCAGCAGCTGCTGCAGCGGATCGCCGACAAGGCCAGCGCGCTGGACAAGGAATCCGAGCTGCCATGAGCGCACCGCGACTGACCCGCCTGCCCCAGTGGCAGGCGCTGCAACGGCATGCCGACGCGATCGGCCAGCGCCACCTGCGCGAGTGGTTCGCCGCCGATCCGCGGCGCGGCGAGCGCTTCGCGCTGGAGGAGGTCGGCCTGTACCTCGACTACTCCAAGCAGCGCGTGGACGACGACGCGCTGCGCCTGCTGCGCGAACTGGCGACGGCGCGCGGCCTGCTGCAGCGGATCGAGGCGATGTTCCGCGGCGAGCGCATCAACACCACCGAGCAGCGCGCCGTGCTGCACGTGGCGCTGCGCGCACCGGCGGCGGAGAAGATCCTGCTCGACGGCCACGACGTGGTGGCGGACGTGCAGGCGGTGCTCGAGCGTATGGCGGCGTTCACCGAGCGGGTGCACAGCGGCGCGTGGCGGGGCCATGACGGCAGGCGCATCCGTCACGTGGTCTCGATCGGCATCGGCGGCTCCGACCTGGGCCCGGTGATGGCGTACGAGGCGCTGCGCGCCTACAGCCGGCGCGAGATGACCTTCCATTTCGTCTCCAACGTGGACGGCACCGATTTCGCCGAGGCGGTGCGCGAGCTGGACGCGGCCGAGACGCTGTTCATCGTCTGCTCGAAGACCTTCACCACGCTGGAGACGCTGGCCAACGCGCGCGCCGCGCGGGCGTGGTGCGTCGAAGCACTGGGCGACGAGGCGGCGGTGGCGAAGCACTTCGTGGCGGTGTCCACCAACGCCGACGAGGTGGCGAAGTTCGGCATCGACACCGCCAACATGTTCGGCTTCTGGGACTGGGTCGGCGGGCGCTACTCGATGGATTCGGCGATCGGCCTGTCCACCATGCTGGCGATCGGCGCGGAGCATTTCCGCGCGATGCTGGCCGGCTTCCATGCGATGGACGAGCATTTCCGCCATGCGCCGTTCGAGCGCAACCTGCCGGTGCTGATGGGCCTGCTGGCAGTGTGGAACAACAACTTCCTCGGCGCCGCCAGCGTCGCGGTGCTGCCGTACGAGCAGTACCTGAAGCGCTTCCCCGCCTACCTGCAGCAGCTGACCATGGAGAGCAACGGCAAGCGCGTCACCCTGGACGGCGCCGCCGTGGACTACGCCACCGGGCCGATCTACTGGGGCGAACCGGGCACCAATGGCCAGCACTCGTTCTACCAGCTGCTGCACCAGGGCACGCGGCTGGTGCCGTGCGACTTCATCGGCTTCGGCCAGAGCCTCAACCCGCTCGACCAGCAACACGACCTGCTGCTGGCGAACCTGATCGCGCAGGGCGAGGCGCTGGCCTTCGGCAAGACGGTCGAGGAAGTGCGCGCCGCCGGCACCGATGCCGCGCTGGCCCCGCACCGCACCTTCCCCGGCAACCGCCCCAGCAGCACCATCCTGGCGCAGCGGCTGACGCCGCACGTGCTCGGCAGCCTGATCGCGCTGTACGAGCACAGCGTGTTCGTGCAGGGCGTGATCTGGGACATCGACTCGTTCGACCAGTGGGGTGTGGAATTGGGCAAGCAGCTGGCCAAGACCACCATCGCCGAGCTGACCGCGAAGGACGAGCCGCCGCTCGCCCACGACAGCTCCACCAACGCACTGATCCGCCGCTATCGCCAGCTGCGCGACACCGCCTGAACTCCCTCCCCTGCTTTGCAGGGGAGGGTTGGGGTGGGGTGCTCTTGACCGGCTTTCGCCAGTCCGCGCCACCCCTCCCGACCTCCCCTTGCGAGCAGGGGGAGGGGCATGCCAACAGTCACTCGAGAGACCCATGAGTCAACACATCAGTCCCCTCGCCGGCCAGCCGGCCCCGTCCTCGATCCTGGTCGACATCCCGCGGCTGCTGGCCGCGTACGCGGACCTGCAACCCGACCCTTCGGTGCCGGCGCAGCGGGTGGCCTTCGGCACTTCCGGCCATCGCGGCAGTTCGTTCGAACGCAGCTTCAACGAGGCGCACATCCTGGCGATCAGCCAGGCGATCTGCGAGTACCGCCAGGGCAAGGGCATCGACGGCCCGCTGTTCATCGGCGCCGACACTCACGCGCTGTCGCAGCCGGCGTTCGAGAACGCGCTGGAAGTGCTGGCCGCCAACGGCGTGCAGACGATGATCTCCAGCGGTGGCGAATACACGCCGACGCCGGCGGTGTCGCACGCGATCCTGGTCTACAACAAGGGGCGCTCGAACGGCCTCGCCGACGGCATCGTGATCACGCCCTCGCACAACCCGCCGGACAACGGTGGCTTCAAGTACAACCCCAGCAACGGCGGCCCGGCCGACAGCGACATCACCAAGTGGGTGGAGAACCGCGCCAACGCCCTGCTCGAAGGCGGCCTGAAGGAAGTGCGGCGGATGCCGTACGCGCAGGCGCGCAAGGCGGCCACCACGCACGAGCACGACTATCTCGACAGCTACGTCGCCGACCTCGCCAACATCGTCGACTTCGACGTCATCCGCGGCGCCGGCGTGCACTTGGGCGTCGACCCGCTGGGCGGCGCGGGCGTGCACTACTGGGCGCCGATCGCCGAGCGCTACAAGCTCGACCTCACCGTGGTCAGCGAGACGGTCGACCCGCAATTCGCCTTCATGAGCGTGGACTGGGACGGCAAGATCCGCATGGATCCGTCGTCGAAGTACGCCATGCAGCGGCTGATCGGCCTGAAGGATCGCTACGACGTGGCCTTCGCCTGCGACACCGACCACGACCGCCACGGCATCGTCACGCGCTCCAGCGGGCTGATGGAAGCGAACCATTACCTGTCGGTGCTGGTCGACTACCTGTTCCGCCACCGCCCGCAATGGGGCACGCACGCGGCGGTGGGCAAGACCGTGGTCAGCACCGCACTGATCGACCGCGTGGCAAAACGCCTGGGACGTCGACTGTATGAAGTGCCGGTCGGTTTCAAATGGTTCGCGCCGGGCCTGTTCGACGGCTCGCTCGGCTTCGGCTGCGAGGAAAGCGCCGGCGCCTCGCTGCTGCGCCGCGACGGCACCGCGTGGGCCACCGACAAGGACGGCCTGGTGCCGGCGTTGCTGGCGGCGGAGATGACCGCCCGCGAAGGCCGCGACCCGGGCGAGCTGTACGCGCGCCTGACCGGCGAACTGGGCCGGCCGTACACCAGCCGCGTCGATGCCGCCGCCACGCCGGCGCAGAAGGCGAAGCTGGCGAAGCTCTCGCCCGGGCAGTTGAAGAGCGACCGGCTCGCCGGCGAGAAGATCGAGCAGGTGCTGGACCACGCGCCCGGCAACGGCGCCGCGATCGGCGGGATCAAGGCGATCGCCGCCAGCGGCTGGTTCGCCGCCCGGCCGTCCGGCACCGAGGCGATCTACAAGGTCTACGCCGAAAGCTTCAAGAGCGAGGAGCACCTGCAGGCGCTGCTGAAGGAGGCCCAGGGCATCGTCGACGCTGCGCTGGCCTGAGCATCGCCAGCGGGCTCCTACCAGACACATTCCACCGGAGGTATCACCATGACCCACGCCCTCGACCAGCAATGCATCGACCTGCTGCGTTTCCTGTCGGTGGACATGGTGCAGAAGGCCAACAGCGGCCACCCCGGCCTGCCGCTGGGCGCCGCGCCGATGGCGTACGCGTTGTGGACGCGGCAGCTGAAGCACAACCCGGCCAATCCGCACTGGCCCGACCGCGACCGCTTCGTGCTCTCCGCCGGCCACGGTTCGGCGCTGCTGTACAGCCTGCTGTTCGCCACCGGCTACGACCTCACGCTGGACGACTTGAAGCAGTTCCGCCAATGGGGCAGCAAGACGCCGGGGCACCCCGAATACGGCCACACGCCGGGCGTGGAGGTCACCACCGGCCCGCTCGGCCAGGGCCTGGCCAACGCGGTGGGCATGGCGATCGGCGAGGCGCACCTGGCCGCGCGCTACAACCGCGACGGCCACACGGTGATCGACCACCGCACCTGGGCCATCGTCAGCGACGGCGACCTGATGGAGGGCGTGGCCAGCGAGGCGGCCTCGCTGGCCGGGCACCTCAAGCTGGGCAAGCTGGTGTGCCTGTACGACGACAACTACGTGACGCTGGCCGGCGGCACCGACATCACCTTCTCCGAAGATCGCGGCAAGCGCTTCGAGGCGTACGGCTGGCAAGTCATCCACGTGGCCGACGGCAACGACCTGGCAGCGATCGACGCCGCGCTCGAGGCCGCCCGCGCCGACACCGCGCGGCCCTCGCTGATCCTGGTGCGCACGCATATCGGCTACGGCTCGCCCGAGCAGGACACGTTCAAGGCGCACGGCTCGCCGCTGGGCGTCGAGGACGTCAGGAAGACCAAGGAGAAACTGGGCTGGCCGATCGAACCGGACTTCCTGCTGCCGACGCCGGCGCTGGCGCATTTCCGCGAGGCGCTGGACCGCGGCGTCGAGGCCGAGCGCGCCTGGAACAGCCGTATGGACGGCTATACCCACGCCTTCCCGGAGCTGGCGCGCGAACTGCAGAGCCGCCTGGATGGTGCGCTGCCGGTTGGCTGGGACGCGGACATCCCGACGTTCCCCGCCGACGCCAAGGGCCTGGCCACCCGCGTCGCCGGCGGCAAGGTGATGAACGCCATCGCGCCGAAACTGCCGGCGCTGGGCGGCGGCTCGGCCGACCTCGACCCATCCACCCACACCGCACTGACGGAGCTGGGCGACTTCAATCCGCCGCTGGCGCCGGGCGAAGACGCGCAAGGTTCCGATGGCGGCGGCTGGAGCCACGCCGGGCGCAACCTGCACTTCGGCGTGCGCGAGCACGCGATGGGCGCGATCGCCAACGGGCTCGCCGCGCACGGCGGCTTCATTCCGTATGGCGCCACCTTCCTGATCTTCTCCGACTACATGCGCCCGGCAATCCGCCTGGCCGCGCTGATGGGCCTGCACGTGGTGCACGTGTTCACCCACGACAGCGTGGCGCTGGGCGAGGACGGTCCGACCCACCAGCCGGTGGAGCAGCTGGCCAGCCTGCGCGCGATCCCCAATCTCACCCTGATCCGCCCCGCCGACGCCAACGAGACCGCGGTGGCCTGGAAGGTGGCGCTGGAAACGAAGCGGCGGCCGGTGCTGCTGGCGCTGACCCGGCAGAACGTGCCCACGCTGGACCGCACGCGCCATGCCGCCGCCGACGGCCTGCGCCGCGGCGCCTACGTGCTGCGCGACGCGCCGGACGGCAAGCCATCCCTGATCCTGATCGCCAGCGGCTCCGAGGTCGGCCTGATCGTCGCAGCCGCCGACCAGCTGCAGGCCGACGGCGTCGCCGTGCGCTGCGTGTCGATGCCGAGCTGGGAGCTGTTCGACGCGCAGCCGCAGAGCTACCGCGACACCGTACTGCCGCCCACTGTTTCGGCGCGGCTGGCGGTGGAACTGGGCTCACCGCAGGGCTGGGACCGTTACGTCGGTCCGCGCGGCGACGTGCTCGGCATCGACCACTTCGGCGCCTCCGCCCCGGCCGACGTGCTGCTGCGCGAGTTCGGCTTCACGGTGGACAACGTGGTGGCGCGGGCGAAGAAAGTGCTGAACCCTGCAGGAAACATGTAGGAGCGCACCGTGTGCGCGATGCTCTTCCATCACGTGACGGAAGGCATCGCGCACACGGTGCGCTCCTACAACAACAACTGTCGCGATCGCTCAGTTGCGCGACTGCAGCTTCGACAGCAGGCGCAGCAGTTCCAGGTACAGCCAGACCAGGGTGACCACCAGCGCGAACGCGCCGTACCACTCCATGTACTTCGGCGCGCCGGACTGGGCGCCGGTCTCGATCAGGTCGAAGTCGAGGATCAGGTTGAGCGCCGCGATCACCACCACCACCACGCTGAACGCGATGCCGACGCCGCTGCTGCCGTTGATGAAACCCATCGAGTGGCCGAAGAAGCCCATCGCGAAATTGGCCAGGTACAGCAGCAGGATGCCGCCGGTGGCGGCGACGATGCCGAGCTTGAACTTCTCGGTGGCGCGGATCAGCCCGCTGCGATAGGCCAGCAGCATCGCGGCCATGGTGCCGAAGGTCAGCCCCACCGCCTGCATCACGATGCCGGGGTAGCGCATCTCGAAGATCGCCGACAGCGCACCGATGAACAACCCTTCCGCCACCGCGTACAGCGGCGCGGTGATCGGCGCCCAGGTCTTCTTGAACACGGTGACCAGGGCCAGCACCAGACCGCCGATCGCGCCGCCAAGCATCAGCGGCAGCATCGCCGGCAGGCTCTCGGGGCCGGCGAAGCGGCTCCAGCTGACCATCGCGCCGACCAGCACCAGGATCAGCAGCAGGCCGGTCTTGTTGACCGTGCCGTTGATCGTCATCGCCTCGCTGTCGCGGGTGAAGACCGCGCCGCTGGCGGCGTCGAGGAAGGTGTTCTTGTTGAGCGCCGGATTGCCGCTTTGCATGATCTGCCTCCGTGGTTTGCCACCCATCCTAGCGGCTTTGCCGCCGCCCTGCGCCAACGTGTCGTTACCGCCGCGCGCAAACTACGCGACAATGTGCGCCTGTCGAACGTCGCGGAGCCCCGATGAACCCTTCCACCCTGCGCATCGCCACCCGCAAGAGCGCGCTCGCGCTGTGGCAGGCCGAACACGTCGCCGCGCGGCTGCGCGCCACGCACCCGGGGCTGGCGGTGGAACTGGTGCCGCTGTCCACCCGCGGCGACGAGATCCTCGACCAGCCGCTGGCCACCATCGGCGGCAAGGGGCTGTTCCTGAAGGAGCTGGAGGTGGCGATGCTGGAAGGCCGCGCCGAGCTTGCCGTGCATTCGCTGAAGGACGTGCCGGCGCAGCTGGAGCCGGGCTTCGTGCTGCCGGCGATCCTGCCGCGGGCGGACGCCGCCGATGCGTTCGTCAGCAACCACTACGACAATCTCGACGCGCTGCCGCAAGGCGCGCGGGTGGGCACCTCGTCGCTGCGGCGGCAGGCGCAGTTGCGCGCGTTGCGGCCGGACCTGGTGCTGCTCGACCTGCGCGGCAACGTCGGCACCCGGCTGGGCAAGCTCGACGCCGGCGCCTACGACGCGATCGTGCTGGCCTGCGCCGGGCTGGAGCGGCTGGGCCTGGCTGCGCGCATCCGCTCGCGGCTGGCCGCGCCGGCGTGGCTGCCGGCGCCGGGCCAGGCGGCGATCGCGATCGAGGCGCGCGAGGGCCAGGCCGGCGTGCTGGCGTTGCTGGCCGCGCTGGACGACGCCGACACCCGGCTCGCCGTCAGCGCCGAGCGCGCGATGAACCAGGCGCTGGGCGGCAGCTGCACGGTGCCGGTCGGCGCCTGGTGCATGCTGGGCGAACGCGGCCTGCACCTGCGCGGCATCGTCGGCGACGCCGCCAGCGGGCGGCTGCTGCACGCCGAGGCCAGCGGCCCCAGCGACCAGGCGATCGCGCTGGGCCGGCAGGTGGCGGCGGACCTGCTGGCGCAGGGTGCGGGCGACTTGCTGGAACGGTGACCGCGCGAAGAACAGCGGGCTCGGTAGGGCGGGCACGGCCCGCCGCCTTTCGCGTTGCATGGCAAGAGCGGCGGGCGGTGCCCGCCCTACAAGAACAAACGGCCCCGCCGCTCGCGCGACGGGGCCGTTTGCGTACCGGTGACGCTCGAACTCAGAAGCTGTAGACCAGATTGGTGGTGGTCAGCGTGTCGGTCTTCTTGATGCCCGGCAGCACGTCGCTGTTGTGGCGCACCTGGAAGCCGACCTTCAGTGCCAGCTTGCGGGTCATGCTGACCGCCACGCCGGCGTCGTTCTGCAGGTAGGTGTTCTTCGAGCCCGCTTCCATCAGGAAGGTGTCCTCGAACGCGGTGTTCTCGGTGAGCTTGTACTTGTAGTTGGCCAGACCGCGGGCGACCATTTCGCTTTCGGTCGGCTGGCGCTGGTGCTCCACCACGCCGTTGACCACGACATCGACGTCGGCCGGGCGGTAACGCTTGTAACCGGGACCGATTTCGAACGACAGCTCGTTGCGACCGTCCTTCAGCGCGATGTAGCCGTAACCGAGCGAGACGATGCCCTGCCACAGGTTCGCGCCGAAGTCGTCGTGCTCGTAGCGGGCCGCGCCCACGATGTAGCTGCGCGGGTCGAGCTTGAGGCCGACCGAGGCGCCGCCGTCATAGCGGTTGGCGGTGGTGTTGAACTGCTTCAGGGTGTTGCCGTTGGTGTCGACCACGGTCTGCTGGCTCTTCGAGCGCAGGCCGTCGAGGAAGAAGTTGTTCTTCCACTGCTCGTTTTCCTGGCTCAAGCCGAGCTTGGCGTTGACGTTCTCGGCACGCGAGTTGCCGGTGGACGAGGCAAAACCGAATTCGCCCGAGCCGGTCCAGCCGCCGTTGCTGGCCGGGTTGGTGTCGGCATCCTGGGCCTGGGCAGCGAAGCTCGCGAAGGCGGCCAGCAGCAGGCCGGCGATCAAGGTCTTTTTCATCGGGGACGGTCCAATCGTTAAACAAAGGTAAGGGCGCTACCTTAACGGGACGGCTTGAATTTGCCATGAACGGCGCCGCCACGCCATCCGCACCACTTCAGCCGGCGGCCGCCAGCCCGCCCGCCAGGGCCGTCTCGTAGACGCGTTGCTCCAGCATCTTGCCGAGCAGGCAGCTGGCCACCGCCACCGCCGCGGCCGGCAGGCTGCCGCCGTAACGTTCGGTCAGCAGCAGCGCGACGCATGGCAGCACATAGATGAGGATCGCCGCCACGAAGCGTGCCGGCGGCACGGGGTGCGCCTCCATGTCGCCACCCGCACCGTGCGGCAAGCCCAGCAATTGCCAGCGCATGCCCTCGAGCAAGCCCAGCAGCAGGGCCAGTGCCAGCAGCAGCAGGACCCACGGGTACGCGCGGTGCGGCGACTCCGGCCCGCCCTGCGCCATCGTGCACAGCCACAGCCACAGCCCGCCGCCGTACCAGGCGGTGACCAGCCGGCTCACCGGCAGCGACGACGACACCCGCTGCAGCCCGGGCGACAGGCGGCGGCGATAGCGATAGGCGGTATAGACCAGACTGACCAGGCTGCACAGCATCAGTGCCACGCCAGCCAGACGCATCGCCGGGACATGGCCGTGGCCGTCGCCGAGGATGATCACCAGCAACACCGGCAGGAAGGTCACCAGCGCCATCAGCACCGCGCGCCGGGGCCAGCGGTGGTATTCGGGTTGCCAACCGTACCAGTCGGTCGTGGCGGACGGCCGCAGCTGGACCAGCAGCAGGCCGGCGCCGACCAGCGCGGTGCCGAGGAGCAGCGGCATGCGCATGCCGCAGCGGCCGATTTGCTCCATCCCCAGCGCCAGCGCCATGCCGAGCCAGATCCACAGGCCGTAGCCGCTGATCGCCAGCACCCGCAGCAGGATCTCCGCATAGCCCGACGGTTGCGCGCCGGCGACAACGGCATCGGGCAGGGCGTCCTCGGGCAATTCGCGGGTCAGCGGCATGAAGACGTCCGATGAGCGTCGGGAGCGGGCGTGGCGTCGACTTGCGACCGCCACGGGCCGCCGCCATGCTACACAAAGCCTCTTCCCCACGATATGCCGACGCCCCCATGGATCGCTACGAACGCATACTGACCCTGCACCGGCTGCTGAAGTCGGCGCACTACCCGATTCCGTTGTCGCGCCTGCTCGGCGAGCTGGAGTGCTCGCGCGCCACGCTGTACCGCGACGTGGCGTTCCTGCGCGATGCGCTGGGCGCGCCGGTCGAGAGCGCCGGCACTGACCAGGCCGCGTTCCGCTACGAGGCCGGCGAGGGCGAGAAGTTCGAACTGCCCGGGCTGTGGCTGACTTCCGACGAACTGGCCGCGTTGCTGGCGCTGAACGAGCTGATCGGCCGCTCCGGCCCCGGCGTGCTGGCCGGCGCGCTGGCGCCGTTCAAGTCGCGCATCGAGGGTCTGCTGTCCAGCCACGACAACGGCAAGACGCTGCCGATCGAGCGGATCCGGGTGATTCCGTGGGGCGAGCGCAAGCTGGACCAGCAGGTGTTCCGCATCGTCGCCGGTGCAGTGCTGGAGCGCAAGCAACTGCGCTTCCGCTACCGCGCACGCACCACCAACGCGGACAGCCGCCGCACGGTGTCGCCGCAGCGGCTGACCCACTACCGCGACAACTGGTACCTCGACGTGTGGGATCACGACCGCCACGCGCTGCGCAGCTTCGCGGTCGACCGCATCGCCGACGCACAGGCGCTGGACACCCCCGCCACCGACGTCGCCGATGCCGAACTCAACGAACTGCTCGCCTCCAGCTACGGCATCTTCGCCGGCAAGCCGAAGGCGTGGGCGACCATCCGCTTCTCGCAGCACGCCGCGCGCTGGGTCGCCGACGAGCACTGGCACTCGCAGCAGAAGGGCGAGTGGCTGGCGGACGGCCGCTACGAGCTGAAGCTGCCGTACTCCAACTCGAAGGAGCTGCTGATGGACGTGCTCAAGTACGGCCCGGACGCGGAGGTGGTGGCACCGCTGTCGCTGCGCGAGGAGATGAAGATCCTGCTGCAGCTGGCGCTGGGCAGCTACCAGCAGCAGCCGCGCTGAGCGGGCGCCGGTGGCCGACGCCGCGCCCGTCGCACGCAAGCCGACCGTGGCGCTGGCACTGGGCGCCGGCGGCGCGAAAGGGCTGGCGCACATCGGCGTGATCGAGGAGATCGAGGCGCAGGGCTACGCGATCGTGGCAATCGCGGGCAGCTCGATGGGCGCGCTGATCGGCGGCATCCATGCGGCGGGCAAGCTCGACGTGTATCGCGACTGGGTCTGCGCACTGGCCAAGCTCGACGTGCTCAAGCTGGTCGACTGGAGCTTCTCCGGCGGCGGCCTGATCAAGGGCGAGAAGATCATCGAGACCATGCGCGGGCTGGTCGGCGACGTGCGGATCGAGGAGCTGCCGCTGGCGTTCACCGCGGTGGCCACCGACCTCGAGCGCGGCCGCGAGGTGTGGCTGAGCCGCGGCGGCCTGTTCGACGCGATCCGCGCCTCGATCGCGATCCCCACCGTGTTCCGCCCGCACACCATCGACGGCCGCCGGCTGGTCGACGGCGCCCTGCTCAATCCACTGCCGGTGACCCCGCTGATCCGCGAGAGCGCCGACTACCTGATCGCGGTCAGCGTGGACGGCCCGGCGGTGACGGCCACGCCGCCGGAACCGCCGGCCCAGCCTACGATCGCGCAGAACGGTTACCGTCATCGCATCGGCGAGTTCATCGGCCGGGTCATCCCGCGCGGCGAAAGTCGTCCGCGCGAGCCGGGCACGCTCGAGCTGCTGACCCAGGCGATGGACCTGATGCAGGCGAACCTGTCGCGCCTGCGCCTGGCCGCGTACGCGCCGGACCTGCTGATCCAGCTGCCGCACAACATGGCGCTGGCCTACGAGTTCTACCGTGCGCGCGAACTGATCGAGCTGGGTCGCGCGCAGGCGCGCGCGACACTGGCGAACTGGCCGCGTGCCGGCACGCCGCAGCGCGAGGCCTGAGCGGTGCGCGTCAACGCGGACCGTGCGAATGCAGCCAGTTCTCCAGATACGCCTTCAGCGCCACTGCATTGTTGTGCTCTTCGTCGCGGGCGCCGAAGAGCAGGGTGACGTGATGCCGCGCGGCCCGCTCGGCCAGCGGCTGCCAGTGCTCGGCCAGCGCATCCAGCTCGCCGGCATAGCGATGACGGAATCCGTCCCAGCGTGCCGGGTCGTGGCCGAACCACTGGCGCAGGGCGGTCGAGGGCGCCAGTTCCTTCGCCCACAGATCCAGCGGCACCGCCTCCTTCTTCAGTCCACGCGGCCACAACCGGTCGATCAGCACGCGGTAGCCGTCGGCCTTCGCGGCCGGCTCGTAGACACGCTTGACGGCGATGCTCATGGGCGGTCTCCCGGAAGAAAGACTCCCAGCATACGACGGTCGGAACCGCGCAGCTTGATCCGGATCAGAGCTCCTCGACCCGGGTGACCTTGCCGCGACGCATCAGCCAGGCCACGCCGCGCAGGTCGGCCAGGCCGACCCACAGCCGGTCCAGCATGCCGTACTTGGACACGCCGGCGGTGCGCGGACGGTGGCCGACCGGCACGCTCTGGCTGGCGAAACCGGCGCGCTTGACCAGCGCCGGCAGGTA
Organism: Rhodanobacter sp. KK11; assembly: GCF_033345435.1. Classification (NCBI taxonomy): domain Bacteria; kingdom Pseudomonadati; phylum Pseudomonadota; class Gammaproteobacteria; order Lysobacterales; family Rhodanobacteraceae; genus Rhodanobacter; species Rhodanobacter sp. KK11. The sequence continues at coordinate 43,057 of NZ_JAWPMI010000002.1, forward strand.
GCGGTGCATGTGGTCGAAGTAGGGCAGGCGCAGGAACACCTCGCGCTCGAACAGCTTCAGGCCGCAGCCGGTGTCCGGGGTGGCGTCCTTGAGCATGCGCGAGCGCACCGCGTTGGCGACCTTCGACGAGATGCGCTTGTTGAAGCTGTCGCGACGGGTGGTGCGCCAGCCGGCGAACAGCTTCACCTCGGCCGCGGCACCGTCGCGCGCGGCCAGCAGTTTCGGGATGTCGGCCGGGTCGTTCTGGCCGTCGCCGTCCAGCGTGGCGATCCACGCGCCGCGCGCCGCGCGCACGCCGTTCCACACCGCCGTGCTCTGCCCGCTGCGGGTGACGTGGTGCAGCACGCGCAGCTCCGGGTGCAGCGCCTTCTGCGCGGTCAGCACGGCGCGACTGTCGTCGCTGGAATCGTCGTCGACGTAGACCACCTCGTAGTCGACCTTGCCGCGCAGCGCGGCAGCGATCTCGGCCAGCAGCGGCGGAATGTTGTCGCGCTCGTTGAAGACGGGGACGACGACGGAGAGTTGCGGCATGGGGAGGCCTTTCAGCGAAGACAGATGCCGCGCCGAACGCAGCAGGAACGCAGTTTAATGCCAAAGCGCGTACTGCTCCTCCCCCTGCGCAGCAGGGGGAGGCTGGCGACCGCAGGGAGTCCTTCAGGTGAGGGGGTAGGGCTTTTGACTTTAAAGGCAAGATCAAGAGCGACCCCTCCCCAACCCTCCCCTGCGTTGCAGGGGAGGGAGCAAAACCGCGTCTAGCGGAGCTTGCCGAGGATGCCGTCCAGCTCGTCGTTGCTGTGGTAGTGGATCACCAGCTTGCCGCGGCCGCCGCGGCCCTGGGCCAGCTCGACGCGGGTGGCGAAGCGTTCGGCCAGTTCGCGTTCCAGCGCGGCGACGTTCGGGTCGCGCGCGGGCGCGTGCTTGGCCTTGCCTTTCGGCGCGGTCTGCGCACGGCGCGCAGCCTCTTCCAGCTCGCGCACCGACCAGCCCAGGGTGGAGGCCTGGCGCGCCAGCGGCACGGCGATGGATTCCTCCAGCGTGAGCAGGCAGCGGGCGTGGCCCATTTCCAGCTTGCCATCGTCGAGCAGGCGCTTGATCGCCTCCGGCATCTCGGTGAGCCGCAGCATGTTCGACACCGCGGCGCGCGAGCGACCGACCGCGTCGGCGGCCTGCTGGTGGGTGAGGTCGAAGTCGTCGATCAGCCGCTTCAGCGCGTCGGCCTCCTCCAGCGGGGTGAGGTCCTGGCGCTGGATGTTCTCGATCAGCGCCATCGCCGGCACCGCCGCCTCCGGCACGCTCTTCACCAGCGCCGGAATCTCGCTCATCTGCGCGCGCTGCGCGGCCCGCCAGCGGCGCTCGCCGGCGATCAGCTCGTAGCTGTTCCGGCCGGTCTCGCGCACCACCACCGGTTGGATCAGGCCCTGCGCCTTGATCGACGCGGCCAACTCGTCCAGCGCCTCGTCATTCCAGTGCCGCCGCGGCTGGTACTTGCCGGGCTGGATCTGCTGGATCGGCAGCGTGCGCAGCTCGCCTTCCTGTGCCAGCACCGACGGTGCGGCGTCGCCGTCGCCGCCGAGCAGGGCGTCCAGCCCGCGTCCGAGTCCACGTTTTTTCGCTGCAGCCATGCCTTAGTCCTGGTGGTTGGCGGCCGGCGCCTTGAGCGTCGGGCCGCTGTCGCCGTGCGCAGGCAGCGGCGGTTCGATGTCGTCGACCGGATCGACCGCGGGCACGGCGCCGCGCGACAGCCCGCGCTCGCGCCGGATCACCTCGCCGGCCAGGCCGATGTAGGCGATCGCGCCACGCGAGCTGCGATCGTACAGATGGATCGGCTGGCCGTGGCTGGGCGCTTCGGCCAGGCGCACGTTGCGCGGGATGATCGAGCGCAGCACCTTGTCGCCGAAGTGCTGGGTGAGCTGGGCGGAGACTTCGTTGCCGAGGTTGTTGCGCACGTCGTACATGGTGCGCAGCAAGCCCTCGATCTCAAGGCGGGGGTTCAGCCGATGGCGCACCGCCTTGACCGTGTCGAGCAGACTGGACAGGCCTTCCAGCGCGAAGTATTCGCACTGCACCGGAATCAGCACGCCGTCGGCCGCAGTCAGCGCGTTGAGCGTGAGCAGGTTCAGCGACGGCGGGCAGTCGATCAGGATGGTGTGGTAGTTCGGCGCGATCTTCGCCAGCTGTTCCTTCAGCCGGTGCTCGCGCGCCAGCGCATCCATCAGCTTCAGCTCGGCCGCGGTGAGGTCGCCGTTGCCCGGCAGCAGGTCGTAGTGCGCGTCGGTGGGCACGATCGCCGCGGCGATCTCCACTTCCTCCAGCAGCACCTCGCAACCGCTCGCCTTGATGTCGCGCTTGTTGACGCCCGAGGCCATCGTGGCGTTGCCCTGCGGGTCCAGGTCGACCAGCAACACCTTGCGCTTCGCGGCGGCCAGCGCAGCAGCGAGATTGACGGCAGTGGTGGTCTTGCCGACGCCGCCCTTCTGGTTGGCGACAGCGATGATGCGGGCCATGGATGGATAGCTACCGTACGCGGGAGAGGGCTAGTGTAATGCCTCGCCCCGCCCGGCGCTGCCCGTGCTCAGGCGCCGATCCGCGCCCCGCTGGCGGCGTCGAACAGGTGCAGCCGCTCGGCTGCCAGGCCCAGCGCCAGCGTGCTGCCCGGCTCGGGCAGGGTCCGCGGCGACACCCGCGAAACCAGCGCATGATCGCCGTGACGCAGGTTCAGGAAGACCTCGTTGCCGACCGGTTCGAGCACCTCCAGCCGCGCGCTGAACGCAGCCTCGCCGGTGTCCCGCGGCTGCAGGTGTTCCGGGCGGATGCCCAGCACGACCTGGCGATCGCGCCACGGTTGCCACGCCGCCGCCTGCGCCGGCTCGCCCAGTGCGATGTCGCCGTCGGCGGTGGCCAGTGTCCAGCCGCGGTCGCGGCGCAAAGTGCCGTGCAACTGGTTCATCGCCGGGCTGCCGACGAAGCCGGCGACGAACAGGTTGGCGGGTTTTTCATACAGGGCCATCGGCGTGTCGATCTGCTGGATCACGCCGCCGTCCAGCACCACGATGCGCTGGCCCAGGGTCATCGCCTCGATCTGGTCGTGGGTGACGTAGATCATGGTGGCCTTGAGCTGGCGATGCAGCCGCGCGATCTCCACCCGCATCGACAGGCGCAGCTTGGCGTCCAGGTTGGACAGCGGCTCGTCGAGCAGGAACACCTTGGGATCGCGCACCAGCGCCCGGCCCAGCGCCACGCGCTGGCGCTGGCCGCCGGACAGCGCGGCCGGGCGCGAAGCCAGCCGCGTCTCCAGTTCCAGCGTCTTCGCCGCCGCGGCCACGCGCCGGTCGATGTCGGCCTGCCTGTGGCCGCGCAGCTTCAGGCCGAAGCCGAGGTTCTCGGCCACCGTCATGTGCGGGTACAGCGCGTAGTTCTGGAACACCATCGCGATGTCGCGATCCTTCGGCGCCACCGCGTTGACCACGCGGCCGTCGATGCTCAAGGTGCCACCGCTGATCGACTCCAGCCCGGCGATCATGCGCAGCAAGGTGGTCTTGCCGCAGCCCGACGGCCCCACCAGCACGAGCAACTCGCCATCGGCGATCTCGAAGCTGGCGTCGGCCACGCCGACGTGGCCGTTGGGGTAGACCTTGCGCAAGCGGTCCAGACGTACGACAGCCATGGGCATCTCCAGTGGGGGTTGGCCACGACGGCCCGTCTTCGCCGCAGCATGCGCCTGTCTGCACATTGGCGAAACATTCGGCTATTCTGCCGATGTAATCGTTTACATCAAGCACTTTGATCGCAGGAACCCTCATGACGCCCCCCCGCTTCCGCTTTCCCGACGGCTTCCACTGGGGTGCCGCCACCTCGGCCTACCAGATCGAGGGCTCGCCGCTGGCCGACGGCGCCGGCCCCAGCATCTGGCAGCGCTTCGCGCATACGCCGGGGATGATGGTGAACGGCGACACCGGTGACGTCGCCTGCGACCACTACCGCCGCTATCGTGAAGACGTGCAGCTGATGAAGGCGCTGGGTCTGCAGGGCTACCGCTTCAGCATCAACTGGGCGCGCGTGCTGCCCGAAGGCACCGGCCGGGTCAATCCGAAGGGCCTGGATTTCTATTCGCGGCTGGTCGACGAGCTGCTGGAAAACGGCATCGCGCCGAACGCCACGCTGTTCCACTGGGACCTGCCGGCGGCGCTGGACGACCGCGGCGGCTGGCTCAACCGCGACATCGCGCACTGGTTCGCCGAGTACGCCGAGGTGATGTTCAAGGCGCTGGACGACCGCGTGCCGCGCTGGTCCACGCTCAACGAACCGTGGGTGGTCACCGACGGCGGCTACCTGCACGGCGCACTCGCGCCCGGCCACCGCAGCAAGTACGAGGCACCGATTGCCGCACACAACCTGATGCGCGCCAGCGGCGCCGGCATCCAGGCGTACCGCGCACACGGCAAACACGAGATCGGCGTGGTGTTCAACATCGAGCCGAAGTACCCGCACTCGGACAGCGCCGAGGACCTCGCCGCCACGGCCCGCGCGCACGCCTACATGAACCAGCAGTTCGCCGACCCGGCCCTGCTCGGCAGCTACCCGCCCGAGCTGAAGGAGATCTTCGGCGACGCCTGGCCAGATTTCCCGCAGGACGATTTCAAGCTGACCAAGCAGAAAGTCGACTTCGTCGGCATCAACTACTACACCCGCGCCGTGGTGAAACACGACCCGAACCAATACCCGCTGAAAGCCTCGCCGGTGCGCCAGCCGAACAAGACCTACACCGAGACCGGCTGGGAAGTGTTCGAGCAGGGCCTGACCGACACGCTGACCTGGTTCAAGGGCCGCTACGGCGACATCCCGCTGTACATCACCGAAAACGGCTCGGCGTTCTACGACCCGCCGGTGGCCGAGGCCGAGGTGCTGGAAGATCCGCTGCGCACGAACTACCTGCGCAGGCACCTCAAGGCGCTGCACCAGGCAATCGAAGCAGGCGTGAACCTCAAGGGCTACTACGCGTGGTCGCTGCTGGACAACCTGGAATGGTCGCTCGGCTTTTCCAAGCGCTTCGGCCTGTACCACGTCGATTTCGCCACCCAGCAGCGCACGCCGAAGGCCACCGCAAAGCTGTACGCGCAGGTGATCGAGAGCAACGGCGGCGTGCTGGACGGCTGATCGTCGCCCGAGCCACGTCCGCAGGAGCCCGCGGGCCAGCCGGACTCAGGTGCGGCGGAGCACCAGCAGCTGCCGTTCGGCATCGAGCCCTGGCACGTGCAGGACGTGCCGCTCGCGCAACTCGAAACCCGGCGGTACGCCCGGCAGTTCCTCTTCCACCGACTTGCCCTTCATCGCCAACCACACGCCGTCCGGCGCCAGCAGGTGGCCACCCCAGCCGAGCATGTCGGCGAGGCTGGCGAACGCGCGCGCGGTGATGCAGTCGAACTGGCCTTGCACGTCTTCCGCCCGTGACTGCACGGCGCGCACGCCGTCGAGTTTCAGCGTGCGGATCGCCTCGCGCAGGAAGCGCACCTTCTTGCCGTTGGAATCGACCAGCAGGATCTCCCGCCCCGGCGCGGCGATCGCCAGCACGATGCCGGGCAGGCCGGGGCCGGTGCCGAGGTCGGCCAGGGTCTGGCCCTGCACGTAAGGCAGGATCGCCAGCGAATCGAGCATGTGGCGGGTGACCATCTGCGCCGGGTCGCGCACCGCGGTGAGGTTGTAGGCCGCGTTCCAGCGTTCGAGCAGGGCCTGATAGTCGAGCAGCCGCGGCACCGCGTCGGCCGGCAACTGCAGGCCCAGGGCGGCAATGCCTTGTTCAAGCCGTGACTGCAAGGCATCACGCGTGGTCATGGGTTCGCTCGGGGAAGGGGACGCAAAGTATCCGCGGCCCGCGCCGGCATTGCCAATCCCGACAAAAGAAGACCCGCCGAAGCGGGTCGAAGGCTTGCAAATCCCCTGCGACGCGGACGCTCTCGGACGCCCTGACGCGAACTGCGACTCAGGCCACGTCGAGCTCGACCCGGGTCACCATCATGCCGCGCTCGCGCAACGAGCTGTTCAAGGTTTGCTTCACTTTTGCGCCGAGGTCGCGGCGATCGGCAACCGGCTCGCTGCGCAGGGCTTCCTGTGCGCCGCGGCGGATCAGCTGGTCGACCTGCTCGAACACCGCATCGGCGCGCTCCGGCTCCAGCACCTGCCAGTACACCGTGCCGCGCACGTCGCGCGCGTCGGCCAGCGGCTCCTCGAAACGCAGGGTCTGGCCGGCCAGGTCGATCTTGTGCGCGACCCGGTCCAGCACGGGCAGCACCAGGTGCGTGCCCGACTGCAGCACGCGCACCAGCTTGCCGTGGCGATACAGGCTGTAGACCTGCCCGGCCGGCACGCGCCTGACCGCGCTGGCAAACAGCACGGCGAGGATCGCAAGCAGCAGGGTCAGTAGCGTCATCATGGCCTGAAAAACAATGCGTTACATGCGGTTTCTTCAAAACTCGCGGTAGCTTGAGAGTACAGCTGCCTGAGCCCACAAAGATTAACCTTCATTTAACAGCAAACCAAATGTTTAACAACAGGTGCCAAGCCTCATTTTGGCGACGCCATTCACGACTTTGGCAAATCCATCCTCAGGCATGCCGGAACCGTGCCAACCAGCCGTCTGCTGCAGCGCCGTAGCGCACTTTCCACGGATCGTTGGCGTCATCGCTGGCAGGCGTGCCCGGCAGGACGGCCTCGCACGCCAAGGACTGCGGCGGTGCAGCAGGGAAGTTTGTTTTACAAGCACTTTACAATGCGACATGAAAACGTTTACGTTGCCGTTGCAATGCGGTTTTTGGCCTCTCCCGGACACCTCACATGTCGGCAGCCACCATCAAAGACGTAGCGCGCGAAGCCAGGGTTTCCGTGGCCTCGGTGTCGCGCGCATTGAATGGCGGCCATGGGGTGACCGCCGAAACCAGCCGGCGCATCCATGAAGCCGCGCAGCGCCTGCACTACGTGCCGCACGCCGCGGCGCGCATGCTGATCACCCGCCGCACCAACACCGTCGGCGCGTTGCTGCCGGACCTGTACGGCGAGTTCTTTTCCGAGCTGATCCGCGGCATCGACCTGGCCGCGCGGGCACGCGGCCTGCACCTGCTGGTGTCCAGTTCGCACGACGATGCCGAGGCCGCCGCGGTCGCGCTGCGCGCGATGCAGGGCCGCGTCGACGGCCTGCTGCTGATGTCGCCGCACGCCGATGCCGACTTCCTGCGGCAGAACCTGCCGCACGATTTGCCCACCGTGCTGATGAACACCCGGCTGGCCGGCAACGACTACTGCGCGCTGTCGGTGGACAACGACGGCGGCGCCCGGCTGATGGTCGAGCACCTGCTGGCGCAGGGCCACCGGCGCCTCGTGTTCATCCAGGGCCCCCCCGGCAACCGCGACGCCGTCGAGCGGGAACTCGGCTACCGCGAGGCGCTGGCCAGCCATGCGCCGGGCTGCCCGGTGCTCACCCTGGCGGGCGATTTCAGCGAGGAGTCCGGCTATCGCGCCGGCCAGCAGGTGCTGGCGATGCGGCCGCGGCCGGATGCGGTGTTCGCCGCCAATGACATGATGGCGATCGGCTGCATGGCGGCGCTGCGCGACGCCGGGATCTGCGTGCCGGAAGAAATCGCCGTCGGCGGTTTCGACGACGTGCCGATGGCGCGCTACGTGACGCCGCCGCTGACCACGATCCAGGTGCACATCGCCGAACTCGGCAGCCAGGCGATGGAACTGCTGGGCGAACAGATCGACCAGCCCGGCAGCGTGCCCGCCGGCACCCGTCGCCACGTCGGCGCCGAGCTGGTGGTACGCGCATCCAGCGGAGCGGGCATCGCCTAGCGGAACGACATCTTGCCGATGCGGGATCGCATCGGAGCAAACCGCCCTGGCACGACCGGGCGGCTGGCGCGGAGGGATCGGGGGAATATCCGTCCACGGGCAACACCACAGCAACGCGACAGCAGAAACATCCCAAACCATTTGCAACAACATACGGGAGAGGATCAGGTCATGGCCAATCAACGCACATTACCCAGGCACATCTCGCTGGCCCTCGCCGGCCTGCTGGTCACCACGTTCGCACTGCCGGGCGCGCAGGCCCAAACCAGCACGGCGATCCTGCGTGGGCACGTCAGCGCACCGCAGGGACAAGTACCCACCGAGGTGGTCGCCACCAACGTCGCCACCGGCTTCGTCAGCAAGGCCAAGGTCGGCGCCGACGGCAACTACACCCTGGCCGGGCTGGCTCCCGGCAGCTACACCATCGTGGCCAGCGGCAACGGCAGCCGCGCCAGCCAGACCGTTACCGTGCAGGTCGGCCAGTCGCTGAACCTGAACCTCGACGCCGCCGCCGCGCCCAGCGCCGCCAACGCCGCCAACCTGCAGGGCGTCACGGTGAACGCGACCACGCTGGTCGAGACGCGCACCTCGGAAGTGGCCACCAACGTCACCCAGAAGCAGATCCAGACGCTGCCGCAGAACGAGCGCAACTTCCTCGATTTCGCCAAGCTGGTGCCGGGCGTGGTCACCTCGCGCGACCCCAACACGAAAACCTTCTCGTCGGGTGGTCAATCGGCCGAGAATGTAAACGTTTTCATCGACGGCGCCAGCCTGAAGAACAACGTGCTCAAGGGCGGCATCGCCGGTCAGGACTCGACCCGCGGCAACCCGTTCTCGCAGGAGGCGGTGCAGGAATTCCGCGTGCTGACCAACAACTACAAGGCCGAGTACGAACAGGCCGGCACCGCGATCATCACCGCGGTCACCAAGTCGGGCACGAATGAATTCCACGGCTCGCTGTACGACTACTACCAGAACCAGGGGATGATCGCGCAGAACTCGTTCGACAAGAAAAACCACGTCAAGAAGCCCGACTACAAGCGCGAGCAGCGCGGCTTCACGCTGGGCGGCCCGATCATCAAGGACGTGGCGCAGTTCTTCATCAACTACGAGGAACGCAAGGACACCGCCAACAACACGGTGCAGATCAACGACCCGCGCTTCGCCCAGTACAACGGCACCTTCTCGGCGCCGTTCAACGAGAAGACCTTCTTCGGCAAGCTGAGCTGGCAGCCGAACCAGAACAACAACGTCGACCTCAGCCTGACCACCCGACGCGACAGCGAGCAGCTCGGCTTCGGCGGCAACACCGCCTACAGCGCGCGCAGCAACCGCAAGAACAACGTCGACGACCTGCTGGTGAAATGGCAGTCGCGCGGCGACAGCTGGACCAACGACCTGCTGCTCGACGCCGGCACCGCGAAATGGCACCCGACCTCGGCCGAATCCGGCTCGGTGCGCCGCATCTACGATCCCGGCATCGCGGTGATCGGCAGCGGCAGCGACCTGCAGGACAAGGGCCAGAACCAGCGCACGATCCGCAATGACTTCACCTGGTTCGGTCTGCCCAACCACACCATCAAGGCGGGCATCAAGTACGCCGCGTACGGCATCACTCTGGAGCAGAACAGCGCGACGGTGCCGACCTACTATTTCAGCGAGGACGCCGCCTACCCGGGTGGCTTCAATTCGCCCTACAAGGCGGTGTATTCGCCCACCGGCGCCAGCGCCAACCTGCACACCAACCAGCTCGGCCTGTACGTGCAGGACGACTGGGACATCACCGAGCGCCTGCAGCTGAACCTGGGCCTGCGCTGGGACTACGAGACCAACGCGCTGAACAAGGATTACGTGACGCCGGCGGTGCAGATCCCCACGCTCGAATACCTGGGCCTGCAGGATTACATCAGCAACGGCCACAACCGCGACGGCTACAAGGGTGCGATCCAGCCGCGTCTCGGCTTCTCGCTGGACGTCAGCAAGGACGGCGACCAGAGCACCACCATCTTCGGCGGCGCCGGCCGCTACTACGACCGCACGCCGTTCGACTGGGTCAGCCAGGAAGAGCTGCATTCGCTGGTGCCCAACTACACGTTCCTGTTCAGTCCTGGCGGGGTCACCCCGGGCACCATCGCGTGGGATCCGAGCTACCTCACCCCGGCCGGCCTCAACGGTTTGCTGGCGTCCGGCTCGCCCGGCTTCAGTTCCGAGATCGACGTGATCAACAACAAGACGAAACCGCCGCACACCGACCAGTTCAGCCTGGGCGTGCGCCAGGTGCTGGGCGACTGGACCGCGTCGCTGACCCTGGCCCGCGTGCTCGGCTATGACCAGTTCACCTGGGTGTGGAACCGTCTGCCGGAACCGGGCTTCGTGCTCAACCAGATGCCCGGCAGCCCGTACGGCGTGGTGCTGCACAACACCGACAAGAAGACCCAGTCCAGCAGCGTGCTGGTCAGCATCGACAAGCCGTATACCGAGGCCTCCGGCTGGGGCGTGGGCCTAGCCTACACCTACCAGCGCGCGCGCCAGCAGGGCAACGACAACTACTCGCTGGATTACGTCGATCCGGCCGGCTACCCGGCCGGGCACGTGGGCGAGAAGCAGCACCTGGTGCTCAATGGCATCGTGCGCGGCCCGTGGGACACCCGCCTGACCGGCATCTTCACCTACGGCTCCGGCCTGCCCTACGACTACTTCGCCAACGTGCCGGGCTGCGACTACAACTGCATCTTCTACAAGAACGGCAAGTATGGGCAGAAGTACCTCAACCTCGATCTGTCGATCGCCAAGGAATTCCGCTGGGGCGAGAGCCAGGCGCTGGAGCTGCGCTTCGACGTGATGAACGTGTTCAACCGCGACGTCGACAACGGCTACGTCAACAACCAGTACAACTGGGGCACGACGACCCCGAACCCCGACTTCGGCCGGGCCACCAGCGCCGATCCGAACCAGACCCGCCGCTTCCAGATCGGCGCACGCTACACGTTCTGATCCATCCGCGGCAGCCGGCACCGCCGCTTCACCCGTCCGCCCGCAGGCTGCGCGCAGACGTCTGAATGGCCATGCGAATCCGTGCCCGGGCACGGGTTCGCATGGCCGCCAACGCAAAGTACGGCAGACCCATCATGACGTTCTTCCATCGGCCCGCGTGGCTTTCCTCGTTCCTGCTCGGCCTCGCCCTGGTCGTCGCAGCCCCGGCCACTCCCGCCTGGCAGGCCCGCCCGGCTCCCACCGCGCAAACCAGCGCACCGGTCGTTCCGGCGCTGGTCAACGACCTCGAACAGCGCAGCTTCCGTTTCTTCTGGGACAGCGCCAACCCCGCCAACGGGCTGATTCCCGACCACTACCCCGGCGAATCCTTCTCCAGCATCGCCGCGGTCGGCTTCGGCCTGACCGCGTACGGCGTGGGCGTGGAGCGCGGCTACATCACGCGCGCACAGGCGATCGAACGCACCCTGGCCACCCTGCGTTTCTTCGACACCGCGCCACAGAACGACAGCGAGGACGACGCCAGCGGCTACCGCGGCTTCTTCTACCACTTCCTCGACATGCAGAGCGGCAAGCGCTTCGCGCGCTGGACCGAGCTGTCCAGCGTGGACACCACCTTGCTGCTCGGTGGCGTGCTGTTCGCGCAGTCGTACTACGATCGCGACACGCCGGCCGAACACGAGATCCGCACGCTGGCCGACCGCATCTACCGCCGCGTCGAGTGGCCCTGGCTGCAGGTGCGCGCGCCGCTGGTCAGCATGGGCTGGACGCCGGAGGGCAAGTTCATCCCGCACGACTGGGAGGGCTACAACGAGGCCATGCTGTTGTACGTGCTGGCGCTGGGCTCGCCCACCCACCCGATCGGCGCCGACGCATGGCCGGCGTGGACGAGTACCTACGACCGCCACTGGGGTCAGTTCCACGGCGTGCAGCTGCTGAACTTCGGACCGATGTTCGGCCACCAGTACAGCCACGTGTGGATCGACTTCCGCGGCATCCGCGACGCCTGGAACCGCCAGCACGACCTCGATTATTTCGAGAACAGCCGCCGCGCGGTGATCGCCCAGCGCAACTACGCGATCGCCAACCCCGGCGGCTGGACCGGCTACGGCCCGAACGTGTGGGGGCTGAGCGCCAGCAACGGTCCCGGCGGCATCATCGTCGAGGGCCAGCGCCGGCGCGAATTCCACGGCTATATCGCACGCGGCGCGGGACTGGGCTGGGACGTCGACGACGGCACCATCGCGCCGACCGCGGCAGGCGGCTCGATCGCGTTCGCGCCGGAGCTGGTGATTCCCGCACTGGAGGAGATGAGGCGCCGCTACGGCAAGGACATCTACGGCGAATACGGTTTCCTCGACGCGTTCAACCCCAGCTTCCACGTGCAGACCGAGCTGCGCACGGGCAAGCTGCGGCCGATGGGCTGGGTCGACAACGTGTACCTCGGCATCGACCAGGGCCCGATCGTGCTGATGATCGAGAACTGGCGCAGCGACTTCGTGTGGAACGTGATGAAGAAGAATCCGTACATCCGCAAGGGACTCGAACGCGCCGGCTTCCAAGGCGGCTGGCTGAGCGCGGGGACACCGGAAAAATGACCCGCGGCGCGCGCCCGCAGCGATCGCGGCGCGGCCCGTGGCTGGCTTGCCTCACCCTGTGCAGCGTGCTGCTGGGCAGCTGCGCGCCGGCGCCGACGGGGCAGCAGCTCACGTTCTGGACGATCGGCCGCGAGGGCGAGGCGATCGTCAAGCTGCTGCCGGCGTTCGAGCGCGCGCACCCGGGCATCCGCGTGAAAGTGCAGCAGCTGCCGCTGACCGCGGCGCACCAGAAGCTGCTCACCGCATTCGCCGGCGGCTCCACGCCAGACCTCAGCCAGCTCGGCAACACCTGGTTGCCCGAGCTGGCCGCGCTGCACGCACTGGAGCCACTGCAGGCGCGCGTGGACCGCTCGGCGGTGGTGCAGCCGCGCGACTACTTCGCCAGCATCTGGGCCACCAACGTCATCGACGGCACCCTGTACGGCGTGCCGTGGTACGTCGACACGCGGTTGCTGTTCTACCGCAGGGACCTGCTCGGGAAAGCCGGCTTCGACGCGCCGCCGCGCACCTGGGTCGAGTGGCGGCGCCAGCTCGCCGCACTGAGCGATCCGTCGCAGCATCGCTACGGCATCCTGCTGCCGACCAACGAGTACGAGCAGCTGATGTCGCTGGCGCTGCAGCAGCCCGAGCCGCTGCTGCGCGACGGCGGCCGCTACGGCAACTTCGAGAGCGCCGGCTTCAAGCGCGCGCTGGCGTTCTACGTCGACACGTTCCGGCTGCGCCAGGCGCCGGCGATCACCAATGTCGAGGCCGGCAACCCGTGGACGGAATTCGGCCGCGGCGTGTACGCGTTCTACCTGTCCGGGCCATGGAACATCGGCGAGTTCCGCTCGCGCCTGCCGGCAACGCAGCAGGATGACTGGGCCACCGCGCCGCTGCCCGGCCCGGACGGCGCCGGCGTCGGCGTGGCCGGCGGTTCCAGCCTGGTGGTCTTCCGCGCCTCGAAGCACAAGGACGCCGCCTGGCAACTGATCGAATATCTCTCGCAACCGGCAGTGCAGCAGCAGTTCTACGACCTGCTCGGCGACATGCCGCCGCGACGCAGCTCGTGGGAAGGCGGCGCCCTGCGCGACGACCCGAAGGCGCACGCGTTCCGCGAGCAGCTGGAACAGGTGAAGCCGACCCCGCCGGTGCCGGAGTGGGAGCGCATCGCCAACGAGATGCAGCTGGTCGCCGCCGAGGCGATCGCCGGCCGGCTGACCATCGACCAGGCCGCCGCCGAGATCAACCGGCGTGCCGACGCGATCCTGGCCAAGCGCCGCTGGGTGCTCGACCATGCCGCGCCCCATCATGCGGAGCACAGCCGATGAACCCGCAGCGCAGCGCCTGGCTGTTCCTCACTCCGGCACTGGTCGTGCTGGGCGTGTTCTTCCTGCTGCCGGTGCTGGCCGCGCTCGCGCTCAGCCTGACCGACTACGACCTCTACGCGCTGGCCGATATCCGCAACCTGCGCTTCGTCGGTTTCGCCAACTACTGGGAGCTGCTGCAGCGGCCGCTGTTCTGGTCGGCGCTGGGCCACACGGTGTATTTCGTGGCGGTGGGCGTGCCGCTGTCGATGGGTGCCTCGCTCGGCGCGGCGATGTTGCTGAATTCGCCGCTGGCGGCGGCCAAGCCGCTGTTCCGCACCGCGCTGTTCGCACCGGTGGTGACCACGGTGGTGGCGGTGGCGGTGATCTGGCGCTACCTGTTCAACACCAAGTACGGCATGGCGAACTACGTGCTGGGCCTGCTCGGCATCCATCCGGTCGACTGGCTGGGCGATCCGCACTGGGCGATGCCGACGATCATCGCGTTCGCGGTGTGGAAGAACTTCGGCTACAACATGATCATCTTCCTGGCCGGCCTGCAGGCGATCCCGCCGGACCTGTACGAGGCCGCGCGCATCGACGGCGCCTCGGCCTGGCGGCAGTTCCGCCACATCACCCTGCCGATGCTGAAACCCACCATGCTGATGGTCGGCATCCTCACCGTGTCGGGCTACTTCCAGCTGTTCGCCGAGCCCTACGTGATGACCGAGGGCGGCCCGCTGCAGAGCACGGTGAGCGTGTTGTACCTGATGTACGACGAAGGCTTCAAATGGTGGAACCTCGGCTCCGCCTCGGCGGTGGCGTTCCTGCTGTTCCTCATCATGTTCGCGGTGACCGTGCTGATGGTGAAGCTGTCGCGGCGTGGAGACGAGACATGAACCCGCGACTGGCGAAGGCGCTGATCAACGGCCTGCTGATCGGCGCAGCGGCGGTCGCGCTGTTTCCGTTGCTGTGGATGCTGTCGGTGTCGTTCATGGCGCCGGGCGAGGCCAGCGCGCTGCCGCCGCCCTTGCTGCCGAAACATCCCAGCTGGGCGAACTACCGCGAACTGTTCGTGCACGCCGGCATGGGCCGTTACCTGCTCAACAGCCTGCTGGTCGCCGGAACCATCACCGCGCTGTCGCTGGCGTTCAACCTGATGGCCGGCTACGCCTTTGCCAAGCTGCGCTTCGCCGGGCGCGAGCGCCTGTTCCAGGCCCTGCTCGGGGCGCTGGTGATTCCCGCCCAGGTGGCGATGCTGCCGCTGTTCCTGCTGCTGAAGTACCTCGGCCTGGTCAACAGCTACGCCGGCGTGGTCGTGCCGGCGATGGCCACCGTGTTCGGCATCTTCCTGGTGCGCCAGTACACGCGCGGCATCCCCGACGAACTGCTGGAGGCCGCACGCATCGACGGCGCCGGCGAGTGGCGCATCTTCGTGCAGATCGTGCTGCCGCTGCTCAAACCCATCGTGGTGACGCTGGCCATCTTCACCTTCCTCGCCGCGTGGAACGACTTCATGTGGCCGCTGATCGTGCTGACCGGGCAGGAGCACTACACGCTGCCGATCGGGCTGGCCTCGCTGGCGCGCGAGCATTCGCAGGACAGCGAACTGATGATGGCCGGCTCGGTGGTCACCGTGCTGCCCGTGCTGCTGCTGTTCCTGGCGATGCAGCGCTACTACCTGCAAGGGCTGCTGCTGGGCAGCGTGAAGGGTTGACCCGATGCATCGCCGTCTGCGCCAGGCTGTAGTTCTTCCGCTGCTGCTGGCGCTTGGTTCGATGGCCCATGCCGCGGATGCGCCGCGCACTCTCGACGACTTCACCCGTCCCGCCGCGTGGCAAGCCGAAGGCACCGACGACATCAGCGCCATGCTGCGCCCTACCGACGGCGCGCACGGCAAGGCGATCTGTCTCGACTTCGACTTCAACGGCGTCTCCGGCGGCGCCACGTTGCGCCGCACGCTGCCAATCGCCTTTCCCGCCAACTACGCGCTGTCGTTCGACGTGCGTGGCGCGATGCCGCCGAACGACCTGCAGCTGAAGCTGATCGACGCCAGCGGCGACAACGTGTGGTGGTATCGGCGCGAGCACTTCCAGCCCGGCGACGGCTGGCAGACGATCACCGCACCCAAGCGCGAGATCGAATCCGCCTGGGGCCCGGCGAAGGACCGCACGCTGCGACAGACCCGCACGCTGGAGTTCACCGTCTACGCCGGACAGGGCGGCCGCGGCGAGCTGTGCGTCAGCAACCTGCGACTGACCCCGTTGCCGCCGGCGCCGGCGAGCGAACCGGCGCCCGCCGAGCTCACGCCCAACGCGCTGCTGCAACAACAAGCGAAACGCGCCCCGCGCGGCATCTATCCACGCGGCTTCTCCGGCGAGCAGAGCTACTGGACCCTGGTCGGCGTGGACGGCGGCGCGAAGCAGTCGGCGCTGATCTCCGAAGACGGCGCGGTGGAAGTGCGCAAGGGCGGCTGGTCGATCGAGCCGATGCTGCTCGACGGCAAGACGCTGATCGACTGGGCCACGGTGCAGACCACGCAAAGCCTGCAGGACGGTTACCTGCCGATTCCCACCGTGCACTGGCAGGCCGACGGCGTGCAGCTGGAGACCACCGCGTTCGCCAGCGGACCGCCGGACCGCTCGAACCTGCTGCTGCAATACCGCCTCTACAACAGCCGCAGGCAACCGCGTACGCTGACGCTAACCTTGCTGTTGCGCCCGTTCCAGGTCAATCCGCCGACCCAGTTCCTCAACACACCCGGCGGCATCAGTCCGATCCACGACCTCGTCTGGGATGGCCAGGCGGTGCAGGTCAATCGCGACCTGCGCGTGGTGCCGCTGCTGCCGCCCGCCGCCTTCGTCGCCGGCCGACACGGCGCCCTCACGTTACCGCAGCGGCTGGCCGCCGGCGAGCGGCCACAGGTCCGCACGCTGCACGACGACAGTGGCCATGCGCAGGGTGCGCTGCTCTACCAGCTGACCGTGCCGCCGCACTCAAGCATCACGCTGGGGCTGGTGGTGCCCTCTGACAAATCATCGTTCACGCCACCCGCCGACGCGGCGAAGTGGCTGCAGCAACAACGCGACGACGTGGCGGTGGCGTGGCGCACGAAACTCAACCACGTGACCCTGCAGTTGCCCGCCGCACAGCAGGCGCTGGTCGACACGGCGCGCAGCGCGCAGGCGCAGATGCTGATCTCGCGCGATGGCCCGGCGCTGCAGCCGGGTACCCGCTCGTACGCACGCACGTGGATCCGCGACGGCGCGATGATGGCCGAGGCCCTGCTGCGCAGCGGCCACGCCGACGTCGCCGGCGCGTTCGTGTCGTGGTACGCGCCGCACCAGTTCACCACCGGCAAGGTGCCGTGCTGCGTCGACGCGCGCGGCGCCGACCCGGTGCCGGAGAACGACAGCCACGGCGAGCTGCTGTTCGCGATCGCCGAATGGTGGCGCTACCGCCACGACCGCGCCGGCTTGCTGAAGCTGTGGCCGCACGTCGAACGCACAGTGGCGTACATGGACCGGCTGCGCGAGCGCGAACGCACGCCGGCGAACCGCGGCACCGCGCTGTATGGCCTGATGCCGGCCTCGATCAGCCACGAAGGCTACTCGGCCAAGCCGATGCATTCGTACTGGGACGACTTCTGGGCGCTGCGCGGCTACGACGATGCGGTGGCGCTGGCCAACGCGCTGGGCAAACGCGACGAAGCATCGCGCTGGGCCGCTTCGCGCGACGCGTTCCGCGCCGACCTGCAGGCGTCGATCCTCGCCAGCGTGAAGCAGCACGGCATCGACTACCTCCCCGGTGCCGCCGAGCTGGGCGACTTCGACGCCACCTCCACCACCATTGCGCTGTCGCCCGGCGGGGCGCAGGATTGGCTGCCGCCAGCCTTGCTGCGGCAGACGTTCGAGCGCTACTGGCAGGACTTCACGGCGCGCCGCGACGGCGGCAAGCCATGGACCGACTACACCCCGTACGAGTGGCGCAACGTGGCGGCGTTCGTGCGCCTGGGCTGGCGCGAGCGGGTGCCGGCGCTGCTGGATTTCTTCATGGCCGATCGCCGCCCCGCGGCGTGGAACCAGTGGGCCGAAGTGGTCGGCCGCGAGCCGCGCCAACCGCGCTTCGTGGGCGACATGCCGCATGCGTGGATCGCCTCGGACTTCCTGCGCTCGCTGTACGACATGTTCGCCTGGGAACGTGCCCGTGACCACGCGCTGGTGCTGGCCGCCGGCATGCCGTCGGAGTGGTTTAAAGGCGAGGGCATTGGCATCGCGCACCTGCGCACGCCCTACGGCGAACTCGACTACAGCCTGCGCGAACGCGACGGCGAACTGGTGCTGTCGCTGCCAGCCGGCGCCGCCATGCCGCCCGGCGGCTTGGTGTTGCCGTGGCCGTATGCGGGCAAGACGACCGGCAAGGCGTGGTTGAACGGCCAGCCGGTGGCCTGGCGCAACGGCGAAATCGCCATCCACCAGCTCCCCGCCACGCTGCGCATCACACGGTAGAGCCCGCTGGCGAGGCGATGGACTCAGAACTTGCCGGCGCGGAAGTCGGCGATCGCCTGGTGGATCTGCTCGGGCGTGTTCATCACGAACGGCCCGTAACGCGCCACGGTTTCGTTCAGCGGCTTGCCGGCGACCACCAGCAGGCGTGACGGCTTGTCGCCGCCGGTCAGCTGCAGCTGCTCGCCGTCGGACAGCACGCCCAGCTCGCTGCGCTGCAACCGCTCGCCGCCGACCAGGGCCGCCTCGCCGTCGAACACGTAGGCGAAGCCGTGATGGCCGACGGGCAGGTCCAGCGTGAACTGCGCGCCCGGCTGCAGGCCGATGTCCAGGTACACCGGCGCGGTGACGATGCCCTCGACCGGGCCGGTGGCGCCGGCCAGCGAACCGGCGATCACCTTCACCTCGACGCCTGCGGCCGGCTGCACTACCGGAATCCGCTCGGGGCCGATGTCCTGGTAGCGCGGCGCGATCATCTTGTCCTTCGCCGGCAGGTTCACCCACAGCTGGAAGCCCCACATCAGGCCGTTTTCCTGTTGCGGCATCTCCGAATGCAGGATGCCGCGGCCGGCGGTCATCCACTGCACGCTGCCCGGGGTGAGGTCGCCGCGGTTGCCGTGGTTGTCCTGATGCTGCATGTGCCCGGCCAGCATGTAGGTGACCGTCTCGAAGCCGCGATGCGGGTGTTCCGGGAAACCGGCGATGTAGTCGTCGGCGCTGTCGGAGCGGAACTCATCGAGCATCAGGAACGGATCGAGCATGTCCAGCCCGGGCTGGCCGATGACGCGCTTCAGCTTCACGCCGGCGCCGTCGGACGTATCCATGCCGCGGATGCGGCGGGTGATGTGGCGGTCGCTCATGGCGTACTCCAGATAAGAGGTGACTGGCAGCCAAGATGGTCCTGTTTGCCCGCCTATCCAAGCATCTGGGCAGAAACGGATTGTTTCAACGGCGCAACGCTGGCCTTTGGCCTCAATGCACCCAGTGCCCGCTGCGCTGGCGCGGCGGATTGCCGTCGCCGGAATCGGGCTGTTGCTGGCGCACCATCGCCTCGACTTCCGCCTCGGTGGCGGGCTTGGCCTGCCAGTACCGGTTCACCGCGCCGAGCACGGCCGGTACCTGGGCCAGGCACTCGTCGTATTCGTCGTCGCTGAGCTTCTCGAATTCGGCGTCGGCGCTGAGAATGCCTTCATCCACCGCCAGCGCCATCACCGGGCCGAGCAGCTCCATCAGCTGCGGATCCTCGGCCAGCCGGCTTTCCCACAACCCGGCACGCAGGTCGATGCCGCGGCTGAAGCCTTCGCACCAGCCGGCGGCGGACAGCATAGGGCCGCCTTCCATATCGACCTCGCCAAGGATCGGCTCGTAAGCGTCGACCTCGAGCTCGGCGATGATCGAATCGTTGAGCTTGGCCAGCAGCGCCAGCACGCGGTTGCCTTCGTCCTCGTCGGCGAACGGTTCGTGCAGCACTTCGTGCAGCCACTCGTCCGGCAGCACCAGCAGCGGGCCCACCGCCAGCGCCGAGAGCAGGCCGTGCACGCCGTCCAGCAGCAGGTCGCCTTCGCCGGTGTGCGCTCGCAGGTAGCGGTCCAGTTCGTCCAGTTCGCGGTCGTCCAGCGAGCTGGGCCATTCGGTCTTCGAGGTCATTGCGGTCAGATATCCAGTTCCAGCGTCACCGGCGTATGGTCGGAAGGTCGCTCCCAGCGGCGCGGCTCGCGGTCGATCGCCGCCGCGGAGGCGGCGGGTTTCAGCGTCTCGCCGAGCAGGATCAGGTCGATGCGCAAACCCATGTTGCGGCGGAACGCCGCCTGCCGGTAGTCCCACCAGCTGTAGTGGCCGCCCGCAGATTCGAACAGGCGGAAGCTGTCGTGCAGGCCGAGTTCGGTGATCGCCTTCAGCGCGGCGCGCTCCGGCGGCGAGCACAGGATGTCCTCGCCCCAGGCTACCGGGTCGTAGACGTCGCGGTCGTCCGGGCAGATGTTGAAGTCGCCCAGCACGACCAGGTTCGGGTGGCGTTCCAGCTCGCGCGCCAGGAACTCGCGCACCTTGGCCAGCCAGTCCAGCTTGTAGGCGTACTTCTCGTCGCCGACCGCCTTGCCGTTGACCACGTACAGGTCGACCACGCGTACGCCACCGACGGTGGCGGCCAGGATGCGCCGCTGCGGGTCGTCCAGGCCGGGGATGTCGGTGACCACGTCGTCAAAGCCGCCGTGGACGCCGTCACGGGCCAGGATCGCCACGCCGTTGTAGGTCTTCTGGCCGGAATACACCGCGCGGTAGCCGGCCGCGGCTAGTTCGTCGACAGGAAACTTCGCGTCTTCCAGCTTGGTTTCCTGCAGCGCCACCACGTCCGGCCGGGCGTCGGCCAACCACTGGGTCAGGTGCGGCAGGCGCACCTTCAGCGAATTGACGTTCCACGAGGCGATCTTCATGGCCGCATTGTACGGGATGCGCCGGCGGCCACTGCGGGGCCCCGCGGCGGGGTTGGCCAGGCGGCGGCGCAAAAATGAACGGAAGCTGCGGAAAAAAACCACCGGAAGCGCGTATTCCAGTGTATGCTGGTCAGGCAAGAGTCCGAGGAAACTCCTATTTTTGCTCCTATTGCGGCCCGTGCCCAGTGCACCGGGCCGCAAACACATCCATGTTTCAAAGGTAAAGTTACATGTCGGATCGACAGAGCGGTACAGTCAAGTGGTTCAACGACGCCAAGGGTTTTGGCTTCATCACGCCGGAAAGCGGTGATGACCTGTTCGTGCATTTCCGCGCGATCCAGGGCACGGGCTTCAAGTCCCTGCAGGAAGGTCAGCGCGTCACGTTCATCGTCACCAAGGGCCAGAAGGGCCTGCAGGCCGAGGAAGTCCAGGCAGTCTGAGTTTCACCGCTCGAACGCCTGAAGAAAGCCCGCCTCGGCGGGCTTTTTTTTACGCCTACGCCAGGCCGTAGCTGCGCAGCAACGCCTCCGGCTCGGGCTTGCGGCCGCGGAAGGCGACGAAGCTTTCCAGCGCCGGTCGGCTGGCGCCGACCGCGAGGAACTCGCGGCGGAAGCGCTCGCCGGTGGCAGCGTCGATCACGCTAGCTCCGCCTGCAGCGGCTTCCTCGAACGCGCCGAACGCATCGGCACTGAGCAGCTCGGCCCACAGGTAGCTGTAGTAGCCGGCTGCGTAACCGCCGGCGAAGACGTGACTGAACGCGTGCGGGAAGCGTTGCCAGGCCGGCGGATGCAGCACCGCGACCTGCTTGCGCACCTCTTCCAGCACCGCCAGCGCGCGCGCGCCCTGCGCCGGGTCGTACTCCAGGTGCAGCAGGAAATCGAACAGTGCGAATTCCAGCTGGCGCACCAGGAACAGGCCGGCGTGGAAATGCCGCGCGGCCAGCATGCGTTCGAACAGTTCGTCCGGCAACCGCTCGCCGGTCTGCCAGTGCCGCGCGAACAGGTCGAGCGCCTGGCGATTCCAGCCGAAGTTCTCCATGAACTGGCTGGGCAGTTCCACCGCGTCCCACTCCACGCCGTCGATGCCGCCGATCGAGGGCAGCGCGATCTCGGTGAGCAGGTGGTGCAGGCCGTGGCCGAACTCGTGGAACAGGGTCAGCACGTCGTCGTGGGTGAGCAGGGCCGGCTTGCCCTCGGTGGGTGGCGCGAAGTTGCAGGTGAGGAAGGCCACCGGCAGCTGCCGTTGCTCGCCATCGTCGAAGCGGGCGCGGCAGACGTCCATCCAGGCGCCGCCGCGCTTGCCGTTGCGCGCGTACAGGTCGACGTAGGCGCCGGCGAACACGCGACCATCGGCGTCGCGCACGTCGTAGTAGCGCACCTCGGGATGCCACACGTCGACGCCGTCGCGCGGGGCGAGGGTGATGCCGTACAGCTGCGTGGTGAGGTCGAACAGGCCGTCGATCACTGCCGGCAGCGGGAAGTACGGCTTCAGCTGCTCCTCGTCCAGCGCGTATTCGCGCTGGCGCAGTTTCTCCGACGCATAGGCGACGTCCCACGGCTCGAGGTTGTCGAGCTTCAGCTCGGCATGGGCGAACTCGCGCAGCCCGGCCAGCTCGCGCTGCGCCACCGGCTTCGCGCGCGCGGCCAGGTCATGCAGGAATTCCATCACCTCGGTCGGCGAGGCGGCCATCTTGGTCGCCAGCGATTCCTCCGCCGCGTTGGCGAAGCCGAGCAGCTGCGCCGCCTCGTGGCGCAGCGCCATGATCCGCTCGATGCGCGCGCCGTTGTCGAACTTGCCCGCGTGCGGCCCCTGGTCGGAGGCGCGCGTCTGGTAGGCCCAATAGACCCGCTCGCGCAGACCGCGGTTGTCGGCATAGGTCAGCACCGCCTGCACGCTGGGCTGCTTCAGTGTCACCAGGTAGCCGTCCAGCTGCTGGTCTTCGGCGTACTGGCGCAGCACCGCGCGACCGGACTCGGGCACGCCGGCGAGATCGCGCTCGTCGGTGACGTGCTCGTGCCATGCCTCGCTGGCGTCGAGCACGGCGTTGGAGAATTCGGTGGAGAGTTTCGACAGCTCCACCCCGATCTCGCGGAAGCGCGAACGCGCCGGCTCGTCCAGCGCCACGCCGGACAGTCGGAAATCACGCAGCGCGTGTTCGACCAGTGCGCGCGCGGGACGCGGCAACGTGGCAAAGTCCGGCGCCTCGGCCAGCGCCTGCACCGCGGCGTACAGGTCGCGGTTCTGGCCCAGCTCGATCGCGTGCTCGGTGAGCTTCTCCTCGGCCGGCCCGTAGACCTTGCGCAAGGCCTCGCTGTCGGCCACCGAGTGCAGGTGCGACACCGGCGCCCAGGCCCGCGCCAGGCGCTGCTCCAGCCGTTCCTGGGTCAGCATCACGTGGTCGAAGTCGCGCGGTGCGCCGGGTGCGACCAGCGCGTCGATGCCGGCACGGTAGTCGGCCAGGATCGCGTCGACCGCCGGGGTGACATGCTCGGGAAGGATCTGCGAGAACGCCGGCAGGGTGTCGTCGGCCAGCAGCGGGTTGTCGTGACTCATGAACGCTCCTTTTCAGGCCATCAGCGTGGCGACCGCGCCGGGCGAAATCAAGCGCGACGACGTGACGATGCGGCCGCGCCGCTAGAATGCCCGGATGAGCCCCCTGCGCAGCTTCAAGGGCATCGCGCCCACCCTCGGCCAACGCGTCTACGTCGACCCCGCCGCCAGCGTGATCGGCGACGTGGTGCTGGGCGACGACGTCTCGATCTGGCCGGGCGCGGTGCTGCGCGGCGACGTCAACCACATCCGCGTCGGCGCGAGAACCAGCATCCAGGACGGCAGCATCGTGCACGTCGCCCACGCCGGCCCGTACGGTCCGGGCTACCCGTGCCTGATCGGCGAGGGCGTCACCGTCGGCCACGCCGCGGTGGTGCACGCCTGCACGATCGGCGACTACTGCCTGATCGGCATGCACGCCAGCGTGCTGGACGGCGCGGTGGTGCACAAGTACGGTTTCGTCGGCGCCGGCGCGCTGATTCCGCCGGGCAAGGTGGTCGGCGAGCGCGAACTGTGGCTGGGCAACCCGGCGAAGTTCGTGCGCCTGCTCAGCGATCGCCAGATCGAGCACCTGCACTATTCCGCCGACCACTACGTGCGCCTGAAAGACGAGTATCTGGCGTCCGCCTGATGGCACCGCGACGCGTACTGTTCCTGTGCAGCCGCAACCGCCTGCGCAGTCCCACCGCGGAGCAGGTATTCGGCACATGGCCGGATCTCGAAGTCGACTCCGCCGGCTTGGCCGACGATGCACAGACGGTACTGACGGCCGAGCAGCTGGGCTGGGCCGAGCTGATCGTGGTGATGGAGGCCAGCCACCGCCGCCGGCTGCAGGCGCGCCATCGCGCCCTGCTCAGGGGCAAGCGGGTAGTCTGCCTGGACATCCCCGACCGCTACGCGTTCATGCAGCCGGAACTGGTTGCGCTGCTGCTGAAGAAGGCCGGGCCGTTGCTGCGCTGACCCGGGCGCGGAATCACCTCGCACCGCGCGCGGCGTTCGCCTGGCGGATACGTTCGGCTTCGGCCTCGTGCTGCCGCATCACGATGTTGCGCGCAGCGGAGAGCTTGCCGCCGAGCAGGGCCAGCGTGAAGTTGTCGCGGTCGAATTCGCGCAGCAGGTCGATCTCGCGGCGCGCTTCCTCCAGTTCCCGGCGATTGATGGTGCGTTCGATTTCGTTCGCCGCGCGCGGGAAGGACTCGCGCAATGCCTCCTGCGCCACCCGATTCTGCGGTTCCAGCTGCAGCACGCTGAGGTAGAACTCCCAGGCGTTGCTGCCGGCCGGCGCCAGCAGGCGGCCATCGTGCATCGCCTCGCGGGCCAGCCCGAGCAGGATGTCGCTGCCGCTTCGCGTATCGTCGGCCGGCGCATCCGTCCACTCGGCGGATGCCGCGGCGGCGGCGTTCGGCGCGGCGTCCGCGGTCGCCCGGCTGTACCAGAAAATGCCGCCAGCCGCGGCCAGCAACGACAGGCACAGCAGGGCGAGCGCGTATCGGTGCAATACGGCGAAGAGGAAACGGGGCATGACACCTGCTGCGCAAACGATAGCCGCGCGCTGGAGTCTCCGTCATCGACGTACTCCCGGCGGATGCCGCCACGTTAGCGAGGCGGTGTTGCAGTCGTGTGGCGGCATCGCGTCAACGCGCCGCCGTGGCTGCTTCCAGCCGCGCCAGCCAGGCCAGCGCATGACCGCGGTCGGTGCCGCACATCGCCGGCTCGGCGCGCAGGCTGGCGCACACGGCGGGGCGCTCGGGGCGGCCGAAGATCGCGCAGAGGTTGTCGTCGGTGAGCTGCACGCAGCGGGCGCCGGCCGGCTTGCCATCGGGCATGCCGGGGATCGGCGAGCTGATCGACGGGGCGATGCAGCAGGCGCCGCAGCCGACGCGGCACGCCAGTGCGTTCAAGCGTTCTGCCGGCGCAGCGCCTGGTACACCGGCTCGGTGTCCGGCCGCCGGCCATGCCACAGCTCGAATGCATCGGCAGCGGTTTCCACCAGCATGCCGAGGCCGTCGAACGCGTAACGCGCGCCGGCGGTTTTCGCCCAGCTCAGGAAGCTGCTGGCGGCCGCGCCGTAGGAAAGGTCGTAACACAGCGCGCGTGCACCGACCAGCGACGACGGCAGCTGCAGCGACGCACCGAGCACGCCGGCCGAGGTGGCGTTGATGATCAGGTCGTAGCTGCCGATGTCGGCCAGGTCTGACCAGTAGCGGGTATGCGCGCGCGCCGGCTCGCCGATCGCGTCGGCCAGCGCATCGGCGCTCTCGGCGGTGCGGCTGACGATGGTCAGCGTCTCCACGCCGGCGTCCAGCAGATTCCAGGCCACGCCGTGCGCGGCGCCACCGGCGCCCAGCAGCAGGGCGGTGTGGCCGCGCAGGTCCACGTGGTGGCGCTCGGTGAGGTCGCGTACCAGGCCGTCGCCGTCGGTGTTGTGCGCGGCCAGCCGGCCATCGGCCAGTGCGGTCAGCACGTTGGCGCTGCCGGCGCGCGTGGCCGCCGCGCTGCGTTCGTCGGCCAGCGCGAAGGCGGCGGCCTTGTGCGGCAGGGTGACGTTGGCGCCGCGGCCGCCGTCGGCGAAGAAACGCTGCACGGCCGCCGCAAACCCGGCCGGCGCCACGTCGATCGCGCGGTACTCCAGCTCGATGCCGAACTGTTGCGCGAACGCCCGATGGATCTGCGGCGACAGCGAGTGGCCGATCGGATGGCCGAACACGGCGAACTGGGCAGCTGGCATGGGGATTCCCTGATGGTTACCTGGCTTCATTCTACAAGCCGCCATCACGTCGCAATCGGTGAGATGGGAACGCGGCAATCTGCGGTCACCTTGCCGAGGAGACCGCCCATGCGCACGCCAGCCTTGTCTTCCCCACACCAGCAACGCCTGCTTGGCGCCGCCATGCTGTGGCTGCTTGGCGGCGGCGCGTTGCTGCTGAGCACGCTGGTACCCGCGCACACCGACCTGCTCGGCTGGACGCCGGCGTTCTGGCTGCTCGGCGCACCGCTGGTCGTGCTGCTGGCGCTGGAACCTGCGCTGCCGCGACAGCTGCTGGTGTTGTGCCGGCCGCGCCGGCGCGGGGCTCACGGCGTGGCCTGGCATTAGAACGGGAAAGGCGCCCCACCCGAAGGGCGCGCGGGGAGCGCGCCGGCCGTCAGAGGGCAGCGCCACCCTGGCGCTTGCGCTCCATCCGGCGCAGGAATTCGCGCATGACGCGCAGGTACAGCTCGTCGCCAAGGTAGGCGTCCTCGACGCCGGCGTCGATCGACGGGTTGTCGTTCACCTCGATCACCACCGGCCGGTTGCCGACCTGCTTCAGGTCGACGCCGTAGAGGCCGTCGCCGATCGGCTGGGTCGCCTTCAGCGCCAGCTTGACCACCGCGGCCGGCGCGTCCTTCAGCGCGATGGTCTCGAAGCCGCCGGATTTCGCCGTGCCCTTGGCGCCATGGTTGTAGATCTGCCAGTGGCCGCGCGACATGTAGTACTTGCAGGCGTAGATCGGCTCGCGGTTGAGCACGCCGATACGCCAGTCGAACTCGGTGTAGACGTATTCCTGCGCCAGCAGCAACGCGCTGTGCTGGAACAGCCCGCTGGCCGAGTGCGCCAGCGCCGCCTCGTCCTCGACCTTGACCACGCCGCGCGAGAACGAGCCGTCCGGGATCTTCAGCACCAGCGGGAAGCCGAGCCGGGCCACCACTTCCTTCATGCCCTTGCTGTCGTCGCGGTAGAGGATCTCGGTGCGCGGCACCGCCAGTTTGCGCGAGACCATCAGGTCGTTGAGGTAGATCTTGTTGGTACAACGCAGGATCGAGCTGGGGTCGTCGATCACCACCATGCCTTCCTTCTCGGCACGGTGGGCGAAGCGGTAGGTGTGATTGTCGGATGCGGTCGTTTCGCGGATGAACAGGCCGTCGTATTCGGCCAGCCGCTGGTAGTCGTTCTTGCCGATCGGGTCGACCTCGATGCCGAGTTCCCTGCCGGCAGCGACGAAGGATTTCAGCGCCTTCTTGTTCGATGGCGGCATCTGCTCGGCCGGGTCGACCAGCATCGCCAGGTCGTAGCGGTACTGGCGCCGCGCGCGCGGCTTGCGCCACAACTTGCGCGAGAAGCGGTCGAGCTCCTCGGCGAACGCGTCCTCCTGCGTGTCGACCAGGGTATGCAGGCCGACCGGCTTGATCGAGCTGACCTGCCACACGCGGTCGCGCTCGAACTCGATGCGCAGCAGCGGGCAGGGGAACATTTCGAACACCTGCCGGGCCAGGTCCTGCAACGCCGGGTAGGCGGTTTCGCCGAAGTAGACCAGGATGCCGAAGTCGGTGGTGTCGCGGCCGCCGGCCGGCAGGAAGTGGGTGAGTTTCTGGTTGAGATCGTCGATGTCCAGGCCGTACAGCGAGCGCCGGCGCAGGTCGTTCACCGTGCGCACCGACGGCATCACCTTGTGCCCGCGCGCCTCGGCCAGCAGCGACACGTAGTAGCCGGTGCCCAGGTACTTGTAGCTGCGGCACAGGTTGATCACGTGGGTGCGCTCGTCGTCGCCGCCGACCGGCGTGCGCAGGTAGTCCATCGCGCTCATCACGTCGACGGACGGGTAGTACGAACTCCAGTCCGAGGCTTTTTCGACAACGACGACCAGACGGGTCATGGCACCACTCGGGGGATACGGCGACGGCGGAAGGACCCGCGCGGGCGCGGCGGGGCGTGCAAAGCGCGCAGTTTGGCACAGCACCGGCACGACACAAGGGAAAGCGCTGAAGCACGAATGAACGGTGCCGGCACCGGCCGGCCGGCGCCGAAATTGCCCGCGCACACGCCCCGGCTGCTAGAGTCCGCGCGTGTCGACTACCCTGCCCACGCCACCCGCCTCCGCCAAGCCGCACGTGCGCCGCGCCACCGGCTCCGACCTGGACGATCTGGTCGCGCTGGAGCAGCGCAGCTTCTGCAGCGACCGGCTGAGCCGCGCGCAGTACCGCCGCCACCTGGACAGCGACTCCGCCCTGGTGCTGGTGGCCAGCGCCAACCATCACCTTTTCCTCGGCAGCGCCGTGCTGTTCTTCCGCAAGCGCAGCACCGTGGCGCGCCTGTACTCGCTGGCGACCCAGCCCGAAGCCCGCGGCAAGGGTGTCGGCGCAGCCTTGCTGGAAGCGGCCGCGGTGACCGCCCGTCGCCGCGGCAGTCGCGCGCTGCGGCTGGAAGTGCGCACCGACAACGCGGCCGCGATCGGCCTGTACGAACGCCACGGCTTCCGGCGCATCGGTCGCTACGCGCAATACTACGAAGACGGCGCGGACGCCTGGCGCTACGAGAAAACGCTGGACTGAAAGCCCGCCACGAATTTTCCCCAGCACTGCCGGAGAGCCCCATCCGCAGATGCGCCCGAACGGCGGATGTTGCGGCAGGGAGCTGCCGCCGGACCCGACCAGGGCGATGACCTGTTCGTTCGAATGCACGTCTGCGCCGGCTGCGCCCGCACGGTTTGGCGCGCTTCAGCCGCCCAGCGGTTGCCTGATGCGCCGCTCGGTAGCCTCGTCCGGCCGCGCCACCAGTGCGCCGCTGCGCATCAGGCTGACGCTGTAGTGGCCCTGGTCGACCAGCGGCAGGAAGGCGCCGCTGCCGTAGACGGTGTCGATCTCCGGTACCCAGCCCGGATACTGCTTTTTCAGGTTGAGCAGGTCGAACGCGCCGGCTTCGCCGAAGCCGATCACCGTGCGCGGCGCCTCGGCTTCCTGCGCCGGATCGTCGTAGCGGCCGGACAGGCGGTCGAGCCGGTACAGCGGCGGCACGCCGGCCAGCAGGGCAGGCAGCTTCCACTTCAACACGATCGCCTCGATGCGCCAGTCGTCGCCGGCCAGCTGCACCTGGCGCGTGCTGCCGTCGGGCCAGCTGAGGGTGAGCGCCCAGCGTTGCGGCGACAAAATGCGCGCGTCGATCTCGACCACCGGCGCCTCCTCGCCGAGCAGCCGGTAGCCGCGCAGCGCACAGCCGGCGCCGGCCAGCAGCAGGGTCAGCGCGAAGCAGGCCAGGCACAGCAGCGCGCGCCAGCTGGCGGCCAACGGGCGGCCGCCGTACAGGCGCTGGCGCAGGGCCACCAGCTGCACCAGGGTGATCAACCCGAACACCGCCGCCAGCACCAGCAGCACGGTCATCGGCATGCGCAGCAGCGCGCTCCAGTCCATCAGGGTTCCCTCGCCGCCTCGTCGGGCGCTTCGTGCGCGCATCATAACGGGCGTTGTCGTGGGCGCGGCGCCGCGCCTCGCTATACTGCGTCCGTCCGCCGAGTACCCCGCCCATGCACCGAACCTTCCTGCTGCTGCCGCTCTGCCTCGCCCTCGCCGCGCTTGCCGGCTGCGGCAACAAGGGGCCGCTGGTGCTACCGAGCCAGCCCGCCGCCGCCTCGACCACGGTGAAGCCGGCCACGCCCGCGCTGCCGGCCAGCGTCGACGAACCGACGGCCGGGCAATACTGATTCCGCCCATGCCACTGCGCTTCTCTAAAATGCACGGCATCGGCAACGACTTCGTCGTGCTGGATTGCCGCCAGCGCGCATTTCCGCTGGATGCGGCGCAGATCCGCGCGCTGGCCGACCGCCACACCGGCGTGGGCTTCGACCAGCTGCTCAGCGTGGAACCCGCGCGCGACCCGGACTGCGCGTTCTACTACGGCATCTGGAACGCCGACGGCTCGCCGTCCGGCCAGTGCGGCAACGGCGTGCGCTGCGTGGCGGCGTGGCTGCATCGCGCCGGCGCGCTGGCGCTGGGCGAGGACGTGACCATCGAGAGCCCGTCCGGCCCGGTGACGGTGCGCCTGCTCGGCCCGACCGAGGTTACCGTGGACATGGGCGAGCCGGTGTTCGAACCGGCGCGGATCCCGTTCGCGGCCGACGCCGCGGCCGATCATTACGAGCTCGCCGTAGGCGGCGAGGCGCTAGATGTCGGCGCGGTGTCGATGGGCAACCCGCACGCGGTGGTGGCAGTGGACGAGCTCGCCGACCCCGCGCTGCAACGGCTCGGCCCGCTGCTGACTTGCCACCCGCGCTTCGCGCAGGGCGCCAACGCCGGCTTCGTGCAGCGGCTCGATCGCGGCCACCTGCGCCTGCGTGTGCACGAGCGCGGCGCCGGCTGGACCCTGGCCTGCGGCACCGGCGCCTGCGCCGCGATGGCGGTGCTGCACCGGCGCGGCGCGGTCGACGACCGCGTGCAGGTGGAACTGCCCGGCGGCACGCTGCGCATCGACTGGGCCGGCCCCGGCCACACGCTGTGGATGACCGGCCCGGCCGCGTTCGCATTCGAGGGCGAATGGCCGGTTCCGCCCGCCGCCGCCCGGCGCGACGGTTGAAGCGCGCCCGCGTCCATCGCACACTCCGGCGAAGACGGCACGCTTCCCTCGCGCGCCCGCCACGGTTCGAGGACTTTTGCGCATGACAGCCACCCTGCTCGACGACGCCACCCAGGCCCGCGTGGTCGCCGCCTACCTGAAGCGCCATCCGGAGTTCCTCAGCGAATACCCGGAACTGGCCGCCAAACTGACCATGCCGCCGCGCGAGCAGGGCGGTGCGGTGTCCTCGCTGGCGGTGTACCAGCTGCAGAGCCTGCGCGACAAGAACGCGGAACTCGAACGCCAACTGGCCGAGCTGATCGCGATCGCCGCCGAGAACGAGAAGCTGATGGAGCGCGTGCATGCGCTCACCGTGGCGCTGCTGCGGGCGAACACGATGGAGGTGACCGCACGCACGGTGGTCGCCAAGCTCAGCGCCGATTTCCATACCGAGCAGGTGCGCCTGCTGCTGTTCGGCGACGAGCCGCGGCTGCCGCGCGCGGACTGGCTGCAGCAGATTCCCGGCGGCGCTGCCGCGCTGCCGGAATTCGGCGAATTCCTGCGAAAGAACGAGCCGGTGTCCGGCCGCCTGTCCGCCGACAAGCTCGAACGCCTGTTCGGCGTCGACGCCGGGCAGATCCGCTCGGTCGCGCTGATGCGCCTGGGCGACTGCGGCATGCTGGCGATCGGCAGCACCAACCCGGACCGTTTCCAGCCCGGCATGGGCACGCTGTTCCTGAAGATGATCTCGGCCACCATCACCGCCGCGCTGGCCCGCTCGCGGGATATCTCCTGAGCCGACGATGACCCCCGCACAACAGGTCGAGCAGTGGCTCGCGCGCCTGGCCGGCGAGCGGCACGCCTCGCCGCACACGGTGGCCGGCTACCGCCGCGACCTGGCCAAGCTGCTGCGTTTCATGCAGGCACAGGGACTGGCTTCGTTCGACGCGCTGGACGCGAACCGCATGCGCACCTTCATCGCCGGCGAGCATCGTGACGGGCTCTCGCCGAAGAGCCTGCAGCGCCTGCTGTCGTCCTGCCGCAGCCTGTTCCGCCAGCTCGGCCGCGAAGGACTGCTGGCGCACGACCCGCTGCTCGGCGTGCGCGGCCCGAAGGTACGCCGCAAGCTGCCCGAAGTGCTCGACGTGGACGAGGCCGGTGCGCTGGTCGAGGCCGGCGGCGACGGCGCGACGGCCACGCGCGACCGCGCGATGCTGGAGCTGTTCTATTCCAGCGGGCTGCGCCTGTCCGAACTGGTCGGCCTGCACTGGCTCGACCTCAGCCTGGACGAGGGCGAGGTACGCGTGCTCGGCAAGGGCGGCAAGACGCGCATCGTGCCGGTCGGCCGCCACGCCGTCGCCGCGTTGCGCGCGCTCGGCGCGGAACAGGGCATGGCAGCGGATGCGCCGGTGTTTCGCGGCCGCGGCGGCGCAGCGATCAACCCGCGCACGGTGCAGCTGCGCATGGACAAGCTTGCGCGCGCGCAAGGCATGCCGAAACACATCCATCCGCACCTGCTGCGCCACACCTTCGCCAGCCACATGCTGGAATCCTCCGGTGACCTGCGCGCGGTACAGGAACTGCTCGGCCACGCCGACATCGCCACCACGCAGATCTACACCCACCTGGATTTCCAGCACCTGGCGAAGGTCTACGACGCGGCGCATCCGCGCGCCAAACGCAAGCCGTGACGTCCGGACATCTCCCTCCCCCTGCAAGCAGGGGGAGGAGCCGGAGGCCCGACATTGAAGCCCACCCCTCGCGGCCCCATCTCATCGGCTCGACCTCTTCCTGCGGAGCTCCCATGGAATCGTTCCACGCCACCACCATCGTCTGCGTGCGCCGCGAAGGCCGCGTCGTGATCGGCAGTGACGGCCAGGTCACGCTGGGCAACACGGTGATGAAGGGCAACGCGCGCAAGGTGCGCCGCCTCGGCAAGACCGGCGGCGTGGTAGCCGGCTTCGCCGGCGCCACCGCCGATGCGTTCACCCTGTTCGAGCTGTTCGAGCAGAAGCTGGAGAAACACAACAACAACCTCACCCGCGCCGCCGTGGAGATGGCCAAGGAGTGGCGCACCGACCGCCGCTTCGGCCGGCTCGAGGCGATGCTGGCGGTGGCCGACAGTGAAGTCTCGCTGCTGATCTCCGGCAACGGCGACGTGGTGGAACCCGAGCATGGCTTGATCGCGATCGGCTCCGGCGGCCCGTTCGCCCAGTCCGCCGCGATGGCCCTGCTGGAAAACACTGAACTGGATGCGCGCACCATCGTCGAGAAGGCGCTGAAGATCGCCGGCGACATCTGCATCTACACCAACCACAACGTGTCGATCGAAGAGCTGTAAGCGCAAAGCGCTGCCTCTCACTCGCACACGGTTCGCGCACTCCGCTGCGCCTCCCCACGCACGAACGGCCCCGGTGACTTCATGTCCGAATTGACCCCCCGCGAAATCGTCAACGAACTCGACCGCTACATCATCGGCCAGCACGACGCCAAACGCGCCGTGGCGGTGGCGCTGCGCAGCCGCTGGCGGCGCATGCAGCTGCCGGCGGAAATGCGCAACGAGATCACCCCGAAGAACATCCTGATGATCGGCCCCACCGGCGTGGGCAAGACCGAGATCGCGCGACGCCTGGCCACGCTGGCCAACGCGCCGTTCGTGAAAGTCGAGGCGACCAAGTTCACCGAGGTGGGCTACGTGGGCAAGGACGTGGAGTCGATCATCCGCGACCTCGCCGACGTGGCCTACAAGCTGACCCGCGAACAGGCGGCCCGGCGCGTGCGCAGCCAGGCCGAGGACCGCGCCGAGGACCGCATCCTCGACGCGCTGCTGCCGCGCCGGCAGACGCCGACCGACTGGAGCCACGACGCCGCGCCGGCGGCCGACAGCGAGACCCGCCAGAAGCTGCGCAAGCAGCTGCGCGAGGGCGCGCTGGACGAGCGCGAGATCGAGCTGGATTTCGCCATGAACGTGGGCGTGGAAATCATGTCGCCGCCGGGCATGGAGGAGATGGGTGCACAGCTGCGCCAGATGTTCCAGAGCCTGGGCGGGGCCAAGACGCAGAGCCGCAAGCTGGCGATCAAGCTGGCGCGGCCGCTGCTGATCGACGAGGAGGCCGGCAAGCTGCTCAACGACGAGGAAGTCCGCGCGCAGGCGGTGGAGGCGGCCGAGCAGAACGGCATCGTGTTCATCGACGAGATCGACAAGGTGGCGCAGCGCAGCGACTACGGCCACTCCGGGGTCAGCCGCGAAGGCGTGCAGCGCGACCTGCTGCCATTGGTGGAAGGCTCCACCGTATCGACCAAGTACGGCCCGCTGAAGACCGACCACATGCTGTTCATCGCCTCCGGCGCGTTCTCGCTGGCCAAGCCGTCGGACCTGATCCCCGAGTTGCAGGGCCGCCTGCCGATCCGGGTGGAGCTTTCCGCCCTGTCGGTGGATGACTTCAAGCGCATCCTGCGCGAGCCGCACAACGCGCTGACCAAGCAGTACGCGGCCCTGCTCGGCACCGAAGGCGTCACCATCGAATTCACCGACTCGGGCATCGACCGGCTGGCCGAGGTGGCGTTCCAGGTGAACGAGCGCACCGAGAACATTGGCGCCCGTCGGCTGCACACCGTGATGGAACGACTACTGGAGAAAATTTCCTACGAAGCCGCGGACAAATCCGGCGAAAAATACATGATCGACTCCGAACATGTAGACAAAAGCCTGGGTAGCCTGGTCAAGGACGAAGACCTCAGCCGCTACATCCTCTGAACAAGCCGGTTACCCCCGTCTGCTAGAATAGGCGCCGTGAGCAACATTATTGAACTGAAAAACATCGGCCAGCGCGCCCAGTTGCGCGAGGCGCAGCAAAAACAGACGCTGGTTCGGTTGTGGCGCGAGGAACTCGAGCACGGCAGCTTCTGCGGCTACGTGGGTGGTGTGGGACGCGAATTCTTCCTGCTCTGGGTGGTCGGCGACGGCATCACCTACGACGGCATGTACGTGATGCGCCACCGCGACGTCACCGAGCTGGAGGCACCGGACAAGCATCACGTCTTCATGGAAAAGGCGCTGGCGCTGAAGCAGATCCTGCCGCGCATGCCGCGCGGCTTCCCGCTGGACAGCATCCGCGAGGTCGTCCAGGCTGCCGGCGCGCAGGCGCCGGTGATCGGCGTGCACGTGGACAGCGAGGACGAGTCCGAGGTCTGCTACATCGGCCGGCTGATCGACGTCGAGGAAGACGGCTTCAACATGCAGGAGCTGAGCCCCGACGCGGAATGGATGCGCGAGCCCTCGTTCTTCGCCTGGGACGAGGTCTCCACCATCAGCATGGAAGACAGCTACGCGCAGTCCCTGCTCGCCGTGGCCGGCCCCGCGCCGGCCCTGCTGCCCGGCGGCGACACCGGCTTCGGCCGCGCGCCATCACCCTGACTGAGCCCTGCTCCCTCCCCTGCGTCGCAGGGGAGGGCTGGGGTGGGGTCGCTCTTTAGCTTTTCTTTCGCGAAACCCTCGCGGCTGAAACCGCGCCTGCCGGTCACAGCGGTTAAGCTCTCGCCTCGATCGTGAAACCGGCGCAGGGGAGCAACAAATGACGCGCATCGTCGTCGTGGGCAGCATCAACATGGACCTGGTCACCCAGGCGCCGCGTTTCGTCGGTCCCGGCGAGACCATCCTCGGCGAACACTTCCTCACCGTGCCCGGCGGCAAGGGCGCCAACCAGGCCGTGGCCTCGGCGCGACTGGGCGCGGACGTGGCCCTGGTCGGCGCGCTCGGCCGCGACGCCTTCGGCGACCAGTTGCATGCCGGCCTTGCCGCCGAACACATCGACCTGACACACGTCGCGCGGCTCGACGACAGCGCCAGCGGCACCGCCTCGATCACCATCGCCGGCGGCGAGAACCAGATCATCGTGGTGCCTGCCGCCAACGCCCGCGTCACCCCCGCGCAGGTCGAAGCGGCCCGGCCGCTGATCGAACGTGCCGACGCCGTGCTGGTGCAGATGGAGATTCCGCTGGAAACCGTCGAAGCGACGCTGCGCCTGGGCCACCGCCTCGGCGTGCCGGTGATCCTCAATCCCGCCCCCGCGCAGAAGTTGCCGACCGACTGGCTCAAACTCGCCCGCTACGTCACCCCGAACCAGCACGAGCTGGCGATCCTGCTCGGCGCCGACCCTTCCGAGGACTTCCGCAGCCTGATGCAGCGCTCGCCCTGTCCCGTCGTGCTCACCCGCGGCGGCGAAGGCGCCTGGTACCGCGAGCAGGGCGAGTGCATACACCAACCCGGCTTCGCCGTCGAGGTGGTCGACAGCACCGGCGCCGGCGACACCTTCAACGCCGCGCTGGCGGTGTTCCTGGGCGAAGGCCTGCCCACCGCGGTGCGCAAGGCCTGCGCGGCGGCGGCGCTGTCGGTGACCAAACTGGGCGCGCAGGGCGGCATGCCGACCCGTCACGAACTGGACACCTTCCTCGCACGCGCCTGATCACTTGCCGATGCAGAACGAGCTGAAGATCGCGCCGAGCAGGTCGTCACTGGTGTAGCTGCCGGTGATTTCGCCCAGCGCGTGCTGGGCCTGGCGCAATTCCTCGGCAGCGAGTTCGCCGGCGCGGCTGGTGGCAAGGATGGCGGCGGTGCGATCGAGATGGTCGCGCACGGCCTCCAGCGCGATCACGTGACGGCGGCGGGCGCTGAAGGCGCCTTCGCCGCTGCCGGCGCCGGCGAGTTGCTTGAGGTGGTCGCGCAGGGCATCGAGGCCCTCGCCGGTTTTTGCCGAGGCCCACAGCCAAGCGATGCCGTCGCGGGTTTCCGCGTGCGCCGCGGCGTGGGCCAGGTCGATCTTGTTGACCAGCACCACGCGTTCGGCGCCGGCAGGCAGGGCGTCGAGCAGGGCGAGGTCGGCGCCGGCGTGTTCGGCGTCGCTGACCAGCAGCGCGACGTCGGCGCGGGCGAGTTGGCCATGTGCGCGGCGCACGCCTTCGCGTTCGACTTCGTCTTCCGTCTCGCGCAGGCCGGCGGTGTCGGCCAGTTCCAGCGCGATGCCGTCCAGGCTCAGGGTTTCGCGCAGCACGTCGCGGGTGGTGCCGGGAATCGGCGTGACGATGGCGCGCTCGCTGCCGGCCAGCGCGTTGAGCAGGCTGGACTTGCCGGCGTTGGGGCGGCCGACGATCGCCACCTTGAGGCCGTCGTTCAGGCGCACGCCGCGCTGCGCTTCGCGCAGCAGCGAGGCCAGTTCGGCGCGCAGGCTCTCGAGTTGAGCCGCGATGGCCGGATCGGCGAGGAAGTCGATCTCCTCCTCGGGAAAGTCGATCGCTGCCTCGATGTGCACACGCAAGGCGATCAACGCCTGAAGCAGTGCCTCGACCTTGCGCGAGAACACGCCTTCCATCGACTGTAGCGCGGCGCGCGCACCGGCCTGCGAGCGCGCGGCGATCAGGTCGGCGACGGCTTCGGCCTGGGCCAGGTCGAGCTTGCCGTTCAGGAACGCACGTTCGGTGAATTCGCCGGGGCGTGCCAGCCGTGCGCCGAGTTCGCAGACGCGACGCAACAGCGCGTCGAGCAGCACCGCGCTGCCATGCCCCTGCAGTTCCAGCACGTGCTCGCCGGTGTACGAGGCGGGCGCGGGGAAGTGCAGCAGCAGGCCGCGATCGATCAACTCGCCGGCGCCGTCGCGGAACGCGACGAAGTGGGCGTGGCGCGGTTGTGGCGGCCGGCCGAGCAGGGCTTGCGCGATCGCCGGCGCGGCCGGCCCGGACACGCGCAGCACGCCCACGCCGGCAGCGCCCGGTGCACTGGCGATGGCGGCGATGGTGTCGGTGCTCTGGCTCATGCGTGGCAGGTTAAACGAAGACGGCCGCGGCGGTTGCCCGGCGCGGCCGCTTTTGCTGGAAGTGCGGCCACGATGGCCGCTCACTCGAGCCTGGCGATCAGGGATGAGCGCCAGCGTTCTTCATCAGGCAGCCTTGGGCTTGGCCACGTCCTCGCGATCGACATGGTGGGTGATCCACCACTGCTGGCCCAGGCCGACGATGCCGTTGACCGCGTAGTACAGGCACAGGCCAGCGGGGAAGAAGGCGAACATCACGGTGAACAGCAGCGGCATCACCTTCATCATCTTCGCCTGGGTCGGGTCCATGCCCGCGGCGACCGGGTTCAGCCACTGCGTGCCCAGCATCACGATCGCGTAGATGATCGGCAGGATGTAGAACGGGTCGGGCGCGCTGAGGTCGGGGATCCACAGGAACGGCGCGTGGCGCAGCTCCAGGCTGTACTCGAGCACGAAGAACAGGCCGTAGAACACCGGCAGGGTGATCAGCACCGGCAGGCAGCCGCCCATCGGGTTGACCTTCTCCTTCTTGTACAGCTCCATCATCGCCATCTGCATCTTCTGCTTGTCGTCGCCGTAACGCTCCTTGAGCGCCTGGACGCGCGGCTGCAGCTTGCGCATGCGGGCGCTGGAGCGGTACTGGATGGCGGTGAGCTTCCAGCTCAGGCCCTTGATCAGCAGCACCAGCAGGATGATCGCCACGCCCCAGTTCTTCGAGATGGCGTGGAATTGCGACAGCACCCAGTGCATCGGCACGGCGATGATCTTGAACATGCCGTAGTCGATGGTCAGGTCCAGCCCCGGTGCGATCGCGCCCATCGCACCTTGCACGTTCGGGCCCACGTACAGGCGCGACTGGCTGGTCAGGCTCTGTCCCGGCGCCACGCTGAGGGCGGGGCCGACGGTGCGGATCAGGTAGCGTGGGTGCGCGCTGTCCGGGTTGATCGTCTGGGTGACGTACTGCTCGGTCTGGTCGGCCGGCGGAATCCAGGCGGTGACGAAATACAGCTTCAGCATCGCCGCCCAGCCGCCCTTGATCGAGGCGTTGAGCTGGTCCTTCGGCTCGGCAAAGTCCTTGAACGGCAGTTTCTCGAACTTCTCGCCGGTATACCAGGCGGCGCCCTGGAAACTGCGGGTTTCCGGATTGGTGTAGTTCGCCAACCAGTTGCCGGCCTTCGGCGGCTCGACCCGCAGCAGCTGCTGGTAGGCGTTGCCCTGCCACGGCGTGGCGCTGGTGTTGTCGATGCGCTGGCTGACGCCGATCACGTAGCTGCCGCGCTTGAAGGTGTAGGTCTTGGTGACCCTGAGGCCGGCGGCGTCCTGCCAGGTGAGGTCGACCTTCAGTTCGTCCTGGCCCTCGGCGAGGGTGTACGAGGTCTTCTCGCTGTGGAACAGCGC
This sequence comes from Rhodanobacter sp. KK11, assembly GCF_033345435.1. NCBI lineage: Bacteria > Pseudomonadati > Pseudomonadota > Gammaproteobacteria > Lysobacterales > Rhodanobacteraceae > Rhodanobacter > Rhodanobacter sp. KK11. Next base: position 81,762 of record NZ_JAWPMI010000002.1, read on the forward strand.
CAGGTGGTTCGGCTGGTCGGCCGGCGCGGTGTCGCTGCTGCTGACCAGGCCGCTCTGGGCCACCGAGTAGTGTTCGGGGTCGCTGCTCAGCAATACGGTCGGCGGCGGGTTGGGCGCCTTGTGCGTGCGTGGCGCCTGCGGGTAGGCCAGCAGGTCGGCGTGCACCAGGCTGCCGCCGCGGGTGTCCACGCTGAGCTTGAGCACGTCGGTGGTGACGGTGATCAGCTGCGCCGTCGCGGCGGCGGGACCGTTGTCCCTGGCAATCGCCGGCGACGCGGCGGCCGGAGTGGCGGTCGGGATCGCGCCCGGTACGCCAGCATCCGTCGATGACGCGGCGGCGGAACTGGCGACCTCGGCCGGCGGTGGCTGGGGGCCGTAATCCTTCTCCCAGGCCAGGAACAGAAAGTAGGCCACGGCCAGCAGGGCGAACAGAAGGAAGGTGCGCGTTTGATTCATCGCGTAGCAGATCCGGATAACGCCACGACACTTGTCAACGCCGCGGAGACAGGAAGGAAAAAGATCAGCGCTCGATTGTGGTGGTGTCGCCGGCGGGCTTCAATGGCCCGGTCGTCGCGGCATGGCTGGCCTGAAGTTTTTTCCACAGACCATCGAGTTCGGCCAGCAGCTGCGGCCCGGGCACGCCGGCGGCCTGCTCGCGCGCCATCACCATCATGTCGACCGCCGGCAACTGACCGCGTACGCGCCGGAACGACTCGCGCAGCAGCCGCTTGATCCGGTTGCGCTCGACCGCTTTCTTGGAGACGCGCTTGGAAATCGCCAGACCGAGCCGGGCATGACCGAGATCGTTGTCGCGATAGCGCAAATGAAAACAGCGGCCGCCTGCGCGTCCGCTGCTCGTCCGCAGGGCGGCGAAGTCACCCGGCCGACGTAACCGCGCTTCGCGCGGCAGCCCGGCGGTGACCATGAGGCTCGTCCCCAATACGTGATCGGCGCTTACGGGATCAGGCGCTTGCGGCCCTTGGCGCGACGGGCGTTGAGAACTTTGCGGCCGTCGGCGGTGGCCATACGGGCACGGAAACCGTGCGTGCGAGCGCGCTTGAGCTTGCTGGGCTGGAAGGTCCGCTTCATGGCTTACTCCGAAGGGAATGTGGATAAAAAGGTTGGAAAGTATGCTTGGTCGCCGCCATCGCTGTCAAACGGCGGTGGACGACGCCCTGACCGCGTCTGTGGATAGCCGTGTGGATATGTGGCGGCCGAGGGCGCGGGCGAGGCTGCTAGACTAACCCATCACCCCGCGCGCAAGCGCTTCCAAAGCTGTGGCTGGTTTTATCCATGAGTGATCTGTGGCGGCGCTGCCTTGAGCGCCTCGAAGGCGATTTGAGCGCCGAGGACCTGCATACCTGGCTGATGCCGCTGCAGGCGCGCGAAGACGCCAACGGCCTGCAGCTGTTCGCGCCGAATTCCTACACCCTGGACACCGTGCGCGGACGCTACCTGGAACAGATCGAGGCGATGCTGCAGCAGCTCGGCGGCCGGCCCTGCCCGGTGCGGCTGGAAGTCGGCTCCAGCACAAGCCGACCGGCGCCGACCGCCAAGGCACCGGCGGCGACCCGGGTCGCCACGGCACCGGCGCCCGCGTTCACCCACAACCTGGATCCGCACTATACCTTCGAGACCTTCGTCGAGGGCAAGTCGAACCAGCTCGGCAAGGCCGCCGCGATGCAGGTGGCGACCAACCCGGGCCGCGCCTACAACCCGCTGCTGCTGTACGGCGGCACCGGCCTGGGCAAGACTCACCTGATGCACGCCGCCGGCAACCTGATGCGCGAACGCAACCCGGACTGCAAGGTGCTGTACCTGCGCTCGGAGCAGTTCGTCGGCTCGATGATCGAGGCGTTGCGTGCCAAGAGCATGGACCAGTTCAAGCAGCGCTTCCGTTCGGTGGACGCGCTGCTGATCGACGATATCCAGTTCTTCGCCGGCAAGGACACCACGCAGGAGGAGTTCTTCCACACCTTCAACGCGTTGTTCGAGTCCAAGCAGCAGATCATCCTGACCTGCGACCGCTACCCGAAGGAAGTGGACAAGCTGGAGCCACGGCTGAAGTCACGGCTGGGCTGGGGCCTGTCGGTGGCGATCGAGCCGCCGGATTTCGAGACGCGCGCGGCGATTTTGCTGGCCAAGGCGCACGAGAAAGGCGTGGCGGTCGACGAAAGCGTGGCGATGCTGCTGGCCAAGCGGATCCGCTCCAATGTGCGTGACCTCGAAGGTGCGCTGAACACGCTGGCAGCCCGAGCCAACTTCTACGGCAAGCCGATCACCACCGATTTCGCCGAGGAAACCCTGCGCGACCTGTTGGCCACGCATGCGCAGGCGGTCACCATCCCGAACATCCAGAAGATCACTGCCGAGTACTTCAACGTGCGCCTGCAGGACCTGCTGTCCAAGCGGCGCGTGCGTTCGCTGGCACGGCCACGCCAGATCGCGATGACCCTGTCCAAGGAACTGACCGAACACAGCCTGCCGGAGATCGGCGAGGCGTTCGGCGGGCGCGACCACACCACGGTGATGCACGCCTGCAAGACGATCCGCAAGTTCATCGAGACCGATGCGCGCATGCGCCAGGACTGGGAGCAGCTGATCCGCACGTTGACCGGTTGAACGCGGACCCGGCAAAAGATTATGGATAAGCTGAGGCCCAAGCTGTGGATAATGAGTGGATGGATCCGCCTGTGAAGTTATCCACAAATCGCCCACCGCCAAGCAGCCCCTTCAAGCACAGCCACGAATCATCGCAACATGATGATTCTAAAAGAGAAATTAGGATGGAGAAGTTATCCACCACGCCAACAGCAACCACCAAACTTCTTTTAAAGACAGAACAGCAGGCATAGGGGAAGCATAGTCATGCAATTCAGCATCCAGCGAGAAGCTCTGCTCAAGCCGCTGCAGCAAGTCGTCGGTGTGGTCGAACGTCGCCAGACACTGCCTGTGCTGGCCAACCTGCTGGTCAAGGTGGGTGACGGCAAGCTGTCGTTGACCGGCACCGACCTCGAAGTGGAGATGGTGGCCACCACCGAAGCGGAAAAACTGGTTGACGGCGAAGTCACCATCCCGGCGCGCAAGCTGTTCGACATCGTGCGGGCTTTGCCGGACGGCGCGCGGATCGAACTCAAGCTCAACGGCGACCGCGTGGCGCTGAACGCCGGGCGCAGCCGTTTCACGCTGACCACCCTGCCGGCCAGCGAGTTTCCCACCGTCGACGAAATCGAACTGGTCGAGAAAGTCAGCTTGCCGGAAGAAGCGTTGCGTGACCTCATGGAACGTACCGCGTTCGCGATGGCGAACCAGGACGTGCGTTACTACCTCAACGGCATGCTGCTGGATCTGCAGGAGCACACCCTTCGCTGCGTGGCCACCGATGGCCACCGTCTGGCAATGAAGGAAACCGGGCTGCAGAGCTCGGTCAGCACCCGCCGGCAGATCATCATCCCGCGCAAGGGTGTCAACGAGCTGATCGGCTTGCTGGAAACCGGCGATGGCCAGGTCGAACTGGAGTTCGGGCGCAATCATCTGCGCGTGCGACGTGGCGACGTGGTATTCACCTCCAAGCTGATCGACGGCCGCTTCCCGGACTACGAAGCGGTGATTCCGCTGGGTGCGGACAAGACCGCCACGCTGGATCGCGAGGTACTGCGTGGCGCCCTGCAGCGCGCGGCGATCCTGTCGAACGAGAAATACCGTGGCGTACGACTGGAGCTGTCGCCGGGCAAGCTGCGCATCGTGGCGCACAACCCGGAGCAGGAGGAAGCGGTAGAGGAGGTCGAGGCAGATACCCACGTCTCCGACCTGGCCGTGGGCTTCAACGTGGGCTATTTGCTCGACGCCTTGGCCGCCCTGCGCGGCGAACAGGCGCGACTCAGCCTGCGTGACGCCCAATCGAGTTGCCTGGTGCAGGAGCACGACAACGAACAGGCTCGCCACGTGATCATGCCGCTGCGGCTCTGACGGCCAGCGCATGCCCCTCGCCGCGCGCGACTGGCACGGACAACGCCGGGGCTCCCGCCAGGGACTCCGGCGTTGCCGTTTGTGGGCGTTCCCCGCATGAGGCTGGAACGGCTTCGCGTGCGCGGCTTGCGTTGCCTGGCCGATGTCGGCGTGGAGCTGGATTCGGCGCTCAATGTTTTCGTCGGTGCGAACGGTGCCGGCAAGACCAGTGTGCTGGAAGCGGCTTTTCTGTTGTCACACGCCCGTTCCTTTCGCAGCGGGGCGAAGGAGGCGCTGCTGCAGCGGGGCGCGTCGCAGTTATCCATCTTCGCCGAGTTGCGCCACGCCGACCGGCGACTCTCCCGCCTGGGCCTGGGTCGGGACGGAGCGCGCTGGGAGGCGAAGCTGGACGGCGCGAATGTCGCGCTAGGGCAACTGGTGAGCGAATGTGCGGTGGTCTGCTTCGAGCCGGGGTCGCATGCGCTGATCGCGGGCGCTGCGGAAGAACGCCGCCGTTACCTGGACTGGGGTGTGTTCCACGTGGAACACGAGTTCCTGGGCGGCTGGCGCCGCTATCAGCGGGCACTGAAGCAGCGCAACAGCCTGTTGCGCTCCGCCACGACGCAGGCCGATGCTCTGTTCGCCCCATGGGAGGCGGAACTGGCGCAGGCTGCGCACCAGATCGACCTGCGGCGGCGCGCCTACCTGGAGCGCCTGCGTCCGAAGCTGCTGGCCAGCATCGCCGGCCTGTTGCCCGAATTGGGGGCGCTGGACCTGCGTTATCGCCGTGGCTGGTCGGATGAACTGGATCTCTCTCAACAACTGCAGGAGCAGCGGGGCAGGGACCTGACCCGCGGGCACACCACGCTGGGAGCGCACCGTGCGGACTGGTCGCTCACGTTCGAGCACGCGCCGCTGCGGGAGCATCTGTCCCGAGGGCAGGAGAAACTTGCCGCTCTGGCCTGCATGCTGGCCCAGGCCGAGCTGTACGCCGAGCATCGCGGCGAATGGCCGATCGTCTGTCTGGACGACCTGGCCTCGGAACTGGACCAGGCGCATCAGGCTGCGGTGGTGTCTTTGCTGGCCGCAGCCGATGCCCAGGTCCTGCTGACCGGAACCGAATTGCCGGCAGCGCTGCAAGAGCTGCCGGCACGCGTGTTCCACGTGGAACAAGGCGAGCTGACGCGCCTGCTATAATCGAAAGGTTGCATCTCCCGTGGATTGCATAACCCTGTCCGGCCTTGTCACGGCGCCGTGTCGGGCGGGTCGCTGGCGCCAGGAAACGGTCAACGCATGAACGAACCCATCAACGAATCGCATTACGACTCGAGCAACATCAAGGTCCTGAAGGGCCTGGAGGCGGTGCGCAAGCGCCCGGGCATGTACATCGGCGACACCGATGACGGCACTGGCCTGCACCACATGGTGTTCGAGGTCGTCGACAACGCGATCGACGAGGCGCTGGCCGGTTACTGCGACAAGGTGGTGGTCACCATCCATGATGACGGCTCGGTCAGTGTCAGCGACAACGGCCGTGGCATTCCGGTCGACATGCACCCGGAGGAGCATCGCTCCACCGCTGAAGTGGTGATGACGGTGCTGCACGCCGGCGGCAAGTTCGACGACAACTCGTACAAAGTTTCCGGCGGCCTGCACGGTGTGGGCGTGTCGGTGGTGAACGCCTTGAGCGATCACCTGTGGCTGACCATCCATCGGGACGGCCATGAGTATCTGCAGGAGTACTCGCTGGGCGAGCCGCTGTACCCGCTGAAGGAGATCGGCCCGTCGTCCCGGCGCGGCACCCTGGTGCGTTTCCTGCCCAGCCCGGCCACGTTCACCAGCAACATCGACTTCCACTATGAAGTGCTGGCCAGGCGTCTGCGCGAGCTGGCCTTCCTCAATTCCGGCGTCACCATCGTGCTGAAGGATGAGCGCGGGGAGGGGCGCCAGGACACGTTTGCCTACGAGGGCGGCATCCGCTCATTCGTGCAGCACCTGGCCCAGATGAAGACCGCGCTGCACCCGAACGTGATCAGCCTTACGGCGGAGCAGGACGGCATCGTGGTGGAAGTGGCGATGCAGTGGACCGACTCGTACAACGAGACCATGTTCTGCTTCACCAACAATATTCCGCAGCGCGACGGCGGCACCCACCTCACCGGCTTTCGCGCTGCGCTGACCCGCTCGCTGCAGAACTACATCGAGAAGGAAGGCCTGGCCAAGAACGCCAAGGTGGCCTTGTCCGGCGACGACATGCGCGAAGGCATGATCGCGGTGCTGTCAGTGAAGGTGCCCGACCCGAAGTTCTCCTCGCAGACCAAGGACAAGCTGGTGTCCTCCGAGGTGAAGACCGCGGTGGAGCAGGCGGTCAACGAGAAGCTGGGCGAATTCCTGCTGGAACACCCGAACGAAGCCAGGGCAATCGCCTCCAAGGCGGTCGATGCCGCGCGCGCCCGCGAGGCCGCGCGCAAGGCGCGCGAGATGACCCGCCGCAAGGGCGCCCTGGACATCGCCGGCCTGCCCGGCAAGCTGGCCGACTGCCAGGAAAAGGATCCGGCGCTGTGCGAACTGTTCCTGGTCGAGGGTGATTCGGCCGGCGGCTCGGCCAAGCAGGGCCGCAACCGCAAGACCCAGGCCGTGCTGCCGCTGAAGGGCAAGATCCTCAACGTGGAGAAGGCGCGCTTCGACAAGATGCTGTCGTCGGCCGAGGTCGGTACCCTGATCACCGCGCTGGGCACCGGCATCGGCAAGGACGAATACAACCCCGACAAGCTGCGCTACCACCGCATCATCCTGATGACCGACGCGGACGTCGACGGCTCGCACATCCGCACCTTGCTGCTGACCTTCTTCTACCGCCAGATGCCGGAGCTGATCGAACGCGGCCACGTCTACATCGGCCTGCCGCCGCTGTACAAGGTGAAGCAGGGCAAGCAGGAGCTGTACATCAAGGACGATGCCGCGCTGAACGACTACCTGATTTCCAGCGCAGTGGACAACGCTGCGCTCACCTACAACCCGGATGCACCGCCGATCACCGGCGAGGCACTGGAAAAACTGCTGCGTGGCTACCAGCACGCGCTGGACCAGATCAGCCGGCTGGCACACCGCTTCGATGCCACCGTGTTGAATGCCTTGCTCGAACACACGCCGATGGCACCGGCGCTGTGGGCTGATCCGGCCGCGATGCAGGCCTGGCTGGACGGCGTGGCCCGGCGTCTGGCCGCCAGCGGCCTGGGCAAGCCGCATTACCGCCTGGCACTGCGCCCGGCCCATGGCGAACAGCCGGCTGCGATCGAGGTAGTGAAGGAACAGCATGGGCTCAGCCACACCTGGTTGCTGCCGCAGCCATTCTTCGCCAGCGTCGAGTTCCGTCCGTTGCTGACCATCAGCCAGCAGATCGCCGGCATGATCCTGCCCGATGCGGTAGTGCGCCGCGGCAATGCCACGCGCGGCGTGCTCAGCTTCCTCGAAGCGCGCAACTGGCTGCTGGAGGAGGCCAAGAAGGGGCGCAGCATCCAGCGCTTCAAGGGCTTGGGCGAGATGAACCCGGAACAGCTGTGGGACACCACGGTGAACCCGGATACCCGCCGTATGCTGCAGGTGGGCATCGAAGACGCCATTGCGGCCGACCAGATGTTTTCCATGCTGATGGGTGAGGCGGTGGAACCGCGGCGCGACTTCATCGAGGCGAACGCGCTGAAGGTCGCAAACCTGGACATCTGAACCCGTGCTGCCGGCAGCGTTGGCGTCGGCAGCCGACCCGACATCCGCACTGCCGTGCGACGGTGCCGTATCAACATACGGCGCAGTATGTGCAACTCATTGATTTTTAACAATCTTTCATGCCGCGCTGCAACTTGTCTGCAACGCCCGGCTCGCAGTAGTCTTCGCTATTCCCCCGCGTCACTCGATCGAAACGCGCCGACAGATGATGAGGATCACCATGAAGCATGTCCGAGGCTTGACCGTGCTGGCGGGCGCCGTGTTGTTGCTGGGCTTTTCCAGCAGCCCGGTGCTGGCGAGCAAGAACGACAATGCCAAGAAGGAAGTGCTGTATCCGAACGCGACCCGCACCGAACCGAAGCTCGACCTGACCAGCGAGAAGGACCAGAAGAACCTCAACGCGGGTCTGGATGCGGTCAACGAAGGTGACAAGGCCAAGGCCGAACAATTGCTGCAGCCGATCATCGACAGCAGCAAGAGCAAGTACGCCCAGGCGCTTGCCTTGCAGGGCATGGCCAGCCTCCACTACAACGACGGCGACTACAAGGCTGCCATCAGCGCGCTGCAGCGTTCGCTGGCGCTCGGCGTGATGCCGAACGACACCTACTTCCAGCTGATGTACATGCTGGCGCAGTTCCAGGTGGCCGACGAGCAGTACCAGCCGGCGCTGGACACGATCACCAAGTGGCGTGCCGAGGGCAAGAAGGAAACCGCCGATTCGTATGCGCTCGAGGGCAACATCGATTACCGCCTCGGCAAGTACCCCGAGGCGATCGCCGCGATCACCAAGGCCAAGTCGATGACCGACAAGCCGCAGCCGACCTGGGACCAGATCCTGATGGCCAGCTACGCCGAATCCGGCCAGAGCGAAAAGGCCGCCGACCTGGCCCAGGGCCAGCTCAACGCCAACCCGAGCGATCCCAACGCGCTGAACAACGCCGTGGCCGTGCTGATGCAGGCGCAGAAGTATCCGCAGGCGATCCAGATGCTGGAGAAGGCCCGCGCCGGCGGCACGCTGAACAAGGACACGCAGTACGTGAACCTGGCCAAGCTGTACCTGATCACCGGCCAGGAAAGCTCCGACCCGACGCCGAACGCGACCAAGGCCCAGCAGGTACTCGAGGAAGGCATGAACAAGGGCATGGTCAAGCCCGACGCGGAAACCTACGTGCTGCTCGGCCAGTCCGCCGAGATCGCCAACAACATCGACAAGGCGGTCGGCTACTACAACAAGGCCATGCCGCTGGCCAGCGACGGTGAAGCTGCCGTGCGTGCCGGTCGCCTTCTCCTGAGCGAGAACAAGTACAGCCAGGCCAAGAGCCTGATCCAGCAAGGCATCGACAAGGGCGTGAAGCACAAGGGCACGGCATACATGCTGCTGGCCGAGTCCGAGCGTGGCCTGAAGAACAAGCCTGCCGCGGTTTCCGCCATGAAGAAGGCCGCGCAGGATCCGGAGACGGCGGCGAAGGCCAAGGACTGGTTGCGGAAGGCCGACGCCGGCTGACCGATCGAGGCACGTGGCAGACTGCGGGGCGGATGGACGTCCATATCGTGCGCCCCGCAGTGCTATACAAACGTCATGTGCTGTTGTACCGTTGAAACCTTTCCCTGCGTCTCCCCAGCGGCAAGTTCCCTCCGGGTCCGTCCAGGCATCAGACGGTTTCGGGCCAAGCCCTGCGGCAACGTTCTCTTCCGATCGACAAGTTCCAGACAGTGACAGATGGCCTCAAGTAACGAAGAAATCGGGCGCGAGCCGTTTAGTTGGAAACGCACCTGGGCATTGGCAGTTGCCATCGGGCTGCATGCGTTTGCCTTCCTGCTGATCGTGGCGCCGATGGCGCCGCCGAATCAGAACCACAAGGAAAAGGAACGCATCGTCCAGGTGAACTTCATCGAACCGCCGCCGCCGCCGCCGCCACCGCCGCCGCCGCCGCCGGAACCGCCGAAGCAGCCGCCGCCGAAGATCATCCAGCAGATCAAGCCGCCGCCGACCCCGCCGCCGCCGACCCCGCCACCGCCGGTGGAAGAGGTTTCAGCGAACGCGACCCCGGCAGCGCCGCCGGCACCGCCAGCACCACCGGCGCCGCCAGCGGACATCACGGCCAGTTCGGATCTCAGCTACAACAGTCGCCTTCAGCCGAAGTATCCGCCGCAGGCGATCCGCCAGCGGCATGAGGGCACGGTGGTGCTGATGATCCTGGTGGGCGTGGACGGTTTGCCGAAGGACATCAAGATCGACCGCTCCAGCGGTTACCACGAACTCGATCGTGCTGCCATGGATGCCGCACGTCGTTGGCGCTTCAACCCAACGATTCGAAATGGACAGAAAGTTGAAGGGTACGCACGCGTTCCGGTCAACTTCAATCTCAACCAGCTGTAACCGGCTCCGCCCGGTTTACAGTTACAGTTCACGCTTGACTTCCCTAGGGTAGCGTTATGTTCCTACAGACTCCTGCAACGACCGATGCCGCACAGGCCATGGGTGGCAATACCAACGCCGAAGCCATGAAACAGATGGGCTTCGACAACCTGATCCAGAACTTCGACTGGCTCGGCTGGGTCGTCTTCGTGACCCTGGTCGTGATGTCGTTCCTGTCGTGGTACTTCATCATCGCCAACGGCATCCGCAACGTGACGGTGAAGGCCCGTGCCGACAAGGTCATCGACGGATTCTGGGGCAACGGCTCCACCCAGGACGCGATTCGCGAACTGGAAGCCCAGCCGCGCAGCGAGCCGTTCTCGAAGATCGCGCTCGACGCCGCTTCGGCGGTGGCCCATCACCAGCAGGCCACGGCAGCAGCGGGCACCACCGGCCGTCTGGCCGAGTCGCTGAGCCGTTCGGAGTTCATCGATCGCGCCCTGCGTCAGGCCGTGGCCCGTGAAAGCCTGCGCCTGGAAGGCGGCATGACCCTGCTTGCCACCGTGGGTTCCGCCGCCCCGTTCGTCGGTCTGCTCGGTACCGTGTGGGGCATCTACCACGCGCTGATCCGCATCGCCGCTTCCGGCAACGCGTCGATGAACGCGGTGGCCGGCCCGGTCGGCGAGGCGCTGATCATGACCGCGTTCGGTCTGTTCGCCGCGATCCCGGCGCTGTTCGCGTACAACTTCTTCAGCCGCACGAACCGCCTGACCTACGCCCGCTTCGACGAATTCGCACACGACCTGCACGACTTCTTCGCTACCGGTTCGCGCGTCGAAAGCTCGAAGTGAGGGATTGACCCATGGCGATGAGCGTAGGAGGCAATTCCGGCGGCCCGATGTCGGAAATCAACGTCACGCCGCTGGTCGACGTGATGCTGGTGCTGCTGATCATCTTCATGATCACGGCGCCGTTGATGTCGCACTCCATCACGATCGACCTGCCGACGGCGAATCCCAAGACGCCGGACTCGGAAATGGCCGTGCCGCCGCTGGATCTGGCGGTCAAGCAGGACGGCAGCATGTACTTCAATGATCACCTGGTCAGCGAAGCCGAGCTGCGGGCGCAGTTTGCGGTGAATGCGCAGAAGTCGCCCCAGCCGGAGCTGCAGATCCGCGCGGACAAGGGAACCGAGTTCAAGATCGTGAAGAAGATCATCGGCGACGCCAAGGATTCGGGCATGGTGCATGTCGCCTTCATGACCACCGACGCGCCGAAGGGGTGAACCTAAGATGGCATTCAGTACCAAAACCAGCGGCCCGATGTCGGAAATCAACGTCACCCCGCTGGTCGACGTGATGCTGGTGCTGCTGATCATCTTCATGATCACGGCACCGGTGCTGGCGCACCGCATCCAGGTTGACCTGCCGCAGCCGAATCCGAACCAGCCGCCGCCGAGCAACCCGGCAGAACCGATCCACCTGAAGATCGACCAGTCCGGCGCGCTGTACTGGAACGACATTCCGGTCGACGAGCTGGGTCTGCGGGCGCAGCTGGCGGTGATCGGCCAGCAGGCGCTGAGCAACCAGCCGGAAATCCAGATCGCCGCGGCCGACGCGGTGGCCTACGAGCACGTGGCCCGGGTGCTGGCGGATGCAAAGAGCTACAAGCTGGTCAAGATCGGGTTCACCGAAAACTTCTGACCGGCCGCTGCCGCGGCAGTGCGCAACAGGGAAAACCCCCGCCTCGCGCGGGGGTTTTCGTTTGCGCGGCCGCACAAGTTGCGCCGCGCCTAGCGCAGGATCTGCAGGTAGTTGCGCACGGTGGTGGCCAGCCCCTCGTACAGCGCCTCGCCGATCAGCGCGTGGCCGATGGATACCTCGGCGAGGCCGGGAATCGCCGCCTTGAACGTGCCCAGGTTCGCCTGGCTGAGGTCGTGTCCCGCGTTTACCGCCAGGCCGGCCTGCTGCGCGCGCCGTGCGGTGTCGGCACACATCGCCAGGGCGGCCGCGGGCTGGCCGTCGGCGAACGCCTCGGCGTAGGGGCCGGTGTAGATCTCGATGCGCTGCACGCCGATCACCGCGGCCAAGTCGAAATCCTGGCTGCCGGCGTCGACGAACAGGCTGACCCGGCAACCGAGGTCGCACAGTTCGCCCACCAGCGGACGCAGCTGCGCGATGTCACGGCGCAGGTCGAAGCCGTGGTCGGAAGTGATCTGGCCGTCGCTGTCCGGCACCAGGGTCACCTGGGTCGGGCGCACTTCGCGCGCCAGCGCGATCAGGCCGGGATACTCGCCGCGGGGCGCGGCGAACGGGTTGCCCTCGATGTTGTACTCGACCCGTCCGCGCAGCATGGCGGCCAGCGCGCGCACGTCGTCGGGCCGCACGTGGCGCTGGTCCGGCCGCGGGTGCACGGTGATGCCGCCGCAGCCGGCCTCGATGCAGGTCTGTGCGGCGCGGCAGATATCCGGTTCGCGGCCGCCGCGCGAATTGCGCAGTACGGCGATCTTGTTGAGGTTGACGCTGAGCAGGGTCATGACGGGCGGACGATCCTCGGCGGTGGGTAGCGATCGGCATGCCGGCCCATGTTGGTGCAGACCGGTCGACGGACCGGAAACAGTGCGCCGATCAGTCGCTGCTGGCAAGCGTGGCGAGGCGGATCCGGCGCTCGCCGCCGCGCCACGCCAGCGCGGCAACCAGGCCGCGGCCGATATCCAGTCGCTGCAGCTGCCAGGCGCCGACGTCGTCGCCTTCCAGCCGCCGCAGCTGCAACCGGTCGGCGGTGCCGGCGATGCTGAGCCGGTCCAGGCCGAACGCGAGGCCGCGTCCCAGCGCCTTCAACACCGCTTCCTTGGCGGTCCACAGTTCGAGGAAGGCGGTGTCGCGTTCGGCGTCCGGCAGTGCGGCCAGCGTGGCGGCCTCGTCACGACTGAAATAGCGTTCGGCGATCTGCAGTGCGCGGGTGCGCGGGCGCAGGCATTCGAGATCGATCCCCGGCGCGACATGCCGGCCGACCGCGACCAGCGCATGCGAGCCGCTGTGCGACCAGTTGAAGTCGAGCGACGGATCCAGCCCGGCGGCGAGCGCGGGGCGGCCGTGTTCGCCGCTGGCCAGCACGACCCGTGCCGGTGCGATGCCGAGGTAGGCGGCCAGCAAGGCGAGCAACGGCGCTCGCCCGTCTGCCGGCCGGTAGTCCAGCCGCCATACATGAATCTCGTCATCGCGCAGGTGCTCTGCTACGTTGGCAAGCGTCAATGCGGGAGCAGCGGTCATCCGGGCATGGTGCCGCCGCTGCCGCGAGGGCACAAGCGCGGGCACGCGGTCGCCGATCGTCCGGCCGGGAGAACACGACTTGATCCAGGGTTGGCTGTTGCTGCTGGTGTCGCTGCTGTACGTCGGGCTGCTGTTCGTGGTGGCCTACGCGGGCGACCGTCGGCCGCTGTACCCGCGCCAGCCGCGGCTGCGCCCGATCGTCTACAGCCTGGCGCTGGCGGTGTACTGCTCGTCGTGGACGTTCTACGGCGCAGTCGGCACGGCGGCGCGCGACGGCCTGGCCTACCTGCCGATCTACCTCGGTCCGATCCTGCTGTTCGTGTTCGGCTTCGGCCTGCTGCGCCGGCTGGTGCAGACGGTGAAGAAGCGCAACATCACCTCGATCGCGGATTTCATCGGCGCACGCTTCGGCAAGTCGCACGGGCTGGCCGCGCTGGTGGCGGTGATCGCGGTGATCGCGGTGGTGCCGTACATCGCGCTGCAGTTCAAGGCGGTGGCGATGTCGTTCGGCGTGCTCGGCGGGGTCAGACACGGCATGGTGATGGCCGGTGGCGTCGACAGCGCGATGTGGTGCGCGGTGCTGCTGGCGGTGTTCGCGATCCTGTTCGGCACGCGCAGCATCGACGCCACCGAACACCACCACGGCATGATGCTGGCGATCGCGCTGGAGTCGCTGATCAAGCTGCTCGCCTTCGTGGCGCTGGCCGGCTACGCGCTGTGGCAGGGGCCTGGCCTGGCCGAGACGGTGCAGCGGCCGGTCGTCCAGCTGGGCCACGGTCTGTCGCCGGGCTTCCTGGCGCAGACCATGCTGGCGTTCTGCGCCATGTTCTGCCTGCCGCGGCAGTTCCAGATCGGCATGGTCGAATGCGAGGAACCCGGCGACCTCACCCGCGCACGCTGGATGGTGCCGTTGTACCTGGCGATCGTCAGCGTGGCGGTGCTGCCGATCGTGGCGGCCGGCGCACACATGCCGCTGGTGCGCGACGGCGCCGCCGACGCCTGGGTGCTGACCCTGCCGATGGCGCACGGCGACCGCGGCATGGCGCTGCTGGCCTTCATCGGCGGCTTCTCGGCGGCGACCGGCATGGTGATCGTGGCTTCGGTGGCGCTGTCGACGATGATCAGCAACGACCTGGTGATGCCAGCGCTGCTGCGCATCCGCGCGCTGCGGCTGGAACAGCGCAGCGACCTGTCGCAGCTGGTGCTGGGCGTGCGCCGGGTGGCGATCGTGCTGCTGGCGGTGATGGCCTACGCCTACTACCGCGTCGCCGCGAACGCGGAGAACCTGGCCGCCACCGGCCTGCTGGCGTTCGCCGCGGTGGCGCAGTTCGCGCCGGCGCTGATCGCCGCGCTGTACTGGCGCGGCGCCAGCCGCCGCGGCGTGATCGTCGGCCTGGCCGGCGGCTTCCTGGTGTGGCTGTACACCTTGCTGCTGCCGGCGCTGATCCGTTCCCACGAATGGCTGCAGCAAGGCCCGTTCGGCTGGGACTGGCTGCGTCCGCAGGCGCTGTTCCATCTGAGCGGCTGGGACCCGGTGATGCACGGCACATTCTGGTCGCTGCTGGTCAACGTGGGTTGCCTGGTGTTCGTCTCACTGCGCCTGCGGCCCAGCCTGGAGGAACGCCTGCACGCGGCGATGTTCATGGACGCCGACCCGGCCAGCCGCGGCGGCAGCGGCGACTGGCGCGGCCGCGTGGTGGTGGCCGACCTGCGCACCATCGCCGAGCGCATCGTGGGCGAGCGCAGCAGCGCACGTGCGTTCGACGAATACGCGCAGCGGCGCGGCAAGCCGCTGCAGCCCGGCGAGGCGGCCGACCGCGCCTTGATCCAGTACACCGAACGGCTGCTGGCCTCGGCGGTGGGCGCGGCCAACGCGCGGCGCATCCTGATCAGCGCGTTGTCCGGCAGCGGCCTGGACCTGGCCGAGTCGATGGCGCTGCTGGACGAGGCCTCGCAGGAACTGCGCTTCAATCGCGAGCTGCTGTCCACCACGCTGGAAAACGTCTCGCAGGGGATCAGCGTGGTCGACGCGCAGATGCGCCTGGTGGCATGGAACCGGCGCTACATGGAGCTGTTCGACTATCCCGACGGCATGGTGCACGTGGGCGTGCCGGTGGCCGAGCTGATCCGCTGGAACGCCGAGCGCGGCGAGTGCGGCCCGGGCGAGGTCGAGACGAACGTGGCCAAGCGCATCCAGTACATGCAGGCCGGCTCGGCGCACCTGTTCCAGCGCGTGCGTCCGGACGGCACGGTGATCGAACTGCGCGGCCGCGCGCTGCCCGGCGGCGGTTACGTCACCACCTACACCGACGTCACCGCGTACAAGCACGCCGAGCAGGCGCTGATCGAAGTGAACGAGACGCTGGAGCAGCGCGTCGAGCAACGCACCGCCGAACTGTCCGAGGCGCTGGCCGCCACCGCGCAGGCGCGCCGCGCGGCGGAAACGGCGAATATCTCCAAGACGCGCTTCCTCGCTGCCGCCAGCCACGACTTGCTGCAGCCGCTGAACGCGGCGCGCCTGTTCACCTCGGCACTGCGCCAGCATCCCGGGCTGGATGCGGAGGCGAGCGGGCTGGCCGAGCGCATCGACGCCTCGTTCCGCGCCGCCGAGGACTTGCTCGATGCGTTGCTCGACGTCTCGCGTCTGGATGCCGGCAGCTACCACCCGGAAGTCGGCGCTTTCGCGCTGGCCGAACTGTTCGATTCGCTGAGGGCGCAGTTCGCAGTGGTCGCCGAGCAGCGCGGGTTGCGCCTGCGCGTGGTGCCCACCCGCCTGGCGGTGCGCAGCGACCCGCAGTTGCTGCGCCGGATCGTGCAGAACTTCCTTTCCAACGCGCTGCGCTACACCAGCAAGGGCAGCGTGCTGCTGGGCGCGCGCCGGGTCGGCGTGGACAAGGTGCGCATCGAGGTGTGGGACTCCGGTCCCGGCATCGCGCCAGAACAGCGCGCGCGGATCTTCGACGAATTCCAGCGGCTGGAACAGCCCTCGCCGTGGGGCGAGAAGGGGCTGGGCCTTGGCCTGTCGATCTGCGACCGCCTGGCCGGCATCCTCGGCCACCGGCTCGACCTGCATTCGCGGGTCGGGCACGGCAGCTGCTTCGCGGTGACCGTGCCGCGCAACGAGGCGGTGCCGGTACGGCCCCAGCGCGTGCAACGCGGCGGCACCGACAAACAGCTGCCGCTGACCGTGTTGTGCCTGGACAACGACGCGGCCATTCTCGACGGCATGCGCGCCTTGCTCGGGCGCTGGGGCGTGGACTGCCGTACCGCGCTCGACACGGCACAGGCGCGCGACGAGCTGTGCTGCGGCCCGGTCGACCTGATCCTCGCCGACTATCACCTTGCCGACGGCGCCGACGGCCTGCAGGCACTGCAGCAATTGCGCGAGGCGCTGGGCGAACTGCCGCCGGTGGCGATGATCACCGCCGACGGCAGCAGCGAGCTGAAACAGCGCGCCCGCGCACTGGGCTACCCGCTGCTGCACAAGCCGGTGCGCCCCGCCGCGTTGCGCGCGCTGCTGACCGCGCTGGCGCGCAAGCAGGGCGTGGCCGAGGGTTCATCGGATTAGTCGGTCCGGCCCGCCGGCATTTCGGGTATCCAGCAAGGCAGGCACGGGCGATTCGCCGGTGGCCATCACGAGCAGGCATGCGTCGGCCGCCACGAGGCCGGTCACCCTTCGGTGGCGATCTCAATCGCCGCTGGCGTCCTGGTTGTCCGGCAGCGGCTGCATCGTGCCGGGTTCCACCGCCAGGTGGCTGGCGGCCAATGCGACCTGGGTGCGGTTGTTGACGCCGAGCTTGCGCATGATGGCGGTCATGTGCGCTTTCACGGTGGCTTCGGAGACGCCGAGCTCCCACGCGATCTGCTTGTTGAGCAGGCCTTCGGCGATCATGGTGAGCACGCGGAACTGCTGCGGGGTGAGCGCGGCGATGCGCGCGGCGGCGTCGGCTTCGTCGGGTTGCAGCTCGGCGTCGCCGCCGACGAGTTGCGGCGGCAGCCATACGTCGCCGTCGAGCACGGCGCGGATCGCCGCCACGATGTCCTCGCCGGCGGTGGACTTGGGGATGTAGGCGGCGGCGCCATGGGCCAGCGCACGGCGCGCCACCTGCGCTTCCTCGTGGCCGGAGACGACGATGGTCGGCAGGCCGGGGTATTGGCCGCGAATGTGTGCCAGCGCGGAGTAGCCGCGCGCGCCGGGCATGTGCAGGTCGAGCAGCAGCAGCTCGGCGTCGGGATAGCGCTCGATCAGGCCGAGCAACGCATGCACGCTGTCGGCGGCGTGCACCCGCGCCTGCGGCATGGCGGCCAGCACCGCGCGCTGCAGGGCGTCACGGAACAGCGGGTGGTCGTCGGCGATCAGGATGTCGGGCATGGGCTTCGTCGGGAATGTAGGAGCGCGCCCTGTGCGCGAGGCTCTTGTCCGGTGGTGGTGGAAGAGCCTCGCGCACAGGGTGCGCTCCTACGGTTGCCTTATTTGATCAACCGCTCGTCGACCAGGTTCTTCACCACGCTGGGGTCGGCCAGGGTGGTGATGTCGCCGAGCTGGTCGGGCAGGTTCTCGCCGATCTTGCGCAGGATGCGGCGCATGATCTTGCCCGAGCGGGTCTTCGGCAGGCCGGGCGCCCACTGCAGGTAGTCCGGCGTGGCGATCGGGCCGATCTCCTTGCGCACCCAGGCAATCAATTCCTTGCGCAGCTCGTCGCTGCCGGTTTCTCCGGCGACCAGGGTGACGTAGGCGTAGATACCCTGGCCTTTGATCTCGTGCGGGCAGCCGACCACGGCGGCTTCGGCCACCTTCGGATGCGCTACCAGCGCGCTCTCCACCTCGGCGGTGCCGAGGCGGTGGCCGGACACGTTGATCACGTCGTCGACGCGGCCGGTGATCCAGTAATAGCCGTCCTCGTCGC
This sequence comes from Rhodanobacter sp. KK11, assembly GCF_033345435.1. Classification (NCBI taxonomy): domain Bacteria; kingdom Pseudomonadati; phylum Pseudomonadota; class Gammaproteobacteria; order Lysobacterales; family Rhodanobacteraceae; genus Rhodanobacter; species Rhodanobacter sp. KK11. The sequence goes on from NZ_JAWPMI010000002.1 coordinate 99,974, forward strand.
GGCGCGCGCCGTCGCCGGAGAAGTAGTTGCCGGGGTAGGCGCTGAAGTAGGTCTCGATGAAGCGCTGGTGGTCGCCGTAGATGGTGCGCACCTGGCCGGGCCAGGAGTCGGTGATCAGCAGGTTGCCCTCGGCCACGCCTTCCTGCACGGTGCCTTCGGCGTCGACGATGGCCGGCTTGACGCCGAAGAACGGCAGTGTGGCCGAGCCGGGCTTGGTGGCGATGGCGCCGGGCAGCGGCGAGATCATGATGCCGCCGGTCTCGGTCTGCCACCAGGTGTCGACGATCGGGCAGCGCTGCTCGCCGACCACGCGGTAGTACCACTCCCACGCTTCGGGGTTGATCGGCTCGCCGACCGAGCCGAGCAGGCGCAGGCTGGCGCGCGAGCACTTCTTCACCGGCGCCTCGCCCTCGCGCATCAGCGCGCGGATCGCGGTGGGCGCGGTGTAGAAGATGCTGACCTGGTGCTTGTCGATCACCTGCCAGAAGCGGCTGTGGTCGGGGTAGTTCGGCACGCCTTCGAACATCACCGTGGTGGCGCCGTTGCACAGCGGGCCGTACACCACGTAGCTGTGCCCGGTGACCCAGCCGACGTCGGCGGTGCACCAGTAGACGTCGTCCTCGCGCAGGTCGAACACCTGCTCGTGGGTGTAGCTGATGAAGACCAGGTAGCCGCCGGTGGAATGCTGCACGCCCTTGGGCTTGCCGGTGGAGCCGGAGGTGTACAGCACGAACAGCGGGTGCTCGGCCTCGACCGGGGTCGGCGGGCAATCGGCCGATTGGCCTTCCATCAGCGTGTGCCAGTAGCGGTCGCGCGGCGACTGCATGTTGACCGCGCCGCCGGTGTGGCGCACCACGATCACGGTCTCCACGCTGTTGGTGCCGGGCCGCTCCAGCGCCGCGTCCACGTTGACCTTGAGCGGGATGTGCTTGCCCGCGCGCAGGCCCTCGTCGGCGGTGATCACCACCTTGGCCTGCGAGTCGACGATGCGCCCGGCCAGCGAGTCGGGCGAGAAGCCGCCGAATACCACCGAGTGGATCGCGCCGAGCCGCGCGCAGGCCAGCATCGCCACCGCCGCCTCGGGGATCATCGGCAGGTAGATCGCCACGCGGTCGCCCTTGACCACGCCCAGGTGCTTCAGCGTGTTGGCGAACTTGCACACCTCGGCGTGCAGCTCGCGGTAGGTGATCTTGCGTGAGTCCTTCGGGTCGTCACCCTCGAAGATGATCGCCACCTTGTCGCCGCGCTTTTCCAGCTGGCGGTCGAGGCAGTTGGCCGACACGTTGAGCTCGCCGTCCTCATACCAGCGGATGTGCAGATCCTGCGGGTCGAACGAGACGTCCTTGATCTTCGTCGGCGGCTTGATCCAGTCCAGGCGCTGGCCGATGCGGCCCCAGAAGCCTTCCGGGTCGCTGACCGACTCGGCGTAGAGGCGCGTGTAGTCGTCGCGGCGCAGGCGTGCGGCCGCAGCGAACGAGGGATCGACCGGGTAGAGCTTGGACATGGCTGGGCTCCTGCTGGCTAGGCGTGAAAGATGGCGACGGGGATGCCGCGGCAGGCGCAGGAAGGCGCCCGGCGGCGTGCACGTTTCGAGTGTAGCCCGATCGTCGCGGAGGTGGCGGCGCGCAGCCGGCTCGACTTTGGTCGAAGTTCGACCAATGGCGAATAGTCGCCCGCGCCGCAGCATGGCCATGCTCGGCCCGTCATTGACCTCGGGGAGATGCACGCATGACCACGCGACACACCCATCGTTATACCGCGCTGGCCCTGAGCATGGCCTGCGCGCTGATGCTGCCGCTGGCGGGCCACGCGCAGAACGACACGCGCGAGCAGCAGCTCGAACAGCGCGTGGCGCAGCTCGAGCAGCAGTTGAACGAGCTGAAGGCGATGATCCAGGCGCAGAAGGCGGCACCCGCCCAACCCCCCACGCCGGCGACGCCCGCGCAGAACGTGGCGGCGGCTCCGGCGGCGCCGGTATTCAGCAGCGCCCCTGGCGTGTCGGTGGCGCTGCATGGCTTCGTCAGCGCCAGCGCGTTCAGCCAGGACAGGAGCTTCACCTTCGGCAACGGCACCAACGCGGAATTCCCGGTGCCCGGCTCGAAGGGCTCGCTCTCCGGCATGGACGTGCGCAACACGCGCTTCTGGCTGGATTTCAGCGGCGCCAAGTTCGCCGGCGACTGGGTCGGCGGCGGCCGCATCGAGATGGACTTCTTCGGCGGCTTCAACGGCACCGGGCCGTACAGCCAGCAGCAACTCACGCCGCGCCTGCGCCAGGCCTACATGGACATCGCCAATCCCGCTACCGGCACCACCGTGCGCATCGGCCAGCAGTGGGAGCTGATGTTCCCGATCGACAACATCCCCGATTCGCTCTCGCACATCGCCTTCCCGCTGGGCTTCGGCGCCGGCATGGTGGGCTGGCGCTTCCCCGGCGTGGTGGTGATGCAGGACCTCAACCACGGCAGCGACGGCGCCAAGTGGCGGCTCGACCTGGGTGCGTTCGAAGGCCACTGGAGCGGCCCGGGCGACAACGTGAACTACCTCACCGCGGGCAACGCGGGCTTCCGTCCGCAGCTGGAGGCGCGCCTGCGCGTGGCCGACAAGACCTGGGTGGCCTACGCCGCGGCGCACTACAGCGAGGTGGACCTGAAGGGCGTGGGCAACACCGTGCCGGCGCCGATCAAGGACAAGGTCAAGAGCGTGGGCTACGAAGTGGGCGGCGCCTGGATGCCGGGGCCGTGGGTGTTCAAGGGCCTGGCCTACGGCGGCAAGGGGCTGGGCCAGATCTTCGGCGCGCTGGCGCAGTTCGGCGACATCTCCGAAAGCGGCGGCTACGTGCAGGCCGGCTACAAGTTCACCCCGAACTGGAGCGCGTATGCGTACTACGGCATCGCCAAGCCGGACCACGACGACGTGCTGCGCTGGATCGGCACCGCCGGCCGCCTGGAGAGCCGGCAGTCGGCGCTGAGCGTGCAGTACGCCACTGGCGCCTACGCACTGAGCGTGGAGTGGCTGCACGACAAGCTCGATTCGGCCAATGGCGCCACGGCGACCCGCACCACCACGGGCAATCAGGTCAGCCTCAACGGTATGTACAAGTTCTAGGCGATGGCGGCGGCCCCCGCGGCCGCCGGCCGTTCCACGCCCGCCGCGTGACGGCAGGGCGCCACGCGATCCGCCGGCGGCGGAGCGCACCGACCAACGGTCGTCCCGCCGCGGGAGGACCGCCAACACCCTGGGGAGGGAACTATGGCCACTTCTGCCATCGACGCCGTCGGCAAGCGTGACGACGGACTGGACATCAGCCACAAGCGGGTGATCCTGGCATCCAGTCTGGGCACCGTGTTCGAGTGGTACGACTTCTACCTGTACGGCTCGCTGGCCGTGATCATCGGCCACCAGTTCTTCTCGGGACTGAACGAGGCCAGCCAGCTGGTGTTCGCGCTGCTGGCGTTCGCCGCCGGCTTCGCGGTGCGCCCGTTCGGCGCGCTGGTGTTCGGCCGCATCGGCGACCTGGTCGGGCGCAAGTACACCTTCCTGATCACCATCGTGATCATGGGCCTGTCCACCTTCTTCGTCGGTCTGCTGCCCAGCTACGGCTCGATCGGCGTGGCCGCGCCGGTGATCCTGATCGCGTTGCGCATGCTGCAGGGCCTGGCACTCGGCGGCGAGTACGGCGGCGCGGCAACCTACGTCGCCGAGCACGCGCCGCACGGCAAGCGCGGCCTGTACACCAGCTTCATCCAGATCACCGCCACCTTCGGCCTGTTCCTGTCGCTGCTGGTGATCCTGGGCTGCAAGTGGCTGCTCGGCGACAAGTTCGACGACTGGGGCTGGCGCATCCCGTTCCTGCTGTCCTCGCTGCTGCTGGCGATCTCGGTGTACATCCGCCTGCAGCTGGCCGAGTCGCCCGTGTTCAAGCAGATGAAGGCGGAAGGCAAGCAGTCGAAGGCGCCGCTGACCGAATCGTTCGCGCGTTGGGGCAATCTGAAACTGGTGATCCTGGCCCTGCTCGGCGCCACCGCCGGCCAGGCCGTGGTGTGGTATTGCGGCCAGTTCTACGCGATGTACTTCCTCGGCAGCACGCTGAAGATCGATGCCACCACCACCCAGCTGCTGATCGCCGCGGCACTGGTGATCGGCACGCCGTTCTTCGTGGTGTTCGGCTGGCTGTCGGACAAGATCGGACGCAAGCCGGTGGTGCTGGCCGGCTGCCTGCTCGCCGCGCTGACCTACTTCCCGATCTTCAAGGGCCTCACCCACTACGGCAACCCGGCGATCGAGGCGGCCAGCGTGACCGCACCGGTCAAGGTGCAGGCCGACCCGGCCGGCTGCAGCGTGCAGATCGACCTGATCGGCAAGAAGGTCTTCACCAGTTCGTGCGACGTGGCCAAGAGCTTCCTGGCCAAGCGCGGCGTGCCGTATGAGAACGTCGCCGCGGCGCCGGGCTCGGTGGCGGTCGTCTCGGTCGGTGGCCAGGAGTTCCCCGCGTTCGAGGGCGGCGCCCTGGCCAAGGCCGACTTCACCGCGCAGAGCAAGGCGTTCGGCGACAGCGTCGGCAAGGCCTTGGCCGCTGCCGGCTACCCGGCCAAGGCCGACCCGGCGCAGACCAACACGCCGATGGTGATCCTTCTGCTGACTATCCTGGTGCTCTACGTGACGATGGTCTACGGGCCGATCGCCGCCTGGCTGGTGGAGATGTTCCCCACTCGCATCCGCTACACCTCGATGAGCCTGCCGTACCACATCGGCAACGGCTGGTTCGGCGGCTTCCTGCCTTCGGTCTCGTTCGGCATCGTCGCGGCCACCGGCAACTTCTACGCCGGCCTGTGGTACCCGGTGGTGATCGCCACGATGACCTTCGTGATCGGCATGCTGTTCGTGCGCGAGACCAAGGACGTCGACCTGCGCGACTGAACCGGCGTGCGCCACGGAAAAACGCAGCGGCCCGTGTCGCTGCGTTTTTCGTTGGCCGCCGTGAACCGGGCGAGCGGTCAGGCGCGCTTGATCAGGCCGATGAGCACCAGCAGCACGATCGCGCCGATCATCGCGTAGACGATGCTGGTGACGATCGGGCTGCCCAGGTTGAAGCCGACGCCGAGCATCGGCAGCAGCCAGCCGGCGAGAAACGCGCCGATGATGCCGACCACGATGTTGCCGAGCAGGCCGAAGCCGAAACCACGCACGATCAGGCCGGCCAGCCAGCCCGCGATCGCGCCGATGAGCAGGAAAACGATCAAGCCGGATGCAGTCATCATGAATTCCCGGGAAGTGCGGGGCGGCGGGATGCCACGCCGCGATGTCGGCACAAGCGTCCCTGTTCAGCCGTGCAGCGATCGTGACGAAAGGGTGATGCTGCCGTCCCGCGCCATGCACGCGCTGCCGCGTTCGGGCCACGCGCAGGCGCTATGCTGGCAGCCGGGCTCCGTGCGATGACTGTGGGAGAGCACCGATGAGTGCCGCACCAAGTTACGTTCATGGCGCCAGCGCGAAACCGTTGCTGGGCGACACGCTGGGCGCGCTGCTCGACCGCATCGCCGCCGCCCATCCCGACCGCCCGGCGCTGGTGGTGCGCGCGCAGGACGTGCGCATGAACTACCGCGAATTCCATGCCGAAGTGGAACGGGTGGCCGCCGGTTTGCTGGCGCTGGGATTGCAGCGTGGCGATCGCGTCGGCATCTGGTCGCCGAACCGGGCCGAGTGGGTGCTGCTGCAGTTCGCCGTGCCGAAGGCCGGGCTGGTGCTGGTCAACATCAACCCGGCCTACCGCACGCACGAGCTGGAGTACGCGCTGAACAAGGTGGCCTGCCGTGCGCTGGTGCTGCCGCGCCGCTTCAAGAGCTCGCATTACCTGGAGATCCTGACCGAACTGGCGCCGGAGCTGGCCGCCAGCGCACCGGGCGCCCTGCGCGCGGCGCGGCTGCCGGCGCTGCGCGAGGTGATCCTGCTCGACGACGAGGCCGCAGCGGGCACGCGCCGCTGGCGGGAGCTGGTCGCGCTGGGCGACGCCGCGACACCGGCGCGCCTGCGCGCAGTCGAGGCGACGCTGAACTTCGACGACGCGGTGAACATCCAGTTCACTTCCGGCACCACCGGCGCGCCGAAGGGCGCCACGCTGACCCACCACAACATCGTCAACAACGGCTGGTTCATCGGCGAGGCGATGCGCCTCACCGAGCACGACCGGCTGTGCATCCCGGTGCCGTTCTACCACTGCTTCGGCATGGTGCTGGGCAACCTCGCCTGCGTCACCCACGGCGCCTGCATGGTGATCCCCGGCGAGGGCTTCGACGCGCTGGCCACGCTGGAAACCGTGGCCGAGGAAAAATGCACCGGCCTGCACGGCGTGCCGACCATGTTCATCGCCGAACTCGAGCACCCGCGCTTCGCCGAGTTCGACCTGTCGTCCCTGCGCACCGGCATCATGGCCGGCTCGCCATGCCCGATCGAAGTGATGCGGCGGGTCGTCGAGGAGATGCACATGGCCGAGGTCACCATCGCCTACGGCATGACCGAGACCAGCCCGGTGAGCTTCCAGACCGTGCCGGACGATCCGCTGGAGCGTCGCGTCGACAGCGTGGGCCGGATCCATCCGCACCTCGAGGTGAAGCTGGTCGACGAGCACGGGTGCGTCGTGCCGCGCGGCACGACGGGCGAGCTGTGCACGCGTGGCTACTCGGTGATGCGGGGCTACTGGGAGGACGAAGCGCGCACCCGCGAGGTGATCGACACCGCGCGCTGGATGCACACCGGCGACCTCGCCACGCTGGACGCAGACGGCTACTGCCGCATCGTCGGCCGGCTCAAGGACATGATCATCCGTGGCGGCGAGAACGTGTACCCGCGCGAGATCGAGGAGTTCCTGTATACCCATCCGGAGGTGCTCGACGTGCAGGTGTTCGGCGTGCCCGATGCGAAGTTCGGCGAGCAGGTGTGCGCGTGGATCCGCCTGCGCGAAGGCAGCGCGGCCAGCGAGGCCGGAATCCAGGATTACTGCCGCCGTCATCTGGCCTACTACAAGGTGCCGCGTTACGTGCGCTTCGTCGACGCCTTCCCGATGACGGTGACCGGCAAGGTGCAGAAGTACCTGATGCGTGAAGCGATGGCCGCCGAGCTGGACGCGGCGGCACGATCGTAGCCGCTAGCGCCCATGGCGTTCGTGCTTCAGCGGATCCTTGCCTTCGCGCAGCCGTTGCAGGTCGTACTCCGACAGGCTCTCTCCACGCGCGCTGCCGGCGATGCGTGCCTGCACGAAGGCCAGTGTGGTGGCGAACACGCCGATCAGGCCCACCAGCAGCCAGAAGCCCCAGGCGCCGGCGCCGTGGCGGGTAAAGCACAGCGCGAACGCGAACACGGTGGAGACGAGCAGCAGCCAGCGCATGGAATAGCCCCGACAGGTGAAAACGCGCCGCCGGCGCCGGCGGTCGGCCGCATCATAGCGTCGCCACGAGACGCCGGGTGCGCGTCGGATCACTCGGCGAAAAGATGTCGCGGCGGCTGAGACCTCGCTGCGCGACACTGCGCCGATGGACGAGCTTCCGCCATCACCATCGCTTCCCGCGGTCCGCGCACACAAGGGTCGCGGCGCCGCCTCCAACCCGGAGGGACGCTTCGAGTCCATCCGCCACCACGCCGAGGACGACGGCTGGCAGAGCGCGCTGCTGGACGAGGAGGCGCCGCGCCCGCAGACCTGCGTCACCGAAGAACGCGCGAAGAGCGTTATCACCCGCAACGACTCCCCCGACATCGCCTTCGAGCAGGCGCTGAACCCGTACCGCGGCTGCGAGCACGGCTGCATCTACTGCTTCGCCCGCCCCAGCCACAGCTACCTCAACCTCTCGCCGGGGCTGGACTTCGAGACCAAGCTGCGCGCCAAGACCAACCTCGCCGAGGTGCTGCGCGCCGATCTCGCCAAACCCGGTTACCAGGTCAGCCCGATCAATATCGGCAGCAATACCGATCCCTACCAGCCGATCGAGAAAAAATGGCGGCTCACCCGCGCCGCGCTGGAAGTACTGGCCGAGTGCCACCACCCGTGCACCATCGTCACCAAGAACGCCCTGGTCGAGCGCGACCTCGACATCCTGGCGCCGATGGCGCGCGAGAAGCTGGTGCAGGTGTTCGTCTCGGTGAACTCGCTGGACAACCACCTCGCCGCGAAACTCGAACCGCGCGCCAGCGCGCCGCACCGTCGCCTGAAGGCCATCGCCGCGCTGGCCCAGGCCGGCGTACCGGTGGGCGTGCTGGTGGCGCCGATCATCCCCGCACTCAACGACAAGGACATGGAAGCGGTGCTCGAACGCGCGTACGCCGCCGGCGCGCGCTGCGCCGGCTACACCGTGCTGCGCCTGCCGTGGGAACTGAAGGCGCTGTTCCGCGAATGGCTGGCGCTGCACGCGCCGCAGCGCGCCGAGCATGTGATGAGCCTGGTACGGCAGATGAACGGCGGCCGCGACTACGACTCGGATTTCCGCACCCGCATGCGCGGCCAGGGCGTGTTCGCCGAGCTGCTGCGCAAGCGCTTCGAAGTGGCCTGCCGCCGGCACGGCTTCGGCCGCACCCGCGAACTCAGCCTCGACGCCACGCGCTTCGTGCCACCGCGCAAGGCGTCGCCGCAGGGGGAATTGTTCTGAGCGTGCGGCGGCCGTTGCCGCGATTCACTCCGACGCCGGCAGGTACTTCGCGAACCAGCCCAGCGCCCGCTGCAGCACGTCGCGCTGGTGCGCGGGGTCGACGAAGTGGTGGCCTTCGTTCGGGTACACCACCAGCGAGGTCGGCACGCCTTGCGCGCGCAGCGCGTGCCACATCTCGAACGATTGCGGCGCCGGGCATTCGGCGTCGCGGTCGCCGACCACGATCAGCATCGGCGTCTTCACCTGCTTGATGAAGTTGATCGCCGAGCTCTTCGCGTACACCGCCGGATCGTCGTACACGCTGGCGCCGAAGAACGGCGGCATCCACTGGTCGATCAGGTTCTGGCCGTAGTAGCTCTGCCAGTTGGCGATGCCGGCGCCGGCGACCACGGCGCGGAAACGCTGCGTCTGCGTGGGCGCGAACATGCTCATGAAGCCGCCATAGCTCCAGCCGGTGAGGCCGAGCCGCTGGTCGTCGACCGGCACTTTCTTCTCCACCGCGTCAACGCCGGCGAGGATGTCGCGCAGGTCGCCGTAGCCGAAGTCCCTGCGGTTCGCCTGCACGTATTGCTCGCCCTGGCCGAAACTGCCGCGCGGGTTGGGCATGAACACGAAGTAGCCCAGCGCCGCCAGCGGTGCGCCGCCGTAGCCGACGCCGGGCCAGCGCGGGATCACCGCGCTGGACGGGCCGCCATGCACCATCACGATCATCGGGTAGCGCTTGCCCGCGTCGTAGTTGGCCGGGTACAGCAGCCAGCCCTGCACGTGGAAGCCCTCGTTGTTCCACTCCACCGATTCGGCCTTGCCCCAGGCCGGCTTCAGCGCGCGGTTGAAGGAGGTTATCGCCGGCGGTGCGGCGTCGCCCAGCGTGCCGGCGTGCACTTCGCCGGCAGCGGCGAACGAACTCTGCACGAAGGCGATGCGCTTGAAGTCGGCCGACAGCGACATGGCCATCGCTGCGCTGCCGTCGCCGATGCCGGCCGGCACGGTGAAGCGCACGCTCTGCTGCCGGGCAGCAGTGGCCGACACGGCGTAATCCGCCAGCTGGCTGTGGCCGTTGCTGACCTGGCTGACCAGCATCGACTGCGGCGACGTCCAGCGTAGCCAGCTCGGCGTGACCCTGATGCCGGGCGTGAGGTTGAGCGGCGCGCCACCGCCGGCCGGCACCGCGTAAATGTCGCCGCCGGTGGCGCCCTGGTCGCTCATCAGGCCGCCGATGAAGGCGATGCGCGAGCCGTCCGGCGACCAGCGCGGCAGCGCGATCTGCAGGCCGTGCAGCGCGCCGCTGGCGGCGTCGGCGGGGTCGACCAGCACGCGTGCATCGGTGCCGGCTTGCGCCGGCTGCACGAACAGCTTGGCGACCCACCAGTTGTTGTCGCCCGGCGGTTGCGCGGCGGTGTAGGCGATGCGCGAGCCGTCCGGCGACCAGTCGAATTCATAGGCGTACAGCTTGGCCGGCGTGAGTTCGCGCAGCGTGCCGCTGGCCAGGTCGAGGCTGGCCACGCGCTGCACTTCCACGCCGGTCACCCCGATCTCGCCGGCGGCCGGCTTGGCCGCGGCCACCGCGCTGGCGCGGCGGGTGGCGCCGGGCACGTAGAGGAAACCGAGCGATTTGCCGTCGGCGGTCCACTGCAGTGCGTGCGCATAGCCGGCGAGCCTGGCCAGCGGCCTGGGCGAGCCCCTGCCTGCGCTGTCGCCGTGGCCGGTGTCCGCCACGAACACGGTGTTCTGCATCGCCTTGGTGCTGGTGAGGTCGACGCTGCAGTTGGCGATGAAGGCCAGGCGGCGCGAATCGGGAGCCCAGGCGATGCCGGATTCCGCACATTCACCCGGCCTGGCCGCGGTGTTCACGCGGTGCGCATGGCGGCCATCGGCATCGGCTACTTCGATCGCCGGCTTGCCGTCGCGCTGGATCACCCACGCCAGCTGCCTGCCGTCCGGCGAGATCGCCACCGCCTGGATCGACTGCGCCTTGCCCAGCTGGGTCAGCACCTGCTCGATGCGCGGGTCGACCTCGGCGGCGGCGAAGGCGTGCGGCGTCAGCGCAAGGGCCAGCAGCGACAGAGGGAGGGTCAGGCGCGAGCGCTTGGGCATGGGGCGGACTCCTGCAGGGAAGTCCCGAAGCTACATCTGCGGCGCGAGGCGCGCCAAGTGCAGGACGGCATGACCGCCGCGCCGAAGCCGTCCTACGGTGCGTTGCCGCTGCCGGCCTGACGCGTCGCGGCCATCGCGGCGAGCCTGGCGCGGATCGCGGGGATCGCCGCCAGCGCGGCCTTTTCGCCGGCGAGGATGGCCTGGTTCTTCTGCTCGAAATCGGTCGGACCGATGCCGCGCAGATCTGGCCGGATCACCACGTCGGCACGCGCGCTTTCCTGCGCAGCCAGCTGCCGGCCCATGATGGTGAGCGACTGGCCGACGATGTTCATCATGCCCTGCGGGTTGCTGCCGTCGGGTGCGGCGGAGATGTCCACCGCGATCACGAAGTCGGCGCCGAGCTGGCGCGCCGCGTCGATCGGGATCGGGCTGACCACGCCGCCGTCGACGTAGTGCTTGCCGTGGATCTCGACCGGCTCGAACACGCCGGGAATGCTGGACGATGCGCGCACCGCGCGGCCGGTGTTGCCGCGCACGAACACCGTGCGCGCGCCGGTCTCCAGCTCGGTGGCCACCGCGGCGAACGGCAGCTTCAACTGCTCGATCGGCTGCTTGTGCAGCAGCTGGTTGACATAGTCCTGCAGCGCCTGACCCTGCACCAGCCCGCCGGAAAACAGCCGCACGTCGCGGATCTTCGCCTCGTCCAGGCCGAACGCGGTCTGCTGCAGCGCGAACGCGTCCATGCCGTTGGCGTACAGCGCGCCGACCACGCTGCCCGCGCTGGTGCCGGCGACCACGTCGGGGTGGATGCCGCTGGCCTCCAGCATCTTGATCACGCCGATGTGCGCGAAGCCCTTGGCCGCGCCGCCACCGAGGGCGAGGCCGATCTTCAGCTTCACCGGTGCGGGAGCTGCGGCCGGTGGCGGCACGGGTTTCGCCGCGTGCGTGCAGGCGCCCAGCGCGAGCGTGGCAAGCAGCGGCAGGAGCAGGCGGCGGAAGGGCATGGTTCGATATCGGTCCGGGTTGGTCTCCTCCTCCTGCAACGCAGGGGAGGTCGGGAGGAGGTGCTTTTGATGTTGGAAAGAAGAGCGACCCCACCCCAGCCCTCCCCTGCAGAGCAGGGGAGGGGGCCAAAACGTCAGCTCACGGCACCGTCGGCCTCCCGGTGGTAGTGCGTGACCAGTTCGACTTCTTCCTTCGAACCGAGGAACACCGGCACGCGCTGGTGCAGGCCGCTCGGCTGCAGCTCCATGATGCGCTGGCGTCCGGTGGTCGCCGCGCCGCCGGCCTGCTCGATGATGAAGGCCATCGGGTTGGCCTCGTACATCAGGCGCAGCTTGCCGCCCTTGTCGAGGATCTTGGCGTCCAGCGGGTAATAGAACACGCCGCCGCGCGTCACGATGCGGTGCACGTCGGCCACCATCGAGGCGACCCAGCGCATGTTGAAGTCCTTGCCGCGCGGGCCGGTCTTGCCGGCCAGCAGTTCGCCGATGTAGCGCTGCATCGGCGCCTGCCAATGGCGCTGGTTGGACATGTTGATGGCGAACTCGGCGGTCTGTTCCGGAATCCGGATGGCGCGGCGGCTGAGGATGAAGCTGCCGACCTCGCGGTCCAGGGTGAACTCGTGGGTGCCATGGCCGAAGGTCAGTACCAGCACGGTGGCCGGGCCGTACACCACGTAACCGGCGGCGAGCTGGGTGGTGCCCGGCTGCAGGAAGTGCTCGGCCTTCGGCTCGGTGACGCCGTCGGGGCAGCGCAGCACCGAGAAGATGGTGCCGACCGAGACGTTCACGTCGATGTTGGAGGAGCCGTCCAGCGGGTCGAACAGCAGCAGGTGCTTGCCCTTCGGATAGCCGTCCGGAATCTGCTGCGGGTCTTCCATTTCCTCCGAGGCGCAGGCGGCGAGGTGGCCGCCCCAGGCGTTCGCCTCCAGCAGGATCTCGTTGGAGATCACGTCCAGCTTCTTCTGCGCCTCGCCCTGGATGTTGCCCGTGCCGGCCTCGCCCAGCACGCCGCCCAGCGCACCCTTGCCGGTGGCCACGCCGATGCGCTTGCAGGCGCGCGCGACCACCTCGATCAGCAGCGATAGTTCGGCGTTGATATGGCCGGCGCGGCGTTCCTCGATCAGGAACTGGATCAGCGAGACGGGTTTCATGGCGGGTCCGTGGCGAGAGGAAGCGCCATTGTCCCGGTCGCGGCTGAACAGTGCCAGCCCGGCGGCCCGTGTGCCCGCATGCGTCCCTGCTGCTGACATCACGCTGGCAGCAGGGGACCGCCATGCTGTGCCTCCCACATGGAGGAAACGACATGCGCGACACGGTTTATTTCCTGGTGTTCGACGGCTTCGCCGATTGGCAGGCCGCACTGGCGCTGTGCGAGATCCGTCGCCCCGGCGACTGGCAGGTGCAGGCGGTGGGTTTCTCGATGGCGCCGGTGGTTTCGATGGGCGGCCTCACCGTGCAGCCGGAGCTGTCGCTGGATGAGCTCGACCTCCAGCGCGCGGCGCTGCTGATCGTGCCCGGCGGCCACCCGTGGCAGCGCGGCGAAGGCGCTGCGGCGGTGACGGCGATCCGTCGGCTGTACACCGCCGGTGCGCCGGTGGCGGCGATCGACAGCGGCGTGCTGGCGCTGGCCCGCAGCGGCCTGCTCGACCATTGCCGACACACCGGCAACTGGGCCGGGCACATCGACAGCCACGTACCGGCTTACGCCGGCGCGGAGCAGTATGACGCCGGCGTGCTGGCGGTCAGCGATGGCGGCGTGATCAGCGCCAGTCATCTGGGCAGCGTGGAGTTCGCCCGCGAGGTGATCCGCACGCTGGACCTGTACAGCCCTGGCGACCGCGAACATTGGTACCGGCTGTTCAAGCACGCCCAGCTGCCGCCGTGGTGCGTCGGCGAAGCCGTGGCGACGGCCTGAGGCATTCGCCATGAAATCATCCCTGCAACGCGTGCTGATGGCCTATCGCCCGCTGTATCTGAACGGCTTGCTGCTGGACGGGCAGTACAAGCTGCCCAGGACCGATCCGCCGGAGGATCCGGCGGAATCCCCGTGTTCGCCCCGACCACGCCAGCGCATCCTGCTGGCCGCGCTGGCCCACATCGTCTTCCCGCCGCGGAGCAAGTGATGATCAGGACCTACCACGGCAGCTGCCACTGCGGCGCGGTGCGCTACGAGGCCGATATCGACCTCGCCGCCGGCACCGGTCGCTGCAACTGCTCGATCTGCACGAAGACGCGCGACTGGGGCGCGGTGATACGGCCCGACGCCTTCCGCCTGCTGGCGGGCGAGCAAGCCTTGTCGGACTACCGGTTCCACTCCGGCCGCGTCCATCACCTGTTCTGCAGGCATTGCGGCGTTCGTTCATTCGGCCGCGGCCATATCGAGGAGATCGGCGGCGACTTCGTCTCGGTCAGCGTGGCCTGCCTCGACGACGTCGAGCCGCAGGAACTGATCGACGCGCCGCTGCGCTACTCCGATGGCCGCCACGACAACTGGATGTCGGCGCCGGCCGAAACGCGGCATCTCTGATGCCAATCACAGCCATAGAAGAGGCGCCATGATCATCGACCACATCAGCCTGCCGAGCAGCGATCTTTCACGCAGCCAGGCTTTTTTCGGCCAGGTGCTGGCCCCACTGGGCATCGGCGTGGTGAAGGAATATCCCGGCGCGGTCGGCATGGGCCGCGACGAGCCGGAGTTCTGGCTGGTCACCGGGCCGGCCGCGCCAACCCCGCTGCACGTGGCCTTCGCCGCCGCCAACCGCGCGCAGGTGGATGCCTTCCATGCCGCCGCGCTGCTCGCCGGTGGCGCCGACCATGGTGCGCCGGGCCTGCGCCCGCACTATCACGCGAACTACTACGCCGCCTTCGTGATCGGCCCGGACGGGCACAACCTCGAAGCGGTCTGCCAGCTTGCGCAGGACTGAACCGTCCATCGGTCAGGAGTACCCCGCATGGACACCGCGCTGAACGAGACCACCCTGTTCAAGCTGGGGCCCGAGCTGCCGGCAATCCGAGCCCACGTCGACCGCGCGCTGGCGCGCTTGGCGATGCGGCGCGCCGCGGCGAAGGGCGCCGAACTGCTGGCCGCGCAGTCGGCCTGATGCCATGGGCCGTGACGTTCGACGCTGTTCGCCACCGTCCGCCTCGGCGATGATGCGCGGATGCGCCGCGCCGATCGCCTGTTCCTCATTATCCACGCCCTGCGCGGCCGACGCACCGCGCTGCAGGCGCGTTCGCTGGCGCAGACGCTGGGCGTGTCGCTGCGCACGGTGTACCGCGACGTGGCCGACCTGCAGCTGTCCGGCGTGCCGATCGAGGGCGAGGCCGGCGTCGGCTATGTGCTGCGCAAGGGCTCGGACATCCCGCCGCTGATGTTCACCGCGAACGAGCTCGAGGCGCTGGTGGTCGGTTCGCGTTTCGTGCGCGCGTTCGCCGGCACCCAGCTGGCCGACAGCGCGCAATCCGCGCTGTTGAAGATCGAGGCGGTGCTGCCGCCGGAACTGCGCGAGCGCGCCGCCCGCACGCGGATCTTCGCGCCGGTGTGGCGCGATCAGGAGCGCGAGGATTTCGCCGCGCTGATCGACCGGCTGCACGCGGCCATCCTCGGCAACCAGGTGTTGCGGCTGGAGTATCGCGACGAAGGCGGCAACCCCAGCACGCGCGAGATCGAGCCGCTGTGCCTGTCGTTCTGGGGCGGCAAGTGGACGCTGGGCGCGTGGTGCCGCTTGCGCCGCGACTTCCGCAATTTCCGTCCGGACCGCATCGACACCTGCGCACCCAGCGGCGAAACCTTCGCCGACGCCGGCGAGCGCAATCTGGCCGCCTATCTGCGTGCGGTCGGCACGGGTGGGCTCGACCTCGGCTGAGCGGCACGGGCAGCTGCTCGTTGCCATGCCGCGGAATGAAGGCGAGGATAGGCGCTTGCATCACGTTGCGTGATGGATGTCGATGTCGCCCCGCTACAAGGAACCCGTGTGAACAAGTCCCTGATGATGGCGCGGCTGGCCGCGCTCGCGCTGGCCTGCAGTGTCGTGCCGCTACCCGCGGCCGGCGCCCTGCCGCCGGTCCCCGCCGCAGCCCCCGCCAACGCCAGCGCCAGCGCCGATGCGCGCTTCAAGAGCATCTACAGCGCCGAATGGGCCTGGCGTACCGGCCAGGCCGGCATCAGCACTTCCGGCGAGCCGCAGCTGAACAGCGGGCGGCTTGACCAGGTCGACGCGGCCAGCCAGCAGCGGCGGCTGGACTACTGGCAGGACGTGATGAAGCAGCTGGCCGGCATCGACGTCGCGCAGCTGTCGCCGGCGAACCGGGTGAATTACGCGATCTACCGCGAGCAGATCGGCAATTTCGTCGCCGGGCAGAAGTTCAGGGCCTGGCAGATGCCGTTCAACAGCGACTCCGCGTTCTGGTCCGACCTCGGCTACGTGTTGGGCGGCGATCGTCTGCGCACGGCCGACGACTACCAGCGCTACCTCGACCGGCTCGGCCAGGTGCCGGCCTACTTCGACCAGCAGATCGCCAACATGCGCGCCGGCCTCGAGCGCGGCTTCAGCGTGCCGCGTGCGGTGCTGGACGGGCGTGACGTGTCGATCGCCGCGGTGGCCGAGCTGAAGGACCCGACCCGCAGCAGCTTCTACGAACCCTTCCGGCAACTGCCGGCGTCGATCCCGGCCGATCGCGCGCAGGCGCTGCAGGGCCAGGCGCTGCGGCGCATCCGCGACGAGGTGATCCCCGCCTACGCGAAGCTGCTGGCGTTCTTCCGCAGCGAATATGTGCCGCAGGCGCGCACCACGCTGGCGGCCGAGGCGCTGCCGGACGGCAAGGCGTTCTATCGCCAGCAGATCCGCGAATACACCACGCTCGACCTCGATCCCGAGGCGATCCACCAGATCGGCCTCGACCAGGTGGCGAAGATCCACGCGCAGATGCTGCAGGTGATGCAGGAAACCGGCTTCAAGGGCAGCTTCGCCGAGTTCCTGCAGTTCCTGCGCACGGACCCGCAGTTCTACGCGAAGACGCCGGACGAACTGCTGATGCGCAGCGCCTGGGTGGCCAAACAGGTGGACGGCCAGATGCCGCGCTTCTTCGGCCACCTGCCGCGCGCGCACTTCACCATCAAGCCGGTGCCGGCCGACATCGCGCCGTACTACACCTCCGGCCGCGGCGGCGCCGACGCGTATCTGGTCAACACCTACGACCTGAAGTCGCGGCCGCTGTTCAACGTGCCGGCACTGACCCTGCATGAGAGCTACCCCGGCCATGCGCTGCAACTGGAGCTGGCCGACGAGCAGCACGACCAGCCCGCGTTCCGTCGCAACAGCTACATCTCCGCCTACGGCGAAGGCTGGGGGCTGTACTCGGAATACCTCGGCAACGAGATGGGCATCTACCACACGCCGTACGAGCGTTTCGGCTACCTCACCTACCAGATGTGGCGCGCCTGCCGGCTGGTAGTCGACACCGGCGTCCACCATCTTGGCTGGACGCGCCAGCAGGCGATCGACTACCTCACCGAAAATACCGCGTTGTCCGCGCGCGAGATCGCCAACGAGGTGGACCGCTACATCAGCTGGCCGGGCCAGGCGCTGTCGTACGAGCTGGGCTACCTGAAGATCCTCGAATTGCGCGCCAGGGCGGAGCAGGCGCTGGGCGCGAAGTTCGACCTGCGCCACTTCCACGACACCGTGCTGCAGCTGGGCTCGGTGCCGCTGCCGGTGCTGGAGCAGCGCGTCGACCGCTTCATCGCCGATGGCGGCCCGGAGCCGGATTACGGGTGCGACTGCGCGAAGGCGAAGGGTGCTGCGGGGCATTGAGCGTGGCTGGCATTGGGCTGGCCTTTTACTTCAATTGTGAAGTAATATGTGAAACAACTTCACAGGGAGAGTAGGCGCCATGGCCGCTCATTCGACCCGCATCGCCGAAGCCGCACCCCGTTACACGCCGCCGGATACGCTTGCCGACCCGGCGCTGCGCGCGTTCTTCCGGCTGGCCGAGCACTGGAAGTTGCGCATCGCCGAGCAGCGCCGGCTGCTCGGCGACCCGCCGGAGTCGACCTTCTACAAATGGAAGCGTCAGCAGGGCGGCGCCCTGGGGCGCGATACGCTGGAACGCATCAGCTACCTGCTCGGCATCTGGAAGTCGCTGCAGATCCTGTTCCCCGACCCGGCCCAGGCCGATGCCTGGCTGCGCAGGCCGAACGCGGCGCCGCTGTTCGGCGGCCATTCCGCGCTGGAGCGCATGCTGTCGGGCAACGTCGCCGACCTGTACGTGGTGCGTCAGTACCTGGATGCGCAGCGCGGCTGACGCATGCCGTGAGCGCGGTCGCGACGAGCGAGACGGAAATGCCGCACGCTCCGCTCTCCCTGCCATGCGGGGAAGGGGCACATCATGGAGCCGCGATGCCAACCGAACTTCCACCCGTCAAACGCATTCGCTGGAATCAGGCCTACCGCATCGTGCCCAGCCGCTTCCCGCCGGTCGGCGTGTACGACCGCATCGCCGATCCGGCCGATCTCGACGCGCTGTTCGCGATCGAGGCGCTGACCAACCCGCGCCTGCGCGAGGAAGCCGGCGCATTGAAGCTGGTGCCGCGGGAGCATCGCATCAGCGGGCCCGGCTCCACCCCGGTGATGGCTGCGTTCACCCATCTCAATCCGGACGGCAGCCGCTTCTCCGACGGCAGCTGGGGCGTGTTCTACGCCGCGCACAGCGTCGCCACCGCGGTCGAGGAAACCGTGTATCACCGCGAACGCTTCCTTGCCGCCACCGCCGAGCCGGCCTGTGACATTCAGATGCGCTGCTATCGCACCAGCGTCGACAGCAAGCTGCACGACATCCGCGGCGGCTGGGCGGCGGCGCACGACCCCGTCAGCTATGCCGCCAGCGTGACGCTGGCGCGCGAGCTGCGCGACGCGGGTTCCAACGGCATCGTCTACGACAGCGCGCGACATCGTGGTGGCGAGTGCCTCGCCGCGTTCCACCCCGACGTGGTGGGCCCCTGCGTGCAGGCGCAGCACCTGGTCTATCGTTGGGACGGCACCCGCATTGTGCAGGTGCTGCAAGTGAACGAACTCAAGCGGTCGCTGCCGGACGCGCCGTAGCCGCGGGTGTCGGCAAGGGCGTGCCGCCGGGAAGCCCGGGCGCCGCCAGGCGCGTGCGCCGTCCCCTCATCCCGCGCCACTTCCGGCCGCGAGCGTCATCGGCCACTGGCGGCGGAGGCAGGGCCGGGTGGCCGCATTCCCGTTCCTCGGCATGGCGATCGGCCACGGATGCCGAAATGTTGCAATGCGGCCGTGGTGGTCGCGGTACGGGCGAAAAAGAAAGACAAATAACACGATCTATCAGAATGTTGCATGGCATGTGCTTCCGGTATTTGGCTTGCTGCTTCGCAAGTTGACACCGGTGACAATGGCTCGCAATCTGATGCCGTTCCAGTGCGGGGAGGCACAGTGGACGCGGCAAGCACCCGTCTCGATCTAGCAGCGCATGTCCCGGCGATGCCATTTCTGGCAGCCGACGTTGGCGGAACGTTTGCCCGCGTCGCCCTGATCCAGGTGCCCCAGGACCAGCGGCGCGAGGTCGAAGTGCTGGCCTATCGCAAGCTCGCCTGCGCGGAGTTCGGCGGACTGGCGGAGCTGCTGCAATCGTTCGTGGACCGCGACGCGCGGACCAGCGTGCGGCACTGCGTGCTCGCCTGCGCCGGCCAGGTAAAGGGCGACGAGGTGCTGAGCGACAATTCCCCTTGGCCAATCAACCTGGCGCACGTGCGCCGTGCGATGGCGCTGGACGACGTTGCCGTCCTCAATGACTTCGAGGCCCTGGGATACGCGCTCGGCAACGAGCCCGCCAGTGGCGCCCGCCTTCTGTGTGGACCGGCGATCCGGGCCGAGGGGGCGATCCTGATGATCGGGCCGGGAACTGGCCTGGGTGCGGCCGTGCGCTTGCCCGGCTCGGCAGGCGGCCACGTGCTGGCGACGGAAGCCGGCCAGATGGATTTCGCCGCCGGCTCGGTCCGCGAACGCGAGGTTCTCGCCCACCTGGCGCCCCAGGGCGGCTACGTGGCGTATGAGCGCATCGTGTCGGGCCCCGGCCTGCTGACCTTGTACGCCGCGCTGTGCGCATTGCAGGGGGAAGCGCCGCGGCTGGCAACGCCCGGGGAAGTCACCGCCGCGGCCGCCGCATGCAGCGACGCGCGGGCCGTGGAAGCCGTGCAGATCTTTTGCGCGTCGCTCGGAAGTTTCGCCGGCAGCCTCGCGATGACCTTCATGACCACGGGCGGCGTGTATCTGGCCGGCGGCTTCCTGCATTCCATGTTCACGCTGCTCGAGCGCAGCGCTTTCGAAGAGCGGTTCCTGCACGGGCGCAGCGTGCGCGCGTTCCTTGCGCGGGTTCCGGTGTGGGTCACCGAACACGGGCGCAATGGCGTGCTCGGGGCGGCCCAGTGGTATCTCAGGCGCGGCGTGCCCCGGGGGGCGCTGCACGCATCAACCAAGAGGTAAGGCTCATGTCCACCCTACATCGCAGGCACCCCTTGTCGTTGGCCGTATCGATGGCCTTGCTGGCGGCGGTGGCGACGTCGGCGACGGCGGCACCGCGCCCGGGCACCGCCCCGGATGCCGCGGGGCCACAAACCGCTGCCCCGCAGGACGCATCGGCGACACCCGCGGCCGATGCCCAGAAAGCCGAGTCCAGGAAGAAGGGCGCCGGGGCGGACAAGGACGCCAGGAATGCAGTCTCGCTGTCTGCCGTCACCGTCGTCGGCGTGCGTGCCTCGCAGATGCGCGCGATCGAACTGAAGCGCCAGGCCCCCAACATCCAGGACAGCATCACCGCCGAGAGCATCGGCCAGTTGCCCGACGTGACCATCACCGACGCGTTGCAACGCGTCACCGGCGTGCAGGTCAACCGCGACGCCGGCGTGGGCACCACGGTGGACGTGCGCGGCCTGCCCGAGGTGGGCACCATGCTGAACGGCGAAGTGTTCATCACGGCGGACCAGATCGACTCGCAGCAGCCCGACTTCACCATGCTGCCCGCCACGCTGTTCCATGGCGTGGACGTCATCAAGTCGCCCACCGCCAGCACCACCGACGGCGGCATCAGCGGCGCGCTCGACCTGCATACCTATCGCCCGTGGGACCTCCCCAGCGGCTTCACCTACAGCTACTCCGCCAACGGCGAGCGCGGGCGGACCAGCAGCAAGTGGGGGCCCGAGGCCAACGGGCTCATCTCGTACAACGACGAGGGCCGCTGGGGCCTGCTGGTTTCCGCCGACTATTCCGACACCACGCGGTCGAACTCGAACGAGGGTCTCGACCAGTACGGCGTGGTGCTGAACGGTGAAAACGCGGCCAGCGCCGGCGGCTACAACGGCTTCCTGACCCCGTGGAACGGCGCGCCGATTCCTCCGCAGATCGTGCAGAACCCCGACGGCAGCGTCGACGTCAACGGCGACGGCAAGTCCGACGGCGTGTTCATGGGCAGCCAGAACATCGGCCTGTACGACATCACCACCCAGCGCAAGCGCAAATCCGGCAGCGCCTCGTTCCAGATGGACATGGGCAGCGGATTCACCTTCACCAGCGACTACTTCTACGCGCAACAGAAGCAGTTCGACCGCAACGTCGGCATCCAGATCAACTCCACCAACTGGCAGGGCGCGACCTACGTGCCGCTGCAGTCCCGCGACACCGGCCGCCCGGTGGCCGGCTCCTACGGCACGCCCGAGCCGGGCTGGGACGGCACCCACCTGTACACCACCCAGGTCTACGAAAAGTGGCCGGGCGACGTGGAGTCGTTCTCGCAGGTCACGCGCAGGAATTCCATTGCGAAGAACTTCAACGCCCAGCTGGATTTCGACAACGGCGGGCCCTTCACCGGAAGCATCCGCGGCATCCACGACACCGCGCAGCAGTCGAACGTGGAGACCGACCTCAACATCTCCAATTCCAATGGCGAGATGTGGGGCAACGTGCTCAAGGACGGCGTGCCCGATGATGCCGTGCCGCCCGGCACCTACATCTACCCCGACGAACTGGGCGGCAACCGCGTCTTCAACGCCAACGGAATGGCGCAGAACACGGTCCCCATCGTTGCCGACCTGCGTGGCCGCTACCTGATGGTCAGCCTGCCCTCGTCGCTGGCCACCCAGTTCGCCGACCCCAACGGCTGGACCATGAAAACGCTGGAGTCCTCCGGCGATTACGACCGCAAGGTCGCCCTCAACGCGGTCCGCTTCGACGGGCACTTCGACTTCGGCACCGGCATCAAGCTGGATTTCGGCGTGCGCAACAGCATCCGTCATGCCGACAACGTCGGCTACACCCTGGTCACCCCGGTGTACGGCGGCATGGGTGCCAGCGACCCGAACGGATGCCTGGTGCGTTACGTGGCCGCCGACGTGGTGCTGAACAGCGGCTCGTGCACCGCGGGCAATGACCTGGGCTACTTCCGCGCCGGCCCGCTCTCGGCGCAGCAGATTCCGAACACGCCCGCGCCGCTGGCCAGCCACTGGAAGCAGTACGCCAACCTGCTCGGCTCGGGGATCACCTTCTGGGCGATCGACCCGCATGCGATGGACAACCCCGAGGCGTACTGGAAGTCGCTCTATCCGCAGACCCAGCGGCAGGGCGAACCGGGCACCACCTGGGCGGTGGGCATCAAGGAAACCTCGGCCTATCTGCAGGCGAATTTCGACGGCACCCTCGGCAGCATGCCGTACAGCGCCAACGTCGGCCTGCGCGTGATCCGCACCAACCTCGGCGTCACCCAGCGCCTCAGCGGCGACCCGGGCGCCTACGGCACCGAGCCCGCCGACGTCGGCGCCCAAGTCACCCGGCGCAGCTACAAGGACTACTTGCCGGCGGCCAACTTCGCGCTGGATCTCACCGACAGCCTGAAGTTCCGCCTGGGCTTCTCCAAGAACATGATGCCGCTCGACCTCAGCACCTGGGGCGGCGGCCTGCAGCTGAACTACTCGCTGGTGGAAACCCCGCAGGGCCCGCTGTTCCGCGTGGCCGCCGGCAGCTCCAGCGGCAACCCCAACCTCGACCCGTGGCGCTCCAAGAACTACAACGCCTCGCTCGAGTACTACATCAATCCCACCAGCATGATCAGCCTCGCGCTGTTCCGCATCAACGTGCAGAGCTTCATCAAGAGCGGCAGCGTCATCGACTGCACGCTGCCGGACGAGGACGGCGTCGTGCGCAATCATTGCGTCACCATCACCGAGCCGATCCAGGGCACCGGCAACAGCATCCACGGCATGGAGTTCGACTACCGCCAGGGCTTCACCTTCCTGCCGGGCTTCCTCTCCAAGACCGGCATGGAGATCAACGCCACCTACGCGCCGAGCGACTCGGGTGAAACCGACCTGGCCGGGCACAAGATCCCGTTCCAGGACAATTCGACCAAGTCCGGCAACTTCATCCTGTGGTACCAGGATGACCGCTTCCAGGCCCGCGTCGCGTACAACTACCGTTCGCGGCGCGCGGTGTCGGAGGACGTCGGCGGCATCACCGGCATGGAGATGTACGAGGCGCCGCAGAAGTACCTGGACGCGTCGGTCTCGTACAAGATCGCCAAGACGGCCGAGGTGTTCGTGGACGGCACCAACCTCACCAACGAGTACCAGCGCTACTACCTGGTGTGGCCCGACCAGCCGGGGCATTCGAACTACTCCGAGCGCATGTTCATGGTCGGCATCCGGGGTCAGTGGTGATCGGACGGCACGCCGATGACCTGCGCGTGCCGCAGCCGGGGCCGAAGGCGACAAGATCGAGGTAATCCGTATCGCGGATGCGCACGGCACCCGCGAGCCGGCACGACGCAACAGCCATTCCATCCTCCACCTCGACGCGCCCGACGACGGCAAGGCTGACATGCAGGCCACCACCACCACACGACCCACCCGCGGCAGCAGCTTCCATCGCTCCATCGGCCTGTTCACCGGCACCGCGATCAACATGACCCAGATGTGCGGCATCGGGCCGTTCATCACCATCCCGATCATGGTCGCCACCATGGGCGGGCCGCAGGCGGTGATCGGCTGGATCGTCGGTGCCCTGCTCGCGGTAGCCGACGGCATGGTCTGGGCGGAGCTGGGCGCGGCGATGCCCGGCTCCGGCGGCACCTACGTCTACCTGCGCGAAGCCTTCCAGTACCGCACCGGCAAGCTGATGCCGTTCCTGTTCATCTGGACGGTGCTGCTGACGATCCCCTTGCTGATGTCCACCGGCATCATCGGCATGGTCGAGTACCTGGGCTTCTTCTTCCCGCACCTGGGCTGGTGGCCGGTGCACCTGATCAGCCTGCTGGCGACCGCCCTGGTCACCCTGCTGCTGTACCGGCGGATCGAATCGATCCGCGTGATCACCATCGCGCTGTGGGTGATCATGCTGCTCTCGGTCGTCGGCGTGTCCGCGGCGGGCTTCGCCGATTTCCATCCGGAGTTCGCCTTCAGCTACCCGGACGGCATGTTCGGCGGCCAGTTCTTCGTGGGCCTCGGCGCGGGGCTGATCATCGGCATCTACGACTACCTCGGCTACTTCACCACCGCCTACATGGGCGACGAGCTGCGCAACCCGGGCCGGACCATGCCCGGCTCCATCATCATCTCGGTGATCGCGATGATGTTCGTCTACCTCATCCTCAACATCAGCGTGCTCGGCGTGGCGCCGTGGCAGGAGATCGCGCAATCCAAATCCATTGCGTCGCTGGTGGTGGAGCACAGCTGGGGCCACAGCGCCGCCGCGGTGATGACCATCCTCATCATCGTGACCGCGTTCGCCTCGGTGTTTGCCGGCCTGCTCGGCGGCTCGCGCGTGCCGTTCCAGGCGGCGCACGACAAGGTGTTCCTGTCCGTGTTCGGCAAGCTGCATGCGAAGCACGGTTTCCCGCACGTGGCCCTGCTCACCATGGGCGTGATCACGGCCATCGGCACCTTCTTCGACCTGGCCGAAGTCATCAATATGCTGCTGGCCGCGACCATCATCGTGCAGTTCATCGCGCAGATCGCCGCGCTGGTGGTGCTGCGCAAGCGCCAGCCGCAACTGCCCCGGCCATACCGGCAATGGCTGTACCCGGTGCCGTGCGTGATCGCGCTGGTGGGCTGGATCTACGTCTACCTGTCCGCGTCCACCTTGTCGCTGATCCTGTCCGGCATCTGGATCGTCGCCGGGCTGGCGGTGTTCGCGCTCTGGGCCAGGGTGAATCGTTCCTGGCCGTTCGCCCCCGTGGAAATCCGCGAAGCCTATCTCGAGAAGGACTGACGCCATGCGCCTGCTGGCCACCACCGTATTCCTGTCGACGTTCGCGCTGGCCGCCTCGGCGGCCGTGCCGACCGCGCGCAGCGGAGTCGTCGCGCCCACGCGGGTGGACGGCGGCGGCGGTTCCACCACCGCCGTGGCCGCTTGGCAGATCCAGTCCAGCGACAAGGCGCAGGAAGACGGCGCCGCGATTTCCGCCGCCGGTTTTTCCACCCGCGGCTGGTACCCGGTGAGCGGCCGCGCCACGGTGATGGCGGGCTTGCTGGAAAACGGCGCGTACAAGGACGTGTTCTACAGCGACAACCTGCGCGCGGTGCAGGCGCCCGACGCCAGCGGCACGCTGTTCGTGAACCCCTGGTGGTATCGCACCGAGTTCACCCTCGCCGAGGGAGCGCACGGGCTGCACACGCTGCTGCGCACCAACGGCATGATCGCCAGCGCCGACGTGTGGGTGAACGGGCACCTGGTCGCCGACCAGGCCAGCGTCGCCGGCGCCTATCCGGTGCACGAGCTCGACGTGACGCCGTGGGTGCATGCGGGCAGCAACGTCCTGGCGCTGCGCGTGCATCCGGCCGACCCGCGCCGCAGCCTGTCGATCGGCTGGGTCGACTGGAACCCGACCCCGCCGGACAACAACATGGGCCCGTGGCGCGGCGTGGACATCGTGCGCACCGGGCCGATCCAGCTGCGTTTCGCGCAGGTGACGCCGACGCTGTCGTTGCCCGATCTGGCGCACGCCGCGCTGACGGTGAAGGTGGAAGCGCGCAACCTCGACACCGTGGCGCGCGAGGCCACGATCACCGGCGAGGTGGCCGGGGTTTCGCTGCGGCGGACGATCCGCCTCGCCGCCGGCGAAACGCAGACCGTCGCATTCACGCCGAAGACCGACCCCGGCCTCAAGCTCAGCCATCCGAACGTCTGGTGGCCCGCCGGCATGGGGGCGCAACCGCTGTATGCGTTGCAGCTGGCCGCCACCGTCGATGGCGCGACCTCCGACAAAACCGCCGCGACGTTCGGCATCCGCAGCGTCAGCTCGAAGCTGACTGCGCAGGGCTACCGCCAGTTCTTCATCAACGGCCTGCCGGTGCTCATCCGCGGCGCCGGCTGGGCGCCGGACATGTTCCTGCGCGACGACCCCGCGCGCATGGAGGCCGAGTTCAGCTACGTGCGCAACCTCGGCCTCAACACCATCCGCAGCGAGGGCAAGCTGGAGAACGCGCGCTTCTACGAGCTGGCCGACCGCGACGGCATCATGATCCTGGCCGGTTGGGAATGCTGCGACAAATGGGAGTCGGCGGCGAAGACCGGCGGCGCACCATGGGATGCCGCGGATATGAAAGTGGCGCAAGCCTCGATGGCGAGCGAGGCGCGCCTGCTGCGCAACCATCCGTCGGTGATCGGTTTCCTGATCGGCAGCGACAACGCGCCGCCGCCGGCGCTCGCGAAGATGTACGTCGACACCTTGCAGGCCGAAGACTGGTCGACGCCGATCATCGCGGCGGCCGTCGACCAGGCCACCGCCGAGACCGGCCCGTCCGGCATGAAGATGACCGGGCCCTACGCCTGGGTGCCGCCGTCCTACTGGTACGCCGACCAGCTCGGCGGCGCGTTCGGCTTCAACTCCGAAACCAGTGCGGGCGCCGACATCCCGCGACTGGAAGACCTCACCCGCATGCTGTCGCCGCTGGAGCTGGAGACGCTGTGGCGGCACCCCGAAGTGCGCCAGTTCCACGCCGCCGCGGACTGGTCGACCTTCGCCAGCCTCGCGCCGTTCGACACCGCGCTGGCCAAGCGCTATGGCGCACCGAAGAACCTCGCCGACTACGTGGCCAAGGCGCAACTGGAGAACTACGACAACGTGCGCGCGCAGTTCGAGGCGTACAACGCGCACCGGGATGCGGCCAAGCCCTCGACCGGCGTGATCTACTGGATGCTCAACAACGCCTGGCCGTCGCTGCACTGGCATCTGTACGACTACTACATGAATCCGGCCGGCGCCTACTTCGGGGCGAAGAAGGCCAACGAGCCGGTGCACATCCAGTACTCGTACGACACGCGCGACGTGCTGCTGGTCAACCAGACGCTGACCGGCGAGCATGGCCTGCAGGCACGTATCCGCGTGCGCAACCTGGACGGCAGCGTGCGTTACGAGCGGCGTGTGCAGAACATCGACCTGCCCGGCAACGGTACGCGGCAAGTGGCGACGCTGCCGGCGCCGGCCGGCCTGTCGCCGACGTACTTCATCGAACTCGAACTGGCTTCCGCCGATGCCCGCCCGATCAGCCGCAACGTGTACTGGCTGCCGACCCAAGCGGATCAGCTCGACTGGGCGCATTCGAACTGGTACCTCACGCCGGTGACGCGCTACGCCGACCTCACCGCGTTGCAGTCGCTGCCGGCGGCGACGAGCGAGGTCCGCGCCACGCTGCAGCACAGCGGGGCGGACGAGGTGGTCACCGTCACGCTGGCGGTTCCCGCCTCGTCCGCGGCCGTGGCATTGTTCCAGCACGTGTCGGTCAAGCGCTCCGCCGGCGGCGAACCCGTGCTGCCGATCCGGTGGAGCGACAACGACGTGACGCTGTGGCCCGGCGAATCGATCACCCTGACCGCGCGTTACGCGGGGCAGGGGGCGGCGACGCCGGTCGTCGAAGTGAGCGGATGGAATGCGCCCGCGCGCAGCTATCCGCTGGTCGCCCAGCCTGCCGCACAGGAACAGAGCCATTGAACAAGGCCAGACTTGCATGACCCGCGTGACCATCAACGACGTCGCCCGCGCCGTCGGCACATCGAAGAAGACCATTTCGCGGGTGCTCAACAACGATCCGAACGTGAGCCAGTCCATGCGCCAGCGCGTGGCGGATGCCGTCGCCGCGCTGAACTACCGGCCGCTCACCTCGGCGCGCAGCCTGGCGGCCAATCGCTCCTTCATGATCGGCCTGCTGTACGACAACCGTTCGCCCAGCTACATCATGGAGGTGCAGGCCGGTGTGCTGGAAGCGTGCGAGGCGCAGCACTACAGCATGATGGTGCAGCCGCTGGTGTCCACCGCGGCGGACTTCGTCGAGCGCGTCGAGGACATCCTGTCGAGGCACCGGCCCGACGGGTTGGTCCTCACGCCGCCGCTCACCGACCACCCGCAGTTGCTCGAGTGCCTGCGCCGGCAGGGCGTGCCGTTCGCCTCGATCGCGCCGCGCCACCCCGAGGATTGCATCGGCGTGATGCTGCACGAGCGCGAAGCCGCCGCGGCCATGGTCGAACACCTGGTCTCGCTGGGTCATCGGCGCATCGCCCACATCATCGGCGACCTCGAACACGGCGCCGGCATCTGGCGCCTGGCGGGCTATCGCGACGGCCTCGCGCGCGCCGGGCTGAAGGAAGACCCGGCGTACATGGTGCAGGGCCGGTTCTCCTTCGAGTCGGGCGTGGCGGCCATGCGCCAGCTGCTGGCCCTGCCGAGTCGGCCGACCGCCGTCTTCGCGGCCGACGACGACATGGCCGTGGGTGCGATCTGGGCGGCGGCGGAAGCGGGGGTGTCGATTCCGCGCGAGATATCCATCTGCGGCTTCGACGACACCACCATCGCCACCCAGGTGTGGCCGCCGCTGACCACCGTCCACCAGCCCGTGCGCGAGATGGGCCGGCGCGCCACCGAGGAACTGCTGCGGCGCGTACTGAACAAGGGCGAGGCCGGGATGGTCGTGGTCGACTACCAGATGCGCATCCGTGCCTCGACGGCGCGCATCGCCTAGGAGCGTGGGCGGCAGGAACTCAAGGGGCTGCGGCTTCGCGCTTTCGGCCAGCTTTTCCGCTCCTTTTCGTCAGATAGCTACGGCTATCTTCCTCAAACGATCGAAAAACCTGGCTCGAAATCGCTTTGCCTCGCTCCCTTGGTTCCCACCGCCCACGCTCCTAGCCGATCGCCTTACCATCCGACCGAGCCCGCCGGGCGTCTTCGCCATCCACGTCACCGCCAGAGGAGAGTGCCCGCATGCCTGCCGCACATGACGTCGCCAAGCCGGCCCGGAAGTTCCACTTCATTTCCGGCCTGCCACGCTCGGGCAGCACCTTGCTGGCCGCCATCCTCAACCAGAACCCGCGTTTCCGCGCCGGCATGACCAGCCCGCTGGCCGACATCATGGGCATGGTGATCGCCGAGGCGAGCAGCAAGAACGATTTCTCGTTCGACGTTTCCGACAACCAGCGCGCCGCGATGCTGCGCGGCCTGGCCGAGAACTTCTACGCGGAGCAGGCGGACGCCAGCGTCGTGTTCGACACCAGCCGGCTGTGGTGCAGCCGCATGCCGCTGCTCGGCACGCTGTTCCCGCAGGCCAAGGTCATCGCCTGCGTGCGCCAGCTGTCCTGGGTGCTGGACAGCATGGAACGGCTGGTACGCCGGCAACCGGTCGGCGTCAGCAAGGTGTTCCGCTTCGACACCAACACCACGGTGTACTCGCGCGTCGAGGCGCTGACCGACCCGCGTGGCATGGTGGGCTTCGCCTTCCAGGCCACCAAGGACGCGTTCTACGGCCAATACGCCCCGGGCCACCTGCTGCTGCTGACCTACGAGAGCCTGGTCCGCAACCCCTTGGCGGCAATGCGCGCGGTCTACCAGTTCATCGGTGAGCCGTGGTTCGAGCACGATTTCGACAACGTCGCCTTCAGCGCGGACGAATTCGACGCCCGCGTCGGCATGCCCGGCCTGCACAGCGTGCGCCCGAAGGTGGAACCGATCGAGCGCAGCTCGATCCTGCCGCGCGAAATCTTCGGCCGCTTCGTCAACGAGTCGTTCTGGATGGATCCGAAGAACAATGTGAGTCAGGTGCCGATTGTGTAGGGGCTGTATTTGGGCGTCGGACTCGAGGCTGCGACGAACCATCACCGGCAGTGGCGGTCGGCCATAGCCGGGGCGCTCGCCCCATCTCGGTGAGGTCGTAGCGTCCGGCTTCGACTCATCGCGGGTGTCGTCAACAACCGGTCTGGGATGACACCGTGAATCTTTCGCCACAAGACAAAGAGCTTCTCCGTAGGATCGATGAAGTGCTTCACTACCGGTGGGATCCCATCGGAGTTGCTGGCATCCCGCAGGCTAGAGATGAGTACGAAAGTTATGTTCCACAGGTGTTTCAGCTGCTCAAAGGGACCCTGGACGGCAGAGATGTCGCCGCCTATCTCAATTGGCTAGGCACGGAACATATCGGTGTGGGATCCAACCCTGGTCGCGACGCGGAGGTGGTAGAGGCACTGCTGCGATGGCGAAACCACCTGATGCAATAGTCTCCTTGAACGTCTGCTCCTGGCGCCGGAAGCAGCCGCTTCGAGATAGCCATCCAGCTCATTTCAGAGCGACCTCGAAGCAAAAGCTTTCGTGCGCCTTCGGCGCGCGAATGGCTTTCTCTTGAATGGCCAAGAGAAAGTCACCACTGCGCTGCAGGAGCAGCGCGAACAGCGAAGCTGGCCCGAAGGGCGAAGGGCAGGATGCCCGGAGTAAAGAGAAGGCCACCCTCCTCGGCGCTTGCCGGGCTCGGGCAACCGCTCCTGCGTTGCCTCAACTCGGGCATCCATGCCCTCGGCAGCCCGACAAGTCCGTGAGCCGCGGCCGGGCTTTTCGCCAGCACATCCCTGTGCTGGCGAAAAGGCATCGGCATCATGCCGATGCCCCTGCGGGCCTGTCGTCCACGGCTCACCGCCTCACAAGGGGGGGTAGATCAAGTTCAAAGGTGTCCGTCAAACCCGGGCCCTCTCAACCTGACCAAAGCGGAGGCTTCGACGCAGCTTAACCCAGCGACAAAAAAGACCCGCCCGCGACTCTCCCGGTACCAAGCCCGACTCTTTTCCACCGGCGCCTGGCTCGCCGAGTCCCGACGCCGGGTCTTTTCCAGCCGAGCGCGGCTCTTTTTCGGCGGAGCGTGGCTCCCGCGAGTGCCAGGCTTGCTCTTTTCCTGCGGCGCTTGGCTCTCCGAGTGCCAAGGCCGACTCTTTTAGGGTGGCGTCTGGCTCCCGGCGTGCAGCGATTGTGACTCCCGCATGCCGCGCTCGGCTCTTTCAGTCTCGTTCGACAGGATCCCGGGCCGATGTCGCGGACGGATTCAATGTGTCCACGGCGAATGCAGGATGCGCTGCACAGGTCCTCGGGCTGGAAGCCGGGCTTCTTGAATGCGAGGAAATCGTCGTTGAAGATCGAGGTCAGGTTCGCTTCCTCGCGACAGTAAGTGAACCTGACCCCGATAGTCCTTTACCCCAGACGGCCCCGCTTATATGGTGACCGGGCTGG
Source organism: Rhodanobacter sp. KK11 (assembly GCF_033345435.1). Lineage (NCBI taxonomy): Bacteria > Pseudomonadati > Pseudomonadota > Gammaproteobacteria > Lysobacterales > Rhodanobacteraceae > Rhodanobacter > Rhodanobacter sp. KK11. The sequence goes on from NZ_JAWPMI010000002.1 coordinate 131,241, forward strand.
GGGAGGTACAAGCATGGGATGGCTGGACGAGTGCCGCGAAAAATGTCGCAGGGTCAAATTCGTGTCCGAGCAGCTGGTCTGGGACGAAAAGACCAATCACCTTGGATCGCTCAAGGCGACGAGCCAATTGCTCGACCACAATCATGCGTCGATTCCGGGTCTCTACTTCAAGGGCGTCTATAGCCCCAAGCCGTTGACCGGCGATGTCTACTCGTTTGCACTCATGGCATTGCAGGGGCGCACGCATCATCGAGTGTTCATGCTTGAGGTCTACCCGGTGCATGTCGTTTCGCATCGCGGTCAAGCCGAATGGATTAAGGGGCCGCACGTCCATCTAGGCGACGCGCGACTTGAACAGTTCACCCGCGCCGTTCGCGGCAACATCAGCATGGTTTCGGTCACGGGTTGGATCGAACGCTTCCGGCGTCACGTCCATGTCCGTGACAATGGCGACCTTCGCCTAACACATCCACTGAGCGACACGCTGTTCGGATGATCACCCTCGATTGCCAATGGTTCAGCGCCAACAACGGTTGGCACTGCACAAAGATCGAAGGACGTGCGGAGGAAACCCTGTACGTCAGCACACCGGTATTGCTCGCTGATGGCAAGCCGCTGGACTTCTACCTGATCAAGCGTGGCAACGCGTTCCTCTTTACAGACGACGGACTGACCCTCTTTGCGTTGCAGAACTACGGCATCGACATTGATACCCGCCGACACCTGAAAGGGCTAGAGGCTGTCACAGATCGAATGGGGTTTAAAATTGCGGAGAACGGTGCGATCGAAGCCCTCATTCCGGAAGGTCAAGCTGCGTGGTGGATGGGGCAAGTTCTTCGGATGTTCTGCGGCATCGCCGATTGGCAGTCGGAACGGTTCGACCAGCACGACGAGGACTTCAGCCTCACCGATGAAGTGGAGCGTCTGCTCAAGGCAAAAGCTCCTAATCGAAAGTTGACGATCAACCCGCGCGTCAAGCTCAAGGGGCTGGATTACAGCTTCGACTTCCTCTGGGGCGAAACTTACGTCGATGCGATCTCGCCGACCGCGCAGTCGGTCAGCGCGCGCCTACGCAAAGCGATTCTCGCCACGCAGGGCGACGACGATATCGGGCTTCTGTTCATCTTAGATGATCGTTTTGATCGGGAGCGTGCGGACAGGGAGTTGCCGGTCCTTGGGCAAGTAGCCGAGACGGTGCGGCTTTCGGACTTCAAGCAGCACTACGCCGTCTTGCAGGGATGAAATGCGGCAGAGCGAAGCGCAGCTATCAGTTGTGTCGGGCTGGCATCGCCTCACCCAAAGGTAAGACAAGATCGGGATCAGGTTCACTTTCTCACGGCAGTAAGTGAACCCGACCCCGATAGTCCAGCAACCCCGATAGTCCAGCATGAAGCCGAGCAAGCCGCCGGTATGCCTCAGAGTCACTGAACCAACGATGCCTGCCCACAACCATCACTTTCTTTCACAATGCTATCTGCGCGGATTCACCGACAACGGAAGCAAGAAGTCCAAGCTGATCGGCATTGACCGCCAAACCGGGAAATCATTTCCCACGACGCCACGCAACGTCGGCAGTTTGCGTGACTTCAATCGAATTGAAGCGGAGGGCATTGATCCGGACGCGCTAGAAAACTCCTTGTCCGAGTTCGAGACGGGTGCGGCCCTGGGGTTGCGGGCTCTTGCTGAGGGAGCGAAGTTTGAAGGAGAAGTGCTGGACAACGTGCTGACACTGGCGGGCTTGCTTCACGTTCGTTCTCCCGCCCGTCGAGAGCAATGGCGAAAGTTTCAAGCGTCGATCGCTGAGCGGATAATGGATTTGACCCTGGCAACGCCTGAGCGCTGGGAGAGCCAACTGAGGCAAATGCGTGAGGCTGGGCAAGAGCCGAAAGGCGACACGAGCTACGAAACCGCGAAGAAATTCTTTGACAGCAAGGCTTACACCATCGACGTGGCGCGTGAGCATCACATCCGCATGGAATTTGTGAGCTTGGATGCGGTCATGCCGTTTTTGATGGAACGTCGGTGGCTCTTGCTTGAGGCAACCGCGGACACGGGACCATTTGTAACGTCGGATCATCCCGTCAACTTGTCTTGGAAAGAACCTGAATCAGTGCCGCTTTTTTATCGAGATCACCCTGGCCATGGCATGAAGGAAACGCGGGTTTGGTTTCCCGTTTCCAAGAACCTCGGCATGATTGGAGAGTTCGATGGTCGCGAAGGCAGGCACCCGGCGACCAAGCAAACTGTGGCTGCCATGAATTCCATGACGATCAGCTTCTCACAGCGCCAGTTCTATGCCCCTAATTTGGGGTTTCCTATTGTCGGACCAAGTGGGGAAATTCGAGACGGCCGACATCTGTTAAACGCGCTCCGTCGATAGAATGGATCGTGAGCATGGATCACGCCGCCAACCGCGGCAGATCAAGGGGACGGAGGTAGTTAAATTGGATTAATTACCATCGGCGCTGCAGGACAAGGACTTCATGCTCGACACAAAGGCTCTGGCGAAGGCCTACGGCTACAAGTCTTGATGCTGCGAAAGAAAGAAGGTCAGGGGAATCGTTCAACATGAAACCAAAAGTCACGTTCTTCGACAGAAATGTGATCAAGAGATCCGTGAAATTTGTTGCGGGCGCATCAACCGTCCTGTCCGCGGTCCTGTTGTTCGTCGACATACCAGCCGACTACAAGATAGGGGCTGGCATCGCGTTCTTGGCCGTGCTTGCCCTGATCCACGTCGCCACTTGGGTGCGCGCGAATTCGCTTCGTGAAATCAGCATCGAGATTGAAGGAAGTAAAGTAAGCATCACCACCGGTGACATTTTCAAGCAAAAGGGGCTGAAGGCGATTGCTTTCAACGAATACCTAGACACCCGGGTGGACAACGTCATCATCAGCAAGGCATCGCTAAACGGAAAGTTTATCGAGTCTGAGCTGAAGGAGTCTGTCGAGGCGCTCGACGACTATATCGCGAACTTTCGATTCGACGATGGGGATATTTTCGAGACCACGGTTCAGCGACGTATCGGTAAGACGACGCGTTACCGGCTTGGCACGATCTGCGTGTACAACGACTTCCTCCTCACGGCCTTTGCCCGATTTGACGCTAACAACCAGGCCAACCTGACGATGCCGGAATACCTAGAGTTCCTCATCAACTTCTGGGACAAAGTTAATAAGGTCTATGCCCAGCAAAGCGTGTCAACAACTATTTTTGGCTCTGGAATTACCCGTATCAAGGGTCACAAGACGATCAGCGATGAGGACTTGTTGAAGATCATGCTGTGGACCTTCCGGATCAGCGAGATGCGGTTCAAGTATCCTGCAAAGCTAACCATCGTCATTCACGAGAGTAAGATCGATCAGATCAATCTCTTGGACATCGCATCGGTGAAGAACGGCGTCTAGCGTGCGGGCCTTTCTAACTCTTGCGGCGGCTGATCGCTTACGGCGAATAGAGAGCATTGCCGCCATTCGTTGTTTGGATCGTTAATAGCTGCTGGCGACAGAGTGGGCGCGGCATTAATCGGGAATTTCCGGAGAAACTAATGACTTACCGAAACGGCTCCTATGTCGCCTTCCACGCTGGCGGAACGACTGATCCCACGGCATCAGATATCAAGTACTACAACACGATGAAGATGTGGAGTGCTAACAAGAACATCGAATTCACATTAATCAACAGCCATGAGAAGACAGCGGCAGTACGAGATTCATCAACAAAGGAAACTTTGCGTCGGTCGCTGGTCGCGCGCCTCAACAACTCCAAGCACATGGTGCTTGTCCTGACGACGACGACAAAAAACGACACCGACTGGGTTCCATTCGAGATAGCTCACGCCGTAGATGTGTGTCAGATGCCGATCATCGCTGTCTATCCGGACTTCGACTCGATACTGGCACCGGCAGACCTTGCGAATTATTGGCCTCCTGCTCTTGCGTCACGCATCACGAACGGCAAGGCTCGCGTAATCCACATCCCGTTCAAACTACCGGCTGTACTTGACGCTATCGCGCAGTTTGGCGTCTCGAACACGGCCTATCCGACAAATGGCTACGGCTTCTACAACCGTGAAACTCAGGTTGGATGGGGGCTCATAAAGCCCTGACCATTCGTTGCAGTGTATTGACTTCGGAAGCCACTGAACTCAAACGTTGAACGACCGGTCCTGGCCGAAACCGACCATCGAAACGATCTGACGCCTGCCTCGCTTGCCATCCCACTCCCCTGACGCCAATCGACAGAACTCCCGAACGAAGCCATCCGTGAGTTTCACTGCACGAGAATCTCGTCAGTGAACAAATGCGCCGGCTTGCCGGCGCCCTCATGCCCGGCCGGCAACATGCCGTAGTTCTGCGCGGTGACGCGCAGGTAGCGCGCGGTCACCGGCGCGGCGGCGTCGAAGCGCACGGTGCGTATGGTCGCGCGCAGGTCCATCGGGTCCACCGCGATCGGCGTGGACTGCAGCGTGCGCCAGCTCTTGCCGTCGTCCGACACGGCGAAGGTGACGCGGCGGGGCAGCAGCGCCCATGAGCCGCTCTGCTGCAGGAAGCGCATTTGGATGCGGTGGAACGGCGTGGCGGGCTGCAGGTCGAGGGTGGCGTCGAGGTCGGCGCCGCGCCAGCCCACCCACAGGCCGTCGTTGAAGTCGTCGTCGCCGATCACGCCGTCGACCAGTTGCGTGGCGGTGCCGGCGTAGTGCGGGTCGGGGCCGGTGAGGTAGTTGATCGGCTTGCCCAGCACCTTGTTGTCGACGCTCTGGAACGTCTGGCTGGGCAGGTAGGGCACGCCGCGGCGGAAAGGCGCGATCTTCAGCGTGGCCGGCAGGTAGCGGTCCAGCACGTCGCCGAAGGCGGGCGACTGCGCAGTCGGCTCGCTGCCGTCCACGGTGTAGTGCAGCGCGATGTCGTCGAAGCCGCGCGCGGCGCGCACGCGCCAGCGAATCAAAGGGGACAATCAAAGGGGACGGAGGTGGTTAAATTGGATTAATTACCTCCGTCCCCTTTGTCGCCTTTGTCGCGGGACCCTGGCGAGGTTGGGGCGTCCGCTTTCGACCCCGGGGAATCATCCGCTTGCAAACTGCCCGAATGCGGTTTACTGTGAACCACATGGTTCACTATCAAGCCCGTCTCGACGCAACGTTCGCCGCACTTTCCGACGTCACCCGACGCGGCGTGCTGGAGCAGCTCGGGGGGGCGGACGCCTCGATCACCGACCTTGCCCAAAGGTTTCACATGACCCTCACGGGCATGAAGAAACATGTCAGCGTGCTGGAGCAGGCGGGGCTGGTGACCACGGAGAAGGTCGGGCGGGTACGAACCTGCAGACTCGGGCTGCGCCGGCTGGAAGAAGAGGCCGCCTGGATCGAGCGGCACCGCCAACTCTGGAGCGCACGTTTCGACGCGCTGGACGAGCTTGTCGAGCACATGAAATGCAAGGAGAAGGCAGATGCCCAAAGCAAAAGAAGGTAGTCCCGCCGCCATGAACCGCACCGCCGTGGAACGCAAGTCCGACCGCGAACTCGTCGTGACGCGAACGTTCGATGCCCCGGTGCACATCGTTTTCGAAGCGTGGAGCAAACCCGAATTGTTCAGGCGCTGGTGGGTTCCGCAGTCGGCGGGCCTGTCGCTGCTCTCGTGCGACATGGACGTGCGCACCGGAGGCACGTATCGCCTCGTCTTCCGCCATCCGATGTCCGATCAACCGATGGCGTTCTTCGGCACGTACCGGGAAGTGACGCCGAACGAGCGCATCGTGTGGACGAACGAAGAAAGCGATCAGGGCGCCGTGACCACGGTGACGTTCGAGGAAGATGGCGGCAAGACGCAGGTCACCTTCCACGAACTCTACCCCACAGAAGCGGCCCTCGACGAAGCCCTCGCCGGTTCTGCCGAAGGCCTGCCCGAGCAGTTCGCGCAGCTGGATGAGTTGCTCGCAGGCAGAGCGTGACCACACTGCGGCCACCGGTGCATGGAAGGGGCGGCGATGAAACGCACGATCGCCGCCATGCTGGCCAGTTCGGCGCCAGGTGAGGACGATATGCGCAGACGGGATTTCCTGAAGACCGCCATGGCGACCGCCGTGCTGACTGCGGCCCTTCCCGCTCGAGCCAGGAAGACTGCCGCCGCTTCGAGCGGGAGTTTTGCCGACATCAATGGCCAGCATCTCTTTTACAGCGTGCATGGCGCCGGCAAGCCGCTCATTCTTCTCCACGGTGGCATCGACCCGGGCAGCTTCGGGAGCAATCTGGCCGAACTGGCCAAGGGCCGGCGGGTGATCGCCCCCCATCTCCAGGCACACGGGCGCACACCGGACACCGACAGGCCACTGCGCAGTGAAACGATGGGCGACGACATGGCCGCCCTGATCGGCCATCTGAACCTCGGCAAGGCCGACGTCATGGGCTACTCGCTGGGCGCCAGCGTCGCGCTGCAGACCGCTGTCCGCCATCCGGATGTGGTCGACCGGCTAGTGATCGTGTCCGCGGCAATGAGGCAGGACGGCTTTTATCCGGAGGGGGTGGCGGCCTTCAAACAGCTGGAGGCCAACGCTGCCACGTTGGGCCCTGGCGTCAAGGCATCGCCGTTGGGGGAGGCCTATCCCGATGTCGATTGGGCCAACCTCTTCAGGAAGGTCGGCGACCTGACCACACGCCCGTTCGACTGGAGCGCCGACGTCGCCAGGCTGCAGGCACGTACACTGCTGGTCTTTGCCGACGCTGACGCCATCCGGCCCGAACACATGGTCGAGTTCTGGAAGGCGTTGGGAGGCGGCCGGCGCGATGCCGGGATCGATGGCTCCCTGCGGCCCGCCAACGAGCTCGCCATCTTGCCGGGTACCACGCACTACACGCTCCCGGTCGAGCCGATGCTGCCGGAGATCGTCGAACGCTTCCTCGGCGCTGCATTGAAGGCAGTAGGTTAGGGCCCCGCGAAGCGCTCACGAAGCCATCAGGGCGCGGGAGAGTTTTGATGTTTTGAGCCATCGGACATGCCACCGCGGACACGTGAGGGTCCGTGGGTGAGGATGGTCGTGATGTGCAGTGCCCGGCTCGGCGGCAGGCGTCTCCGCCCAGTTGTCGGCTTCGAGCAATTCTTCTCGACGAATCCGGGGCTGGCTTTGGGACCCGGTCATGTCAGGCAGGGGCCGAAAGCCGCCCTTGTCGCAATGCGACGCCTGCCTCGCTGCCCAGGCCACTCCCCGGGCACCCGCTGCCAGGACTCACGAGCGAAAATCGTCCGTGAGTTTCATTGCACGAGAATCTCGTCGGTGAACAAATGCGCCGGCTTCCCCGCGCCCTCATGCCCAGGCGGCAGCATGCCGTAGTTCTGCGCGGTGACGCGCAGGTAGCGCGCGGTCACCGGCGTGGCGGCGTCGAAGCGCACGGTGCGTATGGTCGCGCGCAGGTCCATCGGGTCCACCGCGATCGGCGTGGACTGCAGCGTGCGCCAGGTCTTGCCGTCGTCCGAAATGGCGAAGGTGACACTGCGCGGCAGCAGCGCCCATGAGCCGCTTTGCTGCAGGAAGCGCATCTGGATGCTGTGGAACGGCGTGGCGGGTTGCAGGTCGAGGGTGGCGTCGAGGTCGGCGCCGCGCCAGCCCACCCACAGGCCATCGTTGAAGTCGTCGTCGCCGATCACGCCGTCGACCAGTTGCGTGGCGGTGCCGGCGTAGTGCGGGTCGGGCGCGGTGAGGTAGTTGATCGGCTTGCCCAGCGCCTTGTTGTCGACGCTCTGGAACGTCTGGCTGGGCAGGTACGGCACGCCGCGGCGGAAAGGCGCGATCTTCAGCGTGGCCGGCAGGTAGCGGTCCAGCACGTCGCCGAAGGCGGGCGACTGCGCAGTCGGCTCGCTGCCGTCCACGGTGTAGTGCAGCGCGATGTCGTCGAAGCCGCGCGCGGCACGCACGCGCCAGCGGTGGTGGGGCGCGTTGAACTCGAGCTTGTAGTCGACCAGGTTGCGGTCTTCCGGGCCGTAGGCGATGTGGCGCTCGTCCAGCCACGGGTAGTGCGCGCGCACGCGCCGCTGGAAGTCGGCGTAGTCGCGGGCGTCGGGGTTCCACAGCCGCTCGGCCAGCGCGAGCACGCGCGGGTAGAGCATCGCTTCCAGGTTGCGCGGGGTGACGCGCTCGCTCCACAGCGGCGCCTCGGCGCCGAGCAGCTGGCCCTGGTGGCCGGCGTAGGCCGGTGCGGCGAACGGGTCGATGCGGTAGACGTCCTGCGTGGTGAGCTCTTCGATCGGCGTGTCCAGATAGAACGGCCCGGCGACGATCAGCCGGTTGCCGTTGGCCAGTGCCTTGGCCGCCTCGGCGTCGCCGCGCCACATTTCCACCACGGCGTTTCGATCCGCGCCGCCTTCGAGGATCTCGTCCCAGCCGACCAGCGTCTTGCCGCGCGCTTCGAGATCGCGCTGGATGCGCTGCACGAACCAGCTCTGCAGCGCCGCGACGTCGGCCAACTGTTCGTCGTGCATGCGCTGCTGCGACGAGGTGCTCGCCGCCCACTGCTGCTTGGGCACCTCGTCGCCGCCGATGTGGATATACGGCGCGGGGAACAACTCGGCCACCTCGTCGAGCACGTCGTGCAGGAACGCAAACGTGGCCTCGTCGCCCGCGCAGTAGATGTCGGTGAACACGCCCCAGGTCGCCGGCACCGCAATCGGCTGCTCCGGGCAGGACAGCGACGGGTAGGCCGCGACCGCCGCCGACGCATGGCCCGGCATCTCGATTTCCGGCACGATCATCACGTTGCGCTGGCGCGCGTATTCGACGACGTCGCGGATCTCCTGCTGGGTGTAGAAGCCGCCGCTGCGGCTGCCGTCGGCCTCGCTGCGCCAGGCGCCGACGCTGGTGAGCTTGGGGTACTTGCGGATCTCGATGCGCCAGCCCTGGTCGTCGGTCAGGTGCCAGTGCAGCACGTTGAGCTTGTAGCGCGAGAGCAGGTCGATCTGCTGCTTGAGCAGAGGCACCGGGATGAAGTGCCGCGCCGCGTCCAGCATCACGCCGCGCCAGGCGTAGCGCGGCGCGTCGTCGATGCGCACGGCCGGGATGGCGAGCGTGGCGTGACGCCCGGGCGGCAGCAGTTGCCGCAGCGTCTGCGCGCCCCAGAACAGGCCGCGATTGTCGGCCGCGGCGATCTCGACGCGCTGCGGCGTGACGCTCAGCCGGTACGCCTCCTCGCCGTGCACGGAAGGATCGGTGCGCAGTTCGATGCGCGGCCGGTCGCTGGCGGCGCCCAGCCGCAGCGCGATCCCGCTGTCCTCGCGGATGCCGTCGCGCAGGAACGCGGCGATTTCCTGCCCGCGTGGTCCGGCCGGCGCAACGATGCGCACGTTGCGGTTCAGCGCAAAGCTGCCGTGGCCCATCTCGATCCGATTCGGCTGCGGGATGACCGCCGTTTGTGCATGTGCGGCTTGAACGAACAGCGGGAATGCGAGAAGCATCAGCGCAACGAGATGTCTGGGCATGACCGATGTTCCTGGGTGATGTGGGAACGATGCTCGTGCGAGGCTTCGAGCAATTCAAGCGACGGGGTCCCGACGAATACAGCCGGACCGCCGTTGCTGGCGCGCAAGCTGCGCACGAAGCGTCGGCTCGATCGCCAGGTTGAACAGGGCCGGGTGGCGGGCTCGACCGACGGTCGACCCTCAGGCTCCGATCGGCAGGCAACGAAAAGGGCCGGCATGTTGGCCGGCCCTCGCGCGTCCGTGTGGCGTGGACGGATCAGGTATCCGCGTTGGTGGCCCAGCCCACGCGATCGCCGCGGGTGAACACGCGGTCGCTGTCCAGCACGTCGCCGGCGGCGTGCACGGGCTGTTCGCGCAGGCGCGCGTAGATCGGGGTGAAGTCGGGCCGGGTCGCCTCGAACAGCTGCTCGAAGCTGTCGATCACGAAGTAGGTCTGCTGGTAGGTGTCGATGCGGTAGCGCGTGCTCATCACGCGTTCCAGGCCAAAGCCGATGCGGTTCGGCGACGGCGAATCCAGGCAGTAGATCGACTCGCCCTTGGAGCTGACGATGCCGGCACCGTAGATGCGCATGCCCTCGTTCGTGTTGATCAGGCCGAATTCCACCGTGTACCAGTACAGCCGGGTCAGGTTCATCAGCGCGTCGGGGCCGATCGCGAACGCCTTCATGCCGCCGCGGCCATACGCCTGCATGTAGTCGGCGAACACCGGATTGAGCAGCAGCGGCACGTGGCCGAACAGGTCGTGGAACAGATCCGGCTCGCTGAGGTAGTCGAGCTGGTCGGGCTTCCTGATCCACCAGCTGACCGGGAAGCGGCGATGGGCCAGGTGATCGAAGAACACCTCGTCCGGCAGCAGGCCTTCCACCGCCACCAGTTCCCAGCCGGTGGCCTTGGCCAGCACCTTGTTCAGCTCGGCGAACTTCGGAATGCCGCCGTCGCCCAGGCCGAAGCGCTCCACGCCGGCCATGAATTCCTGGCAGGCACGCCCGGGCAGCAGCTCGCGCTGGCGCTTGAACAAGGTGTCCCACACCTCGTGGTCGGTCCGGCTGTAGCTGGCCCACGGCTGCTCGACCACGCCGGTGGCATAGACCGGCACGTAGCCGCGGTCGGTCTGCTGGTGTTCGACTTTGCGGGGCGTGTCCATGGGCTCGACTCCGGTGCGGCTTGGGGCAAGCCACAGCATACGGCCGTTTCGCCGCACTAAGGTTGTTTTGTTGTCTTGATCGACGCGATGAATGCACTATTCTTGCGTTTGAATGGATATGAAGCAAGGATGTTGCGCATGACGACACTCGATCGCACCGACCTGCGCATGCTTGCCGTGCTGCAGAGCGAGGGCCGCATCACCAACGCCGAGCTGGCCGAGCGGGTCAGCCTGTCGCCGTCGGCCTGCCTGCGCCGGCTGCAGCGGCTGGAGGCGGACAAGGTGATCACCGGTTACGCCGCGCAGGTCGATCCGCAGGCGGTGGGGCTGGGCCTGCAGGCGTTCGTGCGGGTGCAGCTGAGCAAGCACGAGAGCGCGGCGGTCGAGGGCTTCGTCGAGCGCGTCAACGGCTGGGACGAGGTAGTCGCCTGCCACGCGCTGACCGGCGACATGGACTACCTGCTGCACGTCTACGTGGCCGACCTCAAGGACTTCTCGCGCTTCCTGCTCGACCATCTGTTGAACGCGGCCGGGGTTGCCGATGTCAATTCCAGTTTCGTGCTGCGCACGGTGAAGCGTTCGCCGTCGCTGCCGCTGGCCCAGCTCGAACGTTGAACCACGCGCCCGTACCGACTGACGTTAAACTAATCGACCGATGAGCCTCGATACCACTACCGTGCCCGACCGCGACCTGCTGCGTCCGCTGCGTTACCTGTGGCGGGTACCGCTGCTGCTGCTGCACATCGTGCTGGGCATCGCGCTGTGCGCGTTCATCCTCAGCTGGAATCAGCACGCGGTGATGGAGAACGGCCGCGAGCCATTCGCGCACCGCATGATCCGCTGGTGGTCGGTGCGCCTGCTGCGCATCTTCGGCCTGCGTGCGGTGCGCTTCGGCGAGGCGCGGCGCGATCCGGTGCTGTTCGTCGCCAACCACACCTCATGGATCGACATCGTGATGCTGCACAGCCAGCGCGCGGCCTGCTTCGTGGCCAAGGCGGAGATCGCCGGCTGGCCGCTGGTCGGCTGGCTGGCCAGGAACGGCGGCACCATCTTCCACCGCCGCGGCAACAACCACTCGCTGTCCACGGTGATGCAGGCGATGGTCGAGCGGCTGCGCGGCGGCCGTTCGGTGGCGGTGTTCCCGGAAGGCGGCACCGGCCACGACGGCGTGCTGAAGACCTTCCACGCGCGCATCTTCCAGGCGGCGCTGGATGCCGAGGTGCCGGTGCAGCCGGTGGCGCTGCGCTTCGCCCGTGACGGACGGCGGCAGGTCGACGCCGGTTTCCGCGAGGGTGAGAATTTCCTGCACAACATCGTGCGCATGCTGGGCGAGGCGCCGATGGATGCCGAGGTGCACTTCCTGACGCCGGTGCCGGCCACTCCGGAGGCGCGCCGACGCATGGCCGAGCTGTCGCGCGAACGCATCGCCGCCGCCCTGGAAGATCGCCCCGGATGAGCCTGCTGCACGGAAAGGATTTCCGCCCGCCCTGGCCGCTTACCAGCGGCCACATCCAGACCATGCTGTCCTCCAGCGGGGTGCGCCGCATCCTGCTGCCGCGCGCGGCGAAAGCCGTACTGCAGGGCGCCGAGCCGGTGGTGGTCGACGGCGGCGGCGGGGTGCGCCTCACCGGCGCGCATACCGCGCAGAAAACCCGGCCGCAGTCGCGCGGCCTGGCCGTGCTGTTCCACGGCTGGGAAGGCAGCGTCGATTCCACCTACGTGCTGCAGACCGGCAGCCGCCTGCTCGCCGACGGCTGGGACATCTTCCGGCTGAACTTCCGCGATCACGGCGACAGCCACGGGCTCAACGAGGCGCTGTTCCACTCCTGCCGCCTCGACGAGGTGGTGCACGCGCTGGGCGACATCGCCGCGCGCTGGCCGGCGCGGCCGATGGCGCTGGCCGGCTTCTCGCTGGGCGGCAACTTCGCGCTGCGCGCGGCGATGCAGACCTCGCGCGTGGGCATTCCGCTGAGCTACGTGCTGGCGGTGTGCCCGATCATCGACCCCGGCGAGGGCCTGTTCTCGCTGGAGGAATCCGCGCCGTGGTTCTACCAGGCGTACTTCATGCGCAAGTGGCGGCACTCGCTGCTGGCCAAGCAGAAGGCGTTCCCGCAGCACCAGTACTTCGAGATGTCCGAACTGAAGCAGCACCTGCGCGGGCTGACCGAGTCGCTGGTGCTCAGGCATACCGACTTCCAGTCCCTGCAGCAGTATCTGGACGGCTATTCGGTGGCCGGCGACATCATGCAGGCGATGCAGATCCCGGCCACCATCCTCACCGCCAAGGACGATCCGGTGATCCCGGTGGCCGGCTTCGAGAAGCTGCAGCTGCCGGCCAACGTCGAACTGGACATCGCGCCGTTCGGCGGCCACTGCGGCTTCATCCGCGGCTGGGACATGACCAGCTACACCGACGACTACATCGCCGCGCGCTTCAACGCGGTGGCGGACGCGGCCGTGCCGGCGGGCTGAACGCCGGCACGATCGCCTGGACGAGCGGGTGCCCACGGACGAACGCGCACCATCACCGTGGGCAAGCCAGGGGCGGGCATGATCGGATCGGGGAGGATGGGGAACTTGCACGCGGCCGGCTGGCTGCGCCGCGGTTTGTGGCTGGCCTGCCTGCTGCCGTGCCTGGCGGCCGGCGCCGCGGACACGAGCTTCCTGCGCTCGTTCGAAAACGCGGAGCCGGCGCCGCTGGCGCCCTTGCCCGGCGCCTCGTTCAGCGTCGACGTGGCCGGCGGTCCCGGCCGGGCGGCGGCGCTGACCGCCAAGCCCGGCGTCGGTTTCAGCGGGCTGCGCTCGCTGCACTACCGCGGCAACGCGGGCGGGCAACAACAGGCGGAGCTGTACGCGGTGGATCTGCCGGTACGGCCGGATACGCAGCTGTCGTACCTGATCTTCCCGCTGTCGAACGCGGACGACCTGCGCAACCCTGCCACCTATGTGGCGGTGGACCTGCTGTTCGACGACGGCAGCCGGCTGTCCACCCGCGGCGCGCGCGACCAGCACCGCATCGGCGCCTCGGCGCGCGCGCAGGGCGACGGCCGCACGCTGTACCCGGACCAGTGGAACTACCTGTCGATCGACGTCGGCGCGGTCGCCGCCGGACGCACCATCAAGCGCATCGTGCTGATGCACGACGGCCCGGCCGCCGGCTTCGAGGGCTATCTGGACGACCTGCGCCTCGGCGCCGCGCCCGCGGATACCCGCCGCCGTCCCAGCGAGTTCGTCGACACCCGCCGCGGCAGCAACTCCAACGCCCGCTTCTCGCGCGGCAACAACTTTCCCGCGGTGGCCGTGCCGCACGGCTTCAACTTCTGGACGCCGGTGACCGACGCCGGCTCGAACTGGATCTACCAGTACCAGCAGCGCAACGATGTCGACAACCGCCCACGGCTGGAAGCGTTCGCGCTGTCGCACGAACCGAGCCCGTGGATGGGCGATCGGCAGACCTTCCAGCTGATGCCGGCCGCGGTTCCCCGCGGTGCGCCGAGCGCGAATCGGGCGGCGCGCGCGCTGAGCTTCAGCCATGCGAACGAGACCGCGCACGCGCACACCTATCGCGTTGCCTTCGACAACGGCATCATCACCGAGATCGCGCCGACCGACCACGCCGCGATGTTCCGCTTCACCTTCGTGGGCGATCGTGCGCAGCTGGTGTTCGACAACCGCGACGACCGCGGCGGCATCGTGCTCGATCCGACCGGGCGCAGCTTCAGCGGCTGGTCCGACGTGAAAAGCCGGCTCTCCGCCGGCGCCACCCGGCTGTTCTTCTACGGCACGCTGGACCGGCCGGTGCGCGAGAGCGGCCGGCTGCGCGGCGAAGGCCGCGACCGCGTGGCCGCCTGGTTCGGTTTCGACACCACGCAGACGAAAGTGGTGAACCTGCGCATCGCCACCTCGCTGATCAGCCTGGCCCAGGCGCAACGCAACCTGGCGCTGGAGATCGCGCCGCAGGAAACCTTCGACGACGTGCGCGAACGCGCGCAGCGGCAGTGGGACAAGCAGCTCGGCATCGTCAAGGTGCGCGGCGCCAGCCGCGACGAGCTGACCACGCTGTACTCCAACCTGTACCGGCTGTTCCTGTATCCGAACGCCGCCTACGAGAACACCGGCACGGCGGCGCAGCCGCACTACCGCTACGCCAGCCCGTTCTCCGCGCCGGTCGGCCCGGACACGCCCACGCAGACCGGCGCGCGCGTCGTCGACGGCAAGCCGTACGTCAACAACGGCTTCTGGGACACCTACCGCACCGCGTGGCCGGCCTACGTGCTGCTCACGCCGACGCAAGCAGGCGAGATGATCGACGGCTTCGTGCAGCAGTTCCGCGATGGCGGCTGGATCGCGCGCTGGTCGTCGCCCGGCTACGCCGACCTGATGGTCGGCACCAGCGCCGACGTGGCGTTCGCCGACGCGTGGCTGAAGGGCGTGCGCGGCTTCGACGTGCGCGCGTTCTACCAGTCCGCCCTGAAGGACGCCACCGTGGTCAGCCCGCTCGCCGGCACCGGCCGCAAGGGGTTGCAGCGCTCGATCTTCCGCGGCTACACCGACACCGGCGTGGAGGAAGGCCTGTCCTGGTCGATGGACGGCTACATCAACGACTTCGCGATCGGCAACCTCGCCGCCGCGCTGGCGCGGCAAGCCGCGACGGACGACCCGTATGCCGCGCACTACGCCGACGATGCGGCGTACTTCCGCCAGCGTGCGCTGGGCTACGCGAACCTGTTCGACCCCGCCGTCGGCTTCTTCGTCGGCCGCGATGGCAACGGTGACTGGCATCACGGCGCACCGGATTTCGACCCGCTGCGCTGGGGCGGCGACTACACCGAGACCAACGCCTGGAACATGGCCTTCCACGTGCCGCAGGACGGCGCCGGCCTGGCCGCGCTGTACGGCGGCCGCGCCGCGCTGGCGGCCAAGCTCGATGCGTTGTTCGCCACGCCGGGCGAGTTCCACGTCGGCAGCTACGACGAGCCGATCCACGAGATGCTCGAAGCGCGCGATGTGCGCATGGGCCAGTACGGCCACAGCAACCAGCCCTCGCACCACATCATCTACATGTACGACTACGCCGGGCAGCCGTGGAAGACGCAGGACAAGGTGCGCGACGTGCTCAGCCGCCTCTACGTCGGCAGCGAGATCGGCCAGGGCTACCCGGGCGACGAGGACAACGGCGAGATGTCCGCCTGGTACCTGTTCAGCGCCGCCGGCTTCTATCCGCTGCGCATGGGCACACCGGAATACGTGATCGGCGCGCCGTACTTCCCGCACATGGACATCGCGCTGGAGAACGGCAAACACCTGGTGATCGACGCGCCCGCGGTGAGTGACGTCAACCGCTACGTGCAGGGCCTGCGCGTCAACGGCCGGCCGTGGCACCGGCTGACCCTGCCGCACGCGCTGCTGGCGCAGGGCGCCACGCTGGAATTCAGCATGGGGCCGAAGCCTTCGCGCTGGGCCAGCGGCGAAGATGCCGCGCCGCCATCGCTCACCGGCGCGGGCGTACCACGACCGTTGCGCGATCTTCTCGACGAGCGGTTGGGCCGCGTCCATGCCTCGTCCACCATCGCAGGCCTGCCGCTGCTGTTCGACAACGACTCCGGCGCCGAGGTGATGCTGCCCGGCGTGGCGACCACAATCGATTGGCGCTTCGCACGGCCGCTCCGGGTGACGATGCTCACGCTGACTGCAGGCAGCACGGCCACGGCACCGTCGGCTTGGCAGTTGCAGGGCTCCGCCGACGGACAGCACTGGGCCACCCTCGATGCACGCCACGGCGAACGCTTTGCCTGGCCGCAGCAGACCCGCGCCTTCGCCGTGCGGGCGCCGGGCGAGTACGCGTACTACCGCCTGCAGGTCGACGCGGCCACGACCGACGCCAGGCGCGCCCTGGCCGAGATCGAGTTGCTCGGTGCCGATCCCCGCTAGGCGGGGACGTCCTCGCCGGCGGCATCCAGCGGGCGCTGCCGCATCCAGCAGGCGATGCTCAGGCGCTCGCGCGTGGCCGGCAGCACCTCGTGTTCGAACCGCGCGGAGAGGAACAGCAGCAGGGTGCCGGCGTGCGGATGGATGTCGCGGTGCGCGCCGTCCTCCAGGTACAGCCGCAACGCGCCGCCGTCGGCTTCCTGCCAGCCCTCGTTGAGGTAGAACACCGCCGAGACCACCCGTGCATCGCTGTCGCGCAGGCGATCCAGGTGCCGCGCATAGCGCGCGCCGGGCGGATACACCGCGTAGTGCGCCTCGCACTTGACCAGGCCCAGCATCAGCTCGCGGTTGAGTGCCATGCGCAACGCGTCGAGGCGCGCGACGAATGCCCGTTGCGGCGGGCTCGCTGCCGCCGGGTCGAACCATTGCGTGCGGTCGCCGCGCAACTCCGTGGCGGCGTGCGCCGCACCGACGACCCGCGCCGGCGCCAGCTGCCGCGCCGCGTACAGCGACATGCACTCGTCGGCGAGCGCACGGGTCTGCGCCGGCGTCAGCAGCTCGGTCAGCATGCACCAGCCGTCGCCGGCCAGTGCGTCGGCGGCGGTGCGGAAGAGGCTGGCGTCATCCATGCGCGCAGTGTAGCCAGCGCGGCTCAGGAAGGGTGCCGGCGCAGCGGCTCCAGCAACCGGGACAGGCCGTTGTGGTCGATTTCCAGCATCAGCGCCAGCAACCGGCCCAGCTCGCCGTTCGGAAAGCCCGTGCGCGCGAACCAGGGAGATACGCGCCGGGCAGGTCGGCGAGCAGCCGGCCCTGGTACTTGCCATAGGGCATGCGCGTCGTCACCAGCTTCTGGAGGTCTTCAGGTTGCACTGGGGTGTTTCCGTGCGTGATGCTGGCAATGCTACAATGTGCGTCGAACAGACGTACATATGACGAGGTGCCGGCCATGACGGCAACATCCAGAAAAATATCGCTTTCCCGTCCACAGGCGAGCGCGCCGGGCAAGCTCGTGCGAAAACCCGCCAAGGTCAAGAAAGTCGCCACGAAGCCGGTGGCGCCGGCCGCCAAACCCAAGGCCACGGGCCTCAAGCAGGCTAGGTTGGGCGTGCGGCTGGACGATCAGGTGAAGACCTTGTTGCAGCACGCGGCGAGCTTGCGCGGGCGCAGCATGACCGACTTTCTCGTCGACAGTGCCGTCGAAGCCGCCGAGCGGGTCATCAAGGATGCTTCGGTGGTCAGCCTGGCCATGGAGGATGCGCGCCGATTTGCCGAGGCCCTGTTGAACCCGCCTAAACCGAACGCAGCGCTGAAATCCGCTGCCCGACGCTACCGTGATCTGACTTCCTTGTGAGCGGATGGAAGGTCCGTTTCGAGGATCTTGATCGGGCGAACCAGCCGGTCGAGGCGTTCGATTGCGGCAACGCCGTGCTGACCCGTTACCTGCGCACGCAAGCGGGTCAGGACGTAAGGCGCCATATCGCGGCATGTGTCGTTGCGCTCGACGGGGAGACGGGTGCCGTGGCCGGTTATTACACGCTCTCTGCAAGCCGGGTGGATCGCAATGGACTTCCCGACGAACTGGTGAAGAAGCTCCCCCGGCACGAACACCTTCCCGCCGCGCTGCTGGGGCGGCTCGCCGTGGATGTGGCGTATCAGGGTAAGGGCCTGGGCGGCGCATTGCTGATGGATGCAGCAGAAGCAGTCATCGCGTCCCCCGTGGCGGCTTGGGCGATGATCGTGGATCCGATCGACAATGCGGCAGCGGTGTTCTATGGCAAGTATGGCTTCCAGAAGCTTGAGACGGATGGTACGCGAATGTTCATCCCGATGAAGACCTTGGCCAAGGCGCTGTCACAGTGAGGTGGTTGCTCGCGGGCTTCGGTGATTTTTCGCCCGCGTTCAATCCGCCGCCACACAGCGCCCCTGCGCCCACGCCCGCAACGCCTCCACCTGCTCGCGCATCAGCACCGACAGCGGCCGCGTCTGCTTCAAGGCATTGAGCAAGGTCGCCTGATCCGGTGGCGTGCCGTTGCCGGCCGCATCGTAGAGTGAGCTGACGATGGTCTGCTCGATTTCGGCGCCGGAGAAGCCGTCGCTGGCGGCGGCGAGGGCGGGCAGGTCGAAGCTGGCAGGGTCGAGTTTGCGGCGGGCCAGGTGCATCGCGAAGATCTCGCCGCGCACGGCTTCGCGCGGCAGGTCGACGAAGAAGATCTCGTCGAAGCGGCCCTTGCGCAGCAGTTCGGCGGGCAGTTCCTGTACTGCGTTGGCGGTGGCGACGACGAAGACCTTGGCCTTGCGTTCGGCCATCCAGGTGAGCAGGTAGCCGAGTACGCGGCGCGACACGCCGCCGTCATCGCCGCCGCTGGCCAGGCCCTTTTCGATCTCGTCGATCCACAGCACGCATGGCGCCAGCAGCTCGGTGCTGGCCAGCGCCTCGCGCAGGTTCTTTTCGGTCTCGCCCTGGTACTTGTCGTACAGCGTGCCGAAGTCCAGCCGCACCAGCGGCACGCCGAAGCCGCCGGCGATTGCCTTCGCCGCCAGGCTCTTGCCGCAGCCCTGCACGCCGAGCAGCAGCACGCCCTTGGGCGGGTCGAGCACGGGGTCCGGCGCGGCGGCGAGGAACACCGCGCGGCGCCGCTGCACCCATTCGCGCACCCGCGACACGCCGGCGATGTCGGCGAAGCTGGCGGTGGCGTATTCGTAGTGCAGCAGGCCGGAACGGTTGAGCAGGTCGAACTTCGACTGCATCAGCTCGGGCAGGTCCTGCGGGCCCAGCGCGCCGTCGTTGTAGATCAGCTTGCGCACGATGCGTCGCGCGTCCGGCGCGGACAGGCCGAGCAGGTTGCGCACGATGGTGCGCGCGGCGTCGTTGTCGACCTCGATGCGGCGGTTCTGCTCGCGCTGCCAGGCGACCGCCTCGCCGCGCAGGATGCCGGCCAGTTCCTTGAGGTCGGGCAGCGCCAGCGGCACGCGCAGCGACAGCGCTTCGAGTTCTTCCGGCAGTTCGACCTTGGCGCCGACCAGCACGATGGTGTGTGCGGCCGAGCGATGGCGCTGCGCGATCTCGCGCAGCTGGCGCTGGCTCATCGCGTAGCCGAGCAGGCCGTGGAAGTCGAACATCAGGTAGATGCCGCGCTGGTCCTGGGCGCGGATCGCCTCCAGCGTGGCGGTGGCATCGGGCGCCACCGCGGCACCGGGCTGGGCGAAGTCCAGCCGGGTGAGGCCGTCGGTGAGGGTCCAGCGCCACAGCGGGTACAGTGCCTGCGCGATCACGTGGCGGAAGCACTCGATCACGCGCTGCTCGTCCACCGTCTCGATCACCAGCAGCGGCGTGGCCGCGCGGACCAGGGTGGTGAGGTCGTCCAGTTCGCTCATGCGTCCCCCTCAGAAAGCCGCCAGTTTACCGGGCGCCGGTGCTTCTGGCTTCACGCGCGCCGGTATACGCTGCACGTTCCCTGTCGTCGTGGAGCCCCGCCATGCGTCTTCTGCTGTCGTTGCTGCTGATCCTGTCGTCGCTGCCGGCATGGGCCGCGCCGCCGCTGCAGCGGCTGGTCCTGCCGAAAGGCTTCCACATCGCGCTGTACTCCGACCAGGTGCCGGACGCGCGCGAGATCGCGCTGGGCGCGAAGGGCACGGTGTTCGTCGGTTCCAACGACGCCGGCAAGGTCTACGCGCTGACCGACGCCAACGGCGACGGCGTGGCGGACAAGGTGCGGGTGATCGCCAGCGGCCTGCAGCTGCCGGTGGGCGTGGCGTTCAAGGACGGCGACCTGTACGTCTCCGCGGTGAGCCGCATCTATGTGCTGCGCGACATCGAAAACCATCTGGACGATCCGCCGAAGCCCGCCGTGGTGACCGACAAGCTGCCCGGCGAGACCCACCACGGCTGGAAGTTCATCGCGTTCGGCCCGGACGGCAAGCTGTACGTGCCGATCGGCGCGCCGTGCAACATCTGCGATCCGGCGCCGGCGCACGGCAAGCTGATCCGCATGAACGCCGACGGCGGCGGCTGGGAAGACGTGGCCCGCGGCATCCGCAACACGGTCGGTTTCGACTGGCAACCGGGGTCGAAGCACCTGTGGTTCACCGACAACGGCCGCGACCTGATGGGCGACGACATGCCCAGCGACGAACTGAACGAGATCACCCGCCCCGGCGAGCACTTCGGCTATCCGTACTGCCACCAGGGCGACACGCTCGACCCCGAATTCGGCAAGGGCCGCAGCTGCAAGGACTACGTGCCGCCGGTGCTGAAGCTTGGCGCGCACGTGGCCGCGCTGGGCATGCGCTTCTACGAGGGCCGCATGTTTCCGCCCGATTACCGGGGCGCGATCCTGGTGGCCGAACACGGCTCGTGGAACCGCACGAGGAAATCCGGTTACCGCGTGATGGCGGTGCGCCTGGACGGCAGCAAGGTCGTCTCCTACGAGCCGCTGATCACCGGCTTCGAGCAGGACGAGAAAGCCTGGGGCCGTCCCGTCGACGTGCAGCCGTTGCCCGACGGCAGCGTGCTGGTCAGCGACGACCTGGCGGGGGCGGTGTATCGGGTGACCTACAAGCCGTGAGTGCGGTGCCATTTTGTTGCAAAGTGCGATGACCAGCTTCGCTGTTGAAAGGCGCCTCCTGCCTGCGCAGGAATGACGACTTGAGGGTTATGGGCGAGCGGTCCGCTTCTTTTATCTTGTCATTCCTGCGCAGGCAGGAATCGCATTTCAACACTGGAGAAAACGCCATGGACCGGCGACAACCCTGCGTCCACATGCTGGCGAGCAAGAGGAATGGCGTTCTCTACATCGGCGTCACCAGCGACCTGGTCAAACGCATCTGGCAGCACAAGAACGATGTGGTCGAGGGTTTTACCCACCGCTACGGTGTGCACACGCTGGTGTGGTACGAGCTTCATCCCACCATGGAGTCGGCGATCCTGCGCGAGAAGACGCTCAAGGCCTGGAAGCGCGACTGGAAGATGCGGCTGATCAACGAGGGCAACGTCGGGTGGCGGGACTTGTATCCGACTATTCTGTAGTTGTCGAAGTGCGATGCCTGCCTGCGCAGGCATGACGAGCGTGGAGGGTGCCGCGTTTTTCCGCCGTCATGCCTGCGCAGGCAGGCATCGCACTCGACAGGCAACCTGCTATCCAACGGAGAAACCCCATGCACCTGCGCAGCGACAGTTTCGCCAACGGCCAGCCGATCCCCGCCGAGTTCGCCTTCGGCAAGCGTGGCGATCCGGTCGCGCTGTCCGACAACCGCAGCCCGCAGCTGGCGTGGAGCGGTGCGCCGGCGGGTACCCGTTCATTCGTGCTCACCTGCATCGACCCCGACGTGCCCAGCCGCGGCGACGACGTGAACCAGGAGGGCCGCACGGTGCCCGCCGACTTGCCGCGGGTGGAGTTCGTGCACTGGCTGATGGCGAACATCCCGGCCGAATGCGGCGAACTGGCCGCTGGCGCCTGCAGCGACGGCATCACCGCGCGCGGCAAGCGCGCGCCGTTCGGCCCGCCGGGCAGCGTGCAGGGCGTCAACGACTACACCGGCTGGTTCGCCGGCGACGCCGACATGGGCGGCGAATACCTCGGCTATGACGGACCGTGCCCGCCGTGGAACGATGCGCTGCTGCACCATTATCACTTCAAGCTGCATGCGCTCGACGTGGCCGCGCTGCCGTTGGCCCACGGTTTCTCGCTGGCCGAACTGCGCGCGGCGATGGCCGGCCATGTGCTGGCCGAGGCGGAGCTGGTCGGCACCTACAGCCTGAACCCGGCCGTCACCAGCTGAACGCACGCGGGCGCAAACGTCGGTGTGGCGTGCATGGCGGCGCCGGCGCTCTTCACACCCGCATGGCACGGGCTGTGGGTGAATGGCGGCGGGCGGTTTCCCCACGACCGTCATCACTGCAAAGAGGACGCTCCCATGCTTCACTACGCCCTGGTTTTCCTGGTCATCGCGATCATCGCCGCCGTGCTGGGTTTTGGCGGCATCGCGGGTGCTGCCGCCGGCATCGCGAAGATCCTGTTTGTCATTTTCCTGATTCTGGCCATCATTGCGTTCTTCCGCCGTGCCAGTTGACGGCCGGCCGTCGCATTGCATCTGTGCCACCATGAGTCTTCTCCGGAGCAAGCAATGAACAATCCAGTCCAGCCCCCCGAACAGGCCGTCGGCGATCGCATCGACGAACGCGCCGAGCGGATCAAGCAGGCCACTTCCGAGGCGGTGGCCACGACCAAGGAAAAGGTGGAGCGCGCCGCCGATCACGTCGAGGAAGGCCTGCATCACGCCACCGACAAGGCGGCCGAGGCCGCCCACAAGGCCAGCGACAAGGCCGCCCGGGTCAGCGAGCGCAGCCGCGAGGTGTATGACGAGACGGTGGATCGCGCCGACGCGTGGCTGGAACAGGTACGCGACTACGTGCGCGAGAAGCCGGTGCAGTCGGTCGCCATCGCGCTCGGCGCCGGCTGGCTGCTCGGCCGCATCCTGCGACGCTGAGCGTCGCGACGCGACGCAGGGAACGGGAATGCACGACGAGGGTGAGTCACCCCACGCAGCGGCGGCGCCGGATCCGGCGCCGTCGTCGTCTGGATGGCTGACCGAGGTCGGCCAGCTCGCGCGCGCGGTCAAGCGGCTGTTCGGTGCGCAGATGCAATTGCTGGCGGCGGAGCTGGGGCTGGCGCGCAGCGCGGTTTCCTTGATGCTGCTGGCGGGGCTGGCCGCCACCGTGGCCGGCGTCGGGCTTGGCCTGAGCTTGCTGGGCCTGCTTGGCCTGCTGCTGGCGACGTGGTTCGAGTCGTGGATCTGGGCGCTGCTGGCGCTGGCGCTGCTGCAAGTGGTGTTCCTGTTCGGCTCGATCCTGCTGTTCCGCCGCTGCATGCACTGGATGAGCCTGCCCGCCACGCGCAGCGAGTGGAGTGCGATGATGCGCGAAACCTTGCGCAAGGCCGAAGCCGGCGATGCGGCCGGGCCGGGCGGCGGGCAGGACACTCCGGGCGAGGATCGGTCATGAAGGTATTCGATCGTGTGGCGAAGGTGCGGGCGGCCCGGTTGCGCATGCGCGCGGCGCGGCATGCGCTGACCACGCCGGCGGCGGCCCTGCTGGTGCGTGGCCGCAGGCATCCGTTGGCGACGGTGGGCACCGCCGCCGGAGCCGGCTTCGTGCTGGGCAGCCTCGACGTGCATCCGCTGCGGGTGCCGGGGCTGGGTTCGCTGCTCGGCGGGGGGTTGGCCGAGGCGGTGGCCTACGGCGCGCGCCTGATGGTCGAACTGGGTGCGCTGGCACCCAGCCCTGCCGCGGCGGCAGCTGCCGATGGCGATGAACCGGCATGAGCGAACCCGAACCCTCGCTCCCGCCGGCGCCCGGCGCAGCCGGCGTCGAGGTCGGCGCGCTCGCCATTCCGGATGAACCGGAAGCGGCCGACGAATCCGCACGGCAGGGGCTGCCCCGGCTGAATGCCGCACGCGGCATGCGCCGGCACCTGCGCGCGATCCGCGTGGTGCTGAACGTGCTGCTGCTGCTGGCGCTGCTGTACACCATCACGCTGACCAGGGCCCTGATGATTCCGCTGGTGCTGGCCGCTTTCATCGGCTTGGCCCTGAACCCGATCGTCGCCTTCGGTGCGCGCCTGCGCCTGCCGCGCTGGCTCACCGCCAGCGTGCTGATGCTCGGCCTGATCGTCGGCATCGGCAGCGGCGTGGGCCTGCTGGCGCAGCCGGCGGTCGGCTGGTTCCACGGCGCGCCGGCGGCGATCAAGAGCTTCGTGCCGAAACTGCGCAGCTTCACCAAGCCGCTGGAAGCGGCCAACCGCGCCACCCAGACCCTGGTCAGCAGCGGCACCAGTACCCGCGCGGCCGTGCCGCAGTCCGCGCCGGTCCCGATCAGCGCCTGGGACGTGGTCTCCACCGCACCGAAGGTGTTGGCGGCCGTGCTCAGCGTGCTGCTGCTGGTGTTCTTCTTCCTGATCTACGGCGACTCGATGCTGCGCCGGCTGGTCGAGATCACCCCCGGCTTCACCTACAAGCGGCATGCGGTGAGCATCGTGCGCGGCATCCAGAGCGAGGTGTCGCGCTACCTGCTCACCGCGCTGCTGATCAACGCCAGCCTCGGCGCGGTCACCGCCGGCATGCTGTGGCTGTACAAGGTGCCCGACCCGCTGCTGTGGGGCGCCGTGGCGATGTTCGCCAACTTCATTCCCTACGTCGGCGCGATCGTCACCACCACCGTGCTGGCGGTGGTGTGCATGCTCTACGCGAACGATGCCAGCCTCGAAGTGTTCCTGCCGGTGCTGACCTTCGCCGGCCTCACCGCGGTGGAAGGCAACCTGATCACGCCCTTCATCCAGGGCGCCAGCATGCGGCTGTCGCCGATCGCGATCCTGCTCTGGCTGCTGGTCTGGGGCTGGTTGTGGGGCATTCCCGGCGCGCTGCTGGCGGTGCCGATGCTGACCTGCGCCAAGCTGATCTGCGAGCGCGTGCGCGGCTGGGAGTGGTTCGCGCACATCGTGCAGCGCTGACCCGGTACGGCGGATCCCTCACCAGGCAATCGTCTCGCCGTCGCGGAAGAAGCGGCCGGTCGGCGCCGGCGTCGGCAGGCTGGCGGCCCACACGATGCCGGCGGCGCCGTCGCTCACCGGGCGGCCGCCGGGGCCGCCGAGGTCGGTGGCGACCCAGCCCGGGCACACCGCGTTGACCGCGATGCCGCTGCCTTCCAGTTCCGCCGCCAGCGTGCGGGTGTAGGCGTTGAGCGCGGACTTGGAGCTGCGATAGGCCACGCAGGCGCTGCCGCTCGACGCGCTGGCGGCGCAACCGCTGGAGACGTTGACGATGCGGCCGTAACCGTGCCGGCGCATCAGCGGCAGCAGCGCGCTGCACAGCCGCCAGCTGCCGAACAAGTGGGTCTGCATCGCCGCCAGCGCCTGGGTGAGGTCGCCGTCGCTGGCTCGCGCGTCGTGGTCGTAATAACCGCCGGCGTTGTTGATGAGCACGTCGAGCCGGCCCCAGGTGACGTCGATCCGGCGCGCCAGCGTGTCGACCTGCTCCTGTTGCGTGACGTCGAGTTGCACCGCGATCACCTCGCCGGGCGCGCCGGCCAGCTGGCGAGCCGCGCGCAGGCCCTTGTCCAGGTCGCGTGCGCCCAGCAGCACGGTGATGCCGTGCTCGCTGAGCTGGCGCGCCACCTCGAAGCCGAGCCCGCGGTTGGCGCCGCTGACCAGCGCCACGCGATACGTCGGCGTGATCGCCGGCGTCGCTGCCGGCGGGCGCCGGGCGGGCCGGCTCATGGCGCGGTGCCGGCCTGCGCCAGCGCGCTGCAACGTTCGTCGCCGCAGGCCTGCCAGCCGCCGCCGAGCGACTTGTACAGGGCCACCGCGCGGGTGTTGATCGCCGCTTCGGCCTGGGCCAGGTCGTCCTCGGCGGCGAGCTGGGTGCGTTCGGCGTCGAGCAGTTCGAGGAAGCCGGTGGCGCCTTCCTGGTAGCGCACGCGGGCGAGGTCGGCGGCGCGCTTGCTCTGTGCGGCCTGCTCGATCAGGTGGTCGACGCGCACGCGCTGCTGGTTGAAGCCGGTGACCGCGTTGTCGATGTCCTCGATCGCTTCCAGCACGGTGCGCTGGTAGTTCGCCTGCGCCGCCTCGGCGCGCGCCTCGCTGGCATGCAGGTTGGCGCGCACGCGCTGCACGTTGAGCCCGGCCCAGCTGATGCTCGGCGCCAGCGACCAGGCGCGCGTCGCCGGGCTGCCGAAATCGTTGCTGCGACCGGACAGGAAGCCGAGGAAGCCGCCCAGCGTGAGGTGCGGGAAGAAATCCGCCTTGGCCACGCCGATGCGCGCGGTGGCGGCGGCGTATTCGCGTTCGGCCATGCGCACGTCCGGACGGCGCGCCAGCACGTCGCCGGCGTCGCCGATCGGCAGCGTCGTGGCGATTGGCTTGAAGCTCTTCGGCGACACGTCGATGTCGAGCTCGCCGGGGCGCGCGCCCAGCAACACGGCGAGGCGGTATTCGATGGCGCTGGCCTGGGCCTGCAGCAGCGGCAGCTGCGCCTGCACCGCGGCGAGGCGCGCCCTGGCGCTGGCTACGTCCTGCTCCGAGCCGGTGCCGACCTGCTGGCGCACTTCGGTGAGCTGCACGGTCTGGCGCTGGTTGTCGATGTCGCGGCGGGCGATGTCCAGCCGCAGCTGGCTGCCGCGCAGCTCGAAATAGTTGCGCGCCACCTCGGCCAGCAGGCTGACCTGTGCGTCGTGCAGCGCCGCTTCGCTGGCGCCGAGGTCGGCGCCGGCCGCCTCCACCGAGCGGCGCACACCGCCGAACAAGTCCAGTTCCCACGACGCGTCGAAGCCGGCCTGGTAGGTGGTCGTGGTGAGTCGCTGCTCGCTGAAGCCCGGCTGCTGGCCGCGACTGCGGGTGTAGCTCGCGCCGGTGTCGATGCTGGGCAGCTGGTCGGACTTCGCGCCGCTGAGCAGCGCACGCGATTCGTTGAGCCGCGCCACCGCAATGCGCAGGTCGAGGTTGTTCGCCGCCGCGCGCTGGATCAACGCATCCAGCACCGGGTCGTCGAACTGCTTCCACCACGCGGCCTGGAACTGCGCGTTGCTTTCCTGGGCGGCGTCGAGGCTTTGCAGCTGCGGCGCGGCGATCTTGACGGCGTGGTAGTCGGGGCCGACGCTGGCGCAGCCCGCCAGCACGATGGCCGCGGCCAGCAGCGAGGCTCGGAACACCCCAATGGACGTGGAGCGGCGGCGCGTAGGGCGGGCACTGCCCGCCGCGGTGTCGGCATCGCCCGCCGTAGCGGTATGGCGGGCGGTGCCCGCCCTACGGTCGAGATCCCGGGACGCATAGGTGCCGAACATGGTCATGAAAATTTTCATCAGTGGTTCTCCAGCGCCGGCAGCGCATGCGCGGCGGCGCGTTCGGCCGCGCGCGCCTCGCGGCGCTCGACCAGCGCGCGGATGACGACGTAGAACAGCGGCGTGTAGATCAGTCCGAAGATGGTCACGCCGAGCATGCCGGCGAACACCGCCACGCCCATCGCGTGGCGCATCTCGGCGCCGGCGCCGTGCGAGGTCACCAGCGGCACCACGCCCATGATGAAGGCGATCGAGGTCATCAGGATCGGGCGCAGGCGCAGCCTTGCCGCTTCCAGCACCGCCTCATGGCGCGACATGCCTTCCAGCTGCATTTCGCGGGCGAACTCGACGATCAGGATCGCGTTCTTGCACGCCAGTCCGACCAGTACGATCAAGCCGATCTGGGTGAAGATGTTGTTGTCGCCGCCCGAGAGCCACACGCCGGCGATCGCGGACAGCAGCACCATCGGCACGATCAGGATCACCGCCAGCGGCAGCGACCAGCTCTCGTACAGCGAGGACAGCACCAGGAACACCAGCAGCACGCACAGCGGGAACACCAGCACCGCGGTGTTGCCGGCGAGGATCTGCTGGTAGGTCAGCTCGGTCCATTCGAAGCTGAAGCCGTTGGGCAGGTTGTCCTTCGCCAGCTTCTCCATCGCCGCCTGCGCCTGGCCGGAGCTGAAGCCCGGCGCCGGGCCGCCGTTGATCTCGGCGGTGGCGTAGCCGTTGTAGTGCTGCACGCGATCCGGGCCGGCGCCCTGCTTCACGGTGACGAACGAACCCAGCGGCACCATCCGGCCCTGCGCGTTGCGCGTCTTCAGCTGCAGGATGTCCTCGGGCGTATGGCGGAACGCCGGGTCGGCCGAGACGTTCACCTGGTAGGTGCGGCCGAAGCGGTTGAAGTCGTTGACGTAGAGCGAGCCCAGGTAGGCCTGCATGGCCTGGTACACGTCGCCCAGGTTCACGCCCACTGTCTTGGCCTTCTCGCGGTCCACGTCGGCGTCCACCTGCGGCACGCTGACCTGGAAGCTGGAGAACAGCCCGGCCAGCGCCGGCTCCTTGCGGCCGGCGGCGATCAGGTTTTGCGTCTGCTGGTACAGCTCGTTGAAGCCGCGGTCGCCGCGGTCCTCGATCTGCATGCGGAAGCCGCCGATCGTGCCCAGCCCCATCACCGGCGGCGGCGGGAACACCGCGATGTACGCATCCTGGATCGTGGCGAACTTCTGGTTCAGCGCCCCGGCGATCGCGCCGGCGGAAAGATCCGCGCTTTCGCGCTGGTCGAACGACTTCAGCGCCACGAACACGATGCCCGAGTTGGTGGAGTTGGTGAAGCCATTGATCGACAGGCCGGGAAACGCGATGGCGTGTTCCACGCCTGGCTGCTTCATCGCGATGGCGCTCATCCGCTTGATCACGTCCTCGGAACGGTCCAGCGACGCCGCGTCGGGCAACTGCGCGAATGCCACCAGGTACTGCTTGTCCTGGCCCGGCACGAAGCCGGTCGGTACGTGCGAGAAGCCGAACCAGGTCAGCGCGATCAGGCCGGCATACACCACCAGCGCCAGCTTGCCCTTGCCGACGACGCGCCTGACGCCGCCGACGTAGCGCTCCGCGCCGCGATGGAAGACGCGGTTGAACGGGCGGAACAGCCAGCCGAGCGCGCGGTCGATGCCGCGGGTGAGGCGGTCCTTCGGCGCGTCGTGCGGTTTCAGCAACACGGCGGCCAGCGCCGGGCTCAGGGTCAGCGAGTTGAACGCGGAGATCACCGTGGAGATCGCGATGGTCAGCGCGAACTGGCGGTAGAACTGGCCGGTGAGGCCGCTGACGAAGGCGGTCGGGATGAACACCGCGCACAGCACCAGCGCGGTGGCGACGATCGGTCCGGTGACCTCGTACATCGCCTTGCGCGTCGCTTCACGCGGTGATTCGCCGAGCTCGATGTGCCGTTCCACGTTCTCCACCACCACGATCGCATCATCGACCACGATGCCGATCGCCAGCACCAGGCCGAACAGGCTCAAGGCGTTGAGCGAGAAGCCGGCCAGGTGCATCACCGCGAAGGTGCCGATCAGCGACACCGGCACCGCCACCAGCGGGATGATCGAGGCGCGCCAGGTCTGCAGGAACAGGATCACCACCAGCACCACCAGCAGGATCGCTTCCAGCAAGGTGTGCGCCACCGCCTCGATCGAGCCGCGCACGAACACGGTGGGGTCGTACACGATGGAGTAGTCCACGCCCTGCGGGAAATCCTGCTTCAGCTGCGCCATGGTGGCGCGCACCTCGTCGGAAATCTGGATCGCGTTGGAGCCGGGCCGCGCGAAGATCGGCAGCGCCACCGCCGGCTGGTTGTCGAGCAGGCTGCGCAGCGCGTAGTTGTTCGAGCCGAGATCCACCTTGGCGACGTCGCCAAGGTGCGTCACGCCGCCATTGGCGTCGGTGCGCACGATGATGCGGCGGAAATCTTCCTCGCTGACCAGCCGGCCGCGCGTGTTGATGTTGAGCTGGAACGCGGCGTTGCCCGGCCCCGGCGGCGCATTCAGCGCGCCGGCGGCGACCTGCACGTTCTGCTCGCGGATCGCGTTGATCACGTCGCCGGTGGTCAGCGAGCGCTGCGCCAGCTTCTGCGGGTCCAGCCACACGCGCATCGAGTATTCGCCGGCGCCGAAGATCTGCACGTCGCCGACGCCGTCGAGCCGGCCCAGCACGTCCTTCACGTGCAGCCGCGCGTAGTTCGACAGGTACAGCATGTCGTAGCGCTGGTCGGGCGAGGTAAGGTGCACCACCATGGTCAGGTCGGGCGAGCTCTTCTGCGTGGTCACGCCGAGCCGCTGCACTTCCTCGGGCAGTTTCGGCAGCGCCTGCGCCACGCGGTTCTGCACGTCGACCTGGGCGGTATTGAGGTCGGTGCCCAGCGCGAATGTCACGGTGAGGGTGAGTGCGCCGTCGCTGGTCGCCTGCGAGGAGGTGTACAGCATGCCCTCCACGCCGTTGATCTGTTCCTCCAGCGGGGTGGCGACGGTTTGCGCGATCACCTTCGGATTGGCGCCGGGATAGGCCGCGCGCACTACCACAGTGGGTGGCACCACTTCGGGGTACTCGCTGATCGGCAGCTGGAACACCGAGATGGCGCCGGTGATCACGAACAGCAGCGACAGCACGGCGGCCATGATCGGCCGGTCGACGAAGAATTGGGCGATGTTTTTCATGCAATGCATCCTCGACGAAACGTTGGCGACGTCTCGGCTCTTTGCTCCTCCCCCTGCTTGCAGGGGGAGGTGGGGAGGGGGTAACGCTCTTGTTCTTGCTTTGCAGCGGGTCGGAGGGCTTCACCCCTCTCCAACCTCCCCTGCGGCAATCCCCTTGGGATTGCCGCAGGGGAGGGAGTTGTGCTCAGCCTTGCGGAGCCTTGGTTGCCGTCGTATCGGCCTGCGCCGTGCGCTTGTCGGCATCCGGCATATCGCCGCGCTCGACCAGCGCCTTGTCCGCGCTGTTCAGCCGGTAGCTCATCGCCACCTTCTGCGGATTCACTTCCACCCCGGGGCGCACGCGCTGCAGGCCGTTGACCACCACCAGGTCACTTGGCTGCACGCCGCTGTCGATCACGCGCAAGCCATGGAACAGCGCACCGGTGTCGACCTTGCGGTACTGCACCTTGTGATCCTTGTCGACCACGTAGACGAACTGGTTGCCCAGGTCGGTGCCGATCGCGCGGTCGTCGACCAGCACGCGCGATTGCGCGGGACCGCTCTGCAGCTGCACACGGGCGTACAGGCCGGGCGTGTACAGGCCGTCCGCGTTGTCGAACACCGCGCGCAGGCGCATCGTGCCGGAGCCGGTGTGCAACTGGTTGTCGACGAAGTCGAGGCGGCCCTCGTGCGGATAACCGGATTCGTCGGCCAGGCCCATCGCCGCCTCGATCCGCGCATTGCGGCCGGCCTGCTTCGCGTCGGCGCGCAGGTGGTCGAGCTTGAGCCAGGTCTGTTCGTCCACGTCGAAGTAGACATAGACCGGGTTGACCGAGACCACGCTGGTCAGCACGTCGCTGCTGGTGACCAGGTTGCCTGGGGTGACGCGGGCGTTGCTGACGCGACCGTCGATCGGCGCGCGTACCCGGGTGAAGTCCAGGTTCAGCCGTGCCGCGGCGAGCGCGGCGGTGGCTGCGCCCAGCTGTGCCCGCGCGCTCTGCGCGGTGGTGGCCTGGCGGTCGGCTTCCTGCTGCGCGATCGCGTGCTGGGCCAGCAGCATCTCGGCGCGGCGCTGGTTGGTCTGGGCCAGATCCAGCTCGGCGCGGGCCCGTGCCTGCTCGGCGGCGAGGCGGTCGACCTCGGCCTGATACGGGCGGGCGTCGAGCTGGAACAGCACGTCGCCCTTGTGCACCAGCGCGCCTTCCTGGAACTGCACCGATTCGACGAAGCCGCCGACCCGCGGCTGCACCTGCACCGTGTTGACTGCCTCCAGCCGGCCGGTGAACTCGGCGCTGTCGCTGACCTTGCGGGTCAACGCCTGGGCCACGGTGACTTCCGGGGGCGCCGCGTCGGGGGTCTGCGCCTGGCTGTCATTGCCGTGCAGGAGGACCCAGCTGCCGAGCAGGGTGACGGCGATCAGCGGGACCAGCATCCATTGTTTTTTCATGTTTCGCTCCCAACACCTTGTTGGCCGGACAGGGGGGCCCGGCGAGGGTCGAGAGAATAGGTGTACTTTCCGGTATAGAAAATCCATTCCTCGCGCACTACACTCGTGCGCCCCAGTCACGAATCGACGAGGAATTGAAGCAATGGAAGACTTTTCCGCCATATCGACCTTCGTCCGCGTGGTCGAGGCCAAGAGCTTCGCCGCCGCCGCCAGCCAACTCGGCATGACCCCCTCCGGCGTCAGCCGGGCCGTTTCCCGGCTGGAAGCCCAGCTCGGCGCCCGGCTGCTGTTCCGCTCCACCCGGTCGCTGCGCCTGACCGACGACGGGGCCGCGTTCCATGCCCGTTGCAAGGAAATCCTCGCCGACCTGGCCGAGGCGACCGAGGCGCTGAACTTCGCCAACAGCAAGCCGACCGGCAAGCTGCGCGTGGGCATCTCGCTGTCGGTGGGGCGTGCCGCGGTGATCCCCCGCCTGACCGAGTTCGAGCAGCGCTACCCGGACATCCGGCTGGAACTGTCGATGAGCGACTCGCCGGCGGATCTCAACGGCGAGGGCCTGGATTGCGCGATCCGCGTGGGCCAGCTGGAGGATTCCAGCCTGATCGCGCGCAAGATCGGCTACCTCAGCAACGTGGTGTGCGCCTCGCCCGAGTACCTGCGCAAACACGGCGCGCCGCACAGCATCGAGGACCTGAAGGATCACCGTTGCATCAACTACGTCTACCCGAACGGCCGTCCGCGCCAGTGGCAGTTCGACACGCCGGGCGGACAGGTAAGCGTGGACATCGACGCGCACATGCTGATCAACGACGGCGAGTCGGTGCTGCAGGCGGTGGCGTCCGGCCTGGGCATCACCCAGATGCCGCGCATGATGGCCGCCTGCATGCTCGACAAGGGCATGCTCGAAGTGGTGATGACCGACACCCGCTCGACCGGCAAGCCGGTGTGGATCGTCTACCCGCAGAAGCGCCACCTGTCCGCCCGCGTGCAGGCCTTCATCGAATGGGTGCGCGAGCTGTTCGACCGCACCAACCAGTGCACGGTCGCCACGCCGAAAGCCATGCCGAAACCGGCCTCCAGGGAGGCGCTGGTCGAGGCGGCGTAGGCTCGTGCCGGTGCGGGCTCAGGCCCCTGCCGGTACCAGCCACAGCAGCGCCACACCGAAGGCGATGCGGTAGAGCGCGAACGGGGTGAAGGTGTGGCTGCGGATGTAGCCGAGCAGCCACTTGACCGCCACGAACGCCGTGATCGCCGAGACCACGAAGCCCACCACCAGGGCCGTCCAGTCCTCGTGCGCGGCGCCGCCGCCCTTCACCACCTTCAGCAGCTCGTAGCCGGTGGCCGCGTACATGGTGGGAATGCCGACCAGGAACGCGAACTCGGTGGCCGCCGCGCGATTGCTGGTGCCGAACAGCAGCGCCGCGAAGATCGTCGCGGCCGAGCGCGAGGTGCCGGGGAAGATGCCGGCGATCATCTGCGCGATGCCGACCAGGATCGCCACGCGCCAGGTCACCGCGCTGCGCTCCGGCTGGCGCGCGGCCAGCCGCTCGGCGGCGATCATCCACAGGCCGCCGATCACCAGCGCCCAGGCCACCGGGGTCACCGTCTCGGGCAGCTTGAAGCCCAGCTTCACCGCGATGAAGCCGAGCACGGCGGTGATCGCGAACGCCACCATCAGCTTCAGCAGGTAGTCGCGGTTGGCTGGCTCGCGCCACTGCGTCAGCAGCTGCCAGATACGCTTCCAGTAGATCAGCGTGACCGCCAGGATCGCGCCGGCCTGGATGCCGATGTTGAACAGGTCCGAGCGCGCGCCCAGGCCGAACTGCTCGGCGATCAGCAGGTGGCCGGTCGAGGAGATCGGCAGGAATTCGGTGATGCCTTCGATGATGCCGAGCAGGATGACGCGGAGCAGGTCGGTCACGGGGGGTCCAAGGGAAAAGTCGGGTCGCGTCGGCACGGCAGGCAACCGACGGGGAAGCGGCATAGCTTACGGCTATTGTGGCCAGGGTGGGCGGCCTGGCCACGCGGAGCCGTATCGCCTCGGCGCTGCGGTCGAGGTCCGAAGTCAATATGAAAGATTCATATTGACGCGTCGTGCAGCATGAACGACATTGCCCGGCGCTCGCGGCAGCCTGCCTGCTGCGCGTGCCGGTTTGATGCTGAACGTGGCGGCCGCGCAACGACGTCCGGTCACGGGATAAATAGTCAAGGGAAATGACATGTTCAAGGTTGTCAGGCCTCTCTTCTGCCTGCTGTTACTGGCTGCGTCCTGCCTTGCAGAGACGTTGCTCGCGCAATCGTCGTCGCCTGTGTCCGGCGCGGTAACCGACATGGCGCCGGTGCTGGTGAGCGGTGCCCAGCCGGGGCCGGGGTTGTGGAAGGTGAGCAAGAACGGCCATGTGCTATGGGTACTGGGGACCGTCTCGCCGTTGCCGGAACACATGCAATGGAAGGGTGGTGACGTCGAGAAAGTTGTGGCTTCTTCGCAGCAACTGCTCGAACCGCCCGGCCTCGAGATCGGTGCCCACCTGGGTTTCTTCGGCAAGCTCTTGCTGCTGCCTTCGATGATCGGGCTCAGGAACAACCCCGACGGCGCCACCCTGCAACAGGTGTTGCCTCCGGCGCTTTACGCGCGCTGGGACAGCCGGCGCCAGGAATATCTTGGCGACAGCCACCGCTTCAAACGCCTGCGGCCGATCTTTGCCGGGAAAGCGCTCTATGACGTGGCCATGAAAAGGGCCGGCCTGACTGCCGACGGCGGCGTGCGGGGGATCGTGGATGTGATGGCTGCACGGCATGGGGTGGCCGCCGTCGGTACCAGCTATCGGCTGATACTCGAAAATCCACGCGCGGCGGCGAAGACGTTCAAACAGTCATCGATGGAAGACCTGGAATGCCTGAGCCAGATCATCGACGCCATCGGCAGCGACATGGGACAAGTCGCCGCGCGCGCGAACGCCTGGTCCACTGGTGATATCGAGACGCTTCAAAGCACGCTGGCCAGCCCGCAAAAGGATTCCTGCCTGTCCGCGATAAGCGGTGCGAGGTTTCCGAGAAGGCTCGGCATGTCCGATGTCCAGCAACGGATCGATGGCGCATGGCTGGGTGCGGCCAGGAAGGCCCTCAAGGACAACACCCAGACATTCGCGTTGCTGCCCATGGAGCAGTTGCTGTCGGCTGACGGCTATCTGGCCCGGCTGCACCGCGAAGGATTTGCCGTACAGTCGCCCGACGAACAACAGGTTGGTCCGGCCTCCGGTCAGGCGGGGCGTTGATCCGAGTGCACGGACTCGCTGCCTCGCGGCACGGCAGGACAACGATCGGGGCACATTTGGCCCGCGCATGGCGTGAATCCATGGCGCGGACGGCGATTCTTGCGCTGGTCGCGCTCCTCCACCTGGGATTGTTCGCCCTCTTGCAGGGCGTGCCATGGCCGCGTGTACGAGTCGTTCATGCAACTGCCGGAGATGCGGCCATCAGGATCCGCTTCATCACGCTGCCCGCCAAGTCGCCTCCGGGCATCTCCGCGCGAACACGGCAGGGCACAGCATCAAAACTTATTCCGGTGACGGTCGTGCGTCGCCCCGTCGTCCCGGACAAGGCTCCGGCAGAGGTTCGCCCGCAACGGTCGGAATCGCCGGCGGTACCGGTGGCGGACTACGTTGCCGGTGGCAGCCGCTTCGACGCCGGTCTGCGAGCAGCGCAGCAACGCGTGCCGGTCGTGCGCCTGCCGGGTTCGAGCAGGCCGATTGTTTCCGGTGTGCACATGGTCGATCCACGTTCGCAGGGGGTCAGCGGTGCGGTACGCATGCTCGCGGGTCTGTTCGGTGCCACCGATCCCCACTGCGTTGCGGTCGACTCATGGCGAAGCCTGACCACGCAGGAAATGCTCGACCGCCATATTTCACCCGATGAGGTGGACAGGATGGCCGAAGAGTACCGGTGCAAACCGCGTTGAGTGCGCGGCTTGTCCGTTCGACCAGGGCCGGGGACTTCCCGGCGAGCCGTCGCGGGGGGTGTGCGTCATGCTGCCGTGCCGAGGGCGGCCGGGTGAGCTTCCGGTAGACCGGCAGCGGCCCCGGTGCGTGGCAGCGGGATGAATGCGGCCGGCGCACTGGAACAGTGCAAACGGTTCGTGCTGGTGATCGCGGCTGGTGCCAACACGGGCAGGCGCCGGCCTGCCCGCCGGCCGTGATGCCGCTGTTGCAACGACTTCATCCGATGGCACAGGCCTTGCTGAGCAAGGCCATGGCAGCCGTGCGCGGCTTGCGCATGGCCGGGACGCCGACGTGCGTGGCGAACGTGTCCGTCGCCTCGTACGGCGACTGGAGCTGGGCGCGGCTGCATGTTTGCCAGCCCTGGTCGGATCGTTCTGAAAGACCTCCTGCGGTGGAGTCACCCATGAAACTGATCACCAGCATCATCCGTCCGTACAAGCTTGACGAGGTGCGCGACGCGCTGGCGCATGCCGGCGCCTCGGGCATCACGGTGACCGAGGTGCGCGGCTTCGGCCGCCAGAAGGGCCACACCGAGCTGTACCGCGGTGCCGAGTACGTGGTCGATTTCCTGCCCAAGCTGAAGGTCGAGATGGTGGTGCCCGACGCGCTGCTCGATGCGGTGCTGGAGGAGCTGCAGCACGCCGCGCGCACCGGCAACGTCGGCGACGGCAAGGTGTTCGTCACCGGCGTGGAACGGGTGGTGCGCATCCGCACCGGCGAGCTCGACGCCGATGCGCTCTGATCCCCGCTCCGTGAGGTTCCCCATGAAGAAGTCCAACCTCCCTCGCGGCATCGCCAGGGGCCTGCTGCTGCTCGCCACGCCGCTGCTGCACGCCGCCACGCCCGCACCCGTGGTCGACAAGGGCGACGTGGCGTGGATGCTCACTTCCACCTTGCTGGTGCTGCTGATGACGGTGCCTGGTCTGGCGCTGTTCTATGGCGGCCTGGTGCGCGCGAAGAACGTGCTGTCGGTGCTGATGCAGGTGCTGACCGTGTGCTCGTTGCTGCTGCTGTTGTGGGTGGCGTACGGCTACAGCCTCGCCTTCAGCGGCGGCGGCGCGGTGATCGGCAATTTCCACAAGCTGTTCCTGCACGGAGTAACGAAGGACACGCTGGCGGCCACGTTCACCACCGGCGTGGCGCTGCCGGAATATGTGTTCGTGGCGTTCCAGGCCACCTTCGCCGGCATCACCGGCGCGCTGATCGTGGGCGCGATCGCCGAGCGCATGCGTTTCGGCGCGCTGCTGCTGTTCGTGGCGATCTGGTTCACCTTCGCCTACCTGCCGATCGCGCACATGGTGTGGGCCGGACCGCAGGGCTTCCTGTTCGCCCGGGGCGCGCTGGATTTCGCCGGCGGCACCGTGGTGCACATCAACGCCGGCGTGGCCGGGCTGGTCGCCGCCTGGTTGGTCGGGCCACGGCTCGGTTTCGGCCGCGAACCGATGAAGCCGCACAACGTGACTTTCACCATGCTCGGTGCGGCGCTGCTGTGGGTCGGCTGGTTCGGCTTCAACGCCGGCTCCAACCTGGAGGCGAACGCGGGCGCGGCGCTGGCCTTCCTCAACACCCTGTTGGCCGCGGCGGCGGCGGTGCTGGCGTGGCTGGCGGTGGAGGCGCGGAAGCGCGGGCACGCCTCGATGGTGGGCGGCGCCTCCGGCGCGGTGGCCGGGCTGGTCGGCATCACCCCGGCCTGCGGCACGGTGGGGCCGCTGGGCGCGATCGTGATCGGCGCGCTGGCCAGCCTCGGCTGCGTGTGGGGCGTGGCCGGGCTGAAGCGGTGGCTGCATGCGGACGACGCGCTCGACGTGTTCGGCGTGCACGGCGTCGGCGGCATCGTCGGTGCGCTGCTGACCGGCGTGTTCAGCACGCCGGGGCTGGGCGGCACCGGTGCGGCGGGCTATTCGGTGCTCCGCCAGCTCGGCGTGCAGGCGCTGGGCGTGGGCATCACCGTGCTGTGGAGCGGACTGGTCGCGGTGGCGGCCTGCCTGGTGGTCAAGGCAGTGTTCGGGCTGCGCGTGCCGCACGAGGCCGAGCGCGAAGGGCTGGACATTACCTCGCATGGCGAAAGCGCCTACGATGGCTGAGGCAAGGGCTGCGGTACAGGCCGTGCAGCCCATGATGGTGCAATATGCCTGAAAGTTTGCACCGTCATGTTGCCAGTGGTTCCCGGGCTACGGTCGCGGCCTCCGCCAAGCCCTTGCCGGACAAGAGTTCCGGTTGCTGGCATGGACCTTGCCAAAGGCTTGTCATCCGCCACCATCCACCATCGAGGTTGTTCCATGTCCGCCAACAAAGTGCTCGACCTGATCCAGGAACACGAAGTCGAGTTCGTCGACCTGCGCTTCGCCGACATGCTCGGCGTGCACCACCACGTCACCTTCCCGGCCCACGCGATCGACGAGTCGACGTTCGAGGACGGCAAGATGTTCGACGGCTCCTCGATCACCGGTTGGAAGGGCATCAACGAGTCGGACATGATCCTGCTGCCCGACCCGGACACCGCCCACCTCGACCCGTTCAGCTCGCACGTGCAGCTGATCCTGCATTGCGACGTGCTGGAACCGAGCACCATGCAGGCCTACGGCCGCGACCCGCGCTCGATCGCCAAGCGCGGCGAGGCCTACCTCAAATCCACCGGCATCGCCGACACCGCGTACTTCGGCCCCGAGCCGGAGTTCTTCATCTTCGACTCGGTGCGCTGGCAGAACGATCCGGGCCGCGTGTTCTACGAGATCGGTTCGGAAGAGGCGGCGTGGTCGTCGCGCTACAAGTACGACGGCGAGAACCACGGCCACCGTCCGGGCGTGAAGGGCGGCTACTTCCCGGTCAGCCCGGTCGATTCGCTGGGCGACCTGCGCGCGGACATGTGCAAGGTGCTGGAGTCGCTCGGCCAGACCGTCGAGGTGCACCACCACGAAGTGGCGAACGCCGGCCAGTGCGAGATCGGCGTCAAGTTCAACACGCTGGTGAAGAAGGCCGACGAGCTGATGACGATGAAATACGTCATCAAGAACGTGGCGCACCAGAACGGCAAGACCGTCACCTTCATGCCCAAGCCGCTGGTCGGCGACAACGGCTCGGGCATGCACGTGCACCAGTCGCTGGCCAAGAACGGCGAGAACCTGTTCGCCGGCGACCTCTACGGTGGCCTCAGCCAGACCGCGCTGTGGTACATCGGCGGCATCTTCAAGCACGCCCGCGCGATCAACGCGTTCGCCAACTCCACCACCAACAGCTACAAGCGCCTGGTGCCGGGCTTCGAGGCGCCGGTGATGCTGGCGTATTCGGCGCGCAACCGCTCGGCGAGCTGCCGCATCCCGTACGTGGCCAGCCCGAAGGGCCGCCGCATCGAGGTGCGCTTCCCCGACCCGATGAACTCCGGCTACCTGGTGTTCACCGCGCTGATGATGGCCGGCCTCGACGGCATCCTGAACAAGATCGACCCCGGCGCGCCGGCCGACAAGGACCTGTACGACCTGCCGCCGGAAGAGGAGAAGAACATCCCGCAGGTGTGCTCCAGCCTGGACGCCGCGCTGGAAGCGCTGGACAAGGACCGCGAGTTCCTGAAGGCCGGCGGCGTGTTCACCGACGACTTCATCGACGCCTACATCGAGGTGAAGATGAAGGAAGTGACCAAGTACCGCGCCAGCACCCATCCGCTGGAGTTCCAGATGTACTACTCGCTCTGAGCGGGTCGATCGTGCGGTGAAGGCAACGGGCGCCTCGGCGCCCGTTGTCGTTTCAGCGGGGTCGCGCTCGGAACGTCACCTGCGTGTACAGGCCGATCACGAAGGCGTCGGGGATGGTGCCGGTGCCGTGGGGCGCCCGCGTGCACGGGATGCTGGCGTCCTCCCGTGCGTGCCGGCGAACCGATTGCGCGTGGATGGCGCCAGGCAGATGATCCTCGCGGGATGGCATGCGTGATTGCGAGTCATCCTGACGGCGTAATGTGGCGAGGTTCGAGTCCAATCCAGGCCATGCCGCCCGTCCCGGACGAGCCGGCATGCGCCATCTGACGAAATCCCGAGGAGAACGTCATGGACAAATTGATAAGCGTGGCGGCACGTCTGTTGATGGCGCAGATCTTCATCATCTCCGGCTGGCAGAAGCTGACCGGTTTCAGCGCCACGGTGGCCTACTTCACCTCGGTGCACATCCCATTGGCCGTGGTGGTGACGCCGTTGGTCATCCTCATCGAGCTGGGCGGTGGACTTGCCCTGCTGTTCGGCTTCAAGACCCGCTGGGTGGCGGCCGTGATCGCATTGTTCACCGTGGGCGCGGCGCTGATCGCGCACACGAATTTCGCCGACCAGGGCCAGGTGATCAACTTCATGAAAAATCTCTCGATCGCCGGCGGCCTGCTGTGGTTCGTCAGGAACGGCGGCGGCACGGCGAGCATCGACGCGCAGATCGAGGAATAGCGTTGCCGGAACCCCCGTGAGCCGCCGCCGTACCCGTGCGCGAACGGCGGCGAGGTTATGCGGGCGGGAAGTCGCGGCTTCAGTTCTCGCGCGGATGCACGGTCAGCACGCGCTCGATGAACAGGTGCAGTTCCTTCAGGTAGTTGCCCAGGAACTCGGCGGTGGAGTCGTCGCTGACCGTGCCGTCTTCCGAGATCAGCCCCGGCTTGAACTGGATGTACGCCTCCATCGTGTTCATCAGCGGCGAGTTGCAGAAGCACAGCACGCCGCGCAGCTGCTGCTGGGCCACCGCGGTGCCGATCGAGCCGGGCGAGGTGCCGATGATGCCGGAGGGTTTGCGCGCGAACGAGTTCTTGCCCCATGGCCGGCTGGCCCAGTCGATCGCATTTTTCAGTGCGCCGGGGATCGAGCGGTTGTACTCCGGGGTGACGAACAGCACCCCGTCGACCTCGGCGATCGCCTGCTTGAACGCGCGCGCCACCGGCGGGAAGTCGGCGTCGTAGTCGTAGCTGTACAGCGGCAGGTCCCGGATCGGGATCTCCACCAGTTGCAGCCCGGACGGCGCGAGGCGGGTGAGCGCCTTGGCCAGCAGACGGTTGATCGAGCCCTTGGCGAGGCTGCCGACGAGATAGCCGACTTTGTAGGTTTTCATGTGCGTGTCGTCCTGGTGGGTGGAACGCGCCGCAGCCACCCGGCTGCGGTCAGTAACCGACGGTGAAGCGCTGTCGCGAATGCTTCGGCGCCTCCAGTTCGTCGACCATGGCAATGGCGAAGTCTTCCATCGAGATCCAGCTGCGGCCGCTCGCGTCGGTGAGCAGGCGCTCGTCGCCGAGCCGGAAGCTGCCGGTGCGCTCGCCCGGCACGAACTCGGCCGAGGGTGACAGGAAGCTCCAGTCGAGCCGCGATTCCTGGCGCAGCGTTTCGAGAAAGCGGCGCCCGGCCTCCGCCTCCGGCTTGTACGCTGCCGGGAAACCCGGCGCATCGATCAGGGCCTTGCCCGGCGCGACCTCCAGGCTGCCGGCGCCGCCGACCACCAGCAGCCGGGGCACGTCGGCCTGCTTCAGCGCGGCGATCAGCGCCGCGGCGTCGGACGTGGCGAATTTCATGGCGCTGATCACGGCGTCGTGGCCGGCCAGCAACGGCGCCAGCTGCGCCGGCCGGGTGGCGTCGGCGTTCTTCAGCAGCAACCGCGGCCGGGCGGCCACCCCGCCGGTATTGCGGGCGATGCCGGTGACCTCGTGCCCGCGCCGAAGCAGTTCCGCCAGCAGGCGCGAGCCGACCTGTCCGCTGATGCCGATCAGTGCGACCTTCATGCTTGTCATCCGGCGGGCCGGCCGGGAATGGACATCCATTCGCCATCGCCATCGCTCACGCCAAGCTAACGCCGCGAATGTCATCACGGCGTGGACACGGGCGGCCACGGGGCTGCGTCCGGCGATACCGAAGGACATGCCATGAACACACGTATGCCGACCATCTTCCTCGGCCACGGCAATCCGATGAATGCGCTGCACGTCAACGCCTGGACGCAGGGCTGGGCGGCGCTCGGCCAGCGCCTGCCGCAGCGGCCGCGCGCGGTGCTGGCGGTGTCGGCGCACTGGTACCTGCCGGGCACCGCGGTCACCGCGATGGCGGCGCCGCGCACCATCCATGATTTCGGCGGCTTCCCGCGCGAGCTGTTCGAGGTGCAATACCCGGCACCCGGCGATCCCAGCCTGGTGCGCCGCGTGCGCGAACTGCTGCAGCCGCTGGACGTGCGCGCGGATCTTGCGTGGGGGCTGGACCACGGCACCTGGTCGGTGCTGCGCCATGTGTTTCCCGCCGCCGACGTGCCGGTGGTGCAGTTGTCCATCGACGAGACGCAGCCGCCGGCGTTCCACTACGAACTGGGTCGCCGGTTGCGTCCGTTGCGCAACGAAGACGTGCTGCTGCTCGGCAGCGGCAATGTGGTGCACAACCTGCACGCCTATGCCTGGGGCCGGCATCCGGTCGAGCCGTTCGACTGGGCGCAGCGTTTCGAGGCGACCGCGCGCGAGCTGATGTTGCGGGGTGACCACCCGGCGCTGGTGGACTACGAGGCGCTGGGCCCCGACGCGGAGCTGGCGATCCCCACGCCGGAGCACTACCTGCCACTGCTCTACGTGATCGGCGCCAGCGAGCCGGGCGAGCCGGTGACGTTCCCGGTCGAGGGCATGGACGGCGGTTCGATCTCGATGCTGTCCGTGCAGTTCGGCTGAGCGCCGACGGCGCCCGCGCCCGTCTTCAATGGCTCGCCGCCTTCGCCGGCCCGCGCTGGACGCGCCCGCTCTTCATCACGAAATCCACCCTGGCAGTGGCGCCGATGTCGGCCAGCGGGTCGCCCGGCATGGCCACGATGTCGGCGTGCTTGCCGACCGCGAGTACGCCAATGTCGTCCTGGCCGAGCAGCTCCGCGGCGACGCTGGTAGCGGCTTTCAGCGCGCGCAGCGGCGTAAGGCCGGCCGCCACCATCGCCTGGAATTCGAGGATGCCGTGGCTGAAGGGGAACATGCCGCAGTCGGTGCCGTAGGCGATCTTCACCTTGCTCTGCGCGATCAGCCGCTGCGACTCGACGATCGTGCCGCTGTCGCGGCTGAACTTCCAGATCGCCTGGCACGGCAAGGTGTGCTCGTGCAGGGCGTGCAGGTCTTCCTGGGTCATCTGCATCGTCGGCACCAGCCAGGCGCCGACCTGCTCCGCCATCGCCAGCGCCTCGGCATCGATCAGGTAGGCGTGTTCCAGGCTGCGCGCGCCGGCGCGGATCGCCTGCCGGCAACCGTCGGCGGCGCCGGTGTGCACCGCCACCGGCATGCCCAGCTGCCGCGCGGTGGCGGCGAGCAGGTTCATCTCGTCGTCGAACCAGGTCACCCGGGCCGGGTCGTCGCCGGGGCTGAAGTAGCCGCCGGTGTTGGTGGTCTTGATCCAGTCGCTGCCGAAGGCGTGCTCGCGGCGCACCAGCGCCTTGATCGTGCCCGCGTCGTCGGCGAGGGCGGAGACGGGGATGTCCCAGCGCGGGCCGTAGAACCCGCGCAGGTCGCCATGCCCGGCCGACGAGCTGATGATGTGCGCGGCGACGATCAGCCGCGGCCCCTCGACGAGGCCGGCGGCGAGCGCGTTGCGCAGGTCCACGGTGGGGAAGTCCGGATCGACGCAGCCCATGTCGCGCAGGGTGGTGAAGCCGTAGCGCATGTACTCGCGGGCGATGCTCAGCCCCTTGAGCGCCTTGGTTGCGGACGAGGCCAGCGTCTGCTGCGCCAGGTCGGCGGCATCCATGGTCAGGTGGACGTGGCAGTCGATGAAGCCGGGGCTCACCGTGTGCCCGGACAGGTCGATCGTCTGCACGTCGGGCGGGCGGCGCACCGCGGGTCCGATCTCGGCGATGCGATCGTCTTCCACGAGGATCTCGACCGGGCCGGTCAGGCGGTCGGCTACGCCATCGAACATGCCACCGCACCGCAAGACGCAGGTTCCCATGTCAGTTCTCCTCGTCGTGGTGTCGGCGCTGCGGCGCGTCCGCTGCTGCAGCCTCTGGCGGCCGCGCCGTCGGCAGGTGCCAGCCGTGGCGGATCGCCATGAAACGCAGCGCGAAGCACACGCCGCCGCCGGCTAGCGCAGCCGCCATCGGCGACAGGTGCAGCAGATGGGCGCTGACCACCACGCCGGCGCCGGCCAGC
Organism: Rhodanobacter sp. KK11; assembly: GCF_033345435.1. NCBI lineage: Bacteria > Pseudomonadati > Pseudomonadota > Gammaproteobacteria > Lysobacterales > Rhodanobacteraceae > Rhodanobacter > Rhodanobacter sp. KK11. Next base: position 175,355 of record NZ_JAWPMI010000002.1, read on the forward strand.
GCCGCCAGCGCATACAGGTCGGCGCGCAGCACGCTGGGGATGCCAGACACCAGCACGTCGCGCAGCATGCCGCCGCCGATGCCGGTGAGCATGCCGAGCAGGGCCGCCATGACCGGGTCGATGCCGTGCAGCAGTGCCTTCTGGGCGCCGGCGACCGCGAAGAAAGCCAGTTCCACGGCATCCAGCCACAGCACGTCGCGGCGCAACCGGTTCGTCACCGGGTACCAGAAAAAGGTGAGCAAGCCGGCCAGCGCGGACACGCCGACGTACTTCAGATCGGCGATCGCCGCCGGCGGCACCGCACCGATCAGCAGGTCGCGCGTGATGCCGCCCGCGTTGCCTGCTGCGAACGCCAGCACCAGCACGCCGAACACGTCGAGCCGATGCCTGACCGCGACCACCGCACCGCTGATGGCGAACACGAAGGTGCCGCCGAGGTCCAGCACCAGCGGCAGCACGTGCAGCACGGCCCGGGTGGCTTCGACCGGCTGTTCCATGGGCTCAGGGCGCCGCCGCCAGCCACGCCCGCGCGGCCACCATCAGCGTCTCCACGCCGGTCTCCAGCGTGGGGTGCAGCACCGGCAGGAAGCGCGGGTTGTGGTTGGTGGGGATCTCGTTGAGCCGGTTCGCGGCCTTGGCCTTGGCGTAGGTGTCGGGATCGGTGCCGCCGACGAACCAGAACACCGACGGCACGCCCCACTCGGCGCCGAACGAGCCGAAGTCCTCGCTGGCCGAGGTCGGCCCGGTCTGCCGGATGCGCTCGGCCGGGAAGTGGCGGCGGAAGGCCTCGACCACGGTCGTGGTCGCCGCCTCGTCGTTGGTGACCAGCGAGTAGTTGTCCAGCGGCGTGATCTCCGGCGGCTTCGGCGCGCCCGATGCCGCCGCCTCGGCGTTGACGATGCGGGTGATCGCGGCCAGCACGCGCGCGCGCACGCCCTCGTCGAAAGTGCGCACGTTGAGCTTGATGACGGCCTCGTCGGGAATCACGTTTTCCTTGGTGCCGGCCTGCAGCGAGCCGATCGTGAGCACCGCCGCCTCGGTGGGCGCCAGTTCGCGCGCGACGATGGTCTGCAGCCGCAGCACCGTCGATGCCGCCATCACCACCGGATCGATGCTGGCCTGCGGCATCGAGCCGTGCGCGCCGCGCCCGAACAGGCGGATCTGCAGGCTGTCGGCCGCCGAGGTGATCACCCCCTTGCGTCCACCGATGGCGCCGGCCGGACCCACCATCACGTGCTGGCCGAGCACCACGTCGGGCTTGGGGAAACGCTTGAACAACCCGTCGTCGATCATCGCCTGGGCGCCTTCGGCCGTTTCTTCCGCCGGCTGGAACACCGCCATCAGCGTGCCGCGCCAGCTGTCGCGCGTCTGCGCCAGCAGCGTGGTGGCGCCGACCAGCCAGGCGACGTGCATGTCGTGGCCGCAGGCGTGCATCACCGGTACGGTGTTGCCCTCGCGGTCGGTCGCGGTGGCTTTGCTGGCGTACGGCGCGCCGGTGGCTTCCTCGACCGGCAGCGCGTCCATGTCCGCGCGCAGCATCACGGTGGGCCCGTCGCCGTTGCGCAGCAGGCCGATCACACCGGTCTTGCCCACGCCGGTGGTCACTTCATACCCGGCCGCACGCAAGTGGTCGGCGGCCAGGCTCGCGGTGCGGGTCTCCTGCATCGAGAGTTCGGGGTGCGCGTGGATATCGGTGTACAGCGCTTCGAGCTGCGGCAGCAGCGCCGGGAGATTTCCCGGCAATGATTCGGTGGAGGGCATGGTCTTCTCGTTCGTGGTGGTTGGCGTTTCGGGTGCCGGCCGCATGCTGTCACTGCTGCCGCGCGATGACCCGGCCGATGGCGTGTACCAGCGAATCGAAGTCGCCCTGGTACAGGTAGCCGTTGACGTAGAAGCTGGGCGTGCCGTTGACGCCGCTGCGCACGCCGCCCATGAAGTCGCCGCGGATGCGGGCGTCGATGTCGGGGTTGCGCAGCGTGGCGGCGATCGCCGCCTCGTCCAGACCCAGCGCGCGCACGCCGGTCTCCAGGCCGGCGGCGCCACGTGGAGCCCAGGCCGCCTGGTTCTCGTACAGCCAGTCGTGCATCGCCCAGAACCGGCCATCGACCGCCGCGGCTTCGGCCAGCTCGGCTGCCAGTTGGGCATATGGGTGGGCCTGGCTCAGCGGAAAATGGCGGAACACGAAGCGCAGGTTGCCGGCATAGCGGTGCTGGATCTGCTTCACCAGCGGGTAGGCGCCGCCGCAGGCGGGACACTGGAAATCGCCGTATTCCACCAGGGTCACCACGGCATGGGGGGTGCCCTGGATGTGGTCGCGTGCGGAGACCGGCACGGCCAGGACGGCTTCTTCGGAGATCATGCGGTCCCCCGTGCGTCGGCGTCCGGCGCGTCGAGCGCTTTCTGGATGTTGTTCGAGGGCAGCGCCTCGAGCGCCTTGACGATGCCTGCGGCGCCGGGGTTCACGCCCATCGGCGACAGGTAGCTCCAGCGGATCACGCCGTCGCCGTCGATCACGAACAGTGCGCGCTGCGCCAGGCCATGCTGCTCGTCGTACACGCCATACGCGCGCGCCACCCGGCCCTTGGGCTCGAAGTCGGACAGCAGCGGGAAGTGGTACTTGCGCTCGCGCGCCAGCGCGGCGTGGCTCCATACGCCATCGACCGAGATCGCCAGCAATTGCGCGTTGAAGCGGGCGAACTCGTCCAGCAGTTCGTTGTACAGCGCCAGCTGGTCGCTGCACACCGGGCTCCAGTCGGCGGGGTAGAACGCCAGGATCACGTTGCGGCCGCGGAACTCCTTGAGCGCCACGGTCTGGTCGGGGGTGGAGTGCAGGGTGAATTCCGGTGCGGCGGTGCCGGCGGCAAGCATGCTCATGGCTGGCTCGTTTCAGGCGCTGTTCGGTGACGTGGGCGATGCGCGGCTCAGCCGCCGGTTTCGCGGCGGCGTTCCTCCTGCACGGTGAGGGTCGCCTCGGGCGTGCTTTCCAGCCGGGCCCGCGGGATCGGTTCGCCGCTCAGGTCGGACAGGCCGTAGCTGCCTTCGGCGATCTTCTGCAGCGCCCGCTCGATGTCCGCCACGCGGCGGTCGTCCACGTCATGCAGGGCCTGGTCGATTTCGTACTGTGACAGGGCCTGCGCCCGCTCCTCTTCTTCCTTGGCCTCGTCGCCATGCTCCTGGCGGAACGCGCGCTCCCTCGCCAGGTTGGCTCTCTCGCCGCCAAGCAGCCGCTCGCGCAACGCCAGCAGGCGCTGGCGCTGCTGCTCGATGAACTCCCGGCTCAGGCCGGCATGCTGTTCCGACGGCATGGGATGCTCCCGCCCGCAGCGCCTGTTCGCGTGCGTCCGTGCAGACTGGAAGCAGCCGGGTGAATGCGCCGTAAAAAATCGGTAGCCGGATCAGCGGGCGGCGTTCGGCGTGTTGCGCAGCTCCGTCACGGCGGCGGCGGCGTTCACCTGCAGCACGCCGCCGGAGAGTTTGCTGCTGCGGAGCAGGAGATCGCGGATCGCGCGCGCGTCCAGCCCCGGCGCCAGCGACAGCAGCAGGGCGGCCATGCCGCTGACGTGCGGCGCGGCCATCGAGGGGCCGGAGGTGAAGTCGTAACCGCCGCCGGGCTGGGTGGTCAGGATGTCGTTGCCGGGCGCGCTGAGCACGTCGGCCGGCGCTGCCGACGGGCCGCTCACGCGGACCAGGATGACTCCCGGTGTGGCGTCGGGGAAGCCGTTGACGTTGCCCTCCGGCGGGATGGCGGCGACCACGATGCGGCCCTGTTCCAGGATCTGCCCCAGCAGCAGGTCGAGCAGCGGATCGGCGGGGCCGCCCAGGCTCAGGTTGATGATGCGCGCGTCGCTGTCGATGATCGTGGCCAGCGCCTTGGCCAGCGTGAAGGAGTTGCAGCGCGCGCCGGCGTTCGGCGCGGGCGGATACCAGCAGGCCTTGTAGACGCTGAGCTCGGCCCGGGGCGCCATCCCCACGATGCCCTGATGGTTGTCGCCGACCGCGGCGATGACGCCGGCGACTTCCGTGCCGTGGCTGTCGCGGTCGAACGCCGCCGCATCGTCGTCGACCATGTTGTGTGCGTCGTGGATGCGCCCTTGCAGATCGGGATGGGCCAGGTCGACGCCGGTGTCGACGACCGCGATGCGTACCCCGCTGCCCTGGCTGAAGGCGTGTGCGCGGGCGGCATCGGTCTCGACGAAGCCGCGCTGCAGGCCGACGTAGGGGTCGTTGTACGAATGCCTGCCGGCGGGTTGCTTCGCGTAGACGGCATAGTCGTGCAGCGGCTGCGCAAGCCGCACCCGGCGGTCCCCGGCCAGCGCCTTGAGCAGGTCGTCACGATTGGTGCCGGGCGGCGGCTGCAGCACGATGCAGTACAGGTCGAGCGCCTTGATCGGCCAGCCGGCGAGTTCGCTGAATGCATAGTGCCGCTGCAGCGCGGCCAGGGCGGAGGCCGCCTGCTGGCCGGCGCCGTAGTAGCGGGACGGCGCGTAGCCGAGCAGGCTGGAGCCGGCGTGGATCGGCGGCGGCTCCAGCGGGTTGGCCACGGCCAGGATGATGTCGCGCCGGCTGTCCATCGCCGCCGCGCTGGCCACCGTCATGCGGCCGAGGCCGGCGTGGTCGCTCGCCGTCGGCAGCGGGCGCGTGGACGCGCATGCGCCCAGGGCCACCGCCATGACGGGGATGAGCAGGCCGTGCTTCATGGCGTGGCGGCGACCGGCTCCGCCAGCAGGATGCCCCGCGTGGTGCGCAGCTGCTGCAGTGCCTGCTGTGCGGTGGAGGCGGAGCTCGCCGGCGCGACCGTATAGGCGCCCACGTCGTTCGGACCACTCACCACCTGCAGCCGCAGGGCATGCAACAGCGCATTCCAGTCGGCCAGCGTCATGCCGGCATCGGGCACCACGCGGATCGCTCCCGGCGCCGCGGGCGGGGCTTCCTGGCTGAGCGTGCGATACGGCGGGTGGCCGTCCGCCGACCACAGCCTCACGCCCAGGAAGCCGATGCCGAGCGCCTGCACCAGCACCGCGGCGACCAGTGCCCGGCTCACCCAGCTTCCTGCCCGCGCGCGGGCCGGAGCCTGCTGCGGGTCGTGCGTGTCGAGGCGGGTCAGCAGGTGCTCCAGTCCGGCGTCGACGTCGACCGGCACGTCCGCCGGCAACGACAGCGCCAGCCGCAGGCGGCTCTGCTGCGCGAACTCCGCGCGGCACGCCGCACATTGCGCCAGGTGGCCTTCCAGCCAGGCGCCCTGTTCCGGCGTGGCGCTGTCCTGCAGCACCCACGGCATCATTTCCCAGGCGCGGACGCAGTCCTTGCCGGAATCCTGCGGGAACGTCATGGCGCGTTCTCCGTGCGTTGAGGCGGCTCTCCCGCCAGGCTCGGCAGCACGTTGCGCAGCTTGACCCGCGCATGGAACAGGCGTGCCTTCACCGTACCCACCGGACACTGCATGATCACCGCGACGTCGTCCAGGCTGTGCCCCACGCCGTAGACCAGTTCGATCACCACGCGCTGGTCCACCGACAGCCGCTCCAGCCCCTTGCTCAGCCAGTCGCGCAACTCGCGGTCCTCGTCCGCCAGGTCGTGGGCGGGGCTGCGTTCCTCGTGGCGGGGGTCGTCCTCGACCGGCTCGTCGCCGTGCTGGCGCAGCGTCTTCAGCCCGCAGCGGTAGGCGATGCCCATCAGCCAGGTGGAGACGCGCGAATCGCCGTGGAACGTGCCGGCCTTCTGCCAGGCGATCCAGAAGCAGTCGTTGATGACTTCCTCGATGACGTCGGCGCGCCGCGTCAGGCGGGCCAGGAAGCGGCACAGCCGGCCGTGGTAGCTGCGGTAGAGAATCGCCAGCGCGGCGCGGTCGCCCGTCGACATGCGTTGCAGCAGCATGCGGTCGGTGGCGTCGGAGTCGATGTCGTCGTCGTTCATCGGTCTGCGCGGACTGGGGCGGTGTTCAGGTCACGAGGTAAGTACCGCGCCGGCGGCAAAAGGTTGCCTGCGGTTCAAAAGGATCGCGTGACGGTGGCGACCCAGGGCGAGGCGCCCATGACGTCCCACTGCCAGCGGGTTTGCGGGTCGGCCAGGATGCGGTCGAGTTCGATGCGCCAGGGGCCGTGGTTCCACAGCAGCCCGAGGTGGCCGTAGCGGTGGCGGTCCGTGCCGCGGCGGCGACTGCAGGAACCCGCAGGGCCGTACTCGCAGGCGTCGGCGTAGCCGTAGCCGTAAGCGTTGTAGGGCGCGATCGGAGACTGCGCGATGCCCGCGCCGGCGGAAAGCGAGAGCTGGCGGGTCAGCGGCCAGTGCAGGCTGATGTCCGCGGCGCCGCGCAGCCGGTGCCGGCTGCCGACGACGTGGATGGCCGACAGGCCGAAGGTCAGCACGTCGCGGTAGCTCCAGCTGAGCCCCGATTCGGCGCGCTCGAAACGGCGGGAACGGGCCGTGCCGGCATAGCGGTAATAGAGCAGGTTCGCCTGCATCTGCCAGTCGCCGCTCAGCGACCAGTGGCGGGAAGCCTGGGCGATGGCCGCCACGAGGCGGCCAGGCGAGCGCAGCTCGGCGCTGCCGGACAGCCCCAGCGACCAGCCGCTGGGGAAGGTCCAGTCGGCGGCGCCCTGCAGGACCGGCGTGCGGGAAGTCATCGCCTGGCCGCGATCCACCAGCTGCGAGCTGAGTGCCGCGGCGCCACTGAACGTGACCGCTTGTGCATGCAGCGCCGGCGGCAGGCCGGTGCCGGCGAGCAGTGCCGCGAAGCCGCTGCGGATGAACCGGCTGCGGCGGGCAGTAGCGGGTTGCGGTCGCTTCACGTGCGCATCAGCCGCGTGAGGCCCGCGCCGGCCGCAGCGCGCCGGCGGCCGGAGTGCAGCGCGATTCCCTACTGCTTGCCAGAGTGTGCTCGTGCCCATCGGTTCGTGGTGCAACGGCCAGTGATGACATCGGTGGCGTTCGCGTCATCCCGAAACGGATGGCGCGGGATGCCGTCGTGCTGCGCTGGCTGAAGCATGTCACGGATGGAGGTCGCCGAGCCATGAAAAAAGGATTGGCCGGGTCGCGGGAACCGGGCCTCGTGCCTGCCGCGACAGGCAACCGGGTATCGGCTCCCACGCCAGGCGTGCAGGCATCCGATGGCTTGCCGCCCGGCAAGGTTCCCGTGGCGGAACCGTGCGCGGTCCACGCCGCTCGCGTTGCCGCCGCCGACGCAACCTTTCGTCCGCCGGGCGGCACCCAGACAGGTCGGTCTTTCCCGACATCACCGCCGGGCCGGAACATGGAAATCGAGCGCATCCCGTTGCAGAAACACGGCGACAGCCGCGGCATGCTGATCGCCCTGGAGCAGGACCGGAACGTGCCTTTCGTGATCCGGCGCGTGTACTACCTGTTCGCCACCTGCGGCGGCGTGCACCGGGGCTGCCACGCGCACCGCCACCTCAACCAGCTGGCGGTGGCGGTGCGCGGCTCGGTCACCTTCCTGCTGGACGACGGCAGCGGGCCGGTGGAAGTGGTGCTCGACGACCCTGCGTACGGCCTGCACCTCGGCAGCATGGTGTGGCGCGAGCTGTACGACTTCAGCGAGGACTGCGTGCTGATGGTGCTGGCCGACCACCTGTACGACCCGGCCGACTACATCACCGACTACGCCGCCTTCCTGCGTGAAGTGCGCGGCCCGCTGCCGCAGGAGGACATGGCCGCATGCCAAAGCCTCTAGTCCTCGTCGGCGCCGGCGAGTTCGCGCAGATCGCCTGCGAATACTTCGAACACGACAGCGACCGCGAGGTGGCCGCCTTCAGCGTCGAGCGCGACTATCTCGCGCAGCCGCAGCTGGCCGGCCGCCCGGTGGTGGCGTTCGAGACGCTGGAGGCGCACTACCCGCCGGCGGAGTTCGACGCGTTCGTCGCGGTGCCGGCCAGCCAGCTCAACCGCCTGCGCGCGCGCCTCTACCGCGAGGCGAAGCGCCGCGGCTACCGGCTCGCCAGCTACGTCAGCTCGCGCGCCTTCGTCTGGCGCAATGCCGAGGTGGGCGAGAACAGCTTCATCTTCGAGGGCAACGTGGTGCAGCCGTTCGTACGCATCGGCAACAACTGCGTGCTGTGGAGCGGCAACCACGTGGGCCATCGCACGGTGGTGCACGACCACGTGTTCGTCGCCTCGCACGCGGTCATCTCCGGCTATTGCGAAATCGGCGAGAGCAGCTTCGTCGGCGTCAACAGCACCTTCAACGACCACGTGAAGGTCGCCGCCGACAACGTGATCGGCGCCGGCGCGCTGGTCACCCGCGACACCGAGCCGGGCCGGGTCTACGTCGGTTCGCCGGCGCACGCGCTGCCCGACCGCTCCAGCCTCGACGTGAGGCTTTGACGCGCGCATGTTCGCCTGGGCCAAGCAAGGGTTGGTCTTCGACGCCGCGCGGCAGGGCGTGGGCGGCTGGATGCGCCACTCGGCGCTGACGCCGACGCCGTACCGCCTCGACGACGAGCTGATCCGCGTCTACGCAGGCTTCCGCGACGCCGACGGCGTCAGCCGCATCGGCTACGTCGACGTGCGCGCGGACGATCCCGCGACGGTGGTGCGGGTCAGCACCGAGCCGGTGCTCGACGTCGGCCGGGCCGGCTGCTTCGACGACAACGGCCTGATCCTCGGCGACGTGGTGGACGCGCCCGGCGGCCTGCACCTGTTCTACGTCGGTTTCCAGCGCGTGGCCCGCGCCAAGTTCCTCGCCTTCAGCGGCCTGGCCATTTCCCGCGACGGCGGCAACAGCTTCCGGCGCACCCAGGAAACCCCGATCCTGGATCGCGCGCCCGGCCGCAGCACCATCGGCGCGGTGCATTCGGCCATGTACGAAAACGGCCGCTGGCGCTTGTGGTACGCGGTGGGCGACGACTGGGAAAGCATCGGCGGCCAGCCGTTCCCGCGCTACCACATCCGCCATGCGCAGACGGCCGACCTCGCCGCGCTGCCGCGCGCGGACCAGGTCTGCCTGCTGCCGCAGGGCAGCGAGTACCGCATCGGACGGCCGCGCGTGTACCGCTTCGGCGACCGCTACGTGATGTACTTCACGCGCGGCAACCGCACCGGCGAATACTTTCCCGGCGTCGCCGTGAGCGACGACGGCATCGCCTGGGAACGCCGCGACGCGATGCTGGGCATCGCGCTGTCCGCCGACGGCTGGGACTCGCGCACGCTGTGCTATCCCGCGCTGATCCGCAGCGGCGACAAGCTGCTGATGTTCTACAACGGCAACGACATGGGCGTGGACGGCTTCGGCGTGGCCGCGGCCGAGCTGCGTGGCGACGGGGAAGCCGATGTGCAGCGTTAGGCCCTACACCGCCGCCGACGTGAACACCTGGGACGCACTGGTCGGGCGTTCCCGCAACGGCAACCTGCTGCACCGGCGCGGCTACATGGACTACCACGCCGACCGCTTCGTCGACCGCTCGCTGATCGTCGAGCGGCACGGCGAAGCGGTGGCGGTGTTCCCCGCGGAGATCCGCGGCAAGCAGGTGACCAGCCACGGCGGCCTCACCTACGCGGGCCTGGTCACCACGCATGCGCTGCGCGCCGAATCGACGCTGGCGGTATTCGGGCAGATCGCCAGCCACTACCGCGCGCAGGGCGTGGAGCGGGTGATCTACAAGGCGGTGCCGCACATCTTCCACGCCTACCCGGCCGAGGAGGACCTGTATGCGCTGCACCGGCTGGGCGCGCGGCTCAGGCGGCGCGACCTCTCCTCGGCGATCCCGCTGCGCGAGGCGTTCCACTTCTCGCAGGGGCGCCAGCGCGCGATCAACAAGGCGCGCAGGACCGGCATCGAGCTGCAGGCCGGCACCGATCCGGCGGACTTCCACGCGCTGCTGAGCGAGGTGCTGCGCAAGCACGACGCCGTGCCGACCCACAGCCTGGCGGAGCTGCGTCTGCTGCAGTCGCGCTTCCCGCAGCAGCTGGTGCTGCACGAGGCGCGCCGCGACGGCGTGCTGTTGGCGGGCGTGCTGGTCTATGACCTGGGCAAGGTCGCACACACCCAGTACATGGCCGTGTCGGAGGAAGGGCGCCAGCTCGGTGCGCTGAGCTTCCTGCTGGCGGAGCTGATCGGCGGCGTCTACGCGCAGCGGGCGTACTTCAGCTTCGGCATCTCGACCGAGCGGGAAGGGCAGCTGCTCAACGGCGGCCTGGTCAGCCAGAAGGAGTATTTCGGCGCCCGTGCCGTGGTGCACGACTTCTACGAGTGGTCGCTGTGATGGCGGGCGGGCCGATGGACGGCGTGCTGCTGCGGACCGAGCCGGCGGACGTCCCGTTCCTCGACGTCGGCGCGATCAATGCGCGCCACGCCGACGAGCTGAAAGCGGTCGCCGCGCGGGTGATCGACTCGGGCCGGTACGTGCTGGGCGAGGAGCTGGCCGCGTTCGAGCGCGAGTTCGCCGCCTGGTGCGGCGTGCCGCATGCCGTGGGCGTGGGCAACGGGCTGGACGCGCTGGCGCTGATCCTGCGCGGCTACAAGCAGCTCGGCGCGCTCGGCGAGGGCGACGAGGTGATCGTGCCCGGCAACACCTTCATCGCCAGCTTCCTCGCGGTCAGCGCGAACCGGCTGCTGCCGGTGCCGGTGGAACCCGACCCGCTGAGTTTCAACCTGGACCCGGCCCGCGTGGCGGCAGCGATCGGGCCGCGCACGCGCGCGATCATGGCGGTGCACCTCTACGGCCAACTGGCCGACATGCCGGCGCTGGCGGCGCTGGCCCGGCAGCACCGTCTGCTGCTGATCGAGGACGCGGCGCAGGCGCACGGCGCGGCGTGCGATGGCCGCCGCGCCGGCGCGTTCGGCGACGCGGCGGCGTTCAGCTTCTTCCCGGCCAAGAACCTCGGCGCGCTGGGCGACGGCGGCGCGGTGGTGACCGCCGACGCGCGGCTGGCGCGGGCCGTCGCGGCGCTGCGCAACTACGGTTCAGAGGTGAAATACCGCCATCTTTTCCAGGGCGTCAATTCGCGGCTCGACGAGCTGCAGGCGGCGCTGCTGCGGGTGAAGCTGAAGTACCTCGACGACGAGGTCGCCTGGCGTCGCCGCGTGGCGCGCCGCTATCGCGACGGCATCCGCCACGCGCAGATCCGGCTGCCTGGCGTGGCGCGCGAGGAGCAGCACGCCTGGCATTTGTTCGTGCTGCGCTGCCCCCACCGCGATGCGTTGCAGCAGCACCTGCAGGCGCACGGCATCCACAGCCAGGTGCACTACCCGGTGCCGCCGCACCGGCAGCCGGCCTACCCGGAGCTGCACCACCTGTCGCTGCCGCTGACCGAGCGCCTGCACGAGGAAGTGCTGAGCCTGCCGATCGGGCCGACCCTGGGCGAGGACGCGGTGGCACGGGTGATCGCCGCCTGCAATGCGTTCCGGTGTCCGCCGTGAACATCGCACGCGCCGGTTTCTACTCCGCCTTCGCCACCGGCGCGCGGCTGCTGGCGGCGCTGGTGGTGGTCAAGCTGGTGGCCTGGTTCGCCGGGCCCGAGGGGGTGGGCAAGCTGGGCCAGTTCATGAGCCTGATGTCGTTGCTGGCCGTGCTCGCCGGCGGCGGCATCGGCGCCGGCATCGTGAAGTACGTGGCCGAGTACCGTCACGACCCGCAACGGCTGGAGCGGTTGCTGGCCGCGGCGCTGTGGTATGCGCTGTGCGCCTCGCTGCTGATGGGCTGCCTGGCGCTGGCGTTCAGCCGGCCGCTGGCGCAGTGGCTGCTGGACGACGTCGCCTATGCGGGATTGATCCGCGTGCTGGCCGTGGCCCAGCTCGGCATCGCGCTGCTCAACTACATCCTGGCTGTGGTCAACGGCTTCATGGACGTGCGCCGGCTGGCGCTGATCCAGGTGCTGGGCTCGCTGCTCGGCATCGTGACGGTGATCGTGCTGGCACGCTGGCTGCAGCTGTACGGCGCGCTGCTGGCGCTGATCGTGGGCCAGCTGCTGTGGCTGCTGGTCGGCCTGCCGGCGTGGTGGCGCAGCCCGTACTTCCGGCGCAGCATGCTGCGCCTGCGCTTCGACCGCGAGATGACCCTGCGCCTGGCGGGCTTTTCGGTGATGACGCTCACCGCCGCGCTGGTCTCGCCGCTGGTGAACATCGCGGTGCGCGACCACCTCGCGCTGGAACTCGGCTGGCAGCAGGTCGGCTACTGGCAGGCGGTGAGCAAGGTCTCGGATGCCTACCTGCTGTTCCTCACCGCGGCCATCAACATCTACTACCTGCCCAAGCTGGCGGCGATCCAGGAGCGCGCCGCGCTGGTGGCCGAGCTGCGCAACGCGTACCGCTACCTCCTGCCGGTGGTGGTCGCGCTGGCGGCGGCGGTGTACCTGCTGCGCGACTGGGTGACGCGATGGCTGTTCAGCGCGGACTTCGCGCCGGCCAACGCGCTGTATGCGCCGCAGCTGGCCGGCGACGTGGTCAAGATCGCCGCCTTCATCCTGTCCTACGTGATGCTGGCCAAGGCGATGACGTGGCTGTTCGTGGTCTCCGAATGCGTGTTCGCGGCCAGCTACCTGGCGCTGGTCTACGTGTTCACCGCGCGCTTCGGCCTGGTCGGTGCGATGTACGCCTTCGCCGCCAACTACCTCGGCTATCTCGCCTTCAACGTGCTGGTCGTGCGGCGCTACCTGGGAGGGCCGTGACGATGGCCTTCGACGTATCCAAAGGCACGGCGGCGCCGCTGGTCTCGGTGCTGATCCCGGCGTTCAACCACGAGCGCTTCGTGCGGCGCTGCCTGGACAGCGTGCTGGAGGACCCGTATCCGGCCAAGGAGCTGATCATCATCGACGACGGCTCGACCGACCGCACCGGCGCGCGGATCGCCGACTGGGTGGCCACGCACTGCATGGACATCCCGATCGAGTACGTGCAGCGGGAGAACCGCGGCATCGCGGCGACCCTCAACGAGCTGGCGGCGCGCGCCAACGGCGAGTTCCTGCGCCCCGGCGCCAGCGACGACTACCTGCTGCCCGGCGGCCTCGACGCCCAGGTCCGCTACCTGCAGGAACACCCGGACAAGGGTGCGGTGATCGGCGATTCGGTGGTGGTCGACCAGAACGACCGCAAACTGCACGACAGCGGCATGTGCGACCTGCACGGCGCCGACAAGAGCCTGTACCGCTCCGACGATGGCATCCGCCGCGCGGTGATCCGGCAGTGGGCCATCGGCGGGCCGGTCGCGCTGATCCGCAAGAGCGCGCTCGACACCGTCGACCGCTGGAGCGAAGGGCTGCGCATCGAGGACTGGGACCTGTTCCTGCGCCTGGCCGCGCGCGACGCGCTCGGCTTCGTCGACGTCAGCGTCTGCGCCTACCGCATGCACGACGCCAACCTGAGCCGCACGCGGCACCGGGAGACGCGCCTGGGCAACCTCGCCGAGTCGCGCCACATCGCGCTGCGCCGGGCCGGCCTGTTCGACGAGCCGTACCGCACCCTGCTGCACGCGCAGTCGCACTACATCGGCGCCAAGATCTCCTTCCTGGAACACAAGCCGGGGCCGCTGCTGCTGCACCTGGCGGCCTACCTGTCGCTGGTCGTGGCGGCCCGGGCCCGGCCGTCACCGGCGGGCCGCGGCGCGGAGGGCGCATGAAACGGCTGCTGCGGCTCCCTTCGACCTGGCTCGGCCTGCCGCTGCTGTTCGCCTGCGCGCTGACCTGGTTCACCTACGACCTGCCGGTCGACTACCTGCAGGGCCTGCTGCTGCTGAGCGTGCTCGCCGCGGCGATCATCCTGTTCGACGTGCAGACCGGCGTGCGGCTGCCGCCGTTCGCGCAATTCCGCGCACGCCGCTACGCCGGCACCCGCGAGGCGTTCCTCGCGCTGATCCTGGCCGGGCTGATCGTGCTGTTCTGCGTGCTCGACCTCACGCTGTTCCCGATCCCGCTGTTCGACAAGCCATCGGCCTATGCGGTGATGGACGGCGGCCGCGCGCACGTGCGGCACGTCTCGGACATGTGCTGGGTGCTGCCGCCGATCGGCTTGCTGTGCACGCGCAGCCGGCGGCTGCGCGTCGCGCTGATCGCCATCGGCTTCGCGTTCCCGGTGCTGGTGATCGACCGCAACCGGCTGTTCGCCACCTTCTTCTCGTTCGCGCTGGTGCTGGTGCTGCGCCGCGACGAGGCCAGGCCGCTGCCGTGGAAGACCCTGCTTGGCCTGGCGTTCGCCGCCGGCGGCATCTTCTCGATCCTCGGCCTGCTGCGTTCGGGGCCGCTGGAGTACGTCACGCTGCCGTTCAGCGCGACGTACCACGCCGCGCCGCAGGGCATCAAATGGCTGCTGCTGTACGCCAGCGCCGGGCCGTACAACTTCAGCTCGATCCTGGCCAAGGGCTATCTCAACCCCGACTTCCTGATCAACCAGCTGGTGCCGCTGCGCGGTTCGGTGGCGACGGCGGGCACGGGCATCCCGCTGGATGCGTCGAACATCAACGTGGGCACCGAGCTCTTCCCCTTCCTGATGGCGTTCGGCCCGGTCGGTGCTGCGCTGGCGCTGCTCGCGCTGTACGCGATGCTGCTGTGGAGCGTGCAGCGCCTGCGTCCGGCGGTGCCGCTGTTTTCCCTGCTGATGTTCCTGCGCGTCTCCTATGTCTGCGTGATGTCGCCGTTCGCGCCGCAGGCCTTCACCTGGACCAATGCCGGCTTCATCGGCATCTGCCTGCTGCTGCCGGTGCTGGCCAGCTGGCTGCCGAACCGACGGACGTCGGCCGCCCCCGATCCGTCTTCACCCTCTTTCCAGCGAGTGCCGAACCATGGAACGCGATGAAATCTATCTGATCGACCTGTGGCGGATCTTCACCCGCGAATGGCTGTGGTTCGTGCTGGTGCTGGTGCTGACGCTGGCCTGCACCTGGGCCTTCGCGCACCTGGCGAAGCGCCAGTGGGAAGCGACTGCCTGGATCCAGATCGCGCAGGTCGGGCTGGTGCCGCCGGGCCAGGATCCGAAAGTCGAGCCGCTGCAACGCGTGACCGAGCGGCTGCAGCTGGTGCCGTTCAAGAACGAGGTGCTGGCCAGCGCCGGCTATGCGAAGACCTCGGCGGTGGCCCGGCTTTACCGCAACAGCCTGAAACTGGAGCCGATGCTGTACGCGGGCTCGCTGGTCAAGCTGACCGTGCGCGCCTACTCCCGTGAGCAGGCCGGCGCACTGGCCGCGGCCACGGTCGCCCGGCTGCGGGCGGTCCACCGCGAGCTGGAAGAGGCGCCGCTGAAGGCGGCGCACGCACGGCTGGCGCAGCTCGAGGCCGACCTGCAGAGCGCCGAGGCCGACCGCGCCCGCTACCAGCAGGCTGCCGCCGCGGGGAACCGGCGCGAGGCCGGTGGCCAGGACGTGGCGAATCCGATGCTGGCCAGCCTGCTGCTGGCCGGCAAGAACGAGGAGATCCGCAGCCTGCGCCAGGCGCGGGGCGATCTCGTCGAGCGCCTCGGCCCCGCCTACACCTACGACACCTCGATGGTGTGGCCGGCCTATGTGCCCGAGCGGCAGGCGTTTCCGAATCCCGAGCTGACCTGGGGCATCGGCCTGCTGCTGGGGATTTTCCTGGGCTCGTCCGCGGCCCTGGCCAGGGACGTCGCGCGGCGGTCGCGGGGTTAGTCCGCACCGGTCGGGCATTCAACCAAAGCAGTCCGGGCCGGCACTCACCGGGAAGGTTGGCAGCAGCGAAACGCGGATGGGCATGAACGGGCAGCACAAACTCGAAGGCGTCGGCATGTCGCTGGACCAGGCGCAACTGCTCGACACGCAGCGCGCCTTCGACAGCGTCGCCGTGGACTACGACGGTCCGCGCGGCAACAACGAACTGATCCAGCGCATGCGCCTGACCCTGTGGAACACCATGCAGGACCAGTTCCCGACCGCCTCGCGCCTGCTCGACCTGGGCTGCGGTACCGGCATCGACGCCATCGAGTTCGCGCGGCGCGGCCACCAGGTCGTCGCCAGCGACTGGTCGCCGCAGATGGTCGAGCGCACCCGCGCGCGCGCCGCCGCCGCGGAGCTGCCGTCGCGCGTCAGCGCGATCCATCTGGGCATCCAGCAGCTCGACCGGCTCGACGACGCGTTCGACGGCATCTACTCGGACTTCGGCCCGCTGAACTGCGCGCCGGATCTCGGCGGCGTGGCGGCCGAATGCGCGCGCCTGCTGCGCCCCGGCGGCCGGCTGGTGTTCTCGGTGATGGGCCGGATCTGCCCGTGGGAACTGGGCCACTACGCGCTGCGCGGCCGCTTCCGGCGCGCCGGCGTGCGCGCCGCGCGCGGCGCCACGCCGGTGGGCATGAACCGCCACACGATCTGGACCTGCTACTACCTGCCGCGCGAGTTCTACCGCGCCTTCGCCGCGCACTTCACGCTGGCCGGCTACCGCGCGCTCGGCCTGTTCATGCCGCCGCCCTACCTGGTGGACTACTACCGCCGCCACCGCCGCTGGTGCGAGTGGCTGGGCCGGCTCGACGACCGCTTCGGCGCGCTGCCGCTGCTGCGCGACATGGGCGACCACTTCCTGATCGTGATGCGGCGGCGCTGACGATGGACGTGTTGCAGGCCGCGCTGGATGTCAGCCTGTGCCGCGGGGCGACGGTCACGCCGGCCGGCACCTCGCGCGCGCCGCTGCCGATCCGCGCCGGGCGCATCGGCGCCTCGCTGGCCGCGCGGGCGTGGCGCATCGACCTGCGCGACCACCTGATCTTCCCCGGCCTGATCAACGCGCACGAGCATCTGCACGTCAACGCCGTGCCGCCGCTGCGCAGCGGCGCGCCGTTTCCCGACAGTTACGCCTGGATCGCGGCGTTCCAGGCGCACTTCGCCGAACCGGCCGTCGTCGCCGCGCTGCAGGTGTCGAAAGAACTGCGGCTGCGCCACGGCGCGCTGAAGAACCTGCTTGCCGGCGTCACCTGCGTGGCGCATCACGACCCGTGGCATGCAGCGCTCGACGCAACGGATTTCCCGGTGGCGCTGCTGCGCGACTACGGCTGGAGCTACGCGCTGGGCTGGCCCGATTACGGGCCGCCGGTGCAGCCAAGCTTTGCCGCCACGCCGGCCGATCGCCCGTGGCTGATCCACCTGGCCGAAGGCACCGACGCCACCGCGCAGGCGGAACTCGATCAGCTCGATCGGCTGGGCTGCCTGGCGGCGAACAGCGTGCTGGTCCATGGCGTGGGCCTGCGCGAACGCGACGTCGATCGGGTGATCGCCAGCGGCGCGGCGGTGGTGTGGTGTCCGACCAGCAACCGCAACCTGCTCGGGCGCACGCTCGATCCGCGGCGGCTGCACGCGGCCGGGCGGCTGGCGCTGGGCAGCGACTCGCGGCTCAGCGGCGCGCGCGACCTGCTCGACGAGATGCGCGGGGTGGTCGAGCGCGGCGAGCTCGATCCGGCAGCGCTGCTGGAACTGGCCAGCGTCGCTGCCGCGCGCATCCTGCGGCTACCCGGGCGCGGCAGCCTCGCGCCCGGCGCGCGGGCGGACCTGGTGATCGTCGCGGACCGCGGCGGTGATCCGGCGAGCAGCCTGGCCGGCATCCGCCGCAGCGAGTTGCGCGCGGTGGTGCGCGACGGCGTGCCGCGCATCGCCGATCCGGATTTCGCCGACTGGTTCGCCGCCGCCGGCGTGGACGCGGTGCCGGTGATGCTGGACGGCAAGCCGAAGCTGCTCGCCGCGGCGCTGGCCGAGCCGGCGCTGCTCGCGCTCGAACCGGGGCTCGAACTTCTCGCCGGGCGCCACGCACACGCAGGCGACGCCACCGCCGAAGCCGGGTGCCGGTGATGGCCCGCCCGCCGCTGCTCGAACCGCGCGAGGCCTACATGCTGTGGGCGACCAGCTATCCGGCGCATGCGCACAATCCGGTGATGCAGGCCGAGGAGCGCGCGCTGCTCCGGCTGATGCCGGACGCGCTGCACGGGCAGGCCGTGCTCGACGTCGGTTGCGGCAGCGGACGCTACATGCTGCATGCGCTGCGCCGCGGCGCGGCACGCGTGACCGGCGTGGATCTGTCGCCGCACATGCTGGCGCGCGCCGGCGCCGAACTGGAGGCGCTGCATGCCGACGCGCCGGTCGCGCTGGTGCAGGGCAGCCTGGCGGCATTGCCGCTGCCGGATGCGCGGGCGGACCTGAGCGTGTGCGGGCTGGTCGTCGGACACCTCGATGACCTGGCGCAGTCGCTGGCCGAGCTGCGCCGGGTGACCCGGCCCGGCGGCACCGTGTTGTGCAGCGACGTGCACCCGATCGGCCACGCGCTCGGCTGGCGGCGCGACTTCAAGTCCGGCGGCCGCCGCTACGCCGTGCGGCATACCCAGCACCTGTACAGCCACTGGCACGCCGCCTGCGCCGCGCTCGGGCTGCGCATCGAGCGCGTGCTGGAACCGATGCTCGACCCCGCCGACATCCCCGCCGGCGCGCATTTCGACCGCATGGCGCTGGAGGTGCCCGTCGCGCTGGTGTTCCAGCTGCGCCGGGCGCCCTGACGCCGCTTGCCTGCAGGCCCTGCCATGACCGCTCCGCGCACCTTGCTGATCAACCCCACCATCACCTCGCGCCACAGCGCGCGCTTCCCGCTGGCGCTGCTGCACCTGGCCGCGGAGCTGGACCGCAACGGCGAGAGCCGCATCATCGATGGCAACGTCGACCGCGACTTCGTCGCCGACACCCTGCGCGCGATCGAAAGCGAGCGCTACGACGCGGTCGGCATCGGCGTGATGGGTGGCCCGCAGGTGGCGCCGGCGATCGCCGTGTCCAAAGCGATCCGCGCACGCCAGCCGACGCTGCCGATCATCTGGGGCGGCTACTTCCCCACGCTGCACACCGACGCCACGCTGGCCGCGCCCTACGTCGACTACGCGGTGCGCGCGCAGGGCGAGGACACCTTGTCGGAACTGGTCGCCACGCTGAGCGGCAGTGGCGGCCCGGCGCTGGAGCAGATCGCCGGGCTGTCCTGGAAAAACGCCGGCACGGTGGTGCACAACCCGGCCCGCCGCATCATGCGCCACGACCCCGCCGGGCTGCTGCCGTACGACAAGCTCGGCGACCCGCGCCGCTACCTGGCGCGCACCTACCTCGGCGAGCGCACCGTGGCGCACCAGGCGGCGATCGGCTGCCGCTACCACTGCACCTTCTGCGGCGTCGCCGCGATGTTCGGCGGCGCCACCTTCCTGCCGGCCGCCGCGCGGCTCGAACGCGAGCTCGGCTACCTCAAGCACACGCTGGGCGCCGATTCGGTGCAGTACTTCGACCACAACTTCTTCGACCGCGAGGCGGACATGGTGCCGCTGCTCGAGGTGATGGCCCGCTTCGAATTGCCGTGGTGGTGCTTCGCCCGTGCCGACGCGCTGCTGAACCTGTCCGAGCGCTCGTGGGAGCTGGTGCGCAAGAGCCGGCTGCGCATGGCCTACATCGGCGCCGAATCGCCCAGCGGCCAGATGCTGCACGACATCCGCAAGGGCACGCGGCCGGACCAGACCCTGGCGGTGGTCGAGCAGTGCCGCCGCTACGGGGTGATCCCCGAGCTGTCGTTCATGGTGGCGCCGCCGGAGCACACCGAGGAAGAAACCGAGCGCACCTTCGAGTTCATCCGCGAGCTGAAGCGGATCAACCCGCAGACCGAGATCGTCATCTACGTCTACACCCCGCTGCCGGAGCACAGCCGCCACGAGCAGGACCGCCGCAAGCGGCCGGGCGCGCCTCTGCGCGACCTCGACGGCGCGCCGGTAGTGTTCCCGCGCACGCCGGACGAGTGGACCGAGCCGCGCTGGGTGCACTACGCCTGCCACGTCGACGCGCCCTGGCTCACCGACAAGCTGCGCCAGCGCATCAACGACTTCGTCACCGTGCTGCGCTGCCGCTACCCCACGGTGCAGGACCTGCGCGCGCCGCCATGGGCCAAGCGCAACCTGAGCGCGCTGGCCAGCTGGCGTTACCGCTTCCGCCGCTACGACCGGCCGTGGGAACTGCAGCTGGCGAACCGACTGGTGCGCCTGCGCATGCCGCAGGTGTCGGGCCTGTAGGCGCGGAGGCCGGCCATGCACGTGGCGCAGATCAACTTCCTGCCCGCGCCGGCGAACTTCGCCGCGGCCGACGTGTTCGAGCAGTGGCCCACGCTGGCCGACGTGGCCGAGGCGACGGCCAGCGCCGGCACCCGCGTGTCGGTGATCCAGCTGGCGGCGCGCCCGGAGCGGGTGCTGCGCAACGGCATCGACTACCGCTTCGTCGCGCTGCCCGGCGTGCAACGCACGCGTCGTCTCGCCGATGTGCTGGACGAGCTGCGCCCCGAGGTGCTGCACGTACACAGCCTGGGCTTCGCCGCGGATGCGTTCGCGCTGGCGCGCTGGCTGCCACAGCTGCCGATCGTGATCCAGGACCACGCCGACCGCCCGCCGCATCGCTGGCGGCGGCCGTGGTGGCGACGCTGGTACGCCGCCGCCGCCGGCATCGCCTTCACCGCCACCGAGATGGCGCAGCCGTTCACCCGCGCCGGCCTGTTCGCGCCGCGCACGCGGCTGTTTTCGATCCCCGAATCCAGCAGCCGTTTCACGCCGGGCGATCGCGCCCGCGCGCGCGTCGAAACCGGCTTGCGCGGCGATCCCTGCGTGCTGTGGGTCGGTCACCTGAACTCCAACAAGGACCCGCTGGCGGTGCTCGACGGCGTGGCGCAGGCCGTACCGCAGTTGCCCGGACTGCAGCTGTGGTGCGTGTTCGGCAAGGCGCCGTTGCTCGACGTGGTGCAGCAGCGCATCGCGCACGATCCGCGGCTGGCCGGGCGCGTGCATCTGCTCGGCAAGGTGGCGCACGCGCGGGTCGAAACCCTGATGCGCGCGGCGGACCTGTTCGTCGCCGGCAGCCATGCCGAGGGCTGCGGCTACGCGCTGCTGGAGACGCTGGCCTGCGGCGTGGCGCCGGTGGTCACCGATATCCCCGCGTTCCGCGCGCTGACCGACCAGGGTCGCATCGGCCGCCTGTGGCCCTGCGGCGACGCCGCGGCGCTGGCCGAGGTGCTGGTGGCGATGGCGGCGCAGCGGCCGTCGCCGGCACAGGTGCGCGCGCATTTCGAGGCCGCGCTGTCGTTCGCCGCGCTGGGTCGCCGTTGGGCCGATGCCTACGCGCAGGTGCGCGCCGACCGGCTGTGGAGGCCGGGATGAAACTCGCGCTGGTGGTGCCGGGCGGAGTGGACCGCAGCGGCGAGTTCCGCGTGATCCCGGTGCTGCTGGCGCTGATCGGGCGGCTGGCGCGCGCGCATGAAGTGCACGTGTTCGCGCTGCAGCAGGAGGCCGCAGCGGCACGCTGGGAACTGGTCGGCGCCACCGTGCACAACATCGGCGAGGGCTGGACCCGGCTGCGCGCGATCGCGGCGATCCGCGCCGAGCATCGCCGCGCGCCGTTCGATCTGGTGCAGGCGATCTTCTCCGGCTCGTGCAGTTTGGTGGCGGTGGCCGCGGCGAAATCGCTGCGCCGGCCGAGCCTGGTGCACGTCGCCGGCGGCGAGCTGGTGGCGCTGCGCGCGATCGGCTACGGCGGCCGGCTCAAATGGAAAGGGCGGCTGCGCGAAGCGGTGGTGTTGCGCGGCGCCGACGCGATCACCGCAGCCAGCACGCCGATCATCGACGCGCTGGCCGCGCTCGGCCTCAAGGCCCGGCGCGTGCCGCTGGGCGTCGACCTGCGCGGCTGGCCACCGCTGGCGCCGCACGCGCGCAGCGCGGGGCCGGCGCGGCTGATCCACGTCGCCAGCCTCAACCGGGTCAAGGACCAGCCGACCCTGCTGCGCGCGCTGGCCGCGCTGGCCAAGGCGGGTCTGGATTTCCACATGGACATCGTCGGCGTCGACACGCTGCACGGCGAGATGGAGCAACTGGCCTGCCGGCTCGGGCTGCAGGAGCAGGTCCATTTCCACGGCTTCAAGACCCAGCGCGAACTGCGCCCGCTGATGGCCGCTGCCGACCTGCTGGTGCTGTCCTCGCTGCACGAAGCCGGCCCGCTGGTACTGCTCGAAGCGGCGGTGGCCGGTGTGCCCACGGTCGGCACCGCCGTCGGTCACCTGGCCGAATGGACGCCTGCGGCCGCGCTGGCCGTGCCGGTCGGCGACTGGGCCGCGCTGGCCAGCGCCATCAGCCGCGTGCTGACCGACGAAGCGCTGCGCCTGCAACTGGCCGCCGCCGCGCAGTGCCGCGCGGTGCGTGAGGATGCGGATCACACCGCGCGGGCGTTCGAGATGCTGTATCTGCGTTTGCTCGCAGCGCGCTGATGAAAGGCGTCGCGGGGCTCGTCGTGACCCGCAGGGTCGAGATTAGCGGGCTGCCATGCTGATTGCCGGGTTCGCGCGGCGGCTATCGGCCCAGGCTGTGTGAAAACGCGTGCGCGCTGCAAATGATGGCGTAATGGCTGCGCCGAGCGGTTTGCTGGCCGCTTGCAATCACCTACAGACGCCGCCGCGAAGACTTCGCCTCTTGAATTTCGGAGCAACTGATCGAGACCGAAGATCGCCATCGCGCCCCTTGGCGGAGGTATTTCGGGTGCAAAGCGCCTTCAGGCGCACATCGTCTGCATCAGCGGTGCGATGCCCAAGATTTTCATCACGCGTTTGAGGTTGTAGGCGAGCACGTGCAGGCTCATCTCTGTGCTGACGTGGTTGAGCGTACGCATCAGGAAGTGCGTCGACCCCATCCAGGCCTTCAGGGTGCCGAAGGGGTGTTCGACCGTCTGCCGTCGGATGCGCATCTTGTCTGGATCCTGATCCAGACGCTGCTGCATCGCGTCGATTACGGCTTCATGCTCCCAGCGTTTGACGCGTCGTTGCGGCGAAGAGGTGCACTGCGTCTTGAGCGGGCAGGCCTTGCACGCAGAGCTCCAGTAGCAATGCAGCGTCAATCCCTTTTCGACCGTGCTGAAACGCCAGATCAGCGACTGTCCGGCCGGGCAACGGTAAGAGTCGGTCTCGGGCAGATAGACGAAGTCCCGCTTGCCGAACAGGCCCTTGGCCTGGTTGTTGGAGGTCTGCGGACGAGGGACGTAGGCGGTGATGCCGACTTCCTCGCACGCCACGATTTCTTCCCCGCTGAAGTAACCACGATCAGCGACAACCTCAATGTGTTCGGCCTGCATTGCGGTGCGCGCACGCTTTGCCATGGCCGCCAGTTGGCTGCGATCGTTACCGATGTTGGTGACCTGATGGTCGACGATCAGGTGGTGCTGCGCATCGACCGCCGTCTGTACGTTGTAGCCGACGGTGCCGGTACCCTTGCCGCTGGTCGCCATGGATCGTGCATCCGGGTCGGTCAGCGAGATCTGCTGGTCAGGGGCGGCCTCGACTTCTTTGGCTAACGCCTGCATGCGCTGCATCTCCGACTGCAACTTCTCGACCTTTTCGTGAAGTCGCGTCGTGTGCGCTTCGGCGACCGGGGCTGCACCCTGGCGATCCGCGCTGTCCAGTTCCGACAGATATCGCGCCACGCTCTCTTCGATCTGCTCGATCCGGCGCTGCACCTTGGCGCGGGTGTAGTTCCGGTCGCGATTGTTGACCGCCTTGAACTTGCTGCCATCAATGGCTACCAGCGCCTGCGAAAACAGATCCAGCCGCCTACACAACACCACGAACTCGCGGCAGACCCGGCGGATCGCCGCACCATTGTCCCTGCGGAAATCGGCGATCGTCTTGAAGTCCGGCGACAGTCGACCGGTCAACCACATCAGCTCAATGTTCCGCTGCGCCTCGCGCTCCAGACGCCGGCTCGACTGCACGCGATTGAGGTAGCCGTAGATGTAGATCTTCAACAGCGTGGCCGGGTGATAGCCCGGACGACCAGTGGCCTGTGCAATCGCTCGCTCAAACCCCAGCGCGGTCAGATCGAGGTTGTCGACGAAGACGTCCACCACCCTCACGGGGTTGTCTTCCGTCACGTAGTCGTCGAGGCGCTCGGGAAGCAAGGTGCTCTGCGAGCGATCTTCACCTTCAACAAAACGTCCCATCGGCAACTCTCGTCGGCGCGGTGGGACAAGTCTATCGACTCAGAGAGTTTTCACACAGCCTGGGCCAGAAGCGGACATCCCGCCCCTTCCAGCCGCCAGGGACACGCGAACCCGTGCCCTGATGCGGAGGTCAGGCAGCTAGGTCAGAACGGCAGCTTGCCGATCGAGGCACCGCCATCGACGTGGAGCGTCTGCCCCGTAATGAAGCTTGCCTCCTCCGACAGGAAAAAGGCGATCGCCGCCGCCAGTTCCTCAGGCTTGCCGAAGCGGTTCATCGGAACGGAGGCGAGGTATCGCTTTTCACCCTCGCTGCCAGGCGGATTGTTCTCACGGAATAGCACGGTCTCGGTCGGGCCCGGTGCTACCGCGTTGACGGTGATGCCGGTGCGCGCCAACTCCAGCCCCCATGAGCGGGTGAAGCTCACCATGGCGCTCTTGGCGGCCGCGTAGGCGGTGCGCTCGATCATGCCCAGGATGGTGAGGCTGGAGATGTTGACGATCCGGCCCCAGCCGCGCTCGCGCATGCCCGGGAGCAACGCCTGCACGGCCTGGACCGCCGGGTGGAGGTTGAGGGCGAGCGTCGCATCGAGATCGTCGAGGTCGATGTCGCCGATGCGCTGCGGACGCACGAGCGCAACGTTGTTGACCACGCCGTCGAAAGCATGGCGCGCGTTCAGGTCGCGCAGGGTCCGGTCGGTGGCGTCGCGGTCGGCCAGATCGAGCGCGACCAGCTCGCCGGGGAAGTTCGCATCACCCTGGCGCGCGACGCCAACGATGTGGTGACCGGCCCGGGCGAGCCGCTCGGACAAGGCGCGGCCGATGCCCTTGCTGGCGCCGGTGATGAGAAACGTACGGGAAGGCATGGGTTCTTCTCCTTGGGACGCGCCCGGCCGAAGGCTTTGCCAGACGAAGGCATTCGGCTGGGCCGTGAACGCGGGGGGCTTATACAGGCCAGCAGGCGGCGGATGCTCTAGTGCGCCCATGGCGAACGCAGGATGACGCTGCACAGGTCCACGCGCTGGAACGTGGGATCCTTGAAGGCCAGGAAGTCATCGTTGAACGTGCCGAAGGTGCTGTCCGGTCGGTGCTTCAGGCCCTCGTAGAATGTGTCGATGATGGCGTGCTTGAAGTCGTTCGCGCGTGGCCAGGCCGCGGTCACGGCGTCCCGCTCGGCGTCGGTGAACTGGTCGTAGGCGCGACCGGCCACGTCCATCCCTGTCGCCATGTGCAGCAGCGTGGCCTCTGCATGCATAAACTGCGGGATGCCTGGCGTGGTGTGGAGTGCGATGGCGCTCCACACCTTGTCGATCTCGTACTCGGGCAGGCGGTGGGTGCGCAGGAAGTCGCGCGCCGCGTTGGCACCGTCGACTTCGAAGCGCAGGGCGCTGCCGCGGAAGCGCTCGGTTAGGCCGAGGTCGTGGAACATCGCGCCGACGTAGAGCAGTTCCGGATCGAAGACCAGGCCCAGGCGCTCGCCCGCCAGTGCGCCCCAGGCGTAGACGCGCATCGAGTGCAGGAACAGCAGTTCACTCTCCGTATCGCGAACGAGTTCCGTCGCCTCCCGGACCATCATGCTGTCGGGAATACGGATACCAGGAATCTGGGGGATGGACATGAGGTGTTCTCCGCGTTTCAGTCTTCCGCGCGCAGCGCCGCCTCTGGCGTGTTGCGGAAGCTGATGGCCAGGCGGTTGTAGGTATTCATCAGGCCGATGGCGAACGTCAGGTCGACCAGTTCCTTTTCGCTGAAGACGGCCGAGGCGGTCTGGAAATCGCCTTCGGGCACGCCGGTCTGCGCCACGCGGGTCACCGTTTCGGCCCAGGCCAGAGCCGCTTTCTCGCGTTCGCTGAAGACCTTGCCGGCCTCGCGCCAGGCTTGCACGAGCGCGAGCTTGTCGATGGCGACACCTTTCTTCACGAGGTCGCGCGTGTGCATGTCCAGGCAGTAGGCGCAGCCGTTGATCTGGCTCACGCGCAGGTAGACCAGATCCACCAGGACCGGATCCAGGCCGGACTGCATGACGTAGCCGTACACAGCGCCGAGCGCCTTGGCGCCGGCCGGCGCGACGTGCGTGTAATCGATGCGGGGAGACATAGCGATACCTATTTGTCGGGGGTGGTGAGGGGTTGCTCGCCGGTGTCGACGACGAACACGGCAAGCAGCTTGGCGGGCTGGGTCTTGCTGGCGTTGCGGCTGATCCGGTGATGGGCGCCCGGCGCCTCGTAGAAGGACTCGCCGGCCCGGTAGATCCGCGCGGCACCGTCGTCGACCTGGCTCTGGATTTCGCCGGAGACCACGTAGGCATAGATGAAGGCGGAATGGGCGTGGCGGTGCGGTGCGGAGGCCCCACCCGGCGGATAGCTCACCTCCACCGCCACGAGCGACTTGCCCGGAACGTTGGGGAGCGCGTGCGCGAAATTGGGTCTGACCGTGCCCTCGGGGGCGTGCGCATGGGCGGCCCCGGCGAGCGCGGCGGTGGCCAGCAGCGTGGCAAGCAGGCGTTTGATCGACATGACGGACTCCTGTTCGGAATGGCCGCGATCTTGCGCCCGGGGCGGTGCACTTCAAAGAACCATAAGTCGATTTTTTCGCTGTACCATGAAGCATGCCGCACGCGCTCGATATCCGCATCGACCGGTCTGCCGCAGCCACGCTGACCGAGCAGATCCGCCTTGGTGTGCTGGCGGCCATCCACAGCGGCGTCCTCGCTCCGGGCGCGAAGTTGCCCTCGTGGCAGGCCCTGGCTGCGCAGTTGGGCGTCTCCCGGGGCACGGTCAAATCGGCGTACGAGCGGCTGGCGGATGAACAGGTCATCGTCTCGATGCGACCGGGCGGCACGCGGGTGGCCGAACACCCCGCGACCCTCCGGACCGTCCCGGCCACGGGTTTCGAGGACGTGCCGGAGCTGTATCAGCACCTGTTCGTGGGCCCGGCGATGTTCCAGATGGGGGTGCCCGCATCCGACTGCTTCCCAGCCACCCTGTTCGCCCGCTTGCGCGCGCATGCCGCCCGACGCGAGGTCGCGGCGCCGGCGGTCTATCCCGATCCCCGTGGCGAGCTGGAGTTCCGGCGCGAGATCGCCGCCCACCTTGCGCTCGCGCGGGGTATCGCGTGCCGTCCATCCCAGGTCTTCGTGACGGCCGGTTTTGCCGGCGCGCTGGAGATCACGCTACGTGTCCTGCGCGTGGAGGGCGGCATGGCATGGATGGAAAACCCGGGATTCTTCCAGAGCCGTCGTGCGCTCGAACTCGCCCAGCTCGTGCCCGCGGCAGTTCCAGTGGACGACGATGGCATGGACGTCGGCTATGGCATGGAGAAGTTTCCGGACGCCGCGCTCGCCCTGGTCACGCCGGGCCAACAGGCGCCACTTGGCGGAACGCTGTCGCTCAGCCGGCGGGTGGCGCTGATCGCATGGGCCGCACGCACCGGCGCGTGGATCATCGAGGACGATTACCTGGGCGAACTCCAACTCCGGCGCCGCGCTGCACCCGCGCTGGCTGGCCTGGACGACAATGGACGCGTCATCCATATCGGCTCGTTCAGCAAAACCATCAGCCCAGCGCTGCGACTGGGCTTCATCGTCGCGCCTGCGGAGTTGGCGGATCGGTTCACAGAGGCGGTGATGTGCCTGGGCTCGGCGCCTGGCCCGGCCGTCCAGCGCGCCACTGCACGATTCATGAGCGAAGGACACTACATGCGGCATCTGCGTCGAATGAAGCGCGTCTATTCGGCCAGAGGCGAGGCTTTGCAAAGCACTCTGGAACGCAAGGGCTACCAGGTACGCATCGGCGGGCTGGCCGCCCTCGTGCACCTGCCCGCTGGAGTGCCTGATGTCGCTCTAGCGAAGGAGGCCCGCGCCTGGGGCCTTGCGCCGGAACCGCTGTCGACCTGGTTCGAGCCCGGCAGCGCGCGGCAATCGGGACTGCTGTTGGGGATCGCCACGGTGGACGAAACCAGACTCTCGCTCGCGTGCGAGCGCCTGCATCGCCTGATTAGCCAGTATCGTTAACGTGCGCTCGCAGCTCTGGCGCCGACAGGCGAGCCGATGACCTCTCGCCACGAAAGCGAATCACCCGCCCCGCGCAATGGCCCAATCGCCCCTGCGTTCGCTTTCGGCGGCGGAAGCAGACATTCATCCACCGCGGCGCGCCCAAGCGCGTCACGGCACAACACGTGCAGCGATACCTCGCAACGTGAGGCCACCGCCCAGGATGAGTGGGCTAAATTTCCGCAAACTGCACACCCTGCCGCCGGCGCCAGGCCTGGTGAAAGCCGGCCGTGTGATGCAGCTGGGTACCCTCCGCCAGGCTCTCGTCGGAAACGATGCGGCCAAGGAACAACGTGTGCGAGCCGATCTCCTTGCTGTGCACGATGGCCAGCTCCCGGACGTGCAGCGCCGCGGCGACCGCGGGTATCCCGAACTCCCGCGACGGCCGAACCGGAAACGGAAGCTCGCTCCAGTCCGACAGCGGCTGCTTGTGATGCTCGGCAAGCTGGTAGACGACGTCCTTCATCGCTGCCGGGATGGCGGACAGGGCGACCCGGCGCACCTCGCGCATGGTCGGCACGGAGACGTTGGTGCTGCGCAGTGCGAGCGAGAAAAGTCCGCTGCGTTCCAGCGGGCCGATCAGGTCCATCGGGAAGAGGTTGCGGTGGCCGGGCGCGTCGACCGAGACCAGCACGACCGGCCGCGGGCACAGGTAGGCGATCATCAGCTGCTGCGCCACCGCCGGTTCCATGTTCAGGTGGCTCGACGCGCGGTGCTTGCGCATGACGCGGTTCTGCAGCCACGTGTTCCAGGGGCGCCGCGGCCAGCGAAGGCAGCGGTGTTCGCCGGCGGCGACGTGGTAGAGGGTGAGCGAGGCGTTGTCAGCCGCGATCGCCGCCGCCCGCGTCAGCTGCAGCACGCCCAGCAGCAATCCTGTCGCGCGGTCGCGGTATTCGAGCACGGGGCGCGGGCCCGCATCGAGGCTGCTGGCGATGGTGAGCGGCCTGAGCGACGCCACCGTGTGGTCGGCGGTGACGTCGGCGGTTTGGCCGTCCCAGCGCAAGCGGGCGATCACCGCCTGCTGCGGCGGTGCCACCGCCACTACCGACCATTGCGGCAGGGGGCGCACGAACGGCCTTAGCCAGTCTTTCCACATGTCAGATCAGCCGCAACAGCAGGAACATGTAGAGCTGGACGGCCAGCCCGAGGCCGTGCGGCACGAGGCGCTCCAGCCGGAAATACGGCGCGGCCGCCCGCGCCACCACGCGCGGCGCGAAGCGATGGATGCGGCTCTCGCTTTCGATGGCGTAGCGGCCGCTGCGCAGGAGATCGACGAGGTTCGCCCGCCACCAGCCGTAGCGCGCGTCGCCCAGGTAATAGGGGTTGAGCATGCTGGCGAGGACGAAACCGCCCCGGCGGACCACGCACGACAATTCCTCGAAAAGCGCCACATGGTCGGCGAAGTGGTTGAGCACCGCGAAGTTCGCCGTGACCGCCTGCGCTCGGCAGGCGAGCGGCGAGGCCACCGCGACGACGCGCTTGCCGGCGATCTCGTCGCGACAGTAGCGCGCCAGGCAGGTGCGCATCGCGGCCGAGGGTTCGTACACGAACGTCGGGTGGCCGCTGGCGGCATACACCTTGGCGTCGATGCCGGTGCCGGCGCCGAAGTCGAGCAGGTCCGCTCCGTCGGGCAGCAGCTCCAGCGCCATCTGCTGGAACCGCTCGCGCACCGCCTGGTCGCGCGGCGAGGCCAGCATGAACGCGTGGTACTGCTCGGCGGTATGCATGGCGTGGACTACCTGGCGGGTGAATCCGCCGTCCGATGCGCCGCCGCCGCAGCGGGCCTTGTCCCGAAGCGATCCATGCCGTCGTCGCCGGCAGGCGGCTCCAGCGCCACGCGCACCGCGTACAGCATGTCCATGCGCGGCACCGGCCGCGTGAGCCAGGTCAGCACGCGCCGTCGATGCGGTGCGGTGACCCAGCGTTGCCCCTGCAGCCAGAGCTGGGTGCGCGCCATGTCGGCGCGTTCCTGCCGCGCTTCGTCGGTCGGGCGCACGCGGTTGCGCAGATAGCGCCCGGCTTCGCCGAGCGTGCGCGACCATTCGATGCCGGCGAGCGCGTGCAGCCACAGCTCCGAACTCGACACCTGGGTCAGCGTCTGCCGCCGCGAGATCGCGCGCAGCAGGGGCGGGCAGGCGCGTTCGAGCCGGGCCAGCACGGCGGCTGGAATCGCCTCCGGGTAGTGGCGTGCGGCCAACCGCAGCGGCGGCAAGGCCCACCACGGCGGTTCGTTGGCGTCGGCCCACAGCACGTCCCAGTCGCTGGCGCTCAGCCGCATGGCCAGCCGCGCGATGTCGTGCAGGTGCAGCAGACGCAGGCTGCGCCCGCACATGTTGCCGGCGGCGTGCAGCAGCAGGTGGCTCATCAGCGCGCCGCTCGACGGGTAGGGGTTCAGTCCGGGCTGCGCGGCGCGCGGGTAGATGCGCGCGGTGATGTCGACCATCGACACCGGCAGCCGCTCGCGGATGCGCGTGTGCAGCTCGATGGCGACCGGCGTGTCGCGGTGCTCGCCCAGCCCGGCGAACGGCTGGCCGCTGGCCGGCTTGAACACGCGGTGCTTCCATTGCGCGAACGATTCCACGTAGCCGAGCTTGCGCAGCAGCGCGCTTGCCGCGGCGGCATCCTCTTCGCGCACCAGCAGGTCGATGTCGGCCATCGGCCGCTCGCCCGGCGTGTAGACACCCAGCGCGTGCAGCGCGGCGCCCTTCAGCGGCAGCACCGCCAGCGCGGCTTCGCGTGCGCCGGCGTGGATCTGCTGCAGCAGTGCGTCGATGCGCTGGTGGCGCCACTCGACATGGTCGCGCTGGTTTTCCAGGAAGCGCCGCCACGACTCGTGCTTCCACGCGCAGCAGTGGCACAGCAGCGGCGACACGCCGTGCGCGACGGCCACCGCGGTGGCGAGGCGCCATTCCAGTTCGCTCCACGCCGGCGTGGCGCGGCCCGGCCCGGCCAGTTCCGCGGCGAACGCCTCGGTGATGCGGCGCAGGCCATGCCGGACGGTTCGCAGGGGCGGCAGCATGGCGCGCTCAATACAGCGGCAGGGCGATGTGCCGGGTCGGCACGGAAGGCAACGACGTGGCGTTGCGGTTGCGGTGCGCGCCCTCGCACGCGATCAGCGCGTCCCATTGCGCGTCGAGCGCGGCGCCGCGCCCGGCCTGCTCGGCGGGCGCCGCCTGCTGGATGGCAACCTGCTCGTGCAGCAGGTCGCGCACGCGGCGGTAGAAGTCCGAGTCGTAGGCGCCGCGGAACATCATGGCCAGGTCGCCGCTGTCCTGCCAGTGCGTCTTCGCGCCCAGCTGCGCCTTCACCTGCTCGTAGAACTTGGTGCCCGGCAGCGGGTAGGACACGCTCACCCCGATGTCGTCCGGCGCGGCCTGCGCGATCAGCTCGCGGGTCGCCAACAGGTCGGCCAGTTGCTCGCCGAGGTAGCCGAGCTGGATGAAGAAGCCCACGCGGATGCCGTGCGCGCCCAGCCGCGTGCGCGCGGTGACCAGGTCGGCGACCTTGGTGCCCTTGTTCATCGCGTCGAGCACGCGCTGGCTGCCGCTTTCCGCGCCGATCCACGCCTCCGCGCAGCCGGCTTCGCCGAGCGCGGCGGCCATGCGTTCGCTGATCAGGTCGGCGCGGGTCTGGATGGTGAACGGCACCGGCCCGTCGGCGGCGTGCAGCTGCGCGGCGAACTGCATCACCCAGTCGACGCGGAAGCCGAAGATGTCGTCCGCCAGCCAGACGTGGTCCGGCCGGAACGTGCGCTTGAGGTAGCTCATCTCCGCGGCCACGTCCTCGGCGCTGCGCTGGTTGTAGTGGTTGCCCCAGATCGGCTTGGCGCACCAGTGGCAGCGGAACGGGCAGCCGCGCGAGGCCGCCATGTTGAGGCTGAAGTAGCCGTGCCGTTCCTGCCACAGCGCGCGGTAGCGCTCGACGTCGATGAGGTCCCAGGCGGGGTGGCCGACCAGCCGCGGGTCCGGCGGCAGCGCGCCGAGCCGGGTCAGTCGGATCTGTCCGTCGAGCAGGGTGGCGACGCCGCCGAGACCGGCGGCCCAGTCGTCATCGGCTTCGTTGCGCTGCAGCCGTTCGACCAGGGCGACCAGCGCGGCGATGCCTTCGCCGAGCAGCACGGCGTGTGCACCGGCGGCGAGGAACGCATCGGGGTGGTCGGAGGCGTCGGAGCCGGCAACGATCACCCGCGCGCCGCCGGCGCGCGCCGCGGCGATCATCTGGCAGGCCGCCTCGCGCATGCGGCCCAGGCACATCTTGGTCAGGAAGTTGAAGTTGTCCTCGTACAGCACCACCAGGTCCGGCCGGGTGGTGCGCAGCGAGGCTTCGAAGTCGTCGACGCCGTCGGCGAGCATCGCGTCGAACAGGCTCACTGCGTGTCCCATCTGGCGCAGCAGTGCGGCGACCTGGATCGTGGCGAGCGGCGGATACGGCTTGCCGCGCTCCCACTGTTTCGGGTCGAAGCGCAGGAAGTAGGAATGGCCGACGTGGATCCTCAGCATCGCGCAGTAGCCTCGATCATGGCCATGGGGCCGACGAGCGGCGCCATCGCTCGACGCAGCCGGGCGTAAGTGCCCCGGCACGGGCCTTCGGTTGCCTCTGCGGCGAAAAACTTCGGGGCGGCGGCGTGGGCGCAACCTTTGCGGCCGACGGCCGCACTCACCGGTCGGCGTGTTCGCACGCCCGGTGCCCTGCGCTCAACCACGGCGGAACCCGCGACCGGCGACGATGACCCTGAATCCACCCCGTGCTGTCCCGGACGCCGCCGCCGACCCGTTTGGCGAGCGCCCGCGCGGGCGGGTTTCGCTGTGCCGGCAGATCATGGGCGGGAGCTTTCGCTTCGAAAGCGCCAGCGCGGCACTGCTGGATTTGGTCGAGGCCGCCTACGCCGGCCTGCCGCCGCACCGTTTTGCGATGAGCGTGCCGGAGTTCCACGTCGAGCTGCGCCTGCTGCCGCGCCGCGCATCGCCGCCGGCCGCCGCCGAGCCGCCGCCGGTGCGGATGCAGTCCGGTGCCGGCCTGCTCTGCGGCGTGATGGACGCGTCGAACTACGTGGTGCTGGCGCCGGAGCAGCGCCGCGCGCTGGTGGTGGCTGCCGCGGACATGCTCGATCGCCCTTATTACCTGCGCTACGAGCTCATCGAATTCGCCGTGTTCACCCTGGCCACGCGCGGGCTGGGCCTGGTGCCGCTGCACGGCGCCTGCGTGGGCCGGGAGGGGCGCGGCATCCTGCTGCTGGGGGCCAGCGGCGCGGGCAAGTCGACGCTGGCCCTGCACAGCCTGCTGCAGGGCCTGGATTTCCTCGCCGAGGACGCGGTGTTCGTGCAGCCCGAGAGCCTGCTCGCCACCGGCGTCGCCAACTACCTGCACGTGCAGGCCGATGCGCTGCGCTTCGTCGACGACGGCGAGATCCGCCGCTGGATCGACACGGCGCCGGTGATCCGCCGCCGCAGCGGCGTGGAGAAGTTCGAGGCCGACCTGCGCCAGGGCCACGGCCGGCTCGCACCGGCGCCGCTGCAACTGGCCGGCGTGGTCTTCGTTTCCGGCCGGGCGGCCGACGATCCCGGTGCGCTGCTGGCTGCCGTGCCCGCGGACGAGGTCGCCGCGAGGCTGCGCGCCGACCAGCCCTACGCGTCCGGTCAGCCGGGCTGGCATGCGTTCCAGCAGTGGGTGGCGCAGACCGGCGCCCACGAGTTGCGCCGCGGGCGTCATCCACGGGATGCCGTCGCTGCCTTGTGCCGGCTGCTCGACGGATGACGTCGTCCTGCGCCGGCGGGGTAACCATCGGCAGGTGCGTGGCGAAGCACCTCGGAGTAGCTTGCCGGGGCGTACCGGACAGTTCGGTGTTCAACGGGCGAGAGCGCGGCGCGGATGCATGGCGTGCCGGTCGATGCCCTTCACGAGGATCACGACCATGAAGAAACGTCTTGCGGGAGCGGTGGCCGGTGCGGTGCTGGCGTTGGCCCTGGCGCTGCCGGCCGTCGCCGCGCTCAAAACCGGCGCCACCGCGCCCGACTTCACCGCCGCGGCCAGCCTGGCCGGCAAGCATTTCACCTTCTCCCTCGGCGAGGCCCTGAAGAAAGGGCCGGTGGTGGTGTACTTCTACCCCTCGGCCTTCACCGGCGGCTGCGATCTCGAAGCGCACACTTTCGCGACCGAGAAGGACAAGTTCGATGCGGCCGGCGCCACCATCATCGGCGTGTCGGCCGACAGCATCGAGCGGCTCGACGCGTTCTCGGCCGACCCCAAGTACTGCGCCGGCAAGTTTCCGGTCGCCTCCGACCCCGACGGCAAGGTCGCCGCTTCCTACGACCTCGAGACGGTCGCGGCCAAGCCGGGCATGAAGGACGTGCGCGGCGTGGAGATCGACCACGTGTTCATCCCGCGCACCACCTTCGTGATCGCCGCCGACGGCCGCATCGTCGCCACGCTGTCGTCCGAAGCCGACCACCTGCGGCCCGACCAGCACGTGCACGAATCGCTGGCCATCGTGCAGCGCCTGCAGGCGACCAAGGCGCCCTGAAAACGGACGCGGGAATGCCGCACGCGCGGCGTTCCCGCGGTCCGTCGTCGCAACCTTTTCGGCGGTGCACCGCACCTACCGGCGTGGACATTCCGGCCCGCCGAGGTGTTGCCCTGAACCGCCACGCCACACGTCGAAACCGTGGCCGCGCCACGCGGAGCCGTCGTGAAGCCGGCTGAGTCGCTGCGGCCGACCGAGCGGCCCGCGGCGCTGCTGCGTTCGCTGGCGCGCACGCTCAGCGGGGTCGAGCGGGTGGAGACGCTCGCCTACGTGGCGCTGTCGCTCGGCGCGGCGTTCGCCGGCGCCCTCGCGGCGCTGCTGCTGGTGCCGCTGGTGCAGCCGGGACAGGCGCTTCCGTTCGGCGGCGTGCTGCTCGATCCGCAGCGCAGCGTCGAGCTGCAGGCTGCCGCCTTCGCCGCCGCCACCGGCACCTTCGCGTTGCTGCGCTGGCAGGCGGCACGGCTGGGCGCGCGCCTGGTCGGCCGCTACGGCATGCATTTGCGGCGCGCGGTGCATGCGCGCCTGATCGAGGCGCCGCTGGGCTCGCTGGCGGAGGCGACCTCGGCGGAAATCGCCAACGTGCTCACCCACAACGTCGAGCTCATCGTGCAGGGCTTCAGCGCGCTGCAGCAGCTGCTGATCGCCGGCGTCAGTGCCGCCGTCAGCCTGGGCTTCGCATTCTGGGTCTCGCCGCCGCTGATGCTGGCGGCGCCGGTGCTGGGGGGATTGGGCCTGCTGGCGTCGCGCGCCTACGGTCGCGAGCAGTCGCTGGTCGCCCGCCAGTACGTGGTCGACATGACCCGGCTGTTCTGGCACAGCGAGGATTTCCCGCGGCGCCTGCGCCACGTCCGCTCGTTCGAGCGCGAGGCGGCGGAAAAGGCGAGCTACGGCGCCATTTCCGAACGACTGTGCCACGGCTACCGGCGCCAGCTGGAACTGGTGGCGTCCGGGCGGCTGGTGCTCGAACTGCTGGCGGCGGCGGGTATCGCCGCGCTGTTCGTGCTTGCCCATCGCTGGCGCGGCGTCGGCCAGGCCGAGCTGATCGCGGTGTGCCTGCTGCTCGGCCGATTGCTGCCCTACCTGGTGACCACGCGGCAGAGCTTCCAGCAACTGCGCTCGGCCGCGCCGGCCTTCGAGTTGTGGCAGCGCTACGTGGACCTGGCGCCGCTGCATGCGTCCGCGGCGCCGTCGCCCACCGGCGCGTCGGGCGCCGCGCTGTACATCGAGCGGATGCGGCTGACGCCGCCGCCCGGCGGGCTGGAGATCGGCGATCTGCTGCTGCGGCCCGGCGAACTGACCCTGGTCTGCGGCGACTCCGGCATCGGCAAGAGCAGCCTGGTCGACGTGCTGGCCGGCATGATGGCGCCCGAGGTGTTCGTGGCGCGCCGCGATGGCCGGCCGATCGATTTCGGCGCGTACCGCGCGCTGGTGCGCCATGGCGCCTACGTCAGCCAGGAGGTGCGGCCGTGGCAGCACTCCGTGCGCGAATGCCTGCGCTGGGCGGCGCCCGACGCCAGCGACGCGATGCTGCGCGGCGCGCTGGCCGACGTCGGCCTCGACAAACGGCTGGCCGAGTCGCCGCACGGCCTCGACACCGCGCTGCGCGGCGCGTCGAGCCGGCTTTCCGGCGGCGAACTGCAGCGCCTGCTGCTGGCCCAGGTGATCCTGCGCCAGCCGTTCCTGGCCGTGCTGGACGAAGCCACCAGCGCGCTCGACGCCGCGTCCGAAACCGCGGTACTCACCGCGCTGCGGCGGCGCCTGCCGCAGACGATCCTGATCGTGGTGTCGCACCGCCCCGGCGTGGCCGCCATCGCCGACCAGTGCCTGAGCATCGGCAGCGACCTTGTCGCCACTGTCACCGCCAAGCCGCGCCGCGCTGCGGTGGCGGCCGGATCGCCCCGTCCCGTCGAATAGGCGGCAGCATTCCCCGTTTGCACCAAAACGAGACATTGACCATGATGGTGCAATGAATGAGCTGGCGTGGCGGGCGTGGGCGGAGCAGACGGCGACCGGGCTGGCCCTGGTCGACGCGGAGCTGCGCCTGCGCTGGCTCAACCCGGCCCTGATCGAGTGCCTGGGGCTGGGCTTCCGCCACGCGCCGGGGCAGCCGTTCGGTGTGCTGCTGGCCGATGCCGATGCGGGCATGGCGCGGGCGGCGAAGGTGCTGGCCGAGCAGCGGCCGACGCAATGGCGCGCCATTGCGCTGGCCGTGCCCGACGGCTGCGAACTCAGCGCGGACATCGCGCTGCAGCCGTTCGGCGACGGCCTGTTGCTGGAAGTGCACGTGCTGGCCGAGCCGCCGTCGGCCGCTTCGCCGCTGTCGGCCACCTTGCGTGGCTTCGCGCACGAGGTGAAGAACCCGCTGGCCGGCCTGCGCGGGGCGGCGCAACTGCTGCAGCGGCGGGTCGAGGGGGAGGACCTGCAGGCGCTGGCCGGCCTGATCATCGACGAGGCCGACCGGCTCGGCGCGCTGGCCAACCGCCTGCTGCACCACGACGGCGCGGCGCAGCTTGGTCCGGTCAACATCCATCGCCTGCTGGAACGGCTCGTCGACCTGTTGCTGGCCGAGCCTGCGCCGCCGCAGCTGCGCCACGACTACGACCCCAGCGTACCGGACCTGCACGGCGACGCCGATCGCCTGCAGCAGGTTTTGCTGAACCTGGCGCGCAATGCACTGGAAGCCGGTGCGCGCACGCTCACCCTGCGCACGCGGGTCGAGCACGGCGTGCGCGTGGGCGAGCGCATGCTGCGCATGGCGTTGCGGGTGGACGTGGTCGACGACGGCGCCGGCGTGCCCGCCGCGCTGCGCGACAGCTTGTTCCAGCCGTTGGTGTCCGGTCGCGCCGACGGCAGCGGTCTGGGCCTGGCGCTGTCGCGCGAGATTGCCCGCGAGCATGGTGGCGAACTGCGCTGCAGCGGCAGCCGTCCCGGCCACACCGTGTTCTCGCTGTACCTGCCCATGGAGCGCCCGCATGAGTGATTCCCGCGCGCACGCTGTACGCCCTCCCCTGCGAGCAGGGGGAGGAGCCAAGCCGTGCCGTGCTCCCTCCCCTGCGAGCGGGGGAGGAGCCAAGCCGTGCCATGCTCCCTCCCCTGCATCGCAGGGGAGGGTTGGGTGGGGTGTGCTCTTGATCTTCCCCGCGACCCCGCGCCACCCCCTCCCAGCCTCCCCCTGCAAGCAGGGGGAGGAGCCAAGCCGTGCCGTGCTCCCTCCCCTGCGAGCGGGGGAGGAGCCAAGCCATGCCGCGCTCCCTCCCCTGCATCGCAGGGGAGGGTTGGGGAGGGGTGCGCTCTTGATCTTCCCCGCGACCCGGCGCTACCCCCTCCCAGCCTCCCCCTGCGAGCAGGGGGAGGAGCCAGGCCATGCCGTGCTCCCTCCCCTGCATCGCAGGGGAGGGTTGGGGTGGGGTCGGCTCTTGATCTTCCCCGCGACCCGGCGCTACCCCCTCCCAGCCTCCCCCTGCGAGCAGGGGGAGGAGCCAGGCCATGCCGTGCTCCCTCCCCTGCATCGCAGGGGAGGGTTGGGGAGGGGTGCGCTCTTGATCTTCCCCGCGACCCCGCGCCACCTCCTCCCAGCCTCCCCTGCGACCGAAGGAAGTCCCTTTGGGGACGAGCGGGAGAGGAGCCAAGCGAGGCAAAGTCATGACGGATGAAATCTGGATCGTCGACGACGACCGCGGCGTGCGCTTCGTGCTGGCCGAGGCGCTGCGCGACGCCGGGCTCGCGGTGCGCGAGTTCGACGCGGTGGCCGGCGTACGCGCGGCGCTGCGCGAGGCACGGCCCGCACTGCTACTCACCGACGTGCGCATGCCGGGCGAGGACGGCCTGGCCCTGCTCGGCGAATTGCAGGCGCAGGGCATCGGCCCGGTGATCGTGATGAGCGCGCATACCGACGTGGCCACTACCGCGGCGGCCTATCGTCTTGGCGCGGTGGATTACCTGGCCAAGCCGTTCGACCTCGACCACGCGGTGGCATCGGTGCAGCGCGCATTGGCCAGTGCGGCGACGCCGGCGGCCGCTGGCCCGATGCCTGCGCCGGACCACGCGCTGCTCGGCGAGAGCGCGCCGATGCGCGAGGTGTTCCGGCTGATCGGCCGGGTCGCCGCCAGCGACTTGAACGTGCTGATCACCGGCGAGACCGGCACCGGCAAGGAACTGGTGGCGCGCGCGCTGCACGAGGAAAGCGCGCGCCGCGACAAGCCCTTCGTGGCGCTGAACACTGCGGCGATCCCCAGCGAACTGCTGGAGAGCGAGCTGTTCGGCCACGAGGCCGGCGCGTTCACCGGCGCCACCCGCCGCGTGCTCGGCCGCTTCGAGCAGGCCGAGGGCGGCACGCTGTTCCTCGACGAGATCGGCGACATGCCGCTGATCCTGCAGACGCGCCTGCTGCGCGTGCTGGCCGGCGGCGAGTTCTACCGCGTGGGCGGGCGCGAGCTGATCCGCGGCAACGTGCGCATCGTCGCCGCCACCCACCAGGACCTCGCCGCGCGCGTCGCCGCCGGTGCGTTCCGCGCCGACCTGATGCACCGCCTCGACGTGGTGCGCATCGAGCTGCCGCCGCTGCGCCGCCGCAGCAGCGACATCCCGCTGCTGGCCCGGCACTTCCTTGCCGCCACCGCGCAGGAGCTGAAGCTGCCGCCCAAGCGCTTCTCGAAGGCCGCACTGAAACTCATCGCCCAGCGCGACTACCCGGGCAACGTGCGTGAGCTGGAAAACCTGTGCCGGCGGCTGGCGGTGATCGCCCCCGGCAGCGAGATCCTGCCGGCCGACCTCGGCAGCGGCGCCGACGCGGCACGCGGCAGCGAGTGGACCGACGCGCTGCGCGAATGGGCCACCCAGGCGCTGGCCGACGGCGAGGCGGACATCCATGCGCGCGCCCGCGTGGCGCTCGACCAGACCTTGCTCAACGTGGCGCTGCAGGCCAGCGACGGCCATCGGCAGAACGCGGCGCAGGCGCTGGGCGTGGGCCGCAACACGCTGACCCGCAAGCTCGGCGCCTCGCGCCCGCGGCGGCGCTGAGCCGCGTCAGCGTCAACCTTCGCTTCACCGGGCTGCGGAGTAGGATGGCCGGGCCGTCGATCCGCCGATCGACCGGCGCGGGGGCGGCCGTTCCCGCCGCACCGCCCGCGGCGACCACGACGAGATCCATGCGTTCCCACCCATCCAGCCAACCGTCCACAGCGGGTCCGTTGCTGCAGCATCTGCAGAGCAAGGCGTTCGCCTACTTCCAGTGCGAGACGAATCCGGCGAACGGCCTGGTCGCGGACAAGACCGCACCGGACTGGCCGGCCAGCATCGCCGCCACCGGGCTGGCGCTGAGCTGCTATCCGGTGGCGGTCGAGCGCGGCCTGATGAGCCGCGATACCGCTATCAAGCGCACGCTGGCCACGCTGCGCTTCTTCCGCGACAGCGTGCAAGGCGAGCACCCCGACGCCAGCGGCTACCGTGGCTTCTACTACCACTTCCTCGACATGCGCAGCGGCCGGCGCGCGTGGCAATGCGAGCTGTCCACCGTGGACAGCGCCCTGCTGTTCGCCGGCATGCTGGCCGCCGCGGCGTACTTCGATGGCGACGGCGCCGAGCAGAAGGAAATCCGCGAGACGGCGAATTTCCTCTACCAGCGCGCGGAGTGGCCGTGGGCGCAGGCCGCCGACGGCACCCTCGGCCACGGCTGGCACCCGCAGAGCGGCTTCATCGCGCACAGCTGGCAAGGCTACGACGAAGGCCTGCTGCTGTACGTGCTGGCGCTGGGCTCGCCCACCCATCCGCTGCCGCCCGCGGCGTATGCGGCGTGGTCGTCCACCTACGAGTGGAAGCGCTGCTACGATATCGACTACCTGTATTGCGGGCCGCTGTTCACCCACCAGCTGTCGCAGGCGTGGATCGACTTCCGCGGCATCCGCGACGCGTTCATGCGCAGCAAGGGCATCGACTACTTCGAGAACAGCCGGCGCGCCACCCAGGTGCAGCAGCGCTATGCCAGCGACAACCCGCTCGGCTTCAAGGGCTACAGCGAGCACTGCTGGGGCATCACCGCCAGCGACGGTCCCGGCCCGGCCACGCGCAAGATCGACGGCATCGAGCGCCGCTTCGAGGATTACGTCGGCCGCGGTGCCCCATACGGCTTCGACGACGGCACGCTGGCGCCGTGGGCGGTGGTGGCCTCGCTGCCGTTCGCGCCGGAGATCGTGCTGCCGACGCTGCACCACTTCATCCACACGCTGCAGCTGCACGACGCGCATCCCTACGGCTTCAAGGCCAGCTTCAACGCGACCTGGCCCGGCCCGTCGCCGGGCGGCTGGATCTCGCCGTACTTCTTCGGCCTCAACCTCGGCCCGATCGTGCTGATGGTGGAGAACCAGCGCAGCGGCCTGCCGTGGCGGCTGATGCGCGGCTGCCGCGCCGTCGTCGACGGCCTGCGCCGCGCCGGCTTCGACGGCGCCTGGCTGGATGCCGGCAAGCGGCACGCATGAACGCGACAACCTTTCCCGTTACGGAGTGAACACGATGGAACTTGGCATGGTGGGTCTCGGGCGCATGGGCGCGAACATGGCCGAACGCCTGGTGAAGGGCGGCCACAAGGTGGCGGGCTTCGACCCCGGCGCCGACGCGCGCCGGGCTGCGTCGGCCAACGGCATCGCGGCCGTGGCCTCGCTGGCGGCGCTGGCCGCGGCGCTGCCGGTGCCGCGCGTGCTGTGGCTGATGGTGCCGGCCGGCAAGATCACCGAGGACACCGTCGAGGCCCTGCTGCCGCTGCTGGCGCCGGGCGACGTCGTGGTCGACGGCGGCAACTCCAACTACAAGGACACCCTGCGCCGGGCGCGGCGCTATGCCGAGCGCGGCGTGGGCTACGTCGACTGCGGCACCAGCGGCGGCGTGTGGGGGTTGAAGGAGGGCTACAGCATGATGATCGGCGGCGACGAAAAGACCGTCGAGTCGCTGCGGCCGATCTTCGAGACGCTGGCGCCGGCGAAGGACCAGGGCTGGGGCCGGGTCGGCCCGGCCGGCTCGGGCCACTTCACCAAGATGGTCCACAACGGCATCGAGTACGGCATGATGCAGGCCTACGCCGAAGGCTTCTCCATCCTCAAGCACAAGGAGGAGTTCGCCCTGGACCTGCACCAGATCGGCGAGATCTGGCGCACCGGCAGCGTGGTGCGTTCCTGGCTGCTCGACCTGGCTACCGACGCGCTCGGCAAGAACCCGAACCTGGACGGCATCGCGCCCTACGTGGTCGATTCCGGCGAAGGCCGCTGGACGGTGAACGCGGCGCTGGAACTCAACGTCTCCGCCCCGGTGATCACGCTGTCGCTGATGGAACGCTTCCGCTCGCGCGACAGCGATTCGTTCGCCGACAAGCTGCTGGCGTCGTTGCGCAACGAGTTCGGCGGGCACGCCATCAAGAAGGAATGACGCCCGGCAGGCACAAGCCCGTGCTTTCGCGGCGGCCCACCCGCAGGTGATACCCGCGTCACAAGGCGTGACGCCTGCCGGCAAGAGCCGCCGGAACTCCCTGCTAGACTCGCCCGACCGATCCGCGAACGCACTGCTGCGGTACCGGATCGCGGGGGTTTCGACAGTCCGGGCTGGGGGTTGGGCGACATGGCCATGCCGTTGTCATGGAAGCTGGGTGGTGCGCTGGCGGCGGTGATCGTCGCGGCCTTGGCGTGGCGCGGATTGTCGCTGTACCTGGCGGCCCGCCATGCCGACGAACTCACCCGCGACGTCGCGCGCAATGCGGAAGTGGAAGCGCAGCTGGCCAGGGCGCGTGCGCAGCAGCGCAGCGCCGAACTGGCGGCCACCCTGCGGCGCCAGCGCGAGGACCTGGCCAACACCTACCGGCAGGTGAGCGAGGATGCGGCGCGCCACCGGGTCGAACAGGCCCGGCGCGAGGAAAGGCAACGGCAGGAAGCGCTGCGGATCGAGGCCAGCCATCGGCTGGGTGCGGACCAGACCTGCGTCGACGGCATCGTCATCAACCGCCGCGGGTCGAGCTTCACCCAGGCGGTCGGCAGCAAGGGCCTGCCCATCCAGTGCAGCGGCGACACCGCGGCGGAGCCGTTGCGCTGAGCCGGCCGGCTAGATCAGGCCGGCCTGTGCCGGCGCATAGCTCAGCTTCCCATCCACGATCCGCGCCGGCGACGTGTACGGGTGCACCGTCGTGTGCGTCGCATCGATGAGGTGGATCACCTCGACGCCGCGCAGCTTCAGCACGTCGGCGATGATCGAGCGGTGGCAGCGCCACCACACCGCTTCGGCACACATCAGCGCAGTGCGCTGGCTGGCGGCCAGCGCCAGCAGTTCGGCCAGGCCCTCGGCGAATTCCGCGGTGGCGGTGTAGTCGGCATAGCCCTGGAACGAGGCATTGCGCCACGCGGTGTTCGGCGAGCCCGGCTGCACCTTGCGGCGGCCACCCAGCCTGGGCATCCATCGGTAGGCGATGCCGTGCGCGGGCAGCGTGGCGGCCAGCGCGTCGCTGGCGAAATGCGGATGACGGCGCGAGCCGGGAAAGCGGCGCACGTCGGCGATCGCCTCGATGCGGTACTCGCCCAGCAACCCGAGGAACTCCTCCAGCGTGCGGGTGGAGTGGCCGATGGTCCAGATGGTGGCGGGGTCGTCGGGCATCGCTCAGTCGATCCTGTGCAGCGCCGCGCGTATGGTGGCGGGAGTGCTCCGGGGGAAGCTCAGGCTTTTGCCGCCCCGGCGTGGGACACAAGCCGATGCTTGCGCAGCAGGCGTTCGAAACGCATGACGTGCAGGATGAAGACCCGTCGGCCGTCATGGCGGTAGAAGACGCGGCAAGGCGGTTCGACGATCTGGCGGTAGCGTGATCGCTTGAGTTCGGGCGGGCGGCTGCCGCTTTCGGGATGATCGGCGAGTTGCCCGACGTGATCCACGATGCGCTTGACCAGTTCGGCCGCCGCGACCGGGTTCTCCAGCGCGATGTAGTCGGCGACGGCTTCCAGATCGCTCAACGCCGGCTCCGACCAGATTATTTCAGCCATCGCGCAAGGCGTGTCCGGGCCTGGGCGTGAGTGGCCACGCGACCTTCGGCAACGGCCTGCTCGCCGCGGGCAATGCCTTCCAGCACGCTCATGCGTTGCTGCATGAGTTGATAAGTCTCGACATCCACCAGGTAGGCGCTGGGCAGGCCATGCTGGGTGATGAGGATAGGCTGCTTGTCCCGCTCTATGGCCGAGAGGAGTTCGGTCGCCTGGCGCTTCAGGGTGGTGACGAGTTCAGTACGCATGGAGTGACACTAAAGTATCACTCCGGCAGGCGCAAGTGGCGGCTGTTCAGGACGCTCCCGCAGCATGCAGGCAACCTCGCTCAGTCGATCCTGTGCAGCGCCGCGCCCTTGTGCATGGCGACGTGGTCGGTCTTGTCGCTCTTGATCTCGTACTGCGGATCGGCCTCGCTGCAGCGGCGCATGTGGCCCTTGTATTCCGTGTCGCGCGTGTGCACCGCGATGATCCGGCCGGTGACGTAGCCGGCCTCCGAATTCCAGCGCACGTGGTCGCCGATCTTGAAGGGGTGGTTCATGGCGAACGCCTCGAATCGTGTCTGGAAATGGTTGGGTTCACTTGACTTCATGGAGAGGTGAGCCTGCTCCGGTTCTTGTGAACCCGCTCAGGTGCGGCGCTTATGGCTGGAATTCCCCCCAAACAGCAGATACAGCAAGGGGGATGCAAAAGCCGACCACGCCATCCCGTTCACCGCGAACCAGGCAGCGGGTTTTTCCAGAAGCGCCGGCAGCCCGAGTGAGTAGCTCAGGATCGATGCGGGTATTCCCCACACGTCGATGAAGTGCCCATAGGACGCCAGCAAGTGACCTACGCCAGTCATGCCGCTGGCTCCGGGGGCGTCGTGGGCGAAACCGTTCATCAGGGCCAGGAAAAAGGCACAGAAGAAACTTCCGGCCACCACACCCACCAGGCCCACGGCGGTGACGAGATAGATGAGCGCGAGCTTCTTCCAATTCATGGCGTCCAATGCCTGGCGGATCCCTCACGCGGAGGGAGACTGCCAGATGGTCGGGTTCCCGCCACGTCCCGTCAAGCAAATCGGAACTTGCGTGGGTTCAATACGTTGGTCGTTGGCTCGGGCATGCCCACCACGACGTTGCCGCGTCGCATATCCCACGGATCGCGGTGTTATGTCGTGGCACCGACAACCCGCGGTGATAAAAGTCGCTGTTCCGGCTTGCCTTCAGGGTGTGGTAGCAACAGGCG
Organism: Rhodanobacter sp. KK11; assembly: GCF_033345435.1. Lineage (NCBI taxonomy): Bacteria > Pseudomonadati > Pseudomonadota > Gammaproteobacteria > Lysobacterales > Rhodanobacteraceae > Rhodanobacter > Rhodanobacter sp. KK11. The sequence continues at coordinate 220,064 of NZ_JAWPMI010000002.1, forward strand.
TTTAACCGAGCCGCAGCAGCTTCCGCACCGCCGGCAAATTGCGCCGGCTGATCTCGGGGGCGAGCTCGCTGCCGTCGAGACGGGCCAGCACGCGGCCGTCGGCGAGGGTCTTGAGGCCGAGCAGGCGCGGCGGCGGCACCAGGCAGTTGCGGTGCAGGCGGATCAGCTGGTCGGGGTAGGCTTCTTCCAGCTGGCGCAGCGAGTCCTCGATCAGCAGTTCGCCGCGGCGGTGCTGCACCACCACGTATTTCTCCTCGGCGAGCAGGCAGATCACTTCGTCCAGCGCGATGCGCACCTGTTCGCCACGCAGGCGGCCGTACAGGTACGCGGCCGGTTCGCGCGGGGCGTCGGCGAGGCGGCGTTGCGCGCGCTGCAGCGCTTCGCGCAGGCGGTCGAGCCGTACCGGTTTCAGCAGGTAGTCGGCCGCGCCCAGTTCGAACGCCTTCAGCGCGTGCGCTTCGTAGGCGGTGCAGAAGATCACCTGCGGCCGCGTGCGGCCGGCCAGGCGCTGCGCCAGCGCCACGCCGTCGGTGCCGGGCATGTTGATGTCCAGCAGCAGCGCGTCCGGCTGCAGCTCGTCGAGCGCGGCCAGCGCGGTTTCGCCGTCGCCGAGGCTGCCGACGATCTCCGCCCCGGCGCAGTCGCCGAGCAGGGCGGCCAGGCGTGCGCGCGCCAGCGGCTCGTCGTCGACGATCAGCACGCGCATCAGGCGGAGCCTCCCGGCAGCTGCAGCAGCACCACGAAGCGCTCGCCCTGCGCGCCGGCCTGCACGCGCGCCTGCGGCCCGTAACGGTAGGCGACGCGCCGACGCACGCTGTCCAGACCATGGCCATTGCCGGCGGCGGGCGGGGTGGCCGGCAGCGGGTTGATGATCTCGATGCGCACGCCGTTGCCGTCGCGCCAGCCGCGCAGGGTCACCTCGCCGCCTGCGCGCAGCGGCTGGATGCCGTGGCGCACCGCGTTCTCCACCAGCGGCTGCAGCAGCAGCCGCGGCAGCGGAAAGTCGGCAGGCAGCTCGTCCAGCTCGCGCCGCACGCGCAGGCGTTCGCCCAGGCGCAACTGCTCGATCGCCAGGTAGCGCTCGACCAGCGCCAGCTCCTCGCCCAGCGTGCCGTCGGCGCTGTCGTGCTGGCCCAGCGCGGCGCGGAACAGTTCGCAGAGGTCTTCCACCGTGCGCTCGGCGGCGGCGGGGTCGACCCGGATCAGCGCGGCCACGGTGTTCATGCTGTTGAACAGGAAGTGCGGGCGGATGCGCGCCTGCAGCGCCTCGACCTGCGCGCGGCTCACCGCCGCCAGTCGTGCCTGCCACTGAGCCAGTACGTAGAAGTAGCGCAGCATGGCGGCGCCGAGCAGGGCGGCGATCAGCAGGTTGTCGCGCACGAAGGCGGGCAGGCTGCTCTTGATCAGCTGCATCTGCAGCGCGCCGTCGAACCAGTGCGCCATGATGCTGGCGGCCAGCACGATCGAGAGGATCAACAGCCACACGCCGACATACGGCAGGTGCCCCGGCAGGCGCTGCAGCCACGGCCGCAGCTTGCACAGCACTACCGCGACCACCAGCGCCAGCCAGGTCACGAACAGCATGCCGACGCTGTAGGCCGACCCGTCGCGCGGGCGATCGCCGGCCAGCCACATCACGGTCACGGTCAGCGCGCCGACCACGAACAGCGCGAACAGTGCCGGCAGCTGGCAGAAGTCCGGCAGCAGGCTGTGCTCGGTGCGGCCGCGCGGGTCGCGGTGGGGCGTGGGTTCGCGCATGCGGGCAAGTATGCCGCAGCGCGCCCGTGCTTACGCCAGTCGCTGGCCCAGCCAGCGACGCAGGTCGTCGATCTCCTCGGCGCAGACCGCGTGGGCCATCGGGTAGGTGTGCCAGTCCACCGTGTGGCCCAGTGCCAGCAGCGCGTCGCGCGAGGCGCTGCCGCGCGGCAACGCGACCACCGGGTCGGCCGTGCCATGGGCCTGGAAGATCGGCGTGGCCGCGTTCGCCGCGCTGCGCTCGGCGGCGAGCGTGGCGGCGATCGGCAGGTAGGTCGACAGCGCGATGATGCCGGCCAGCCTTTCCGCATGGCGCAGGCCGGCGGCCAGCGCGATCGCGCCGCCCTGCGAGAAGCCGGCGAGGAAGATCCGCTCGCTCGGCACGCCGCGTGCGTGCTCGCGCGCGATCAGCGTCTCGACCTCGGCGATCGAAGTGCGGATGCCGGCTTCGTCCTGGCGCGCGTGCGCATCGAAACCGATGATGTCGTACCACGCGCGCATCGACATGCCGTTGTTGATCGTCACCGGCCGCACCGGTGCATGCGGAAACACGAAGCGCAGTGGCGGCCATGCCGGGTCCACCAGTTCCGGCACGATCGGCGCGAAGTCGTTGCCGTCGGCGCCGAGGCCGTGCAGCCAGAGGATGCTGTAACGCGGCTGGGCAGCGGTTTCGTGTTCGACGGTGGGTAGGGTCATGCGGTGCTCGGCGGGGTCAGGGGGCGCTGATTATCGCGGCAACGGAGCTTGGCTGCAGCGGGCTGTCCAGCGCCAGTTCCTGCTCCGAGGGCAGCGGGATGCCGGGCTGGGTTTCCGCGGCGTCTTGCTGTCGCACCACCTCGCGCAGCATCCGGATCTGCTCTGCGGTGAAGTCCATATAGAAGTTCACCGGGATGCGCATGCGCGTCGCCACCGGCTGGCCATCGACCTGTTCCGGTATCGCACGCCAGCGCTTGGCGGCCTCCAGCACGGCCTGCTCGAATGAGGGGCGCGTGCGCCAACCTTCGAACCTGTTGCTCACCGTCATGTCGGCGAGGCGGCCGTCTGGTCGCACGGTGGCATCCAGGAAGAGGAACGCCGATTGCCGCAACTGGCGGGCGTCCCTGGGATACTTCGGCAGGACATTCAGTTTCCGCAACCGGGGACCATTGCCGTCAAAACTGATGCGCAGGCTGTAGTTGCCGCGCGCATCCGGTATGGCCTGCAATTTCGCGAATACGAACGTATGCGCCGGCACCGGTCGGCCGTCGCGTCGGGCCGGCACGAATTGCCATTGCTTCACCGCGGCAGCCAGGGTCGTGGCCAGTGCCGGCGGCACGTCAGAGTCGAACTGGGTATCGGTGACGTGACCCTGAGCATCTACATCGGCGCCGACTTTGTAGGTCATCTCGCGATTGTCGGCAGCTTGCGCCGACAGAGCGAAGGCCAACAACAGCATGCCGGAAAAAAGCATGAGTTTTTTCATCGCGATCCACTCCCTGTGAACGCCGGCGCCCCGCACCGCGCGAGCGAACATCATGACGCAGTGGCGACGCGCCGGATAGCCGGCGCGTCGCCGTTGCGGTTACGGCATGGCGTCCAGCCCCAACTCATGCGCGAAGAAGGTCAGCCCGATCGCGGTGTCGCCGACGCGCTGGCTGAACGGGGCGCCGACGCCGTGGCCGGCGTTCATGCGGGTCAGCAGCAGGACCGGCCGTGTCGATGCGGTGGCGTTCTGCAGCGCGGCGGCGAACTTGCGCGACTGCCACGGTGCCACGCGCGGGTCGTTTTCGCCGGTGGTGAGCAGCACCGCCGGATAGGCGGTGTTCGCCTGCACGTGCTGCAGCGGCGAGTAGGCCAGGGTGGCCTTGAACTGCGCCGGGTCCGCGATGCTGCCGTATTCGGGGATGTTGTATGGGCCGTTGGCGAAGTCGGTCTCGTGGCGCAGCATGTCGTAGATGCCCACGCGCGCCACCACCGCGCGGTAGTCGGCCGGGTGCTGCACGATCTGCGTGCCCATCAGCAGGCCGCCGTTGCTGCCGCCGAGGATGCCGAGGTGGGCGCGGTCGGTCCAGCGCGTGTCGATCAGCGCCAGCGCGGCGGCGTGGAAGTCGTCGAACACGTTCTGCTTGTCGAGCTTTTGTCCTTGCGCGTGCCACTGCTGGCCGTTCTCGTTGCCGCCGCGGATATTGGCGTAGGCGAGCACGCCGCCGTGTTCCAGCCAGGCCAGGTTCGGACCGATGAAGCCGGGCTTGATCGGGATGTCGAAGCCGCCGTAGCTGTACAGAATGGTGGGCCGCGCGCCGTCCGGGGTGGTGCCCGGCAGCGACAGCACGGTCACCGGGATCTTGGTGCCGTCCTTCGAGGTGCCGTCGATGCGCTGCACGACCACCTTCGAATAATCGGCGGCAGGCTTTACCTCGAACACGGTTTTCAGTGTGCCGCTGCGGCCGTCGTATTCGGCCCAGCGCGCGGGCGTGGTCCAGCCGCTGTAGCTCACCAGCGCCTTGTCGCTGCCGGATTCGGAAGCGATGTCGCCGATGCCGATGCCATGTTGCGGCAGCGGCAGGCGGCGCACGAACTTCGCGCCGGCGTCGTACTGCTCGACCCACCAGTCCGGGCCCCAGCTGCGCACCACCAGGAAGCCGTCGCCGAGCGGGGCGATCTGCTGGATCGCTCCGTCGCGTTCGGCCAGCACCGGCACGGCCTTGCCGTCGTCGCCGACGGCCACGATCTTGCCGCGCGGCGCATCGCGGAACGACGCCGCGTACAGACGTCCATTCACCCAGGCGGCCGTGCGCACGTTCGCGTCGCGACCGAGCACGCGCGTGAACTTGTCGCCGTGGCGCAGGAACACTTCGGCCGGGCCGCCGTCGCCGTCGTAGGCGAGCACCGCGGCCTGCGCCGTGGCCGGCGCATTCACCAGCACGTACTCGGCGGTCTTCGCGTAACCCTTGCCGAATACCACGCTGTCCGCGCTGGCGGCCTGGCCCAGCGTGTGGTGCACCAGGGTGGCGTGGAACTGTTCCACGTCCTGCCCCGCCGCCGGCGGCGCAAAACGCACGTAGCTGAAGCCGCGCTCGTCGGCATCCCAGGCCAGGCCTTGCGGCGTGGTGCCGCCGCCGGCCCAGGGCAGGGTGTCGGGCAGGGTCTTGCCGCTGGCCACGTCGAGCACGCGGAGGGTGGTCAGCTCGCTGCCGCCCTCGGCGGTGCCGTAGGCGAGGTAGCGCCCGCGCGGCGACGGCCAGTAGGCGGTGATCGCGGTGCCGCCGTGGTCCGCGTTGAGGTCCACCAGCACTTTCGCCTTACCGTCCGGCCACGCCTGCGCGATCAGCACCGGCTGCGGCTGCGGCGGAGTCTGCTGCAGGTAGAACAGGGTGCCGCCGGCCAGCATCGGGCCGGAGCGCGTGGTCGAGGTGATCGCCAGCTGCTGCACCCGCGCGGTGAGCGTCTTGCCTTGCGGCATCGCCGCCAGGGCGGCTTCGGTGTACGCGTTCTGCGTCACGATCCACTGCCGCACCGCCGGGTCGTGCGGGTTTTCCAGCCAGCGGTACGGGTCGGCCACGCTGACGCCGTGGAATTCGCTGGACGCGGCCTGCTGCGGCGTGGCCGGCGGCAGTGGCCGCGATTCGCCGATCAGCGCCACCTCGTGCGGCGGTTTCGACGGCGCGTCCACCGGAGGCAATTGCGCCGCGGCGGCGCTGCCGGTGGCGAGCAGCAGGGTGGCGATGAGGGGAGCAAGGCGCATGGCGGGGGTTCCATGGTGAAGACGGGGAAGCTGAGAGAGTAGCAACGCACCGCTACCGTTGCAGCCGCCTGACTTTCGGCAGGGTTGGCGCGTGCGGTCGACGTGCTCGGCTATGCTGGCCTTTTTGCCCGGGAGGAATCCATGCGTCGACTGCTGCTTGCCGCCCTCGTTGCCTTCACCGTCGCACCGCTGGCGGCGGCCGCCGCGCCAGCATCGACGCCGCTCGACCTGGAAACCGTGATGGCCAACCCCGACTGGATCGGGCAGGCGGTGGAGTCGCCGTACTGGAGCGTGGACGGCCGCCACGTGTACTACTCGCTGAAGCGCGACGGCAGCCCGCTGCGCGACCTGTACCGGGTCGATCCGGCGACGGGCCAGGGCGTGAAGCTGGACCCGGCCGCGCTGGCGCAGGCCGACGGCCCGGCCGTGTTCGATCGCGCACACAAGCACGCCGCCTTCATCCTGCACGGCGACGTGTTCGTGGTGGAGCTGGCCAGCGGCCGACGCACCCAGGTCACCAGCACGCCGCAGCAAGAGTCCGCGCCGCGCTTTTCCGCCGATGGCCGCGCGCTGCAGTTCCGCGCCGGCATCGACTGGTACAGCCACGACCTGGCCAGCGGCGTCACCGCGCCGGCGGCGGTACTGAAGTTCGCCGACGATCCGCAGACGCAGCAGCCCGATGCGCTGGGCGAGCGGCAGCTGGCGCTGTTCAAGACGCTGCGTCAGCTCAAGGCCGACAAGCAGGCCAGGCGCGACGAGGAACAGGCGCTGGCTGCCGCCGATCCGGGCCGCGCGCCGCTGCCGTTCTTCCTCGGCGACAAGATCACCGCGGTCGACAGCGAGCTGTCGCCGGACGGCCGCTGGCTGCTGCTGGTCACCGCGCCGAAAGGCTACGAAGCGGGCAAGGCGCCCGAGGTTACCCACTACGTCACCGACTCCGGCTACGCCGAGCAGAAGGAAACGCGCGTGTACGTGGGCCGCAAGGACCCGGCGCCGCAGTCGCTGCTGCTGCTGGACCTGGCCGACCACCAGTCCTATCCGCTGGCCACCGATACGCTGCCCGGCATCAAGGACGATCCGCTGAAGGAGCTGCGCGCGCGCGCTATCGCCGCGCTCGAGAAGGCCGGCAAGGCCGACCAGGCCAAGGCGCTGAAGGCGCCCGAGCAGCGCGCCGTGCGCATCGTCGGCAGCGACGACGATGGCGGTGGCGGCGGCATCGCGTGGAGCGACGACGGCCGCCAGCTTGCCATCCAGCTGCGCGCGATCGACAACAAGGATCGCTGGATCGCCAGCGTGGACTTCGCGAAGCATGCGCTGGTGCCGCAACACCGGCTCACCGACAGCGCCTGGATCAACTGGAACTTCAACGATTTCGGCTGGCTCAAGGACGGCCGCACGCTGTGGTACCTGAGCGAGCAGACCGGCTGGTCGCAGCTCTACGTCAAGCCGCTCGACGGCAAGGCGAAGGCGCTCACCCGCGGCCAGTTCGAGGTGAGCCACCCGCAGCTCAGCGCCGACGGCCAGTGGTTCTACCTGCGCACCAACCAGGTCGCGCCGTACAGCTACGACGTCTATCGCGTGCCGTCCGCCGGTGGCGAGCTGGCGCGCGTGACGAACTACCAGGGCATGGACGCGTTCGCGCTATCGCCCGACGGCACGCAGCTCGCCGTGCTGCATTCCTCGCCGTACGTGCTGCCGCAATTGGCCGTCCAGCCGTCCGCCGGCGGCACGCCGCGCGAGCTGACCAACACGATGAGGGCGGCGTTCAGCGCGCACGACTGGATCGCGCCGCAGATCGTCGCGGTGCCGTCCAGCCATGGCGCCGGCACGATCTGGGCGAAGTACTACGGCCCGGCGGACGAGGACGCATCGCCGAAGCCCGCGGTGATCTTCGTGCACGGCGCGGGTTACCTGCAGAACGTCACGCTGTCGTGGTCGAACTATTTCCGCGAGCAGCTGTTCCACAACCTGCTGGTGAGCCAAGGCTATGTGGTGCTGGACATGGACTACCGCGCTTCGGAAGGCTACGGCCGTGACTGGCGCACCGCGATCTACCGCCAGATGGGCCACCCGGAACTGGAAGACCTGCTCGACGGCAAGGCGTGGCTGGTGAAGAACCACCACGTCGATCCGCAGCGCGTGGGCATCTACGGCGGCAGCTACGGCGGCTTCATGACCGAGATGGCGCTGCTGCGCGCGCCCGGCGAATTCGCCGCCGGCGCCGCGCTGCGCCCGGTCAGCGACTGGACGCTGTACAACCACGAATACACCTCGAACATCCTCAACGACCCGCAGCTCGACCCCGAGGCGTACCGCATCAGCTCGCCGATCGAGTACGCCGACCAGTTGCGCGACCCGCTGCTGATCCAGCACGGCCTGATCGACGACAACGTGCTGGCCGAGGATTCGATCCGCCTGTACCAGCGCTTCATCGAGCTGCACAAGAAGAACTTCTGGATGTCGCTGTACCCGCTGGAACGCCATGGCTTCGTGCACGCCGATTCGTGGTACGACGAGTACCGGCGCATCGACGAGCTGTTCGAGACTCATGTGAAGCCGGTGAAGAGCGCCCCGGCCGGGCACTGATGCCTGCGCGACGCGCGACGGGCCGGCGGCATTCCGATGCCGGCGGCCTTGTTGCATGATGGCCGTGTCGCCCGGACGCCACGTTGGTCGGCACATCCTCGGCCCGCGGAGCTGCTACTTTTGCCGACGCCGGTTGCCCGGCGCCCGGCACCGACGTGGCCGATAGCCACGCCGACTCGCCGTGGCGCCGCCGTTTCGCCGTTCATTCGGGCATCGGGTCATTCGCGATGCCGCTGAGGAGGAGGGTGCGGTCATGCAGGGCAAGTACGCGCGGGTGTCGGGTGTCGTCTTCGGCGTAGTCGCGGTGGTCCAGGCGTTGCGGCTCTTCAACCGGTGGCCGGTGCAGGTGGGGCCGTTTGCGGTGCCGGTGTGGTTTTCATGGATCGCGCTGCTGGTTGCGGGCGGTCTCTGCATCTGGGCGTTCCGGTCGGGGCGCCGGTAGCATGGCCGGGCATGCGGGCTCGGCGGTGAAGGTGTCGGTCTTTGTCGGCACCAGTCTCGACGGCTTCATCGCGCGCGTTGACGGAGCCCTCGACTTCCTTCCCCCGGGCGGCGGCGAGCCGCACGGCTATGAGGAGTTCATGGCCACGGTGGACGCGCTGGTGATCGGCCGCAAGACCTACGAGACCGTGCTGGCTTTCGATGCGTGGCCTTACGGCGCCAAGCCCGTCTGCGTGCTCAGCACCCACCTGCTCGCGCCGGCTCCCGCCGGGGCGGCGATCGAGCGCATGTCGGGTCCGCCGGTGGAGATCGTGTCGCGGTTGGCCGGGCGCGGCATCCGGCATGTCTACGTGGACGGCGGCATCACCATCCAGGGCTTTCTGCGGGCCGGGCTGGTCCAGCGCCTCGTCATCACGCGCGTGCCCGTGCTCATCGGCAGCGGGATCCCGCTGTTTGGCGCCGTCCCGCACGACATCGCACTCCGGCATGTCGCGACGCGGACATACGCCAGCGGCCTCGTGCAAAGTGAGTACGAGGTGGTGACCCAGCCTGATCCCGGTCGCTGAGCTCGCGTACTGTCGGGCGGGCGCGGCGGCCGTCGAGGTGTTGTTCGGGGTTTGTGCCGATACGGCGGGCAGGTCGAGTCCGTTTTTCGATTGCCGAGGGGAAAAACATGCGCAAGATGCTGTGGATGTTCGCGGTGTGCGGCCTGTTGCTGGCCGCTTGCGCCAAGCCGTTGCCGCCGGAGAAGGTGGCGTATGCCGGGCAGTGGCGATCGCCGACGATGTCGCTGCTGATCACCGAGAGCGGCAACGTGAACTACAAGCGGGCGGACGGCGGCATGAGCAAGTCCATCAACGGCCCGCTGCAGGCGTTCGAGGGCGACAATTTCGTGGTGGGCATCGGCCCGGTCAGGACCACCTTCGTGGTCTCGATGCCGCCGCATCAGGACGGCAGCGACTGGAAGATGACCGTCGACGGGGTGGAGCTGACCAAGGTGCCGCCGGGCGAGTGAGCCGGCAAAAAAACGGCCGCAGCGGGATCGCTTCGATCCAGCGCTGCGACCGGGGGACCGGCTGCATGCAAGCTCGCGGTAGGGCGACCTTGCAACCTCGAGGGGAGAGAGTTGCTGCCGGGTTACTTGGCGACCAGCGTGCCGGTCATGCCGGGGTGGAACTTGCAGAAGAACGCGAACGAACCGGCCTTGGCCGTGGTGCGCACGGTGGCGCCCGGTTTCAGGTCGATGTCGAAGCTGCCGTCGCGCGCGGTGGCGCTGTGTTCGAAGATGTCGTGATTGACCCACTCGATGATGTCACCGGCGCGTACGCCGGTGGGCATCGGGCCGAACACCATCTTGTCGAGCACGATCACGTGCACGGCCTTTGCTTGCGTGGTCGCTGACGCCGTGGCCGGGGTGGCCGCGAAGAGCGGCGCGAGGCTGCAGCCCAGGGCCAGCAAGCCGACAGCCAGAATCGTGCTGCGGAACATGGTGCGCTCCTTACTTCAGGCTGGCCGCCAGGTGTTCGGCGTGCATCTCGTGCTCGTGGAACAGCTTCGAGCCGGTTTCCAGCAGCGACTTCAGTTCCGCGTTCTGGGTGGACGGGATCAGCGTGCCATCGAGTGCGGCCAGCACCGCCTTGTGGAAGGCCACTTCGTTCTCCGCATAGGCCTTGTCGTAGGCCGCGCCGCTCAGCGCGGCCAGCTTGGTCTGTTCGGCGGCGGCGCCCTTGGCCAGCGACTGGCTGGTGGCGTTGTCGGCCGGGGTGACGCCGAGCTTCTTGGCCAGCGCCAGGGCCTGGTCGTTCACGGCGGCGTGGTCGCGCGCCATCTCCTCGGCGAACTGGCGCACCGCCTGGTTGTGCGACTTGTTCAGCGCCTGCTTGGCGGCGGTGACGTCGATCGCGCCGGCGGTGTAGGCGATGTGGGCGATCTGCGCATCGTTGATGGCCGGCGCCGGCGTGGCGGCCTGTGCACAGGCGAGCGAGCCGAGGCCGAGCGTGAGGGCAAGGGCAATCAGGGGCTTGTTCATGAACGGTGTCTCCTTGGGATGGGCGAGAGGCAAGCGGGGCCTGCCGGTGCCCATCTGATGCAGCAGCGGCGTACAGGTTCCGGCGCGTGCGCAAAGCATCGCGGGAACCTCGGCGGCGGTGCCCGCATCGGATCAGCCGTCACTCCCACGAAGCCGCCCGCATGCTCGAACTCGACCAGCTCATCCACCCCGCCGGCGCACCGGCGCCGGTCGCGGAAACCCCTCGTCCTACCCGTGCCGAGGCGGAAGCTGCCGTGCGCACGCTGATCCGCTGGGCCGGCGACGAGCCGGCGCGCGAGGGCCTGCAGGACACCCCGGCGCGGGTGGTGCGCGCCTACGAGGAATGGTTCGCCGGCTACCGGCAGGATCCGGCCGGCCTGCTCAGCCGCACTTTCGGCGAAGTCGGCGGCTACGACGAGCTGGTCGTGCTGCGCGATATCCCGCTGCAGTCGACTTGCGAGCACCACCTGGCGGCGATCCGCGGCGTGGTGCACATCGCCTACCTGCCGAACCGGCGCGTGGTGGGCATCTCCAAGCTGGCGCGGCTGGTCGAGGCATTCGGCCGGCGCCTGCAGATCCAGGAGCGGCTGACCGTGGAGATCGCCGACACGCTGGCGCGGGTGCTGCAGCCGCGCGGCGTGGCGGTGATCGTGCAGGCCAGCCACGAATGCCTGTCCTCGCGCGGGGTGCGCCTGCACGGCGTGGCGATGCAGACCCGGCGCCTGCTCGGCGAATTCGCGCAGGAGCCGCGGCGGGCCGAGATCCTGGCCACGCTGGCCGGCTGAGCCGGGAACCTCGGGCCGCCCCGATGCATCCGATCAGGTGTAAAAGGAGAAAGCCATGTCTGCCCATGCCCATGTCGAATCCGTCGATTACGCCGCGCTAGATGACCACGCGCTGGTGGCGCAGGTCCGCGCCGGCCATCGCGAGGCGTTCCGCCACATCATGCAGCGCTGCAACCAGCGTCTGTTCCGCGTGGCGCGCGCGGTGCTCGGCGAGGACTCCGAAGCGGAAGACGTGCTGCAGGAATCGTATATGCGTGCCTACCACAAGCTGGATTCGTTCCGCGGCGACTCGACCCTGTTGACCTGGCTGACCAGCATCGTGCTGAACGAGGCGCGCGGCCGCCTGCGCAAGCGCCATACCATGGTCGGGCTGGAACAGGTCGACGCGGCGCCGGACGACACCCACCAGATCGTGCAGTTCCCCTCGAAGTTCGGCAGCGAGGATCCGGCGATCTCGGCCGCGCGCACGCAGATTCGCCACCTGCTCGAACACGCCATCGACGAACTGCCGCCGGCGTTTCGCACCGTCTACATGATGCGTGAGGTGGAGGAGTGCTCGGTCGAGGAAACCGCCAGCCTGCTGGCGATCAAGCCGGAGACGGTGAAGACCCGCCTGCACCGTGCGCGCCGGCTGCTGCGCAGCTCGCTGCAGGGCACCCTGGCCGAAACCATGAGCGGGGCGTTCCCGTTCATGGGCCAGCGCTGCGCCCGCGTCGCCGATGCGGTGATGGCGCGGCTGGAGGCCGAACGATCGGCCTGACCCGTGCGGTTGGGTTGGGCGGGCACCGCCCGCCCTACGCCTGTGTTGTAGGAGCGCACTCTGTGCGCGATGCTCTTCGTCACGTGACGGAAAGCAACGCGCACAGAGTGCGCTCCTACGTAACTTCGGTCAGTGCGCGCCGGCGGGCGTAGTGATCCGCTGCAGCCGCTCGGCCAGCGTGGCGCGCGACAGCTCGCCCATGTGCAGGTCGCGCAGGCGGCCGTCGGCGTCGAGGAACAAGGTGGTCGGGTAGCCGCGCACGTTGTAGTGGTTCGACAGCTGCAGGTTGCCGTCGATCAGCACGTGCTGCAGCGCCAGCCGCTGCGCCTGCATGAACTGCTGCACCGCCGCCGCCGATTCGCCCTGGTCGGCGAACACGAAGCGCACCTGCGGCAGCGTGCGCTGCGCCTCGGCCAGCACCGGCATCTCGCGCCGGCATGGCCCGCACCAGGTGGCCCACAGGTTGATCACGGTGGGCTGGCCGCGCAGCGTTTCCAGCGGTACCTCGCGGCCGTCCAGGTCGCTCAGCACAAGGGCCGGCAAGCCGGGATGGCTAGCCGTGGCCAGTCGGTATGCGAGCAGTCCGGCGAAGGCCCAGGCCGCGACGCCGACCACGACGCCGGCGGCCAGCGGCCGGCGCAGTGGCGGCCGGCGCCAGCCGATCAACACCGCCGCCGCGAGCAGCCCGAGCAGGCCGGCGACCGCGTCGAAGCCCTGGTCGCGGATGTTCAGGATGCTCCACGGCTGCTGCGCATACTGCGGCCACCAGCCGGCCACGTAGGCGATACGTGCGGCCAGCAGGCCGAAGCCGAGCGCCAGGTACAACGCATTGCCGGCGTCGGCATGGCCGCGTCGGTGCAGGAAGCCGGCGGTGGCGAGCGCGGCGATGACGCCGAACAGCAGCGCCAGCACGGCTGACGAAAGTGCCAGGGGTCCGAGATTCAACGTGAGGGTTCCTTGCCCGGGCCGCCCCGGGATCGGCGAGCGCATGCAGGAAACCACCTTACCCGCTATCGCGCGCGGGCGGGTTCAGCGCAACGCCGCGGCCTCGCGCGCCAGCCGTTCGATGCCGGCCCAGTCGCCGGCGGCGAGCCGGTCGGCGGGGGTGAGCCAGGAGCCGCCGACGCACAGCACGTTCGGCAGCGCGAGGAACTCCGGCGCGCTGGCCAGGGCGATGCCGCCGGTGGGGCAGAAGCGCAGCTGCGGCAGCGGGCTGGCCCAGGCGGCCAGGAGTTTCGCGCCGCCAACGGGCACGGCGGGGAACAGCTTGAGATGCCGATAGCCGCGTTCGAGCAGAGCCATCGCCTCGCTGGCGGTGGCCACGCCGGGCAAGAGCGGCAGTTCGCTGTCGTCGGCGGCGTCGAGCAGGTGCGGCGAGCTGCCGGGTGACACCGCGAAGCGGGCGCCGGCCTGCGTTGCGGCGGCAAGATCGCGTGCGGTCAGCGCAGTGCCGCAGCCGACCACCGCGCCTTCGACTTCCGCGGCGATCGCGCGGATGGCGTCGAGTGCCGCAGTCGTGCGCAGGGTGACCTCGATGGTCGGGATGCCGCCGGCGACCAGCGCGCGCGCCATCGTCACCGCGGCCTTCACGTCGTCGATGATCACCACCGGGATCACCGGGGCCAACCGCATCAGGGCTTCGACTTGCTGCTGCTTTGCTTCGATGGCGTGGGTCACGTGAGACTCCATTTTCTTGGCCCCTCCCCCTGCGGAGCAGGGGGAGGCTGGGAGGGGGTTGTCCGGGGTGGCGGGGAAGGTCAAGAGCGAACCCCACCCCAACCCCTCCCCTGCGCTGCAGGGGAGGGGCAAAAGCTGCGGGCTTCGATGGCGTGGCTCACGTGAGACTCCATTTTCTTGGCTCCTCCCCCTGTGGAGCAGGGGGAGGCTGGGAGGGGGTTGTCCGGGGTGGCGGGGAAGGTCAAGAGCGAACCCCACCCCAACCCCTCCCCTGCGCTGCAGGGGAGGGGCAAAAGCTGCGGGCTTCGATGGCGTGGCTCACGTGAGGCTCCATTTTCTTGGCCCCTCCCCCTGCGGAGCGGGGGGAGGCTGGGAGGGGGTTGTCCGGGGTGGCGGGGAAGGTCAAGAGCGAACCCCACCCCAACCCCTCCCCTGCGCTGCAGGGGAGGGGCAAAAGCTGCGGGCTTCGATGGCGTGGCTCACGTGAGACTCCATTTTCTTGGCTCCTCCCCCTGCAAGGCAGGGGGAGGCTGGGAGGGGGTTGCTCAGGGTGGCGGGGAAGGTCAAGAGCGAACCCCACCCCAGCCCTCCCCTGCAAAGCAGGGGAGGGAGCAAAGGCTCATAGCACGCCGGCGCCGAGGTCGGCGCTGGCGGCGGCCTGGCGGAACAGGCCGAACAGCTCGCGGCCCATGCCGCTGTGTTCGTGCGACAGGTCGGCCATGTGCGGCAGGCGCGCGTCAAGCTCGTGCGCTTCCAGCAGGACGTCCAGACGTCCATTTGCCGCGTCCAGCCGGATCATGTCGCCGTCGCGGATCTTCGCGATGTTGCCGCCGGCCACCGCCTCGGGCGTCACGTGGATCGCCGCCGGCACGCGGCCCGAAGCGCCGGACATGCGCCCGTCGGTGAGCAGCGCGATGCGGTGGCCGCGGTCCTGCAGCAGCGCCAGCGTGGGGGTGAGCTTGTGCAGCTCGGGCATGCCGTTGGCGCGCGGGCCCTGGAAGCGCACCACCGCCACGAAGTCGCGATTCAGCTCGCCGCGCTGGTAGGCGCCGGCCACCTCGTCCTGGTCGTTGAACACGATCGCCGGCGCCTCGATCTGCAGCCGGTCCTCCGGCACCGAGGAGACCTTGATCACGGCGCGGCCGAGGTTGCCGTCGAGCAGGCGCAGGCCGCCGTCGGCGCGGAACGGCTCGTCCACGCCGCGCAGCACGCCGCGGTTGCCGCTCTGCTTCGCCACCGGCTTCCAGCGCAGCGTGCCGGCCTCGTCCAGGTACGGCACCTGCGCATAGCCCTCCAGGCCGGTGCCGAAGATGGTGCTGACGTCGCCGTGCAGCAGGCCGGCGCCGAGCAGCTGGTCGATCAGGAAGGCCATGCCGCCGGCGTCATGGAACTGGTTCACGTCGGCGTAGCCGTTCGGGTAGACGCGCGCCAGCAGCGGAATCACGCCGGACAACGCGTCGAAGTCGTCCCAGCGCAGTGCGATGCCGGCGGCCTGCGCGATCGCCACCAGGTGCAGCAGGTGGTTGGTCGAGCCGCCGGTGGCGTGCAGGCCGATCACGCCGTTGATGATGGCGCGCTCGTCGATGTGGTGGCCGAGCGGCAGGTAGTGCCCGCCCAGCGCGCTGTTGGCGGCGACCCGGCGCACCACCTCGGCGGTGAGCGCATCGCGCAGCGGCGTGTCCGGCGCGGTGAAGCTGGCGCCGGGCAGGTGCAGGCCCATGATCTCCATCAGCATCTGGTTGGAGTTGGCGGTGCCGTAGAAGGTGCAGGTGCCCGGAGCGTGGTACGAGGCCGCTTCCGCTTCCAGCAGTTCGGCCCTGCTCGCCTTGCCGTCGGCGAACGCCTGGCGCACTTTCGATTTCTGCTCGTTGGGGATGCCGCTGGGCATTGGCCCCGACGGCACGAAGGCGGCGCTCAGGTGGCCGAAGCTCAGCGCGGCGATCAGCAGGCCCGGCACGATCTTGTCGCAGATACCGAGGAACAGCGCGCCGTCGAACATGTCGTGCGACAGCGCCACCGCGGTGGCCAGCGCGATCACGTCGCGCGAGAACAGCGACAGCTGCATGCCGGCGCGGCCCTGCGTGATGCCGTCGCACATCGCCGGCACGCCGCCGGCGACCTGCGCGGTGAAGCCGGATTCGCGGGCGATCCGGCGGATCAGCGCGGGATAGCGCTCGTACGGCTGGTGCGCCGAGAGCATGTCGTTGTAGGCGGTGACGATGGCGAGGTTGGCGCGCTGGCCGCTGCGCAGCGCGGCCTTGTCCTCCGCGCCGCAGGCGGCGAAGCCATGCGCCAGGTTGCCGCAGGAAAGGTGCCCGCGCCGCGGCCCGCTGCGATCGACCGCGTCGATCCGCGCGAGATAGGCCGCGCGCGTCTCGCGGCTGCGCTCGCGCAGGCGTTCGGTGACTTCGGCGACGACGGGATGCAGCGTGCTCATGGTTCATTCCGGTTATGTGGGGGCGCACCCTGTGCGCGAACGGCGGGCGCAGCCCGCCCGCGATACGGCAAGGCAGCCGCAGGAGCGTCGCGCACGGGGTGCGCTCCTGCGGAGATGTCGCCGGTGGTGGTCACGGGCACCAGTACACCGCCACCGGCACGTGCTGCTGGGTCAAGACGGCGCGCACCGGGTAGTCCTGCGCGGCGCCCAGGCCGAGTCGCGCGTCGGCGAGCAGGTCGCGCTTCTTCTCGCCGCTGACCAGCAGGTACAGCGCGCGCGTCTGCAGCAGGGCGGGCAGGGTCAGCGTGATGCGCGGCTCGCCGGCGCCGGGTGCGCGCATCGGCAGCAGGCGCGCCGTGCCGTGCGGATCCAGCGCCTCGGCCAGGTGGTCGCCGCCGGGGAAGAACGAGGCGGTGTGGCCGTCCTCACCCATGCCCAGCACCACCGCGTCGAACGGCAGCGGCAGTGCGCCGATGCGCGCCTCGGCGCTGGCCAGTCCGGCCTCGGGGGTGGCGTCACCGGTGTACAGCGGCACGAAGGACGCGGCGGCGGCGGCGTGCTGCAGCAGCCGCGACTTCACCAGCCGCGCGTTCGAGCGCGCGTCGGTGTCCGCCACCCAGCGTTCGTCGACCAGGGTCACCTGCACCCTGGCCCAGTCGAGCTGCTCGTGCGAGAGGCGGTCGAAGAAATCCTTCGGCGTGTTGCCGCCGGAAACCGCCAGCACGGCGTGGCCACGTTCGGCCAGGCCGCGGCGCAGGCGTTCGGCGACGCGCTCGGCCAGCGCGGTGGCCTGCGCCTTGCCATCGGTGAAGCTGTGCGTGGTGACGTTCAGATGCGTAGTCATGGCGGCGGTCGCGGCGGGCACGCGGGCGTGGCCGGGCGTAGCGTGAGGGAGGGACTGCCAGTCTGCCGCGGGCCGAGGCAGCAGCAGGTGAACCGGGTCATTCACTGTCTTCGTTCCAGGTGCGGCCGTCGCGCTCGATCAGCGCCACCGCGGCGCTCGGCCCCCAGCTGCCGGCGGCGTACGGCCGCGGCGCCTCGCCGCTGTCGGCCCAGGCGGCGAGGATCGGGCCGGCCCAGCGCCACGCCGCTTCCACTTCGTCGCGGCGCATGAACAAGGTGGGGTTGCCGCGCACCACGTCGAGCAGCAGACGCTCGTACGCGTCCGGCTGCTGCACGCCGAACGCCTCGGCGAAGCTCATGTCCAGCGGCACGTGGCGCAGGCGCAAACCGCCGGGGCCGGGGTGCTTGATGGTCAGCCACAGCTTCACGCCCTCGTCCGGCTGCAGCCGCAGCACCAGCCGGTTCTGCGACAGCGTGCCGCTGTCGGCGCTGAAAATCGAATGCGGCACCGGCTTGAAGGTCACCGCAATCTCCGACACCCGGCTCGGCAGCCGCTTGCCGGTGCGCAGGTAGAACGGCACGCCGGCCCAGCGCCAGTTGGCGATCTCCGCCTTCAGTGCCACGAAGGTCTCGGTGTTGGAACGGCTGTTGTCCAGTTCCTCGGCGTAGCCGGGCACGCTGGCGCCCTCGGCCACGCCGGCGCGGTACTGGCCGCGCACGGTCAGCTGGGCGGCGTTGCCGGCGTAGATGGGCCTGAGCGAATGCAGCACCTTCAGCTTCTCGTCGCGCACCGCGTCGGGCGCCAGCGAGGACGGCGGCTCCATCGCCACCATGCACAGCAGCTGCAGCATGTGGTTCTGCACCATGTCGCGCAGTGCGCCGGCGCGGTCGTAGTAGGCGCCGCGATGGCCGACGCCCAGCGTTTCGGCCACGGTGATCTGCACGTGGTCGATGTGCGCCGAATTCCACAGCGGCTCGAACAGCGCGTTGCCGAAGCGCAGCACCAGCAGGTTCTGCACGGTTTCCTTGCCGAGGTAGTGGTCGATGCGGAAGGTCTGCGATTCACTGAACACCTTGCCGACCGCGTCGTTGATCTGGTTCGCGCTGGCCAGGTCGCGGCCGATCGGTTTTTCCAGCACCACGCGCGAGGCGCCCTGGTTGAGTTTGTATTGGCCCAGCCGGGTGCAGATGTCGACGAACAGTTCCGGCGAGGTGGACAGGTAGAACACGCGCACGTGCCCGGGCTGGCTGCCGATGAAGGCGGCGAAGTCGTCCCAGCCCTCGTCCTTGCGTGCGTCCAGCGGGCGGTAGCACACCTGCTGCAGGAATACGTCGAGCTGCGCCGCCGCGCACACGCCGATCAGTGCCTCGCGCAGCTGCGCGCGGTAGCCGGCGTCGTCCAGCGCCTCGCGGGCGATGCCGACGATGCGGCTGCTGGCCGGGATCTGGCCGTCGAGGAAACGGTGGAACAGGGCCGGCAGCAGCTTGCGCACGGCGAGGTCGCCGGTGCCGCCGAAGATCACCAGGTCGAACGGTTCGACCGATTGGGAGGAAGCAGTCACGCAATCACCTCGACTCGATGCCGGATGGCGGGCAGGGGCCGGATGGCGTGTCTTGCCCGGGTTTGCGCCGATGGTACCAGTGAAATACCAGATCGACCACGGGTCTGCATACGAATTCATCGCGGATCGTGGTGGAGTGGGTGGAGCGGCCGTACTTCGCCTCGTCATCCTCCGCGAAAAAAGGGGATTCGGGCGGTGCCTCCAGTGCGCGTGGGTCAACGGGTCCCCGCTTTCGCAGGGGTGACGAAGGGGAACGGTCCGGCCGGGGACACGTGATGCCCAAGGGGCACGCAACAGGAATCACCCCCCGGCTGGCGTCGGGCAGGCTTGCGGCCAGTGGTTCGCTATTGGTATCTTTCGACGCATGGAAGCCGCCCTTGCCCACGAATACCGCCGGATCTGCCACGACCCGGCCACGCACCAGCCGCTGGCCTACCTGCGCCTGCGCCAGGCGATCCGCAACATCATCGGGCACCGCGACATCGAGCCGGGCCAGGCATTGCCCAGCGAGCGCGACCTGTCGCAGACGCTGAAGCTGTCGCGGGTGACCGTGCGCAAGGCGATCGCCGGCCTGGTCGAGGAAGGCCTGCTGACCCAGCGCCACGGCGCCGGCACCTTCATCGCCGAGCGCATCGTCAAGCCGATGTCTCGGCTGACCAGCTTCACCGAAGACCTGCGCGAGCGCGGGCTGTCGCCGCGCTCGGAGTTCTTCGAACGCGGCATCGGCGAGGTCACGCCGGAAGAGTCGATGGCGTTGAACCTGTCGCCCGGCTCACTGGTGGTGCGCCTGCACCGCGTGCGCTACGGCCAGGACGAGCCGCTGGCGATCGAGCGCAGCGTGGTGCCGGCCAGCGTGCTGCCCGATCCGCTGCTGGTGCATGACTCGCTGTATGAGGCGCTGGAAAAACTCAACGCCCGCCCGCGCCGCGCGCTGCAACGCCTGCGCGCGGTGTCGCTGAACGCGCAGCAGGCGCGGCTGCTGCACGTCAATGCGGGCAGCGCGGGCCTGAACATCGAGCGGCGCAGTTTCCTCGACGACGGCCGCGTGGTCGAGTTCACCTGCTCGTGGTACCGCGGCGACATCTACGACTTCGTCGCCGAACTGCAGACCGACTGAAGGAACGCGATGGACGCCAGCGACACCCTGATGTACCAGGAAGCACACGAGTCGGCCGCGGTGGTCGCGCGCCAGTTCGCCGCCAACGAGGCGGTGGTCGGCGCGCTGGCGCAATCGCTGCGCGCGCAGCCGCCGCGCTTCATCGTCACCTGCGCGCGCGGCAGTTCCGACCATGCCGCGGCGTACGCGAAGTACGTGTTCGAGACCCAGCTGGGCATCGTCACCGCCTCAGCCTCGCCGTCGGTGACCTCGGTGTATGCGGCGCCGCAGCAGTGGCAGGGCGCGCTGTTCATCGCCATCTCGCAATCGGGCAAGAGCCCCGACCTGCTGCGCAATGCGGAGGCAGCCAGGCTCGCCGGCGCACGCGTGGTGGTGCTGGTGAACGTGGCCGATTCGCCGCTGGCGGCGCTGGCCGACACGGTGATCCCGCTGCACGCCGGGCCGGAACGCAGCGTGGCGGCAACCAAGAGCTACCTTGCCGCGCTGGCTGCGGTGCTGCACCTGTGCGCGCGCTGGCACGGCGACGCCGGGCTCGGCGCGGCGCTGCAGGCGCTGCCTGACGCGCTGCGCAGCGGCTGGGACGCCGACTGGTCGGCACTGGTCGACGGTCTGGCTAATGCGCGCAACCTGTTCGTGGTCGGCCGCGGCTACGGCCTCGGCGTCGCGCTGGAGGCGGCGCTGAAGTTCAAGGAAACCTGCGGCCTGCACGCCGAGGCGTTCAGTGCGGCCGAGGTGAAGCACGGTCCGATGGCGCTGGTCGGCCCGGATTTCCCGGTGCTGTGCTTCGCCCAGGACGACGACACCCTGGACGGCACGCTGGCAGTGGCGCGCGAATTCCGCAGCCGTGGCGCGCGCGTGCTGGTGGCTGCGCCGGGCATGAGCGGCACGGGCTTCCTGCCGCTTGCCGCCGGACTGCCCGCGCTGTGCACACCACTGCTGACCATCCAGAGTTTCTACCGCGCCGCCAGCGCGTTGGCGCTGCGCCGCGGCTTCAACCCCGACGTGCCGCCGCACCTCAACAAGGTCACCGAAACCGTCTGATTCCTTTCTCCTCCCCCTGCTTGCAGGGGGAGGTCGGGAGGGGGGGGCTTCGGGGGGGCGAGAAAGCCAGAGCACCCCACCCCAGCCCTCCCCTGCGAGCAGGGGAGGGGGCATGTCCGTCCTTCGTTCTCCATCGAGATGCCGCCCATGACCACCGCCTTCACCCACGCCCGCGTCCTCACCGCCCACGGCTGGCGCGACGACCTCGCCGTGCTGGTCGAGGACGGACGCATCACTGCGCTGCTGCCGAACGGTCACGCCGCGGTGCACGCCGCGCAGGCCGAGGACCTCGCCGGCGCGCTGCTGGTGCCCGGCTTCATCGACGTGCAGGTGAACGGCGGTGGCGGCGCGCTGTTCAATGCCGCACCCACGGTGGAGGCGATCCGCACCATCGGCGCCGCACACCGCCGCTTCGGCACCACCGGCTTCCTGCCCACCCTGATCAGCGACAGCATGGAGGTCATGCGCGCCGCGCTGGCCGCGGTGGAGCAGGCCTTCGAGGAAGGCGTGCCGGGCCTGCTCGGCATCCACCTGGAAGGCCCCTACCTGGCGCCTGCGCGCAAGGGAGTACACGATCCGAAGTGGTTCCACGCACCTGGCGAGGAAGAACTCGCCCTGCTGTGCGCGCCGCACCGCGGCGTGCGGCTGCTGACGCTGGCGCCCGAGCGCGTGCCGCACGAAACCATCGCGCGCCTCGCCGCCGCCGGCGTGCTGGTCAACGCCGGCCACACCGCTGCCGACCACGCCACCACCCGCGCGGCGCTGGCCGCCGGCGTACGCGGCTTCACCCACCTGTTCAACGCGATGACCCCGTTCGGCAGCCGCGAACCCGGCGTGGTCGGCGCGGCGCTGGACGACCCCGGCAGCTGGTGCGGCCTCATCGTCGATGGCTGCCACGTGCATCCAGCCAGCCTGCGCGCGGCGATCGCCGCCAAGCCGCGCGGCAAGATGCTGCTGGTCACCGACGCGATGCCGCCGGTCGGCGCGGCCGACCCCAGCTACGTGCTGAACGGCGAGACGATCACGGTGAAGGATGGCATCTGCCGGACCGCGGACGGCGTGCTGGCCGGCTCCGCGCTGGACATGGCCAGCGCCGTGCGCAACGCGGTGCAACTGCTCGGCCTGCCGCTAGACGAGGCGGTGCGCATGGCCAGCAGCTACCCCGCCGATTTCCTCGGCCTCGGCGCCAGCCACGGCCGCATTGCAGTGGGTTGCCGCGCCGATCTGGTGGTGATGGACGCCGACTGCCGTGTGCAGCACAGCTGGATCGGCGGCGTGGCCATGCAG
Source organism: Rhodanobacter sp. KK11 (assembly GCF_033345435.1). Lineage (NCBI taxonomy): Bacteria > Pseudomonadati > Pseudomonadota > Gammaproteobacteria > Lysobacterales > Rhodanobacteraceae > Rhodanobacter > Rhodanobacter sp. KK11. The sequence goes on from NZ_JAWPMI010000002.1 coordinate 242,108, forward strand.
GAGCCCGCATTGCCGAAATAGCCGTCCGAGGCTAAAGTGGCGCGGTTCTGGTGTCCCGACGGCTTGGCGCCCAAGGGATGAAACGGGAAGCCGGTGCGTGGTGCGTGCAGCGCACTGCAAGGCCGGCGCTGCCCCCGCAACGGTAAGCGAATCCGCGAACGGCGAAGGCCACTGTGCGCTGCACGGGAAGGCGCCGTTCGAGGCATGCGGAACGCCGCATGTCACTCGCCAGCCCGGAGACCGGCCCGAACGATTCTGGTGGCTCGCGGTGGGCGAGGCCGAACCACGTGTCGGTCGCTGCTGCCTGCTCGTCGTTCCGTCTTCCTCCCTGCCTGTCGCCAGCTCATTGAACCCATGAGCCGTGCGCGGGTGCGCGGCGTAGAGGAACGAACATGATGAAGAAGACCCTGCTGGCCGCGGCGCTGCTCGGCGGCACCATGGCCGCCCACGCGGCCGGCCAGCACGACGCGTCGGCGCTGGCGCCGGTGATCGTCACCGCCACGCGCACCGCGATCACCGCCGACGAGGCGCTGTCGTCGGTGACCGTGATCACCCGCGCCGACATCGAGCGGCTGCAGCCGCTGTCGGTACCGGACCTGCTCAGCGGGCTGCCCGGCGTGAGCTTCGCCAACGTCGGCGGCTACGGCCAGCAGACCTCGCTGTTCCTGCGCGGCAGCAATTCCACCCACACCCTGCTGCTGGTCGATGGCGTGCGGGTGGCCTCGGTCAGTGCGGGGCTGGCGGCGTTCGAGCAGATCCCGGTGGAGCAGATCGAGCGCATCGAGGTGGTGCGCGGCCCGCGTTCGAGCCTGTACGGCGCCGACGCGATCGGCGGGGTGATCCAGATCTTCACCCGCCGCGGTACGCCGGGCGGCGGCCTGCGGCCCTCGTTCAGCGTGACTACCGGCAGCAACCACTTGTTGCGCGGCCAGGCCGGGCTGTCCGGCGGCAGCGAGCACGCCTGGTACCACCTCGGCGTCGGCGCGCAGTACACCCGCGGCATCAACGCCTGCCGCATCGGCGCGGCCGAGGCGTTCGCCGGCTGCTTCGCCGACGAGCCGGACCGCGACGCCTTCCGCAACAAGAACCTCAGCGCCGGCGGCGGCTATCGCTGGGGCAACGGCGCCGAGCTCAGCGGCACCTGGCTGCGCAGCCTCGGCGAGATCCATTTCGACGGCAGCTACCAGAACCGCAGCCGCACCCTGCAGCAGGTCGCCGGCAGCAGTTTCAGCTTCAACCCGCTGCAGGCGTGGAAGACCACCCTCGGCGTAGGCCAGAACCTGGACCGCTACGACAACTACGAGAACCGCGATTTCGTCGGCTACATCTACTCGCGGCGCAACCAGGCGTCATGGCAGAACGACCTCAGCGTGGCCGACAACCAGTTGCTGACCCTGGGCCTCGACTGGCAGGGCGAGCACATCGACAGCGACACCGGCTTCCTCGCCAGTCGCCGCCACGACACCGGCGGCTACGCGCAATACCAGGGCACGTTCGGCCGCCACGAGCTGCAGCTGTCGGCGCGGCGCGACCACAACAGCCAGTTCGGCAGCCACGACACCGGCGCGGCGGCGTGGGGCTACCGTTTCGACAACGGTTACAAGCTGTCGGTCAGCTACGGCAGCGCGTTCCACGCGCCGACCTTCAACGACCTGTACTACCCGTACGGCAGCGGCAACCCGAACCTGAAGCCGGAAAAATCGCGCAGCGCGGAGCTGGGCCTGGGTCGGCAGCTGAGCGCGTGGCATTGGGCGGTGAACGCCTACCAGACCCGCATCGACCAGCTGATCGCGCTGGACAGCCACTACTTCCCGATGAACATCAGCAAGGCGCGCATCCGCGGCGTGGAAGGCCAGCTCGGCGTGAACCTCGCCGGCTGGCAGCTGCAGGGTTATCTCGGCTGGCTGCAGCCGCGCAACGACGACGGCGGCGCCAACGACGGCAAGCTGCTGCCGCGCCGGCCGGGGCGCAGCGCACGGGTGGACCTGGACCGCCGCTTCGGCGCTTTCGGCGTCGGCGCCACCGTCAACGCGGCCGGGCGCGGCTACGACGATGCGGCCAACCGTCATCCGCTGGCCGGTTACGCCACGACCGACCTGCGCGCCAGCTGGCACTTCGCGCCGGACTGGCAGGTCGAGGCGCGGCTGGCCAACGCGTTCGACCGCCACTACGAGACCGTGTGGTATTTCAACCAGCCTGGCCGCGGCGCGTTCCTGACCCTGCGCTACAGCCCCGTCGCGCGCTGAGCGCAGGTATGGCCAGTGGCGCAAGGCGGGGCGGTGCCTGCCGCGCGCCACCGCGGGGGAAGGACTTCAGGCACATACGCCGGAGCGCGCCAGCTGGCATAAAGCGGGAATGAGAGGAACTCTTGCCCGGCCCCGAAGCGCCGTTCCGGCCGCCCCGGCCTGCTGGCGCGCCCGGACGGCCGCTTGAACGTCTTCGCACCGCTGGTCCGCCGCCCGGTCGGCACCTCGCTGCTGGCGGTCGGCCTGATGCTGGGCGGCTTGTGGGCCTACCTGCTGCTCGGCGTGGCGGCGTTCCCGTCGATCGAGTTTCCCGGCGTGGCGGTGTTCGCGCAGATGCCCGGCGCCAGCGCGCAGACCATGTCCAGCACCGTGGTCGCGCCGCTGGAGCGGCACCTCGGGCGCATTCCCGGGGTGCGCATGATGGCCTCCAGCGCCAGCGAGGGCGGCGCGCAGATCCAGGTCATCTTCAACATGGACCGCAGCGCCGACAAGGCTGCGCGCGACGTGCAGGCGGCGATCAACGCGGCGGCGCCGGACCTGCCGCCCGGCATGCCCAGCCCGCCCGGCTACTTCAAGTTCGACACCTCGCAGATTCCGGTGCTGCTGGTCTCGCTGACTTCCGCCAGCCTGCCGCCGGACCGGCTGTACGACCTCACCGACACCTTGCTGAAGCCGGCGGTGGCGCAGATCCCCGGCGTGGCCCAGGTGCAGGTGGGCGGCGGTACGCCGCACGCGGTGCGCATCGTGCTGAATACCCGCGCGCTGGTGGGCATGGGTGTCACCGCCAACGACGTGGCCAATGCGCTGCGCGCCGCCAACGTCAGCTCGCCGCAGGGCATGCTCGGCAACGGCGTCACGCGCATGACGGTGAGCGCCAACGACGCGCTGCACACGGTGCAGGATTTCGCCGCGCTGGTGGTGGCCAGTCGCAATGGCGTGCCGGTGCGCCTGGCCGACGTGGCGACGATCAGCGGCGGCCAGGAAAACAAGTACGCCGCGGCGTGGTTCAACGGCCAGCGCGCGGTGGTGATGCAGATCAACAAGCGGCCGGAGGCGAACGCGGTAGCCACCGTGCAGGCGGTGCGCGCGCGCCTGCCGCAGCTGCGCGCCGTGCTGCCGGCCGACGCCACCATCACCCCGATCTTCGACTTCACGCCGACCACGCTGTCGGCGCTGCATGAGGTGCAGGTGGCGCTGCTGATGGGCATCGTGATGGTGGCGCTGGTGATGCTGCTGTTCCTGCGCCGGCTGCGGCCCACCGTGATCGCCATGTTCAGCGTGCCGCTGTCGCTGGCCGGTGCGTTCGTGGCGATGTGGATGCTCGGCTTCACCCTGAACATCTTCTCGCTGATCGCGCTGGTGCTGTGCGTGGGCTTCGTGGTGGACGACGCGATCGTGGTGATCGAGAACATCGTGCGCCACATGGAACGCGGCGAGCCGCCGCTGCAGGCGGCGCTGGCCGGCGTGCGCGAGATCGGCTTCACGGTGCTGTCGATCACGTTGTCGCTGATCGCGGTGTTCGGGCCGATGGTGTTCGGCAACAACATGTTCACCATGCTGATCCGCGAGTTCTCGGTGACCCTGATCGCCACCATCGTGATCTCCGCGCTGGTCTCGCTCACGCTGACCCCGGCGCTGTGCGGCGCCTGGCTGGTGCACGAGCCGGCGGGCACGCGCATGCCGGGCCGGCTGGAGCGCCTGGCCGAGCGCTTCGATCGCGGCATGCTGCGCAGCTACGAGCGCGCGCTGGATTGGGCCATGCGCCATCGCCGGCTCATGCGCTGGCAGCCGCTGATCCTGCTGGCGCTCACCATCGGCCTGGCGGTGGCGGTGGTGATGACCGCCGGCGGCGGCCTGATGCCGAAGGAGGATACCGGGTTGCTGCAGGCCAGCATCACCGCCGACGCCAACGTCTCGCCGCTGCTGCTGGCGCAGCGCACGCAGGAGGTGGCGGCGAGGATCAAGGCCGACCCCGCGGTGCGCGACGTCTCCGCCTTCCTCGGCGGCAACGATGGCGGCGGCGCGGTCGGCAACCAGGCCAGCCTGTTCGTCGACCTGAAGCCGCCGGGCGAGCGCCAGGTCAGCTCGCAGGCGGTGGTCGACCGGCTGGACAAGGTCTTCAAGAACGTGCCGGACCTGGACGTGTCGCTCTCGGTCAACCAGTTCATCGGCGGCGGTGGCGGGGGTTCGGGCGGCGGCAAGGGGCAGTATGCGTTCCAGCTCGACAGCGTGGACGGCGTGCCGCTGCAGCAGCCCACCCTGAAGCTGGCGCGGGTGATGCGCGGCATGCCGCAGTTCCGCAACGTCAGCACCAGCTTCGACAGCATCGGCAAGCAGCAGATGCTGCAGGTGGACCGCGACGCCGCGGCGCGGCTGCACGTGAGCCTGGCCCAGGTGGATACCGCGCTGGCCAACGCGTTCGCTCAGACCCCGGTCTCCACCATCTACTCGGACATCAACCAGTACCGCGTGGTGATTACCGCCGAGAGCGCCGAATCGCTGAGCCCGGCCACCCTGCTCGACACCTACGTGCGCAACGCGCAGGGCAAGATGATCCCGTTGTCCGCGCTGGCGCAGATCCGGCCGCACATCGCGCCGGTCGCCATCAACCACTTCGACCAGCTCGAATCGGCCACGATCAACTACAACCTGGCCAAGGGTATCAGCCAGGCCGAGGGCCTGAAGCTGGTCGAGCAGGCGATGTTCGCCGCGCAGCTGCCGCCCGGCGTGCAGAAGAAGTACAGCGGCGACAACAAGAACCTGGTCGACGCGATGAACAACGCGCTGATCATGCTGCTGGCGGTGATCCTGGTGATGTACGTGGTGCTGGGCATCCTGTACGAGAGCCTGATCCATCCGCTGACCATCCTTTCCACCCTGCCGGCCGCCGGCATGGGCGCGTTCCTGGCGATGCTGGTGACGCATACCCAGCTGACCCTGATGTCGGTGATCGCGGTGCTGATGCTGATCGGCATCGTGAAGAAGAACGCGATCCTGATGGTGGACTTCGCGCTGGTCGCCGAGCGCGACCACGGCATGCCGCCGCCGGCGGCGATCCGCGAGGCGGCGCTGGTGCGCTTCCGCCCGATCACCATGACCACCCTGGTGGCGATGGGTGCGGCGCTGCCGCTGGCGATCGGCTTCGGCTACGGCTCGGAGATGCGCCAGCCGCTGGGCATCGCCATCCTCGGCGGCCTGCTGGTGTCGCAGCTGCTGACCCTGCTGAGCACTCCGGCGATCTACCTGTGGCAGCACGACCACCGCGAGCGCAAGGCGGCGCGGCGGCAACTGCGCGCCGAGATCAGGCGCCAGCGCCTGCTGCAGCAGCAGATGCCGGCCCTGCCGAAATAACCCCCGGTTTCGCCGACCCCGTAGGAGCGCACCCTGTGCGCTCCTACAGAAAGGCCGATACCCCTGTCTTCCGGCAGGGTGTGGACTTCAGGCACATACGCCGGGGCGTGCCGAAAGGCATAAAGTGGGCATGCACGGACTGCCCGCCACTTCCCCGACCTCCCCACGCCCGCCGTGCGCGCGGGCGGAAGCACCATGAACATTTTCGCTCCGCTGATCCGCCGCCCGGTCGGCACCTCGCTGCTCGCGCTCGGCCTGATGCTGGCCGGGCTGTGGGCGTACCTGCTGCTCGGCGTGGCCGCGTTGCCGTCGCTGGATTTTCCCGGTGTCTACGTGGTGGCCAGCCAGCCCGGCGCCAGCGCGCAGACCATGGCGAACACCATCCTGGCGCCGCTGGAGCGGCACCTGGGCCGCATTCCCGGCGTCGACGAGATGTACGGCAACGCGAACGAGGGCTCCGCCTCGGTGATGGTGCGCTTCACCATGGACCGTACCGCCGACAGCGCCGCGCGCGACGTGCAGGCGGCGATCAACGCGGCCGCGGTCGACCTGCCCAGCGGCATGCCGTCGCCGCCGCAGTACTTCAAGTTCGACACCTCGCAGATCCCGATCCTGTTCCTCACCCTGACCTCGACCGGGTTGCCGCAGGACCAGCTGTTCGACCTCACCGATACCTTGCTCAAGCCGGCGGTGGCGCAGATCGACGGCGTGGCCCAGGTGCAGGTGTTCGGCGGCACCCCGCACGCGGTGCGGATCGAGCTGGATACCGCCGCGCTGGCGGCCAAGAACCTCACCGCGAACGATGTGGCCAACGCGCTGCGCGCGGCCAACGTCACCTCGCCGCAGGGCATCCTGAGCAACGGCCGCACGCAGATGACGGTGAGCGCCAGCGACGGCCTGCAGACGCCGGCCGAATTTGCCCGCCTGCTGATCTCGGTGAAGAACGGCACGCCGGTGCGCCTTTCCGACGTGGCCAAGGTCTATGGCGGCCAGCAGGATGAATACCAGGCGGCGTGGTTCAACGATGCGCGCGCGGTCGGCATGCAGATCAGCAAACGGCCGGAGGCGAACGCGGTGGCCACGGTGGAGGCGATCCGCGCCAAGCTGCCGCAGCTGCGCGCCTCGCTGCCGCAGAACGTGACGATGACGCCGGTGTTCGACCTCACCCAGACCACCAAGTCGGCGCTGCACGAGGTACAGGTGGCGCTGCTGATCTCGATCGTGATGGTGGTGCTGGTGATGCTGGTGTTCCTGCGCCGGCTGCGCCCGACCCTGATCGCCACCTTGAGCGTGCCGCTGTCGCTGGCCGGCGCGTTCGTGGTGATGTGGACGCTCGGCTACACGCTCAACACGCTGTCGCTGGTGGCACTCGTGCTGTGCATCGGCTTCGTGGTGGACGATGCGATCGTGGTGATCGAGAACATCGTGCGCCACATGGAGCGCGGCGAGCCGCCGATGCAGGCGGCGCTGACCGGCGTGCGCGAGATCGGCTTCACGGTGATCTCGATCACCTTGTCGCTGGTGGCGGTGTTCGCGCCGCTCTTGTTCGGCAACAACATGCTGGTGATGCTGCTGCGCGAGTTTTCGGTGACGCTGACCGCGGCGGTGGTGATCTCCGCGCTGGTCTCGCTGACGTTGACGCCGGCGCTGTGCGCCTACCTGCTGACCCACGAGCCGGAGCGCAGCAAGCCGCCGGGGCGGATCGAGCGGGCGGTGGAGAACTTCGACCGCAAGCTGCTGCACGTCTACGAGCGTTCGCTGGACTGGGCGATGCGCCATCGCCGGCTGATGCGCTGGCAGCCGCTGACCCTGCTGATCCTCACCGGTGTGCTCGGCTTCGCGGTGGCGAAGACCGCCGGCGGCACCTTCATGCCGGACGAGGACACCGGCCAGCTGCAGGTCGACATCCGCACCGACGCGAACATCTCGCCGGCCGAACTGACCGCGCGCACGCTGGCCGTGGCGAAGATCATGCAGGCCGATCCGGCCGTGCTCGACCAGCTGACCCTGCTCGGTCGCAATGGTGAGGGTGCGGTCGGCAACAATGCGCAGATGTTCGTCGACCTGAAGCCACGCGGCAGCGGGCCGGGCCAGCGCGACGAGGGCATCAAGCAGGTGGTCGAGCGGCTGTCCAAGCAGTACGACAAGCTGCCCGACGTGAAGGTCTCGGTCAGCGCCGCGCAGTTCCTCGGTGGCGGCGGCAGCGGCGACGGCGGTGGCCAGTACGAGTTCCAGCTGATCAGCACCAACGGCGGCGACCTGCAGCCGTGGGCGCTGAAGATGGTGCAGCAGCTGCGCACGATGAAGGAGTTCCGCGACGTCGGCAGCAACTTCGACCAGGTCGGCAAGCAGCAGCTGCTGCGCATCGACCGCGAGGCGGCCGCGCGCCTGCATGTGGGCATCGGCACCATCGACTCGGCGCTGTACAACGCGTTCGGCCAGCGCCAGGTCTCGCAGATCTACTCCGACATCAACCAGTATGCGGTGGTGCTCAGCACCGGCGCGGCCGAGCGGGTGAGCCCGGAATCGCTGCTGGACGTGCGCGTGCGCAACGAGCAGGGGCGGATGATCCCGCTGTCCGCGCTGGCGAAGATCGAGCCGAACATCAGCCCGCTGCGCGTGCGCCACCACAACCAGCTCGAGGCCGCCACCATCAGCTACAACCTGGCCAAGGACGTCACCCAGGACGTCGGCGTCAAGCTGGTCGAGCAGGCCGCCTACGCCGCGCGCCTGCCGGCCGGCATGCGGGTGGATTTCACCGGCGCCAACCAGCGCCTGAAGCAGGCCCAGTCCAACGGCATGGTGCTGCTGCTCGGCTCGATCCTGGCGATGTACATCGTGCTCGGCATTCTCTACGAAAGCCTCGGTCACCCGCTGACCATCCTCTCCACCCTGCCGGCCGCCGGCGCCGGCGCGTTCCTCGCCATGCTGGTGACGCAGACGCAGATCTCGCTGATGGCGATCATCGCGGTGCTGATGCTGATCGGCATCGTGAAGAAGAACGCGATCCTGATGGTGGACTTCGCCCTGGTCGCCGAACGCGAGCGCGGATTGCCCGCGCCCGAGGCGATCCGCGAGGCGGCGCTGGTGCGCTTCCGCCCGATCACCATGACCACCCTGGTGGCGATGGGCGCGGCGCTGCCGCTGGCGATCGGCTTCGGCATCGGCTCGGAAATGCGCCAGCCGCTCGGCATCGCCATCGTCGGCGGCCTGCTGGTGTCGCAGCTGCTCACCCTGCTGAGCACGCCGGCGATCTACCTGTGGAATCACGACCGCAAGATCCGCAAGGCGGCACGCAGGGAGCGCAAGGCGCGCAAGGCTGAGAAGAAGCGCTTGAAGGCGCTGGGCGAGGTGCAGACGGCGAGTTGAGCGGAGCGTGTTGCCGGGGCGATGTGCATGCATGTCTGTGTGCTTCAAGCATCCGCTCACTGGCTGGACAGGTCGGTAAAGTGGATTATCCAAAAGCGTGATGCTCATCCCATTGCATGCCGACCTTGGTGGTTAACATCGCAAGCATTTGCGGTTCAACCTTGCCCCCGTTACCCGAGCGCAATGCCGGGTACGAAGGGGAAAACATGAGGAATCGTTGGCAAGGGATCTGCCTGTGGGCAGTCGTACTGGTTTCGTCCGCGTCGTTGTGCCACGCGCAATCGACGGTTACGCCCGAAGACGAATACAAGAAGCTGATCCGCGTCAGCGAGGACATCCAGCCGCTGGGCGAGAACCCCTTCGGCGAGCAGGTGAGCCTGTACAACGGCAGCCTGTCGTTCGAGCAGACCGACGTCAGCCTGGCCGGCAACGGCCCTTTACTCCAGCTGACGCGTTCATATCACCTGAGGGAGGCGAAGGAGTCCGAATCGATCGACGGCGCCTTCTCCGACTGGGACATCGAGATTCCCCGCATCACCACGATGACGGCCAACCAGGCCAACGTCACCGGATGGCAGATCAACCAGTCCAACAGCAACGCGCGGTGCACGCTGTTCGGGCGGCCTCCAACGGTCGCTGCACAAGTGGGAGGGGCGGATTGGGAGCCGATGACCTGGTGGGCCGGCTACCAGCTCGTCGTACCCGGCAGCGGCAGCCAGGACCTGCTCAAGCGCACGGGCGAAAACACCCTTTCGCCGGATATGGGCGGAATGACATTTCCCATCGTCACCCGGCAGAACTGGATGATCCGTTGCGGCGTGCAGACGGACGACGGCGTCAGCGGCGAAGGTTTTACGGCTGTTGCGCCGGACGGCACCCAATACACGTTCAACCATCTCGTCTACCGCTGGGCTCCCAACATGAACCGGCCCTATGGCTCCGGGCCGATGAGCCTGCAGTCGTTCGGCGTGCAGCCGATGGCGGCATTGGATGATTTTCTGCGCCGCCGGCAGGCGTCGATGCTGGTCACCCGGGTCGAGGACCGCTTCGGCAACTTCCTCACCTACAGCTATGACGGGCCGAACCTCACCGCCATTACCGCCAGCGATGGCCGCGCGCTGAACCTCGCCTACGTGCCGGGTACGTCGCGCATCAGTACGGCTACCTTGCAATCCTCGAGCGGTCCGCGAACCTGGTCCTACCAGTACGGTACGGACATTTATCACGTACTGAACAAAGTCACGCTCCCCGACAACACGTCATGGTCCTTCGCCATGGCCGATTTCCTTGCCTCGGATATGGACCCGGCGGGCGGCACCTGCTCCACGGCGGCGCAGTTGTCCACGAACACCTGGACCGGCAGCATCACGCATCCCTCCGGTCTGGTGGGCAGTTTCCAGGTCAAGGGCGTGGTCCATGGACGATCGTATGTGCCCCGCTCATGCAACGGCACCGGTAACGACGCGCCGGGAAGTACGGCAGAGATTCCGCGGGTGTACTACCAGTTGACGCTGATGCAGAAGACCTTCAGCGGTGCGGGTGTCCCTGCCGAAACGTGGCGATACAGCTATTCGCCAGCCAACGAAAGCTGGTTGCAGGACTGTGCTGGCGGCTGCGTGTCCACCATCTGGACGGACGTGGTGAACCCGATGGGGCAGGCGACCCGCTACACCTTCAGCAATCGCTTCGACGCCACGGAGGGGCAGCTGCTTTCCACGGATTTCTACAGCGGTGCCGTAGGCACGACGCTGCTCCGCTCGGAAGACAACGACTACGCAGGGATTCCACTGGCCACCGAAGCGTGGCCATGGCCGTGGCCCGAACGCTATGGCAACGTCCTCCAATCCCGCATGAACCGGGCACAGGTCGAGCTGTTGGCACCGCAGACCCAGCGCACGATCACCCAGGATGGCGACAGCTACACATGGCAAGCGGAAGCCTTCAATGAGTTTGCCCAGGTGACGCAAGCCAAGCGCTCCAGTAGCGCCGGTCAGACGCTGAAGCGGGAGCAGACCACTTATCTCAACGATCTGCCGCACTGGGTGCTGAGCTTGCCGCTGCAGGTCACCAATATCACCAATGCGGCAAACCCGGAGATCGAGAGCACCAACACGTACGACCTGGGTGCGGTGACGCTCAAGGAGCGCTGGCGCTTCGGCCAGAAGCTGATGAGCTACACCTTCAACGGTACCGGGCAACTGGCCAGCTTCACCGACGGCAACACCAAGACCACCACGCTGGGCAACTACAAGCGCGGCATCCCGCAGGCGATCGGCTACCCGGACGGCACCAGCCAAGGCCTGGTGGTGGACGACTTCGGCCAGATCACGTCGATCACCGACCAGGCCGGCCGCACCACCGGCTACGGCTACGACGCGGTCGGCCGGGTCACCAGCATCACCTACCCGGCCGGCGACGAGGTGGCCTGGCTACCGAAGACCTTCGCCTACGACTTCGTCACCAGCGCGGAGCGGGGCGTGTCCGCCAACCACTGGCGGCGCACCACGACCACCGGCAGTGCGAAGGCGGTGACGTACTTCGATGCGCTGCTGCGCCCGGTCGTCAGCGACAGCGCCATCGGCAGTGCGGTGCAGGCGAGCACGCTGACCACCTACGACGCGAAGGGCCAGAAGACCTTCGTCTCATACCCCAGCGCCACCGCGCTGAACTTCACCGCGACCCCGGGTGCGGCCGGCATCAAGGGCAGCGCCAGCAACTACGACGCGCTGGGCCGGCTAATCCAGACCCGACAGGATTCCGAGCTGGGTACGTCGACCAGCAGCACCGCGTACCTGTCCGGGGCCCGGCAGCAGGTCACTGACCCCAAGGGCAACGTCACCACCAGCAGCTACCAGGTGTTCGACCAGCCGTCCTATGACGCAGTCATCAAGGTGCAGGCACCGGCGGGCATCACCCAGACGATCGTGCGCGACCTCTACGGCAACCCGCTGTCGATCACCCAGTCGGGCCTGTACGGGACGGAGAGCAACAGCGTCACCAAGACGCTGACCTACGACAGCTACCACCGCCTGTGCCGTACCACCGAGCCGGAAAGCGGCAGCACGGTGATGGCCTATGACGGCGCCAACAACCTGGCGTGGAGTGCCGACGGCCTGGCCATCACCGGCGCCGGCTGCGGCCAGGAGCAGGTGGCGGCGGGGGCGAAGACCACGCGCACGTACGATGCGATGAACCGGGTGAAGACGGTCCTGCCGCCGGCCGGCACGCAGAGCACCAGCTACGGCTACGACGCCGTGGGCCGGATGATCTCGGCCAGCTCCGGCATCAGCGCCTGGAGCGCCACCTACAACTTCCGCGGCCTGCTGACCGGCGAGAGCCTGCAGCTGACCGGCCAGAACGCCTGGGGCATCGGCTACGCGCACGACGCCTACGGCAGCGTGAGCCTGATCCACTATCCCGACGGCGAGAACGTCAGTTATGCCCCCGACGCGCTGGGGCGGGCCACCCAGGTCGGCAGTTACGCCACCGGCCTGACCTACTTCCCCGATGGCGAGGTGAAGGACTTCGTCTACGGCAACGGCGCGGTGTACGCGGCCGAAAAGAACACCCGCCAACTGGTGAGTAACTTCAGTTACGGCCAAGGCGCCACGCCGGTGGTCAGCGAGGACTACGCCTACGACGCCAACGGCAACATCACGACGGTGGCCGACCTGGCCAGCGGGCCGCGCAACAAGTCGTTTGGCTACGACGCGCTGAACCGGTTGACCAGCGCCAATGCCGCCGGCCTGTGGGGCACCCAGAGCTACACCTACGACGCGCTCAACAACCTGCGCACGCTGCAGACCGGCAGCCAGGTTTCCACCTACCACTACGACGCCAGCAACAAGCTCGCCAGCATCAGCAACGGCGCCACCACGCTGACCAGCTACCTCTACGACACCCGCGGCAACGTCACCGGCAAGAACACGACCACGCTGGTGTTCGACCAGAAGAACCAACTGACCCGGGTCACGGGCATCGGCGACTACGCCTACGACGCGGCCGGGCGGCGGGTGATGAAGACGCCGACCGGCGGCGGTGCGCCGACGTACTACTTCTACAACCAGGCCGGGCAGCTGATGTACCAGGTCGAGCCCGGCAAGGCCCGCACCACCAGCTTCGTTTACCTGGGCAGGAAACTGGTGGGCGACAACGAGACCCTGGTGCTGGTCGCGCCGGGGGCGGTGAGCTTCGACGCCAACCCCAACAACGGCAGCTACACGGTGAGCTGGGGCGCGGTGCCGGGAGCGACCAGCTATCTGCTGCAGGAGAGCGCCAACGGCGGCGCATGGACCACCGTCTACAGCGGCAGCGCGGCCAGCAAGGCGCTGAGCGGCAAGGCCGGCGGCAGCTACGTCTATCGCGCCGAGGGCTGCGTGGGCGCCACCTGTGGTGCCTTCACCAGCTCGGCCACGCTGGGCGTGACTCCGACACTACCCGTCGTGACGGTGCCCAGCGGCACCATCAACGGCACCTACACGGTGAGCTGGACGGCACCGGCCAGCGCCACCGGCTACGACGTGCAGGAGCGGGTGAACGGCGGGGCCTGGACCACGATCGCCAGCAACACCGCGGCGACTTCCATCAGCCGCCCGGGCACCAGCAGCGGCAGCTACACCTACCAGGTCTCGGCCAGGAACGCCTACGGCAACCGCGGCTGGGCCGCGTCCGCGGCGGTGACCGTGGACACGACCTACGGGGTGGTGCCGACGGCGCCGGCCAGCCTGAGCGTGCCTGCCAGCAGCAGCACCGGCAGCGCCACGCTGAGCTGGAGCGCGGCGAGCCTGGCGACGAGCTACACGCTGCAGCAGAGCGGCAACGGTGGGGTCAGCTGGAGCACGGCCTATACCGGCAGCGGTACCAGCGCGGCTCTCGCCGGACTGGCCGACGGCAGCTACGTCTACCAGGTGCAGGCCTGCAACACCTACGGCTGCAGCGCGTGGAAAGCTGGAAGCACCACGCTGGTGGTGACCCACCCGCCGACGACGGCGCCGACGATAAGTGCGCCGGCCAGCAGCGCCAGCGGCAGCTATACGGTGAGCTGGAGCGGCATCGCCGGACCGGTGAGCTACACCTTGCAGGAACAGGTCAATGGCGGCGCCTGGACCACGGTGCAGACCAATGCCTTGACCAGCTGGAGTACCAGTAGCCGGGGCAACGGCAGCTACGGTTACCGGGTGCAGGCGTGCAACGCCGGCGGCTGCGGTCCCTGGAGCAGCACCGGGACCACCACGGTGCTGCTGCCGCCGGCGGCGCCGGTCAGCATCACCGTGCCGGCCACCAGTAGCGGCAGCATCGCGGTGAGCTGGGCAGCCAGCGCCACGGCGACCAGCTACACGCTGCAGCAGCGCCTGGGCACGGGCAGCTGGGGCACCGTCTACACCGGCGCGGCGACCAGCAGCACGCGCACGGTGACGGCCAGCGGCAGCTACACCTACCAGGTGCAGGCGTGCAACACGGGCGGTTGCAGCGCGTACAAGGTCAGCAGCGCGGTAACGGTGACGATCCCGCCGGCGACGGCGCCCGCCCTCAGCATGCCGGCCACCAACAACACCGGCAGCTACACGGTGAACTGGGGCGGCGTGAGCGGCGCGACCAGCTACACGCTGCAGGAGCAGGTGAACGGCGGGGCCTGGGCGACGGTGCAGGCCAGCGGTGCCATGAGCTGGAATGCCAGCGGCAAGGGTAGCGGCACGTACGGTTATCAGGTGCAGGCGTGCAACGTCGGCGGCTGTGGGCCGTGGAGCAGTACCGGCAGCATCACGGTCACGGTGATCCCGGCCACACCGGGCACGCCCAGTACGAGCGTCAGCGGTCCGTCCTACAAGCCGGTGGTAAGCGTGAGCTGGGGAGCGGTGAGCGGCGCCACGAGCTATCAACTGGAAGAGACGCATCCGCAGGATGGCGTGGACATCGTCTACAACGGCTCGGCCACTTCGTGGAGCCAATTGATCTTTGCCACGGGGACGGTGCAGTTCCGGGTGAAGGCGTGCAACAGCGCGGGCTGCTCGGCGTTCAGCGGGTACAAGGGCGTCACGCTGAACTCGGGGCTGGACCTGCCGCTGGCCGAGCCGGTGGATACCGCCACGGAAGAGCAGGAGGCGACACCATGATCCGGCACATGCAATGGCTGGCGCTGTTGGCCCTGTTGCTGGTGACCTCGCTGGCGCAGGCGGGCACGAAGCACTATTACTACACCGACCCGCAAGGTACGCCGCTGGCGAAGGCGGACGCGCAGGGCAACGTCGTGGCGCGCTACGAGTACACGCCGTACGGGGTGCCGGTGACGAGCGTAGGGGCGCCGCCGGACGGGGTGGGGTATACGGGGCATGTGAACGACTCGGAGAGCGGGTTCGTGTACATGCAGGCGCGGTATTACGATGCGGAGGTGGGAAGGTTTTTGAGTGTGGATCCAATGAGACCCACGCCAGGAGATGGTTTTAGTTTTAATCGCTATGTGTATGCAAGCAATAACTCGATTAATATAATCGATCCTAATGGCATGGATGGTATTCCCTTCGGGAATTGTTCAAAAAACCCGAACTGTTCGGTGGAATATAGTAGCAGAGGTGGCGGGGATGGCACGCAGAAAATGATAGGGCAGGACTCGTTCACGAGCATTGCTGTGTTGGGTCAAAAGGTGGGAATTCAGTATAGCAATGAGATTACTTTGCCCGATCGAGCGACAGCCAGCGACGCGCTTGTAGCTGCAGCAACACTTATAAATCAAAAAACTTCATCCTTGACAGTGAATGAAATAAATTCGATAAAGCAGATCACTAATGTACTTGTCACAGGATCAAAGGCAAAACTTGGTGCCTATGGAATGCACACAATGGCCTTGTCAATAGGTTACATAAAGGCTGTTTCTGCAGCGTGGCTGGCGTCACTATTTGGCCATGAAGGGCAGCATCATCTGAATGGAGAGCGGTACTCTGGATCGAGTGCCTGGAGAGATGAATATACTGCGAGGCTAACTCAACTCGGAATTGGTAGAAAAGTCGGCTTTACTCGGGCCGAGACTAAGTACCTGGAAAGTCAAACTGATCCCATAAGCAATGAAAAAGCTATGCAAATGCACATGGAGAGGGGCTATGAGTACTGAAATTCACTACAGTTATCGAGGCACAAAGCTATTTTTTGCTTCACTTCTCCAGCTTATTTTATTTATGTCACCTGCGTTTGCTAAAGATAATAGTTGCCTGCAACGGCCGACTGAGTCTTTTGCTCAAAGACATAGTCAGGCCTTTATCGCCACAAATCAGGTGAAATATAGCATGAGTCAATCTATTACTTTATACGCAGGTATAAGAAACAATAATAGTGATGATCCTATTTATGTATATAAGGAGATGGCATGGGGATTTGGCGGCGGGCTAGTTTTGCATATTTGGGATGCTCAGCACAGAGTAGTAAATCCCAGATTTCGTGATGATACGATGCTACCACCATCGAGTGGTTTAGATAATAAGAGTATGTTCATTGAGTTGAGGGCTGATGAGATTTATGGCGTGAGTCGAACACTGTCGTTGGGTGATTTAGTAAGATCCTCTGGACGGTATTCTATTCAGGTGGAATACCGAAGTCCGTTGGCCTGTTCATTTGTTGATGCCTCGATCAGGGAATTGCCTGCTCTATGGCATGAGGACAAAAGTATGTTTTCTAACATAATTGTAATCGAGGTTGGGCCTTAATTTAAGGTGGGTTGAGAGGCGGAAGCCAAACCCTCTGTTGTAAATTAAAGGGGACAATTAAAGGGACAATTAAATGGGACGGAGGTAATTAAATCACGCTCGTTGATTTTGGCCGCCCGCGTGGGCGGCAGGCAACGGGCCGTCCCAGCGTCTTTTCGACCATACGCTGAAACCGCTCGTCACCCAGTGCACGCTCCTGATTCACGTGTTGCCGGATGCGCGCAAGATCATCGTCGGTCATGCCTTCCCGCAACCATGTTCGATAGATCGCGTGGCGTTCGTCGGGAGTGGAGGCCAGCGCTAGGGATGCGGCGTGATCAGTGGATGGCGAATTCGATTCTGAAGTGCCGCCCATGTGTGCGATGCGCGCCGCTGCCGGAAGACCCTGCAGCCAACCGATAGGCTCTCCGGCTGTACACCCTCCGCGGACTTGCTAAGGTTGAGCCCTTTCCGACGAAGGGACCGCCCATGCATTTGCGCCCGGCTGCCTTGCTCGCTTCATTCGCCTTGTGGGCCACGCTGGCCTCGCCGCCCTTGACCGCGGCCGAACTGGCCATTCCGCCGATCCAGTACCAGCAGCGGACCTTGCCGAACGGCCTGCAGGTGCTCAGCGTGGAGGATCACGCCAGCCCGAACGTGGCGGTGCAGGTGTGGTACCACGTCGGTTCGAAGGACGACCCGCAGGGGCGCTCGGGCTTCGCGCACCTGTTCGAGCATCTGATGTTCAAGAGCACGAAGCACATGCACGCCGAGCAGTTCGACCGGCTGACCGAGGACGTCGGCGGCGCCAACAACGCCTCCACCGGCGACGACGTCACCAACTACTTCGAGGTGGTGCCGAGCAACCACCTGCAGACCCTGCTGTGGGCCGAGGCCGAGCGGCTGTCCAACCTCAACGTGGACGAGGCGAACTTCAAGTCCGAGCGCGCGGTGGTGCAGGAGGAGTACCGCCAGAGCGTGCTGGCCAACCCCTACGGCAAGCTGTTCAACGCGATCGACCCGCACTCGTACACGGTGCACCCGTACAAGCGCCCGACTATCGGCAGCATCGAGGACCTCGACGCGGCCACGCTGCCGGACGTGATCGCGTTCCACAAAACGTTCTACCGGCCGGACAACGCCACCCTGATCGTCGCCGGCGACTTCGACCCGAAGCAGCTCGACGCCTGGGTCGACCAGTATTTCGGCTGGATCCCGAAACCGGCTACGCCGATCCCGCAGGTCACCGCGCAGGAACCGAAGCGCAGGAAGAACCTGCGCTACACCGTCACCAGCGAGACCGCGCCGCTGCCGGCGGTGGCGATCACCTGGCTGATCCCGCCGGCGGCCGACACGGCCGACCGCATCCCGCTGCAGGTCGCCGCCGCGCTGCTGTCGCAGGGCGATTCTTCGCGGCTGTACCAGTCACTGGTGTATCGCCACCAGGTCGCCCAGCAGGTCGGCGCCGATGCCGACGGCCGGATCGGCCCGGGCCTGTTCACCGCCTACGCGATCCTCGCCAGCGGCCACCGGCCGGCCGAAGCGGAGAAGCTGCTGCACGAGGAAATCATCTGGCTGGCCACCCAGCCGATCCCCGCGGCCGAGCTGGACAAGGTGAAGACCCAGCTGCTGACCGCCGAACTGAAGCAGCGCCAGACCGCGCAAGGCCTGGCCTTCGCGCTGGGCCAGGCGGCGCTGATCGACGGCGGCGCGGAACACGTCAACACCGACCTGGCCGCGTTGCAGAAAGTCACCGAACAGGACGTGCACCGGGTGCTGCAGAAATACGTGACCGGCGCCCGCAGCGTCACCATCGACTACCTGCCGCAGGCCCCCAAGGCCGCGAAGGCTCCGGGAGCAGCGAAATGAACCGCCGCAAGAACGCCTGCCGTTTGGCCGTCTTTACGGCCGCCATGATCGTCGCCAACGCTGCGCTGGCCGCCGACTTTCCCGCCACGCCGCCCGTGCCGGGCCCCGCGCCGCAACTGAGCGTGCCGACGCCGACCGTGCAGACCCTGGCCAACGGCCTGCAGGTGGTCAGCGTGCGTCGCGCCGGCCTGCCGTTGGTCACCGCGCAGTTGATCGTGCGCAGCGGCGGCGAGATGGACCCGCCGCCGCTGGCCGGCCTGGCCGACCTCACCGCGAACCTGCTGAGCAAGGGCGCGGCCGGCAAGAGCGCGCCGCAGATCGCCGCCGCCGCCGAGGCGCTGGGCGGCTCGCTGGATGCCGCCGCCGGCTGGGACGAAAGCGCGGTCGGCATCACCGTGACCACGCCGAAGCTGCCGCAGGCGCTGGACCTGCTGGCCGAGGTGGTGCGCCGACCCGATTTCAGCGCCGAGGAATTGAAGCGGGCGCAGGCGCAGGCGATCGACGACCTGCGCCTGCTGCTGAGCCGGCCCACCGCGCTGGCCTCGCTGGCGGCCAGCCGCGGCGTGTTCGGCAACGGTGCGTATGGCCATTCGCGCGGCGGCACGCCGGCCTCGCTGGCGCGGATCGGCCGTGCCGACGTGCAGCGGCTGCATGCCGCGCTGTACCGGCCGGACAACGCGATCCTGGTGTTGGCTGGCGACATCGCCCCGGCGCAGGCGCAGCAACTGGCGCAGGCCAGCTTCGGCGACTGGGCCAGGCCGGCCACGCCGCTGCCGGCGCGGCCGGTAGGCAAGGCGGCCAGCCACGTGCCGGCGGTGCTGCTGATCGATCAGCGTGGCGCCGGCCAGGCCGGCGTGGTCGCGGCGCATGCGGCGCCGCCGCGCAGCGATGGCGACTACTACGTGGGCACGGTGGCCAACGCGGTGCTCGGCGGTTCGTACTCGGCGCGGCTGAACGAGGAGATCCGCATCAAGCGCGGCCTGTCCTACGGTGCCAACAGCCGGCTGCAGCCATTGCGCGATGCCGGCCTGTGGCTGGCCTCGGCGCAGACCAAGAACCCGTCCGCGGCGCAGGTGGTCGAGCTGATGCTGGGCGAGTTCAAGCGCCTCGGCGGCAGCCGCGTCGGCGACGACGAACTGGCCGCGCGCAAGGCCACCCTGATCGGCGGCTACGGCCGCAGCCTGGAGACCACCGCGGGGCTGGCCGAACAGGTCGGCGAACTGGCCGTCTACGGCGTGCCGCTGGACGAGATCGGTCGCTACGTCGCCAAGGTGCAGGCGGTGACGCCGAAGCAGATCGAGAAGTACGCGGACAAGCACCTGGCGGCCGGTGCCGCTACGGTGGTGGTGGTCGGCGACGCCGCGCAGTTCGCCGCGGACGTCCGCAAGGCGCATCCGCAGGCCGCGCTGCTGGAATCGACCGCGCTGGACCTGGACAGCCCGACCCTGCAGCCGGTGGTTGGCAAGTAGTTTTTCTCCAACGCGGGTGGCACCCGAACCCCGGCCATCGTGCCGGGGTTTTTACATGGTGCGGGCAACAATCCGTTGCCGAAATCGCACCAAAGGAAAGCTGCGCCGGGCGCCGGCCATTTGTAGACTATGCGGTACATAAAAAGAAACCTGCCGCGAGGTTGCCCCATGTCCCTTCGTCCCCTCATCCGCAGCGCGCTCGCGTTCGCCCTGGTCACCGCCGCGCTGCCAGCGACGGCCGCCCGCTTCGAGCTGCAGGCCGGCCGCAGCTATTCGAACAGCCACGGCGCGAACACCGCCTTCATCGAGGCCGTGTTCGACGAGCACCGCATCGGCCATACCCGTTTCAGCTGGTCGCCGGATGTCTCGCTGGGCTGGATCGACGGCCGCGACCTGGCCCGCTACCGCGGCGACCGCTACGACACCCGCGACCAGGCGTGGTTGCTGGCCGGCGGTGTGCGGTTTCACTACGGCGACGCCGGCGACTGGTACCGGCCGCTGTTCTTCAGCTTCCAGCCGGCGTTGAACACCGGCCGCACGCAGGCACTGAGCAGCGCCTACGAATTCGTCAGCACGCTGGGTTGGCAAGGCCGGCACGTCAGCTTCCAGATCCGCCACGTCTCCAACGGCCGCCTGCACAAGCCCAACCGCGGCGAGACGATGGCACTGATCGGCGTCGGCTTCGATCTCTGAGCGGACTCAGTGCCCGCCGGAAACGCTGCGCGCCTTCGGCGTGAACGGCGGCTTGGCCAGCCAGATCACCAGCACCAGCGCCAGGAAGATCCAGCCCAGTGCGTGGAACACCTCGTTGAACGAGATCTGGTAGGCCTGCTGGGTGATGATGTCGTTGAGCACGCCGGCGGCGGCTTGCTGGTTGCCCTGGCCGATCTGCTGCATCGCGGCCTGCGTGGTCGGGCTGTAGGCGGTGATGTGCTCGGTCAGCTGCTCGTGGTGGGTCACCGCGCGGCGCTCCCACAGCAAGGTGGTGATCGAGGCGGAAAAGCTGCCGCCCAGCGTGCGCAGGAAGGTGGCCAGGCCGGAGCCGGAGGCGATCTCGTTCTGCTGCAGGTCCGACAGCAAAATGGTCAGCACCGGCATGAAGAACAGCGCCACGCCCAGGCCCTGCCACAGCTGCACCATTGCCACGTGGTAGAAGTCGATGCCGATGAAGAAGTCCGCGCGCATGAAGCAGGTCAGACCCATCACCACGAACGCCGCCGCGGCCAGCAGGCGCAGGTCCATGCGTGGCCCGTACTTGCCCACCACGAAGGTCAGCAGCACCGGGATGACGCCCAGCGGCGCGCTGGCGTAGCCGGCCCAGATCGCGGTGTAGCCGAGATTGCGCTGCAGCCACAGCGGCACCATCAGCGCGATCGCGAAGAACGCCGCGTAGCCGAGGATCAGCGCGATCGTGCCGACGGTGAAATTGCGGTGGCGGAACAGCTTGAGATCGACGATCGGGTCCTTGTCGGTCAGCTCCCAGATCAGGAACACCGCGATGCCGACCGCCGAGACGATGCTGGTGACGATGATGAAGCTGGAGTTGAACCAGTCCTCGTCGTTGCCCTTGTCCAGCACGATCTGCAGCGCGCCCACGCCGATGATCAGGCTGACCAGGCCGACGTAGTCGACCTTCGGCCGCTCGGTCTGCTCCACCTTCGCGCGCAGCTGATTGGCCACCACCATGCTGGCGAAGATGCCGATCGGCACATTGATGAAGAAGATCCACGGCCACGAATAGTTGTCGGTGATCCAGCCGCCGAGGATCGGCCCGGCGATCGGCGCCACCACCGTCACCATCGCCAGCAGCGCCAGCGCCATGCCGCGCTTGGCCGGCGGGTAGATGCCGATCAGCAGGCTCTGCGTGATCGGGTACATCGGTCCGGCCACCGCGCCCTGCAGCGCGCGGAACAGGATCAGCATGCCCATGCTTTGCGACACGCCGCACAGGAACGAGGTCAGCGCGAACAGCAGCGTGCAGGCGGTGAACAGCCGCACCTCGCCGAAGCGGCGGCTGAGGAAACCGGTCAGCGGCAGCGCGATGGCCATGCTCACCGCGAACGAGGTGATCACCCAGGTGCTCTGGTTGCTGCTGACGCCGAGGTTGCCGGCGATGGTCGGCAGCGACACGTTGGCTATGGTGGTGTCCAGCACCTGCATGAACGTGGCCAGCGACAGGCCGATCGTGCTCAGGGCCAGGTTGGGCGGGCGGAATTCGGTGGTCATCGGTGCCGGTCGGAGGTGGGAGGCTTTGCTCCTCCCCCTGCAAGGCAGGGGGGGGTCGGGAGGGGGTCGCTCTTGGCGCGAGGATCAGAAGATCAAGAGCACCCCAACCCTCCCCTGCGACCGAAGGGAGTCCCTTGCGGGCGAGCAGGGGAGGGAGCCACGGGCGTTACTTGGTGCGGGCCATGTTGGCGTGGACGATCTGCGCGATCGTCGCGTCGGCCTTGGCCAGCTGCCGCTGGTAGACGTCGGTGCTGAAGGCGGGCCGGGTCGGCGACTGCTGCGAGAGCATCGGGCCGCTGCGGTCGTGCAGGCCCACCTCCACGTCCAGCGACATGCCGATGCGCAGCGGGTGCTTGTCCAGTTGTGACGGGTCGTCGAACACGATGCGCACCGGGATGCGCTGCACGATCTTGATCCAGTTGCCGGTGGCGTTCTGCGCCGGCAGCAGCGAGAACGCGCTGCCGGTGCCGACGCCCAGGCTCTGCACCTTGCCCTTGTACGCCACCTTGCTGCCGTACACGTCGGATTCGATCGTCACCGGCTGGCCGATGCGCATGTCGGTGAGCTGGGTCTCCTTGAAGTTCGCGTCCACCCACACGCCGCGCAGCGGCACCACCGCCATCAGCGCGCTGCCCGGCTGCACGCGCTGGCCGACCTGCACCGAGCGCTTGGCCACGTAGCCGTCCACCGGCGCGACCAGGGTGGCGCGCTCGTCGTCGAGGAAGGCGGCGCGCAGGCGCGCGGCGGCGGCCTGCACGTCGGGGTGCGAGGCGACCACGGTGTCGTCCACCAGCACCTTGCTGGTCTGGTACTGCTGCTGCGCCGCGATCAGCGCGCTCTCGGCGCTGGTCAACGCGTCGCTGGCGTGCGCCAGTTCCTCGGCCGAGATCGCGCCGGACTTGGCCAGCGCCACGCGCCGCTGGTAGTCGGCGCGCGCCTTGTCCACCGCGGTCTGGCGCGCGGCCACGTCGGCCTGCGCGCCATTCACGCTGGAGTACAGGCCGCGCACCTTGCGCACGGTGGCGGCGAGGTTGGCCTTCGCCTCGGCCAGCGCCACGTTGGCGTCGCTGGGGTCGAGCTGCACCAGCACGTCGCCGGCGTGCACCAGGTCGCCGTCGTCGGCGCCGATGCTGACCACGGTGCCGGGCACCTGCGGGGTGATCTGCACCACATTGCCGTTGACGTAGGCGTCGTCGGTGCCCTCGTACCAGCGGCCATCGAGGAAATACCACAGCGACCAGCCGACGGCGGCCAGCAGCATCACGCCGCCGAGCAGGCGCAGCAGCAGGCCGCGCGGGTTCTTCTTCGGCGGCGGTACGGCGCCCGGTGCGCCTGCGGCCGCGGTGCCGCTGGAATCAGGAGTGGTCTGGCTGGACATGGGGTTGCCTCAGGAACGGGATGGGGTGGAAGACGAAGTGGCGGACGCGTCGGCCCCTGGCTGGTAGCCGCCGCCCAGGGCCTGGATCAGCTGCACCGAGAGATCGGCCTGCTGCGCCTCGAGCGCGGCGCTGCCGCGTTCGGCGGCAAGGAGCTGCTGGCGCACGCTGAGCGCCTCCAGGTAGCTGCCGATGCCGGCCCGGTAGCGCTGTTCGGCGAGGTCCCAGGCCTGTTGCGCGGCATCCTGCGCACGCTGCTGCGCGGCGATCTGGGTCCGCAGCGACTTGAGTGCGGAGAGTTCGTCGGCGACCTGGTTGAGCGCGCCGACCAGGGTCTGGTTGTACTGCGCCACGGCGAGGTCGTACTGCGCATCCCTGGACGAAAGATTCGCGCGCAGACGGCCGCCGTCGAAGATCGGCAGGCTGAGCGACGGCCCGACCTGGTAGAAGCGTCCGGCCAGGCTGAGCGGGTTGGCGCCGCCCATGCTGACCAGGCCGGCCATCGCACCGATGCTGATGTCCGGCATGAAGGCGGTCTTCGCCGCCTTGATGTCCTTGCCCGCCGCCTCGACGCGCCAGCGCGCGGCGACCAGGTCGGCGCGATGGCCGACCAGCTCCAGCGGCAGGTTCGCCGGCACCGCCAGCGCGGCCGGCGAAAGCGGTCGCGGCCGTTCGATCTGCAGGCCGCGGTCCGGGCCCTTGCCGAGCAGCGCCGCCAGTGCGGTGCGGCCGGCGTCGACCGCGCGTGCGGCCTGCGCCACGGCCTGTTCGGCGCTGGCCACCTCGGCATCGCCCTGCTTGAGCTGGATCTGGTTGTCGATGCCGGCGGCCACCCGCTGGCGGGTCAGCTCGCGCGCGGCGCCGGCGCGCTTCAGCTCGGCATCGGCCAGCTCCTGCTGGGTGAACGCGTAGCCGAGCTGCACATAGGCGCGGGCCACGTTGCCGGACAGCTCGATGCGGGCGGCGCGGGCGTCCACCTCGGCGGCGCGCGCCTGGCCCACCGCGGCCTCCCACGCGGCACGCTTGCCGCCCCACAGGTCCAGATCCCACTTGAAGCT
The DNA here is from genome assembly GCF_033345435.1 of Rhodanobacter sp. KK11. Taxonomy (NCBI): domain Bacteria; kingdom Pseudomonadati; phylum Pseudomonadota; class Gammaproteobacteria; order Lysobacterales; family Rhodanobacteraceae; genus Rhodanobacter; species Rhodanobacter sp. KK11. Next base: position 266,745 of record NZ_JAWPMI010000002.1, read on the forward strand.
GGCGTAGCCGTACTTGGCGATGGCGAAGTGCGCCTTGTCGCCGAGCAGCGCGGCCGGCGGCCGCGCACCGGCGAGCGCGGCGCCGCCGCTCACGCTGGGGCCGCGCGCGGCGTCCGCGATGCCCGCCTCGGCCTGTGCCGTGCGGGCCCGCGCATCGGCCACGCCCAGACCCGGGTTGTCATGCAGCGCCTCGGCGATCAGCGCGTCGAGCTGGGGGTCGCCCAGCCCGCTCCACCAGTCGGCGGCCGGCCAGCCGGCGGGCGACACCGGCACGCCGGCCAGGCTGCGCCCGGCCTTCAGGGAGGAGGGGGCGGTCAGGCTGCCGTCCGGATGCAGGCCACCGCTGCTGACGCAGCCGGCCAACGCGACGGTCAGGGCGGCGGCAGCCGCAAGTCGATGCAGACGCATGGAAGGGGGTCCAGGGAAGTGGGGTCAGTTCTTGTCGCGCAGCGCGTGCAGCACGCGCTCCAGGTAGTCGTGCAGTTGCGCCTGCTCGGTCTCGTCCAGCGAGCGTTGCGCGGCGGTCAGCACGCGTTCGTTGCAGTCGACCAGCTGCTTCCACAGCGCGTCGCCGGCGTCGGTCAGCTCGATGCGCAGCGCGCGGCGATCCTGCGCGTGCCGGCAGCGGCGCAGGTAGCCCTTGCGCTCGAGCTGGTCGAGCTGGCGGGTCATCGCGCCGCCGTCCAGTTCCACCGAGCGGGCCAGCTCGGTAGCCGACATCGGACCGAGCCGGGCCAGCCGCTTGAGGATCAGGAACTGGGTGAAGCTCAGGTCCAGCCCCTTGGCCGCCAGCTCGCCCTCCATCGCGCGCACGATCTCCGCCCGGACGAGGCCGAGCAGGATGCCGAGGCTTTCCTTGGGGGTGGTGAATGCCAGCGACTCGATGTTCATGGCCGCGCATTCTATTGCCCTGGCTATATTTGTCAATGCAAATATATGTGAGTTTGGTTTTGCCTGGGCAAGCGTTCAGGCGGCGCGGGTGTGGCGAGCCCGCAACTCGTCCTGCACCAGCGCGCGCAGCGCCGGATCGCGGATGGCGAACAGTTCGAACACGCGCAGTGCCTGCAGGGCCGGCAGCAGCGCCAACAGCTGCGGCTCGGCATCGCGCCGCGCCGGCTCCGGGGTGGCCGGGTCCAGCATCAACCGGGCGTGCGCAACGAAATCGGCGAGCGCGTCGCTGCGCGGCGCGTGGGCGGTAGTGGGGACGGGGGGTAGCGGCATGACGATCTCCTGCTTGGGTGATGCAAGGACGCCGGTGCCCGGCGTGTCGTGACAGGGCGCGATGTGGCGGCAGACCGCGCAAGGGCGATAATCCCCGCGTCTGCCTCTTCAGGAAACGGAATCATGGCTTCCATCCCGACACCGCCCCGGTCACCACGCGACGGAAGGAAGTGACCATGCATCGCCCCAAGGTGCAGGCTTTCTTCGACGAAGCCAGCCATACCTTCAGCTACGTGGCATGGGACCCGGCCAGCGGCAGGGCGGCGGTGTTCGACAGCGTGCTCGACTACGACGCGGCCTCCGGCCGCACCGGCCACGCATCCGCCGACGCGCTGATCGCCTTCGTGCGCGCGCAGGGCCTGCAACTGGACTGGGTGATCGACACCCACGTGCACGCCGACCACCTGTCGGCGGCGCCGTACGTGCAGGCGCAGCTCGGCGGCCGGCTGGGCATCGGCGAGCACATCCGCGACGTGCAGGACACCTTCGGCCAGCTGTTCAACGCGGGCCCCGGCTTCCGGCGCGACGGCAGCCAGTTCGATCACCTGTTCGCCGACGGCGAGCGCTACCGGGTCGGCGGCATCGAGGCGCAGGCGCTGCACACACCCGGCCACACGCCCGCCTGCATGACCCACCTGGTCGGCGACGCGGCCTTCGTCGGCGACACCCTGTTCATGCCCGACTACGGCACCGCGCGCTGCGACTTCCCCGGCGGCGACGCGCGCACGCTGTACCGCTCGATCCAGCGCCTGTTCGCGCTGCCGGACGCCACCCGGGTGTTCCTCTGCCACGACTACAAGCCCGCCGGCCGCGACGTGTTCGTGCACCAGACCACCATCGGCGCCGAGCGCCGCGACAACATCCACGTGCGCGACGGCATCGGCGAAGATGAATTCGTGCGCATGCGCAGCGCGCGCGACGCCACCCTGGCGGTGCCGGCGCTGCTGCTGCCGGCGGTGCAGGTGAACATGCGCGCCGGCCAACTGCCGCCGGCCGAGGGCAACGGCATGCGCTACCTGAAGATTCCGCTGGATGCATTTTGAGCGGGCGTCGGCACCGCCACGGGCGGGGTAGGAAATGATCTACGTACTGCTCAGCGTGGTGTGCAGCGTGCTGGTGTCGGTGCTGCTGAAGCTGGCGCGCCGCACGGAGGTCGACGTGGGCCAGGCGATCGCCTGGAACTACGTGACGACCAGTGTGCTCACCGCGTGGCTGCTGCAGTCGCCGCTGGCCACGCTGCGCGCGCCCGGCGCGCCGTGGCTGGCGCTGGTCGCGCTGGGCGTGCTGCTGCCCACGATCTTCCTGGCGCTGGCCGCATCCGTGCGCCACGCCGGCATCGTGCGCAGTGACGCGGCGCAGCGGCTGTCGCTGCTGCTCTCGCTGCTGGCCGCGTTCGCGCTGTTCGGCGAACAGCTCACGGTACCCAAGGGCATCGGCATCGCGCTCGGCCTGCTCGCCCTGCTGGGCATGGTCTGGCGCAGCGGGCAGGGCACGGCGGAACACGGCGCTGCCGGTTGGCTGTATCCGCTCGCGGTGTTCGGCGGTTTCGGCGTGATCGACGTCCTGTTCAAGCGCGTGGCGCTGGCCGGCGTGCCGCTGGGTGCGTCACTGCAGGCGATGTTCGCGCTGGCGCTGGTGGTCGCATTCGCGCTGCAGCTGTGGCGGCGCGTGCGGGGGCACACCCGCTTCACCGCGCGCAACGCGCTGGCCGGCCTGCTGCTGGGCCTCGCCAACTTCGGCAACATCCTGTTCTACCTGCGCGGCCATCGCGCGCTGCCGCAGCATCCGGCGCTGGTGTTCGCCAGCATGAACCTCGGCGTGGTGGCGCTGGGCGCGCTGCTCGGCCTGCTGGTCTTCCGCGAGCGGCTGAGCCGGCTCAACCTCGCCGGCGTGGTGCTGGCGTTGCTGGCGATCGGGGTGATTGCGCGGGGGTGATGTCCGCATCACGATAACGAACTCTATGACGGAGACCAATAGACCATGCAACGCGGAGCTTCTCTTGTTGCGGTTGTTATCGTCTTGGTCTTCGGTCTGCTTCCTGTGGTGCATAGCGCCGAGCAGGTCAGGGGCTATATCTACGACGGGACCGGCAAAGCCAGCAGTCTATCCATCGTCATCGATGTCATCACTCACGATGTGGAGATACAGGGTACGGCGCGCGCGCGCATCAATACCTCACGTAGCGAGATGACCAGCGCCTATGAGGATTGCGGCAACGACGCCTTTTATTGCCTAACCGGCCTGCTCGAGATCGTCATTCCCAAAGCCATGCCAATGAAGCAGTGGAAATACCACGGCTTGTCCTGCCGAAGTGTCGCGCAACCAGGAGGCGACGCCTACCGCATCACCTGTCGGTCACCCAAGTACCGTGGGCGGCCCACCTATACGTATTCGCTCTCGCGTGGCGTCGTGTCTATCGAGAGTTCCCCCATAGGGGGTACTTACGAATACAAGTTACGTGGCAAAAATGGACTGTTTTCGTCGGAAATTGGAAGATTAAAGGGAGCGAGAATTACAGGGGACGGAGCCAACTAAATGCCGCTCTTTGCGCTTGGTCGACCACCAGGCCGACAAGCTGCGGGTCGACCCAGTGTCTTCTCTACCATGCGCTGGAAACGTTCGTCCCCCAAGACGCGTTCCGGATTCACATGCTGTCGAACGCGGGCGAGGGCGCCGTCGACAATTCTTTCCTGCAACCACATCCGGTAGGCCGTGCATTGCGTGATTCCTTGGTTTCCTGACGAGCAGATCCGCCGCTCACGCCGCGCGTGCATAGCCTGTAACGGTGCTTGGTAGACGATGACTCGCTACGGCAATTGCACGTAGCAGGTACAGGCAGCAATATGAGCGCCGTAGTGGCGGGCACTGCCCGCCGCTCTTGATGTTGCCGTCGCGTAAAGCACGGCGGCACTGTCCGCCATGCGCATGCATGGTCTCGGTATCAGCCCGCCGGCTTGCGCCGTTTGCTGGGGCCGCGCGTGCCGGGTGCGGTCTGCCGCGGCGCGGTGGAGCCGCGCACCACCAGTTCGGGGCTGAAGCCCTCGTTGCGGCTGTCGACCGGCTCGCCGTTGGCCGCGCGCTGCAGATCGCCGATCAGGCGCTGCGCGGCGTGGCGGGCAATGTCCTCGGTGGCCTGGCGCGCGGTGGTCAGCGCGGGCCACGACTGCTTGGAGAACGGGCTGTCCTCGAAGCCGGCGATGGACAGTTCGTACGGCACGTTGATGCCGTCCGAGTGCGCCGCGGCCAGCACGCCGGCGGCGATCTCGTCGTTGCAGCCGAAGATCGCGCTGGGGCGGTCCTTCAGCGCCAGCAGCTTGCGCGCGCCGCGGAAGCCGTCGTCGAAGGTGTAGTCGCCGGGCACGATCAGCTTGCGGTCGAGCGCGATGCCGTAGTCCTTCAGCGCGTCGGCGTAGCCCTGGTAGCGCTCCTGGCTGGAGCGGTGCCCGCTGCCGCCCGACAGGAAGCCGATGCGCTGGTGGCCGAGCTGGATCAGGTGCTCGGTGATCGCGTAGGCGGCGTCGCGGTCGTCCACGTACACGCAGGGGTAGCCGTCGCGCGGGTCCTCGCGCGCCGAGAGGATGCGGATGAACGGCACCTGCGCCGCGCTCAGCGCGCGGATCAGTTCCGGCTGCTCGGACATCGGCGGCGCCAGCACCAGCCCGGCCAGCCGCGCGCGCTGCGCCAGCTCGCGCAGCTCGTCGGCCAGTTTCGGCGAGGCGGAGTCGCAGGGGTGGATCTGCAGGCCGTAGCCGCTGGCGCGGCAGGCGGCCAGCACGCCGCGCTGCAGGTTGATCACGTAGTGCGCGTTCGGGTTGTCGTAGACCAGTCCGATCGCGTAGGCGCGCGTGCTGCGCAGGCTGCGCGCGGAGGGGTCGGGACGGTAGCCGAGCGCGTCGATCTCGCGCTGCACCTTCGCGCGCGTGCGCGGGTGCACCGAGGGCTCGTTGTTGATCACCCGCGAGACCGTCTTCAGCGAGACGCCCGCCCGTTCCGCGACATCCTTGATGGTGGCGCTGCGCACCCGCTGAACCTCGTGTTTCGAAAGGATTGGTCGCCGGTCGCGCCATGGTGCCGGCGGCGCCGCACGCATCGGTGCGGCGGCGCAGGCATCCTAGCTTATGGCCGGGCCTTGGCGAACTCCCGGCTCACGGTGCCTGCCGCTGGCCGGTGCGGTGGCCGGCCAGCCCGTAGTACAGGATGTACAGGTAGCACGGCACCACCAGCGCGGTGAAGGCGAGCTGGAAATCGACGTGCTGCTTCAGGTGCACGAACAGCTGCGGCACCACCGCGCCGCCGGCGATGCCCATGATCAGCAGCGCCGAGCCCGCCTCGGTATGGCGGCCGAGCCCGTTGATCGCCAGCGGGAAGATCGCCGGCCACATCATCGCGTTGGCAAAGCCCAGCGCCGCCACGAACGCCACCGAAACGTAGCCGTGGGTCAGCCAGGCGCCGAGCGCGAAGACCACGCCCAGCACGGCCGATACCGCCAGGTAGCGCTGCTGCGTGATGAAGCGCGGGATCAGCGCCAGGCCGGCCAGGTAGCCGGCCAGCATGCCGATCAGCGTGTACGAGGTGAAGTGCTTGGTGGCGTCCGGCGGCAGGCCGAAGCCCTGGCCGTAGGTGCCGATCGCGTCGCCGGCCATCACTTCCACGCCGACGTAGAGGAACAGGCACAGCACGCCCAGCCACAGGTGCGGGAAGCTGAAGATGCTGCCGTCGCGGTGGCCGATCGCCTGCTCGCTGTTGGCGCCGGCGGGCTTGATCTCCGGCAGCGACGAGCGCGCGATCCAGAGCGCCAGCACCACCAGCAGCGCCGCCATCACCATGTACGGCAGATGCACCTTGCCGGCGAAGGTGGCGAGCAGGGCCTCGCGCGCCTGCGGCGTCGGCGCCGATTCGACCTGCTGGCCGAACGTGCCGATGCCGCTGAGCACCAGCGCGCCGAACACGAACGGCGCGATCGCGCCGGCCAGCTTGTTGCAGATGCCCATGAAGGCGATGCGCTGTGCCGCGCTGTCGATCGGGCCGAGGATGCTGATGTAGGGATTGGACGCGGTCTGCAGCAGCGACAGCCCGGCGCCGATCACGAACAGCCCGGTCAGCGCGCCCGGGTACAGCCGCATGGTGGTGAACTGGCCGAACAGCACCGCGCCGATCGCCATCACGAACAGGCCGAGCGCCATGCCCTTCTTCATGCCGGTGCGGCGCAGCACCGAGGACGACGGCAGCGCCAGGAAGAAATACGACAGGTAGAACGCCATCGGCACCAGGAAGGCGTTCACGTCGTCGAGATCGAAGGCCAGCTTGACGAAGGTGATCAGCGGCCCGTTGAGCCAGGTGACGAAGCCGAAGATGAAGAACAGCACGCCGATCACCAGCATCGGCCCGAGATGAGTGCGGTCGGACGGCGCCGCTGCCAGCGTGGTTGCCATGGATGGTTCTCCCCGGAGTCGCCGTGCCGCCCGGCCGGGTGGCCGGGGCAGACGGGAATGTCTCTTTAATTGCCGAAAAGTGCAACGTTGTCAACAGATCGCCCGCAACGGCCTCGGTGCGCGCCCGTGGCGGCGGCGTCGAGGCGGTCATGCGGCAGCGTCGTTGCGGCATTGCAACAGGCATTTCGTTTGATGCCGTTTCATACGAATACACCTCTGTCAAAGCCGTTTCGGCAGCCTCGTAAGGCGCGGCTCAGGAGTGCCATGACAGCTATTTTGCGTTGCCGCATCGAACGTTCCAGGAGTGACGGCGAACCAGGTTGACAACGTTGTCATTCCGACTGCAGACTCCGCCCGAATCAGGCCGCGCCGGCGCGATCGGGGCGGGCCATGACTGGCCACGGGAGAGGACAGTGGGGGAAGTCGCCAAGCAGCGTCAGGCCGCGGCCGCTGCCGATACGTCGGCGTCGGAGTGGGCCGGTGCGTCCGGACCGGGTCCGCAACAGCCGTTCCTGGCCGCCGACGTCGGCGGCACGCATGCGCGCATTGGCCTGGTGGTCGGCGACGCGAACGGCCCGCGTCCGGTCAGCGTGCTGCATTACCACCGCTACGGCTGTGCCGAATGGTCCGGCCTCGCCGCGATGCTGCAGGATTTCGTCGGGCAGCTGGCCGGCACGCCGCACGCGGCGCTGCGCGACGAGCTGCGCCATTGCGCGGTGGCGTGCGCCGGCTACGTGCTGGACGACGCGATCGTCAACGGCAACCTGCCGTGGCCGGTGTCGATCCGCGAGATCCGCGATGGCCTCGGCATCCGGCAGTTGGTGGTGATCAACGATTTCCAGGCGCTGGCCTACGCCACCCAGTTCGTCGCGGCCGAGGAGACCCGTCCGATCATCGACGCGACGCTGCCGCCGGCGTCCGGGCCGGTGCTGGTGATGGGTCCGGGTACCGGGCTGGGTTCGGCGGTGCTGCTGCCGGGCCGGCCGCGGGCGCAGGTGCTGGCCACCGAGGCGGGGCAGGTGTCGCTGGCGCCGGGCAACGAGCGCGAGATCGAGATCCTGCGCCTGTTCCGTCGCGAGCGCGCGCACGTGTCGTTCGAGGATGCGCTGTCCGGCCCGGGCCTGCTCAAGCTCTATCGGGCGTTGTGCGAGCTGCGCGGCAGCCCGGCGCGGCTGCTGACGCCGGCGCAGGTCACCGGCGCGGCGCTCGCCGCCGGCGACCCGGCGGCGAGCGAGGCGCTGGAAGTGTTCTGCGGCCTGCTCGGCAGCTTCGTCGGCGACCTGGTGCTGCTGTACGGCGCCTGCGGCGGGGTCTGCCTGGCCGGCGGCATCCTGCCGCAGATCCAGCCGTTTCTGCTGTCCAGCAGCTTCGCCGAGCGCTACTTCAACAAGGGCGTGATGCGCGCCTACCTGCAACAGGTTCCGGTACGACTGATCGAACACGGCCAGCTTGGTGTCATCGGCGCCGCAAGCTGGTTTCTGGATGAACGCCCGGGAGCGTGAGATGGACACAGTCCGGCAACACGGCGCCAAGCCAAACCACTGCACAACGTCCGCGACCGTCGTCATGCCGGTCTTGATTCGAGCCAGCCTCTGAGGGGAGGAGATCATGAACTACCGCAAGACATTGCTAGCCGCGAGCATCATCGCCAGCCTGTGCGTATCCGGCGTGCTGTACGCCCAGGATGCCGCGCAGAGCGACACCGCCACCCAGAGCCGTGCCGACAAGACCAAGGCGAAGGAACTGGGCACGGTCACCGTCGTCGGCATCCGCGACAGCGAGGCCGAATCGCTGGCGCTGAAGAAGGATTCCGCCTCGCACGTCGAGATCGTCACCGCCGAAGACGTCGGCAAGCTGCCGGCCAAGAACGTGGCCGACACGCTGCAGCGCCTGCCCGGCGTCAACATCAGCTCGTCCAGCGCCAGCGAGGGCGGCTTCGACGAGAGCGACCGCGTCAGCCTGCGCGGCACCGCGCCCAGCCTGACCCAGACCCTGGTCAACGGCCACGCCGTGGGCACCGGCGACTGGTTCGTGCTGAGCCAGGTGCAGACCGTGGGCCGCAGCGTGAGCTACAGCCTGCTGCCGGCAGAGGTCGTCAGCCAGGTGGTGGTGCACAAGACCTCCGAGGCCAGCATCGTCGAGGGCGGCAGCGCCGGCTCGGTCGACATCATCACGCGCAAGCCGCTGGAGTTCGCCAAGCCGGTCACCGCCGAGGCCTCGATCGGCGGCGTGTATTCGGACCTGCCCGGCGACACCAAGCCGCAGTTCAGTGGCCTGTTCAACTGGAAGAACGACGCCGACACCGTCGGCGTGCTGGTGCAGGGCTTCTACGAGAAGCGCAGCCTGCAGCGCAACGGCCAGGAGGTGGTGGGCGGCTACCTGCCCACCACGGTCGGCGGCAACACCGTGTACTACCCGAACGAGATCGGTGCGGTGCTGTTCACCCAGGAGCGCGAGCGCAAGGGCGGCGTGATCGACTTCCAGGTCAAGCCGACCGACAACCTCACGCTCGACCTCAATGGCTTCTACTCCAAGCTCAAGGCCGACAACTACAACCGCAACTACATGATGTGGGCCAGCAGCGCGCTGGCCAACGGCGGCGTGCTGACCGCCAACGCGATCAACAACAACGTGGTCACCAGCGGCTCGATCGCCGGCGGCACCGGCGCCTACGGCGTGTACGACCAGATCTCGCGTCCCGGCGCGGCTTCCGAGTCGAAGTACCTCACGTTGAGCGCCGACTGGCGCGCCACCGATCACCTCGACCTCAAGGGCCAGCTCGGCACCACCCGCGGCACCGGCTCCAGCCCGACCCAGGACGTGATCGAGCTGGGCACCGCCGGCGGCGCCGGCGCCAGCTGGGACATGCGTGGTCTCGGCAAGCCGATCAACTGGACCCTGGGCGGCGACAACACCTCGCCGTCGGGCATCCTGCCGGCCGCCGGCTGGATCTTCGGCGGCCAGGGCATCAAGGTGAAGGACAAGGAGGACTGGGCGCAGTTCGACGGCGAGCTCAGCTTTGACGACGGCGCGCTCAGCTCGCTGCAGTTCGGCGCCCGCTACGCCAAGCACACCCGCGCGAACCCGTTCGAGGTGGCGCAGGGTCCGAACTGGGCCTCCGACTGGCAGAACCCGGCCGCCTATCCGACCGGCACCTACAGCACCTACCCGGGCGGCTTCAACAGCTCGCTCGGCGGCAGCTTCCCCGGCCCGATCTGGTACTGGACGCCGGCCCAGCTGGCGCAGATCGACGCCCAGTTCGCCAACCGCGACCCGGTCGGCCGCTTCTACTTCAACGACATCTACAAGGTCGAGGAAAAGGATTCGGCCGCCTACCTGCAGCTGAACTTCGAGTCCGGCATCGCCAGCGGCAACGTCGGCGTGCGCTACGTGAAGACCAAGGAGAACATCGGCTACTCCAGCACCGCGCCCGACGCGGAGGCGACCACGGTGACCGGCCCGATCACCGGCTCGGCCTTCGGCGACTACTACTGGAACACCTATCGCCACGACTACGGCAAGTTCCTGCCCAGCGCCAATCTCAAGCTCGCGTTCAGCGACGACCTGCTGCTGCGCCTCGCCGCGTCGCAGACCATGACCCGACCCGACTACTCGGCGCTGGCCGGCTACGTGTCGGCCGACGACCTCACCCACACCGGCAGCGGCGGCAACCCGAAGCTGAAGCCGCTGGTGTCGAGCAACTTCGACGCGTCGCTGGAATGGTACTTCGCGCGACGCGGCCTGCTGTCGGCCGGCGTGTACGCGATGAACCTGAAGGACTACGTCAACTTCGGCAACGAGGTGCGCACCTTCAAGGACATGCAGGCGTCCGCCGCCGCGGGCCACGACGTGTTCAACGACTACCTGATCAGCGTGCCGCGCAACGTCAACGGCCAGGTCCGCGGCGTGGAGCTGAACTACATCCAGCCGATCGGCGACAACTTCGGCGTGCAGGCCAACTACACCTACGCCGACGCGCATGCTTCCGGCGACAAGCCGCTGCAGGGCGCCTCGAAGAATACCTACAACCTCTCCGGCTACTTCGAGAACCAGCGCTTCAACGCCCGCATCAGCTACACCTACCGCTCGCAGTTCTACGCCGGCGTCAGCCGCACCGACACCTACTTCCAGCAGGGCATCGGTAACCTCGCCGCCTCGTTCGGGGTGAAGCTCACCGACTGGATGTCGCTGTCGCTGGACGCGATGAACCTCAACAGCCCGAAGCTGAAGTACTTCACCCAGAACGCCGCCTACGGGAAACAGCCATATGCGTTCTACGACAACGGCCGGCAGTACTACCTCAACCTGCGCTTCAAGCTCTGACGCCGAAGTTCGACCCAGGCCATGGATGGCCTGATCCTCCCCAACCGGGCCCGGACCGTGCGTTGCCGGGCCCGCTTTTTTGCTAGCGTGTTCCACCTGCCGCGACGGAGACCGCCGATGACCCGCCGTTTGATCCTGTTCGGCTGCGCGACCCTGGCACTGGGCCTGGCCGGAATCGTCCGTGCTGCCGAACCGCCGGTGCCCGCCCTGCTGCCGCTGCCGGCGCAGCTGCGCGTCGAGGCCGGCCGCTTCACCGTCGATGCGAACACGCCGATCGTGCTCGCCGACGATGCCGCCTCGACGAGGCGCACCGGCGCCTGGCTGGCCGACCTCGTCGCGCACACCCGCGGCCTGCATCTGCCGCTGAAGCACGGCGCACCGACCGCGCGCGCGATCGTGCTGCGCCGCGACCCCACGGCGCCGGTGGTGGAGCGCGAAGGCTACGCGCTGGATATCACGCCCGACGGTATCCGCGTCAGCGCACGCGACGACGCCGGCCTGTTCCACGGCGCGGTGACCCTGTGGCAGCTGCTCACGCCCGATGCGAAGCAGGGCGCGGTCGAAGTGCCGGCGCTGTCCATCCGCGACCAGCCGCGCTTCGCCTGGCGCGGCCTGATGCTGGATTCCGTGCGGCATTTCCAGAGCGTGGCCGAGATCGAGAAGTTGCTCGACCAGATGGCCCAGCACAAGCTCAACGTGCTGCACTGGCATCTCACCGACGACCAGGGCTGGCGCATCCAGATCCGGCGCTATCCCGAGCTCACGGCGATCGGCGGCTGGCGCACGCCGCCGGACGCCGGCCACGACGGCGAGCCGCGGCGTTACGGCGGCTTCTACACCCAGGACCAGGTCCGCCGCGTGGTGGCCTACGCCGCCGCGCGCTGCATCACCATCGTGCCGGAGATCGACATGCCCGGCCATGCGCAGGCCGCGGTGGCGGCGTATCCGCAGCTCGGCGTCACCGGACGGCGGCCGCCGGTGTCGATCGACTGGGGCGTCAACCCGTACCTGTACAACGTCGACGACGCCACCTTCACCTTCATCGAGCACGTGCTCGACGAGGTGATGGCGCTGTTCCCGTCGCGCTACATCCACGTCGGCGGCGACGAGGCGATCAAGGACCAGTGGCAGGCCTCGCCGGCGGTGCAGGCGAAGCTGCGTGCGCTGGGGTTGAAGGACGAGAACGCACTGCAGGGCTGGTTCATCGACCGCGTCGGCCAATACCTCGACCGGCATGGCCGCAAGCTGGTCGGCTGGGACGAGATCCTCGACGGCGACAACCTGCCCGCCGACGCCACCGTGATGTCCTGGCGCGGCACCGATGGCGCGATCAAGGCGGCGCTGATGGGCCACGACGTGGTGCTGTCGCCCGCGCCGCAGCTGTACTTCGATCACGCGCAGGGCGATCTCGCCGACGAATACGCCGGCCGCCTCGGCGTGGAGTCGCTGCAGAATGTGTATGCCTTCCCGACCGTGCCGGCCGTGCTCGGCGCGGCGCAGGCGCGGCACGTGCTGGGCGTGCAGGCCAACGTGTGGACCGAGCACATGCCCACCATGGCGCACGTGGAACATGCCGTGTTCCCGCGGCTGGCCGCGCTCGCCGAAGTCGCCTGGTCGCCGGCGGGCGCGAACCACTGGCCGGGATTCCTCGCCCGCCTGCCGGCGCAGTTCGCGCGCTACCGCGCGCAGCGCGTCGCCTATGCCGACAGCGCCTTCGCGGTGGACATCGCGGCGGACCGCAACGTCGCGCTGGCCACCGGCCGGGCCACGGTGACGCTTTCCGACCAGGCCGGCTTCGGCGCCATCCACTACACGCTGGACGGCAGCGTGCCCACGCCGGCCTCGCCGCGCTACGGCGCGCCGTTCACCGCGGCATTGCCGGCGACCGTGCGCGCCGCCAGCTTCGCCGCCGACGGCAGCGCGCTGGCCGCGCCGCGCGAGCGCGTGCTGGATCGCGCCCAGCTGCTCAGCCTGCCCGGCACGGAGCTGGAGAACTGTCCCGGCAGCAACTTCCGCCTGCGCCTGCAGCCGGCGCCCGACGCTGCCAGCACGCAGCCGGTGTATGCGGTGAACGTGTTCGACACCTGCCAGCTGTTTCCCGTCACGCACATGGATGGCGTCGCCGCGATCCATGTCGAGGCGGTGCGCCTGCCGCGCAATTTCGCGTTGGCGCACGAACAGAAACTGGTGGTGACGCGCCCGCACGCCACGCCGTTCGGCGAGCTGGTGGTGCATGCCGACAGCTGCGACGGCGCCGTGCTGGCCAGCATGCCGTTGCCCGATCCCGCGCGCGGCCCAAGTCGGTTCGAACTGCGCGCACCGCTGCCCGCGTCGAGCGGCGAGCGCGGCCTGTGCCTGATCTACACCGCGCCCACCGACGGGCCGCTGTACGCGATCGGCCGCGTGACGCTGACGCCATGAGTTGCGCTTTGCGAGCGGACTCGGCCTGCTCCCTCCCCTGCTCGCAGGGGAGGGTTGGGGAGGGGTTCGCTTTTGATCTTTGCGGCGACCCTGCGCCACCCCCTCCCTGCCTGCATTCGGGCCATCCATGGCCCCACCCTGCGGGCGGCGGGCGCCGTGCAAATCGGCAGTCCTGCCGATTTGTCCCCTTGCAGGGGGAAGTGTTCCCGCTCTTTTGTGCTTTCTCGCTGCATGAAACGCCTCGCCTCCCTCGACGCCCTGCGCGAATGCACCGTGGCGGCGATGCTGCTGGTCAACGACGCCGGCGACTGAGCCCACGTCTACTGGCCGCTGGAGCATGCGGCATGGCACGGTTGCACCCCTACCGACCTGGTGTTCCCGTTCTTTCTGTTCGTGGTCGGCGTGTCGGTGGCGCTGGCGATCCTGCCGCGGCTGGAGCAGGGCGCCGCGCCGTCCGCGCTGACCCGCGCCGCGCTGTGGCGTGCGCTGCGCATCCTCACACTTGGCGTGGCGATCAACCTGCTGGCGGCGTGGTGGCTGCCGCTGGCGCACCTGCGTTTTCCCGGCGTGCTGCAGCGGATCGCACTGTGCTTTGCCGGCGTGGCGCTGTTCGCGATCCACACGAAAGCGCGCACGCAGTGGTGGACGATCGCGGCACTGCTGCTCGGCTACTGGGGCTTGCTCCTGCTCGGCGGCTCGCTGGAGCCGTGGAGCAACCTCGCCAGCCGCATCGACAGCGCGATGTTCGGCGGCCACGTCTACCTGATCGACCCGGCCAGCGGCCGCGGCCACGACCCGGAAGGCCTGCTCTCCACCTTGCCGGCGCTGGCCGGCACCCTGCTCGGGCTGCGTATGGGCTGCTGGCTGCGCCGCGAACAACTGCGCAGGTTGCTGTTGGCCGGCGCCGCATGCCTGCTGCTTGGCGCGCTGTGGTCGTGGTGGCTGCCGTTCAACAAAAACCTGTGGACGCCCTCGTTCGTGCTGTGGGCCAGCGGCTGGGCGGCGCTGGCGCTGCTGGCGTTCCACGTACTGATCGACCGCTGCGGCTGGCCGGCATGGGGTCGCCGCTTCGGCATCAACGCCATCGCCGCCTATGCCGGCTCCGAACTGCTGCAGATCGCGCTGCCCGCGCTGGGCTGGCAGGAGCCGATCTACCGGCACGGGTTCGCCGACTGGATGACGCCGCGCTTCGGCCCGTACATACCGTCGCTGGCGTTCGCGCTGGCGTTCGTGGCGCTGTGGTGGCTGATCGTGTGGGCGATGGACCGGCGGGGCATTTACCTCAAGCTTTAGGTGCATCGCGCTGACAGCGCGGCTAGTGCCTGGTAAAGAACGCGCACGACGCGCGCGTGTCACCTGCCGCCATACATTACAAGCGCGAAATCTTCCTATGGACGGTCAACGCCTGCGCGCGAACAATCACCGCCGCTCGACGCCGGAAGCAGCGCGAAGCCGGCGATCCGGGTCATTGGTCGCATCGCCAGGGAGGGCGCGGTTTGTCACGGGGACTGTTTCGCCAGGAAGTCATCGACGCTCAACGCGGCGACTGGCTGGGATCGATCATCGTCGCCGCGCCATTGTCGCGTTGGTGGCTGACTACGCTGGCGTTGGCCGCGGCCGGCAGCATCGTCGCGTTCCTGTGCCTTGGCCATTACACGCGAAGTGAAACCGTCACCGGGCAGTTGGTGCCGAGCGCGGGCCTCCTCAACGTGGCAGCACCCGGCGCCGGCACCGTCACCCGCCTGCGCGTGCATGACGGCCAAGCGGTGAGAGCCGGCGACGTGCTGCTGGAACTTTCCAGCGAGCAGGACAGCGCCTCGCTGGGCGACACCCACGCCCTGGTCGGGGAGCAGCTGGCGACGCAGCGCGCGCGGTTGCAGGATGACCTGGCCAACCAAGCGCAGTCGGCGCACCAACAGGATGAGGCGTTGCAGGCCAAGGCGGTCCTGCTGCGTGCACAGCTTGCACAGGTCGCCGGGCAATTGGACCTCCAGCGCCAGCAGGTCGACGGCAACCGGCAGATGCTCGAGCGTATCGAGCTGCTGGTCGCCAAAGGTTACGTCTCGGCAGTGCAGATGCAGCAGCAGAAGGCAGCACTGCTGGAGGCGCAGACGCAGTATCGGGCGCTGGTGCGCCAGCGGCTCGACACCCGGCAGCAGCTCGATGCCGTCCAGCAGCAGCTGGCCCAGCTGCCGCTGGACGAGGCCGCACGGCGCAACGACACCGAGCGCCAGCTCGCCAGCATCGCCCAGTCGATGGCGCAGAACGAGATGCAGCGCGCCGTGGTGCTGCGCGCGCCGCGCGACGGCGTGGTGTCCGCCGTATTGCTGAAGGAAGGGCAGATGGTTGGCGCGGGGCAAGCGCTGCTGTCCATCCTGCCGGCCGGTTCCACGCAGCAGGCGCAGCTGCTGGTGCCCAGCCGCGCGATCGGCTTCATCGAACCGGGCAGCCAGGTGGTGTGCGCTACCGGGCCTTCGCCTACCAGAAGTTCGGTCAGCAGTACGGCCGCGTCGCCGACATCTCGCGCAGCGCGCTGACGCCGGTCGAGGTGGAGGCGCTGGTCGGACAACAGCCGCACGAACCCGTGTATCGCGTAAAGGTGACGCTGGACAGCCAGCAGGTGTTGGCCTACGGCCGTCCCGAGCCGGTCAGGCCGGGCATGGCGCTGGACGCCGACATCCTGATGGAGCGGCGTCGGCTGGTCGAGTGGGTGTTCGAGCCGCTGTATGGCATGGCGCACCGCCTGGCGGGGAGCGGTGGACATGGCTGACGGTACCGGCCAAGGGAGGCCGGCGAAGCCGCCGCGCGAGCATCGCATGTCGCTGCAATTCGGTTGGCGCCGCAGCCTGCCGATGTCGCTGCAGACCGAGGCCGCCGAGTGCGGTGTGGCTTGCCTGGCGATGGTGGCCGGTTTCCACGGCCACGACGTCGACCTGGCCGGATTGCGCCGGCGCTTCTCCACTTCGCTCAAGGGCGCTTCGCTGGCCCGGTTGATGGCGATGGCGGCGCAGCTGGGTTTCGCCTGCCGTCCGCTGAAGCTCGACATGGAAGATCTGACCCAGCTCAGGACGCCCTGCGTGCTGCATTGGGACCTCAACCATTTCGTGGTGCTCAGGTACGCTGGCCCACGCGGCGTCGTGATCCACGACCCCGCGCGCGGCATCCGCAAGCTGGGTTTGAAGGAGATTTCCGAGCACTTCACCGGCGTGGCGCTGGAGCTGA
Source organism: Rhodanobacter sp. KK11 (assembly GCF_033345435.1). Lineage (NCBI taxonomy): Bacteria > Pseudomonadati > Pseudomonadota > Gammaproteobacteria > Lysobacterales > Rhodanobacteraceae > Rhodanobacter > Rhodanobacter sp. KK11. The sequence goes on from NZ_JAWPMI010000002.1 coordinate 283,364, forward strand.
ATCCCTCGGCCGACTTCGCGCCGGTGCGCGAGCGCCAGGCGGTTTCACTTCGCGCGCTGACCGGACGCGTGCGCGGATTGGTGCCGGCGCTGGTGCAGATCCTGCTGCTGGCCCTGGCGCTGGAGGTGTTCGCGCTGGCGGCGCCATTCTATCTGCAGTGGGTGATGGACCAGGTGCTGGTATCGGCCGACCGCGACCTGCTCAACCTGCTCGGCCTCGGCTTCATCGGCATCACGGTGTTCTCGGCCGCGGTCACCGCGGCGCGCTCGTGGGCGGTCGTCTGGTTGGGCGCCACGCTCAACGTGCAGTGGGCCGGCAACCTGTTCGGACACCTGATGCGGCTGCCGCTGGACTGGTTCGAGAAGCGCCACGTGGGCGACGTGGTGTCGCGCTTTGGCTCGATCCAGAGCATCCAGCGCACGCTGACCACGCAGTTCGTCGGTTCGCTGCTGGATGGCCTGATGTCACTGGTGACGCTCGTGGTGATGGCGCTCTACAGCGTGGGGCTTACCGCGCTGGTGCTCGGTCTGTTCGCCGGCTACGGGCTGATCCGCTGGGCGTTCTTCCGCCCGTTGCGCCGCGCCAGCGAGGAGCAGATCGTGTACGCCGCGCGCCAGCAGAGCGAGCTGCTCGAATCCATCCGCGGCGCCATGCCGATCAAGCTCGCCAACAAGCAGGGCGAGCGCCTGACGCGCTACGCCAATGCCACTGTGTCCACCGCCAACCGCGACATCGGCATCCAGCGCCTGGGCATCGCCTTCACCCTGGGCAACCAGCTGATGTTCGGCATCGGCCGGGTGGCGATGATCTGGATTGCCGCCACGCTGGCGCTCAGGAACGAATTCTCCGCCGGCATGCTGATCGCCTTCATCGCCTACGCCGACCAGTTCACCGGTCGAGCGGCTGGCCTGATCGACAAGTGGGTGGACTTCAGCATGTTGAAGCTGCACGCCGAACGCGTGGCGGACATCGCGTTGAGCGCGCCGGAGAAACTGGCCGATGCGGCGTGGAGTGGCCCGGCCCCCGAGGCCGCCATCGAGCTGTGCAATGTCAGCTTCCGCTACGCCGAGGGCGAGCCGTGGATCCTGCGGCACTGCAGCCTGCGCATCGAGGCGGGCGAGTCGGTGGCCATCGTCGGCCCCAGCGGCTGCGGCAAGAGCACGCTGGCGAAGATCGTGCTGGGCCTGCTGGAGCCTACGGAGGGCGAGGTACGCTTCGGCGGCATCGACATCCGCCAGCTGGGGCTGGACGCGTACCGCGGCTGGGTCGGCGCGGTGATGCAGGACGACCAGCTGTTCGCCGGCTCGATCGGCGACAACATCGCCTTCTTTGACCCCGACGCCACGCCGGCGCGGATCGAGGCAGCCGCGCGGCTGGCCGCCGTGCACGAGGACATCGCCACGATGCCGATGGGCTACCAGAGCCTGGTCGGCGACATGGGCTCCAGTCTGTCCGGCGGGCAGAAGCAGCGGGTGATTCTGGCCCGGGCGCTGTACCGCCGGCCGCGCCTGCTGGTACTGGACGAAGCGACCAGCCACCTGGACGTGGGGTGCGAACGACTGGTCAACGCGGCGGTGCAGCGGCTGCGCATCACCCGGCTCGTGATCGCGCACCGACCGGAAACGGCGGCGGCCGCGGAGAAGGTCATTCGGCTGGGAATGAAACGAGATTGATTGCGACCGGCGGGTGCCGGCGTGGTTGGTGCCTGGCAGAGGCTGTCTGCCCATGCAAACAAGGGAGTTGAGACATGCGTGAACTGGAAATGCGTGAAATTGACGAGGTTGCGGGCGGTGTGCTTCCCGTGCTCATCGGAATACTTGCATTCGAGTGGTATGAGGCGGGTCACATCCGCAGTTTCATCGATGGTGTGCTGGACGGTGCGAATCGCTGACTCGTCATGGAGTCCGTTGATTCGCGGTGGAGATCCAGGAAAAGACTCCGTCTTGTACTGATTTTTCTCTTTTGCACGATATGGGCATTTGCTGAAGAGATCAGGGAAGTGCTCATGTTCGTTTTTGAGAAATTGATCTAGGAGATCATGTGATGCGTGAAATTGCAGATGCCGAAATCCAGCTTGTTTCCGGTGGCCTTTGCCCTGATGGCGATGTCTATTACGACATGGGGCATGCGGTGGGAGAGGCTTATGCCTGGGCTGTGGACAAGACGTCCAGGGCCATAGAGTGGGTGGCAAACCACCTCTGATAAGTTGGCCGTCGAGGTGGCGGTTGTTTGCCGCCTCGGCATCCATGACTCTTCGAATACAGTATGCAAATGACGAGTGAAGAAAAGATTCCGTATTCGCGAGGCCTGTGGATTTTCATGGGCTACTTTGCAACAAGGTGGATTGTCGCGGCGTCGACTATTTTGTGGCTGGATCAGTTCCGCGGCCTTTCAAGCGACAAGGTGTCATTGGCGACGGCTTATACGGGCATACTCGGTGAGATCCTGGCTGCCGGAGCGGCATGGCTTCTTGTTCGGCACTATTGTCGGTCACAGATGAGTGTCGAGGGCGGCGTCTCCATTGGCCTGTTCCCGATTTCGATCAGGCAGTCGGCAGTGTCGGTGTTGGCGGGTGTTGCGCTGGCGGCGGTGATCATCGCCCTGAGTGTGACATTCCCTTCCGGTTCCCGTGCGGCAGGGTCGGCAGTCGATGCGTACACGATGCATGGAAGGGCCCTCCTCTACTCGTGGATGATTGCAGGTGTTGCGGTGGCGCCGTTTGCCGAGGAGCTGCTTTTCCGGGGGGTGGTGTTCTCGATAGTGTCGTCACATTTCAACACCTTTGTCGGGGCGGTGGCGTCGGTCGCGTTGTTCATGGCGGTACATGTCCCGCAAGTAATGCACTATTGGACGTCCGCCATGGCCGTATTCATGCTTGGTGCAATGTGCGCGTTCGTCAGGGCGAAGGGGATGCCGTTGTGGGCTGCCGTGATTCTTCATGGAACCTACAATGCCGTTTTGTCCGTGTGGACAATGATTAGGTAAATAGTGTCCTGTCGATACGCTTCTGGGTGGCGGGTGAACAAGAAGGTGGCTGCAGCAAGCAACATGATGCATCTACAAGCTCGATCCATTTGAAGGGGCGCCATGCGTAAGGCAGATGCCATCGCAATGCCGCTCGTAGCAACAAGTTTGCTTCTTGTCGTGTTTTGCCCGGGCAAGTCTGGTGTCTTGAAGCAGGCGTGCTTGATAAGTGCCATCGTGATCCCGTTCTTGGGCGTGGCGGTGAGCGTCATGGCCAGGCTGAAGTAGGGCATTGCACTTCGGAGTCGAATCCGCCACGAGCGCTGGCCCAGGCTCCGTGGCCAGCCTCTGCCACTGACGTCGTGTCTCAGCGTGTAGCTATCCCCTCTGGCGGAGGTGCCGGCGAGCGACGTAGCAGGGCGTGTTTCGCCAGCTGCAGGTCGGCAGCGGGGAGGTCGATCAGCGGCATGACCTTGCCGCCGGCCAGTGCGGCGATCGGCGCGCCGTCGCGGTACAGCACGCGCGTGCCGGCCAGCGCCGGCACCTTGTCGCCGGCCAGCACGGTGCCGACCAGGTTCAGCGGATCGCTGCCGCTGAGGCAGACCAGCTCGCCGTCGTCTGCGCGGGAGCGCACCGCGCGCAGCGGCGCGATGGCCTCGGGCAGGGCGAACTGTTCGCCGACCAGGCCTTCGACGAAGCGCCCGCCGCGGATTTCGCCGCGCGCTTCCAGCCGGTGGTACACGCGCAGCAGTTCGCGCCACGGCGGCAGCCACGGCGCCTCGCGTTCCAGCAATTTCCAGAACACCACGCCGTGGCGGCGCAGCAGGGTGCGGGCGATGTGTTCGATCGCCTCGGGGTCGGGCGTGTCCGTTATCGCGCCACGCGCCAGCGACCAGCGCCCGGCGTCCTCGATACCGCCGAACTGGTGCCGCCGCAGTCGCCGGCGGCGCCCGCCATCGCGTTTCGCTGCCGGCAACAGCAGGGCACGCAGGCCGGCGAAGCTGTCCGCGCTGGCCCGTCCGGCAGCGACCAGCTCCCCCAGGGCATCTTCCAGTTCGGTGCGCAGCAGGTGGGTGTCCGCCAGCAGTTCGTCAAAGAACAGGGCGCCGTGTGCCTGCAGCGCGTCGGCGACGGCCTGGGCGCGCGACGACAGCAACACGTCCTGGACGTCACCGCGGGAGGCAATGGACGTCCAGACGGCCACTTCGCGCCGCGGCAGCAGCACGATCGGTGTGCTGCGTACCGGACCGCCGCCACCGCCGCTGCCGGTACGCAGGCGGCTCCAGACGATGCGGCCGGCGCGGCACAGGTCGTCCAGCCAGTTGATCGAATAGTCCTCGATGCGCGCCGGCAGCAGCTCGGTCTCCCACGCGCCGGCTGCGGCCTCGTAGCCTTCCAGCTGCGCCAGCGTGGCGGCCAGCGCATCCGGGCCGCTCAGTTTGGTGGCCGCCGACACGTGCTGCCAGTCGAACAGGAAGCGCATCAGCGCACGCCGGCTGACCGGCTCGATCTCGCGGCGCAGCCGACCGATGGTGTAGCGGTGGATGCGTGCCAGCAGGTGGCGTTCGCACCATTCGGTGTCGTTGGCATCGGCGGTGAAGCGGCCCTGCATCACGTAGCCTTCGGATTGCAGCCGCAGCAGCGCCGGTTCGACCTCGCCGGCATCGACGGCCAGCGACTGCGCCAGCGAAGCGGCGGTGACCGGGCCGAGTCCGCCGAGACGATGGCGTACCAGTTCCAGCAGCGCGCCCTCGCGCGTCCACGTTTGCGCGGCGTATTCGGCGGGCGTGGCGATCGGCGGCTGCATGGCAGTGGCGGGATGCAGCGCCCGCAGCAGCGGCAGCAGTTCGGCGGTGGTCCACAGCCCGGCGCCCGCATCGAGCCGGGTGGCGCGGTGGGCGCGGGCCAGCGCCTGCAGGCGCTCGGGCCAGCCGGTGTTGGCGGCCGCTTCCGTCGTCGTGACGAAAGCCAGCAAGGTCAGCGCCTCGTGCATCTCGTCGGCATCGCGCACGCGCGGCCAGGCTTCCTCGCGCACGGCGGCGATCGCCTCGGGGTCGAGCCGGCCGAGGTCGTCGGCGCTGTCGGCGCCGTTCCATCGGCGCGTCTGCACGGCCTGGGTGCGGCGTTCCTCCAGCGGCGCATCATCGAGGAAGGCATAGGGCGCGGCATTCAGCACCTCGCTGGCAAGCGGGCTGGGCGCGGTGAGGTCGCGCGCGACGATGGCGATCTCGCCGGCCTCCAGCTTCCGCAGGATGGCCAGCAGGCCGTCCACGTCCATCGCCTCGCGCAGGCAGTCGTGCAGGGTCTGGTTGACCAATGGGTGATCCGGCACCTCGCGCTCGCCCACGATGTTTTCCAGGCAGGCGACCTGGTCGGGGAAGACCGCGGCGAGCAGGTCCTCGCTCTTCATGCGTTGCAGCGGCGGCGGGGTCTTCTTGCCGCCGGTGAAGCGCGGCAGCGCCAGCGCGGTCACCGCGTTCCAGCGCCAGCGCGCGGGGAACAGCGGGGCGTCGAGCAGGGCCTGCACCAGCACGTGCTCGGCGGTGGCCGAGTGCAGGTAGTGCGCCACCTCCTCCAGCGGAAAACTGTGGCTGGTGGAAAGTGACAGTACGATCGCGTCCTCGGTCGCCGCCGCCTGCAGCTCGAAGTTGAACTGGCGGCAGAAACGCTTGCGCAGCGCCAGCCCCCACGCGCGGTTGATGCGGCTGCCCCACGGCGTGTGGATCACCAGCTGGGTGCCGCCGGACTCGTCGAAGAAACGTTCCAGCACCAGCGTGTGCTGGCTGGGCAGCACGCCGAGCGCGGCTTTCGCGCGGGAAAGATAGTCGGCCAGCTGCTGCGCGGCGGCCTCGTCGAGGCCGAGTTGATTACGCAGCCACGCGACGGCGGCGGAAAGACCGCCGACATCGAGTTGTGCGGAAATCTCCTCGCGCAGACGCGACACGCCGAACGACAGCTCGTCGCTGCGCCCCGGTGCTTCGCCCAGCCAGAACGGAATGCTCGGCGGCGCGCCGTGCGCGTCTTCCACCCGCAAGCGGTCGCGCTCGACGCGCTGGATGCGGTAGCTGGCGTTGCCGAGCTGGAAGATGTCGCCAGCCATGCTCTCGACCGCGAAATCCTCGTTCACCGTGCCGACGATGATCGCCTGCGGTTCCAGCACCACCTTGTAGTCGGCGGTGTCGGGGATGGTGCCGCCGGAGGTCAGCGCGGTGAGCCGCGCGCTGCGCCGCGGGCGCAACTGCCGGTTCACCGCATCGCGATGGATGTAGGCCGCGCGCGGTCCCTGGCGGGTGGTGAAACCTTCAGCCAGCATGCGCACCACCGCGTCGAAATCCGCACGCGCGAGATCGCGATACGGATGGGCGCGGCGCACCAGTGCGTACAGCGCGTCCTCGTCCCATTCGGCGCAGGCGACCTCGGCGACGATCTGCTGCGCCAGCACGTCGAGCGGTTGCGGCGGCATGACCAGCGCGTCCAGCTCGCCGCGGCGCACGCAGTCGAGCAGGGCGGTGCATTCGATCAGGTCGTCGCGCGTCGCCGGGAACAGCCGCGCCTTCGGCGTGCCGTCGATGCTGTGGCCGGAGCGGCCGGCGCGCTGCAGGAACGCGGCGATCGAACGCGGCGAACCGAGCTGGCAGACCAGGTCGACCTCGCCGATGTCGATGCCCAGTTCCAGCGATGCGGTGGCCACCAGCACCTTGAGCTCGCCGCGCTTGAGCCGCTGCTCGGCATCCAGCCGCAGCTCCCTGGCCAGGCTGCCGTGGTGCGCGGCGACGTGTTCCTTGCCCAGCCGTTCGGACAGGTGCCGCGCCGCGCGCTCGGCCATGCGCCGCGTGTTGACGAAGACCAGGGTGGTGCGGTGCGCGTGCACCAGCTGGGCGAGGCGGTCGTAGACCAGCTCCCAGCTGTCATTCGACATCACCGCTTCCAGCGGCACCGGCGGTACTTCGATGGCGAGGTCGCGGGGGCGGGTATGGCCCACGTCGATGATGGTGACTGGGCCCCCTCCCAGCCTCCCCCTGCCAGCAGGGGGAGGGGCAAGAGCGGCGAGCGTGGCGTATTCACCGGCTCCCACGAGAAAGTCGGCGACTTTCTCGATCGGCTTCTGCGTCGCCGACAGCCCGATCCGCAGCAACCGCCGCCGGCACAGCGACTCCAGCCGCTCCAGCGACAGCGCCAGGTGCGCGCCGCGCTTGCTGCCGGCGATGGCATGGATCTCGTCGACGATCACCGTGCGCACGTCCTTCAGCATGTCGCGGCCCGAAGCCGAGCCGAGCAGCACGTACAGCGATTCGGGCGTGGTCACCAGGATGTGCGGCGGCAGCTTGCGCAGCAGGTTGCGCTCGACCTGCGGGGTGTCGCCGGTGCGCACCGCGGTGCGGATCGCCACGTCGGGCAGGCCGAGTTTCCCCAGCTCGGCGCGGATGCCTTCCAGCGGTGCTTCCAGGTTGACGTGGATGTCGTTCGACAGCGCCTTCAGCGGCGACACGTAGACCACCGTGGTGGCGTCGGTCAGCACGCCGGCGTGCGCCACGCCTTCGCGCACCAGCGCGTCGATCGCGGCGAGAAAGGCGGTGAGCGTCTTGCCCGAACCGGTCGGCGCGGCGACCAGGGTGTGTTGGCCGGCACGGATCGACGGCCACGCCGCCGCCTGCGCCGCGGTGGGCGCGGCGAACGCACCGCGGAACCAGGCGGCGACGGCGGGATGGAAATCGGCGAGCGGAGGCGACATGGTCTTCCCTAGATGGGTGCCATCGGCATGCCGGACAAGCGCGCCGCATCGGTTCATGATGTGGCGGCTTGCGACGAAAACATTACGTTAGCACCCTGTGGCTGGTCGCCACGCCGTCTTCCCGCCGCCGAGGTTGTCATGTCCGGTCGTTCATGCCGTCTGCTCGCCTGTCTCGCCACCATATGCGTCGCCACTGGCGCGATCGCCGCCGAGGCGCCGGCGCGGCCCTGGATGAACACCGCGCTGTCGCCCGATGCGCGCGCCGCGCTGGTGCTGCAGGCGATGAGCCAGGACGAGAAGTTCCAGCTGATCACCACCGCCTACGGCAGTGCTTCCGAGGGCAGGGCGGCGCCGGCCTGCGCGCTGGGTTCGGCGGCCTGCGCGCCGGCGCTCGCGCGGCTGGGCCTGCCGGCGCTGCAGGAGACCGACGCGGGACTGGGCGTGGCGCGCCCGCTCAACGCGCACAGCCGCGACGTCGCCACCGCGCTGCCTTCCGGCCTGGCCACGGCGGCCAGCTGGGACCCGGCGGTGGCCGAGGCCGGCGGCGCGATGATCGGCCGCGAGGCGCACCGCAAGGGCTTCAACGTGCTGCTGGCCGGCGGCGTCAACCTGCTGCGCGATCCGCGCAACGGCCGCAACTTCGAGTACGCCGGCGAGGACCCGCTGCTGGCCGGCGTGATGGCCGGCCACGCGGTGCGCGGGATCCAGTCGCAGCACGTGGTGTCCACGCTCAAGCACTACGCCGTCAACGACCTGGAAACCGGCCGCAACACGCTGAGCGCGAAGCTCGACCCGGTGGCCGCGCGCGAATCGGACCTGCGCGCGTTCGAGATCGCGCTCGGCATCGGCGCGCCGGGCTCGGTGATGTGCGCGTACAACCGCGTCAACGGCGTCTACGCCTGCGAGAACGCCTGGCTGCTCGACCAGGTGCTCAAGCGCGAGTGGGGCTACAAGGGCTTCGTGATGTCCGATTGGGGCGCGGTGCACAGCGCGGCGAAGTCGGCGCTGGCCGGACTCGACCAGGAATCGGCCGGCGAGACGTTCGACCCGCAGGTGTTCTTCGACCGGCCGCTGCGCGCGGCGATCGCCGCGGGCGAGGTGCCGCAGGCGCGGCTGGACGACATGGTCCAGCGCATCCTGCGCAGCCTGTTCGCGGTCGGCGCGATCGACCATCCGGCCGAGCCGGCGCCGATCGACTACGCCGCCGACGCCAAGGTGGCGCAGCACGCCGCCGAGGCCGGCGCGGTGTTGCTGCGCAACCAGGGGAATCTGCTGCCGCTGGCGCGTACGCTGGCCTCGGTGGCGGTGATCGGCGCGCACGCGGACCAGGGTGTGCTGGCCGGCGGCGGTTCGTCCGCGGTGACCGCGCCGGGAGGCAATGCGGTGCCGGGGCTGGCGCCGACCGTGTGGCCGGGCCCGGTGATGTACCACCCGTCCGCGCCGCTGGCGGCGATCGCGCGCCGCGTCGGTGGCAAGGCCAGCTACGCCAGCGGCGAGGACATCGCGGCGGCGGCGAAGCTGGCGGCCTCATCCGAAGTGGCGGTGGTGTTCGTGCAGCAGTGGGCGGCCGAGTCGTTCGACCGGCCGAGCATGGCGCTGGACGGCCAGCAGGATGCGCTGGTCGCCGCCGTCGCCAGGGCCAACCCGCGCACCGTGGTGGTGCTGGAGAACAACGGCCCGGTGGCAATGCCGTGGCTGGCGCAGACCGCGGCGGTGCTGGAAGCGTGGTACCCCGGCAACGCCGGCGGCGAGGCGATCGCGCGGCTGCTGTTCGGCGAGGTCGACCCATCCGGCCGCTTGCCGCTCAGCTGGCCGCGCGACGAGTCGCAGCTGCCGCGCCCGACGATTGCCGGCGCCGGCCTCGCCGCGATCGGCCTGCCGCCGCAGGGCCAGCCCGCCGACACGATCGACTACGACATCGAGGGCGCCGACGTCGGCTACCGCTGGTTCCAGCGCCGCGGCAGCGAGCCGCTGTTCCCATTCGGCTACGGCCTCGGCTACACCACCTTCGGCTACGGCCCGCTGACCGTCGCCACCGATGCGGCCGGCGCGGTGACGGCGTCGTTCGCGGTCACCAACACCGGCCAGCGCGCCGGCGCCGACGTGCCGCAGCTCTACGTGCAGTTGCCCGGCGATGCGGTGTCGCGGCTGGTCGGCTGGCAGAAGGTGGCCTTGCGGCCGGGCGAGACACGGCGGGTCCGCGTGGTGCTGCCGGCGGTGCGTTTCGCGCGCTACGACGATCGCGGCCACGGCTGGCGCGTCGCCGCCGGCAGCTACCGGCTGCTGCTCGGCCGCTCGTCCGCGCAGATCGAACAGGGCGCGGAGCTGCAGCTGCCGGCGGTGTTCCCCGCCGGTGCGCAGCGCTGATCCGCCGGCGGTTCGCTTTCACAAGCAGGGCCGCTGTATGACAATACGGCGACGAACGCGCCGACGTGGGGCCGGCCGCGGCGTCTTCCCTTTCGCCATTTGAGGACCGACCATGCACGTCGCCACTTCGTTGCGCCTCGCCGTACTCGCCGCCAGCATCGCCGCCGCGCTTCCGCTGGGCGCCGCCCTGGCGCAGGAGGCGGCGCCGACCAAGCCGCAGCAACCGGCCAAGACCACCGAGCTGCAGACGGTGAACGTCACCGCGTCGAAGCGGGTGGAGAACATGCAGAAGGTGCCGATGGCGCTGACCGTACTGACCCCGGACAAGCTGGAGGCGTTCGGCCAGTCCGGCGACACCGTGCTGCAGCTGGCCTCGCGCGCGCCCAGCGTGTACGCCGAGACGTCCTACGGCCGCGAGTTCCCGCGCTTCTACATCCGCGGCCTGGGCAACAGCGACTTCGACCTCAACGCCTCGCAGCCGGTATCGATGGTGTACGACGACATCGTGCAGGAGAACCCGATCCTGAAGGGCTTCCCGCTGTTCGACCTGGCCCAGGTCGAGGTGCTGCGCGGCCCGCAGGGCACGCTGTTCGGACGCAACTCGCCGGCCGGCGTGATCAAGTTCGAGTCGGTACGCCCGAGCCAGGAGACCAGCGGCTACGCCCGCGTCTCGTACGGCTCGCTGGGTACCGCGAACGCCGAGGCCGCGCTGGGCGGCGCGCTGGGCGGGCACTGGTCCGGCCGCGTCTCGGCGCTGGCGCAGCACCGCGACAACTGGATCGACAACACCTTCACCGGCCAGAAGAACGTGCTGGGCGGCTACGACGACCGCGCCGTGCGGCTGCAGGCGCTGTACGAGAACGGCGGCTTCAGTGCGCTGATCAACGGCCACGCGCGCTGGCTGGACGGCAGCGCGATGGTCAACCGCGCCAACGCGATCGAGCTGGGCAGCCCCAGCTTCGTGCCCGGTTTCGAACGCGACAAGGTCGCGCACGACGGCCGCAACAAGCAGCACCTGTTCAGCTGGGGCAGCAACCTGCACCTGGCATGGAACCTGGGCGACGTGACCTTTACCTCGATCACCGGGCTGGAGCGCGCCACCACCTACAGCCTCGGCGACGTCGACGGCGGCTACGGCGCCAGTTTCCATCCGCCGATGGGCCCGGGCTTCATCCCGTTCCCGGTCGAGACCGCCGACGCGCTGCCGCACGACCGCCAGATCACCCAGGAATTCCGCCTCGCCAGCAACGGGCAGGAGAAGCTCAACTGGCAGGTCGGCGCCTACTGGTTCGACGAAGACATCGCGATCAGCAACTTCGACTACGCCACCTTCAACAACCACGCGCTGGACGGCTATGCCATGCAGACCCAGCGCACCAAGGCATGGGCGCTGTTCGGCTCGGCCAACTACCAGCTCGCCGACGACTTCGAGCTGCGCGCCGGCGCGCGCTGGTCGCACGATTCGCGCGATTTCAAGGTGGACCGCGTGCTGTCGCCGATCGGCGGCGGCCCGTTGCAGCTGACCGCGAATCCGCACGACGCGCGCTGGAGCGGTGACCTCACCGGCACCTGGACGCTGAACCCGAACGTCAACGTGTACGCGCGCGTGGCCAACGGCTTCCGCGCGCCCAGCGTGCAGGGCCGCGTGCTGTTCTCCGACTTCATCTCGCAGGCCAAGCCGGAGACGATCACCAGCTACGAGCTGGGCGTGAAGACCACCGGCATGGACAACCACGTGCGCTTCAACGCCGACGTGTACGGCTACACCATGCACAACCAGCAGCTCACCGCGGTGGGCGGCGACATCAACATCACCCGCCTGATCAACGCGAAGAAGACCGAGGGCTACGGCGCCGAGTTCGACCTGGAGGCCTACCTCACGCCGAACTTCGTGCTCACCGCCGGCGGCAGCTACAACTTCACCAAGCTGAAGGACCCGGGCCTGGCGGTGGCCGTATGCGGCTCCGGCTGCACCGTACTCGACCCGCTCAACGGCGCGGGCAATGCGCTGATCGACGGCAACACCCTGCCGAACGCGCCGAAGTGGATCGGCACGCTCACCGCGCGCTACGGCATCCCGTACGGCGACGGCGGCGAGTTCTTCGTCTACACCGACTGGAACTACCGCAGCGAAGTGAACTTCTTCCTGTACGACTCGGCCGAGTTCAAGGGCAAGCCGTTGCTCGAAGGCGGCGTGCGGCTCGGCTACAACTGGGACTACGGCCGCCGCGAGGTTGCCCTGTACGGCCGCAACATCACCGACAGGCAGGCGATCACCGGCGCGATCGACTTCAACAACCGCACCGCCTTCGTCAACGATCCGCGCATCATCGGCGTGGAATTCCGCGCCGAGCTGTAAACCTGGGGGGCTTGCCGCGGCGGGGCATCGCGCTGCCTGCGCCGCGGCTCGCGCCCGCCATGCAAGCCGTGCGCGAGCATGCCAAGATGCATGCCAGCTGCCGTCCGCGAGGATGCCGAGGGGAGTCCGCGGGCGGCCGCTTCGGGGCAAGGGAAAACCATGCGTACACGGTGTGAAGGAGCGATCCGCCGGCTCGGCCTGTTGTTGCTGTTGCTGGCCGGCCCGGGCCTGGCGGGAGTGTCGGCGGTGCAGGCGGCCAGCCTCGATGCGGCGCTGCTGCCGAAGATCCAGGCGGCCACTTTCGAGGTGGTGCAGGCCAAGCCGGCCAGCGATCCGCTGAGCTACGAGAAACCGCTGCCGCTGGAGCTGCTGCCCTACCAGGAGCGCACCGACAAGTACTACTCGATCGGCACCGCGTTCGCGATCGGCCACGACCGCTACGTCACCGCCGCGCACGTGCTGCTGGCCGGCGCGGACAGCCTGTGGGGACCGCCCGAGCTGCGCGACGCCGCCGGTCGCGTCTACCCGATCGGCAAGATCGAGCAGTTCTCGCTGGGCAAGGATTTCGTGGTGTTCACGCTGGCGCAGCCGCCGGCGGGCGGCGCCGCGCTGGAGGTCGACGCCAGCCCGGCGCTCAACCAGGTGGTCTACGCGGTGGGCAATGCGCTGGGTACCGGCGTGGTGATCCGCGACGGCCTGTACACCTCCGACACGCCGGAGCAGCAGGACGGCGCCTGGAAGTGGATGCGCTTCTCCGCCGCCGCCTCGCCCGGCAACAGCGGCGGTCCGCTGCTGGACAAGGATGGCAAGCTGATCGGCGTGGTGCTGATGAAGTCGGACAACGAGAACCTCAACTACGCGCTGCCGATCCGCGAGGTGCTGGATGCGCCGGCCGGGCAGGCGGTGATGGACTCGCGCGTCGCCTACCAGCTCGACCTGTTCGACACGATCCAGAACGGCCGGCTCAAGGCGCAGTTCGCGCTGCCGCTCGGCCTGGCCGATTTCTACCGCGAGTTCCAGTCGCGCATGAACGCCAACAGCGACGCCCAGCTGAAGGCGCTGCTGGCCAGGGAGTCCGCCAACCTGTTCCCGAACGGCGCGGGCTCGGCGCGCCTGCTGCACCAGCAGACGCAGTTGAACGGCTTTCCCACGCTGATCGTGCGCGGCAGCGACGGCGAATGGCAGCGGGTCGGCCAGCAGTCGCAGTATTTCGCACTGGACGGCAACGGCTACGTGGCCGTCGGCGACGTTTCGCGCAACGGCTTGGCTCGCCTGCGCCGGCCCGACGGCATGGCGGCGGCGATGTTCTACGGCGACGCGAAGTCGCGCATGGACCTGCTGGCGCGGACCGGCATGTTCCAGCGCGTGGTCGCCGGCGAGAAGATCAAGATCACCTCGCTGGGCAAGCCTGTGCGCGAAGCGACCCACGTCGACCGCTGGCAGCGGCCGTGGCACGTCGGCGTGTGGACGCTGCCCTACGCGAACGCGCTGGTGGTGGCGTACTCGCTGCCGGTGCCCGACGGCAGCGTGATGCTGCTGCGCTTCGCGGCGCCCCCCCACGAGCACGACACCATGCTGGACATGGACGAGCTCAGCGGCTTCATCCACGTCACTTACCAGGGCACCCTGGCGCAGTGGAAGGAGTTCCTCGGCAATCCTGCGCTGCAACCGGCCGCGTTCAGGAACATCCGCGTCGACTACGATTACGGCCAGCGCTTCAGCTACGCCTCGCAGCGGGTGGCGTTCTCCTATCCGTCCGCGCTGCAGGCGGTCAGGCCGGACAACCTGCTGTGGCTCGGCTTCCGCTTCTTCCTGGACGACGGCAAGCCGGTATGGGACGTGGGTGACGTGAACGTGTGGAAGGACACCGCCTCCGACGACCACAACAACATCAACGTGCAGCGTTACGTCGCGCCGCCGCCCGGGCTGGACGACGACATGAGCAGCCGCTGGCGCAAGCTGTCGGAGCGCGAGTATCCCTACAATGGCGTGGCGCGCTACGAGAACGACCTGATGAAGATCAACACCGTGGTCGCTCCGGCAACGGCCGCCGGCGGGCAGCCGTCGGCCGTGCTGTACACCGCCTTCTACGGCACCGCGGGCAATCAGCCCCAGGCCGACATGAAGGGCAAGCTCGACCTGCTGACCAAGGACATGCGGGTCACGGAACATTGATGCCGGTCCCGGCGCGCACGATGGCGCCGGGACCGGGGAACGAACGCGGAACCACCCATGCAAGCGGCAACACCCCACCGTCCGGCGGACGGCACCGAACCCACCGCCTGGCTCCACATGGCCGACGGCCAGCCGCTGCTCCTGCGCGACTGGCCGCTGGCCACCCCGCGTGGTGCGGTGCTGCTCGTGCACGGGCTGGGCGAACACAGCGGCCGTTACCGGCGCCTGGCGCAATGGTTCAACCAGCGCGGCTACGCCGTGCGCGGCTACGACCAGCGTGGTCACGGCCGGACGCCGGGCCGCCGCGGCGGCCTGCGCCATGGCGACGACCTACTGGAAGACCTCGCCAGCGTCTACCGCGACTATGCCCGCGGCCTGTCGCATCCACCGCTGCTGCTCGGCCACAGCCTAGGCGGCCTGGTCGCGCTGCGCGCGGTGCTGGACGGCCGCGTCGCGCCGCCGGCGCTGCTGCTGTCCTCGCCCGCGCTGCGCAGTTGGGAGTCGCCGCGGATGATCCGTCTGGCGCGAGTGCTCAGCCGCATCGCGCCGAACCTGCCTTTGCGCAGCGGGTTGGACTTCGAGCAGCTCTCGCACGACCGCCAGGTGGTCGCCGACTACCGCAACGACCCATTGCGGCACGGCTGGATCACCCCGCGGCTGGCCGACTTCATCTTCCGCGCCGGCGCCGCGTGCATCGCCGACGCCACCCGGCTGGCGTTGCCGACCCTGCTGCTGGTGGCCGACGGCGACGCCCTGGTCGATCCGTCCGGCAGCCGCGCGTTCGCCCGCGCGGCCGCCGCGACGGGTCAGCTCACCACGCGCTTCTTCTCGCTGCTGTACCACGAGCTGTTCAACGAAGCCGAACCGGGGCGCGGCCAGGTGCTGATGCAACTGGGCGACTGGTTGGGCCGGCAGACGCTGCCGGCGCGGGGTTGAGCGTCGGCGTCACGTCACAAAGAAGCGGCGCGCCCGATCCCTGCCTCCATGCCGCCATGAATTCCGGCGATACTCCCGTGCAAACCTGCCGGGAGAAGGTTTCATGTCGCGTCGATCGTACGAGTGCCTTTCGCGCCGAGTCTTGTCGCGTGCCCTGATCAGCTTGCTGCTGGGCCTGCTGCTGGCGGCCTGCCAGCGCGGCCCCGACCACGGCAAGCCGGCCCTGCAGGGCGCGCCGGCCGGCAGCGCTTCCGCGCCGGCACCGGCGAAGGCGGAGTTCGCGCTGGTCTCGGCCAGCTCGCAAACCAGCGACTCGCGCACCGCGCTGACGCTGCGCTTCAGCGCCACGCTGGCCTCGGCGCAGGCGTTCGACACGCTGATCGCGGTGACCGGCCCGAACGGCGAGGTGGTCGGCGGCAGCTGGAGCCTCGACGACGACAACAAGACGCTGCGCTTCCCGTTCGTGCAGGCGAACACCCGCTACGCGGTGCAGCTGAAGGCCGGCCTGCTCGCCGCCGACGGCCGCACCCTCGGCCACGAAGTGAAGCACGACGT
This sequence comes from Rhodanobacter sp. KK11, assembly GCF_033345435.1. NCBI lineage: Bacteria > Pseudomonadati > Pseudomonadota > Gammaproteobacteria > Lysobacterales > Rhodanobacteraceae > Rhodanobacter > Rhodanobacter sp. KK11. Next base: position 299,452 of record NZ_JAWPMI010000002.1, read on the forward strand.
GTACTCCGGCAACCTGCCGGCGGCGGTCGGCTTCGCCTCGCACGGCAGCGTGCTGCCGGCGCGCGGCACCCGCGGCCTGCCGCTGGTGTCGATGAACGTGCACGACGCCGACGTGGAGTTCTTCCGCGTGCGCGAGGACGCGCTGTCGGACCTGTTCTGCAGCTATCCGCGCAACGGCCACCGCGACAGCTACGAGCTCGACCACGACGTCGCCTACTACAACAACTGCGGCCAGGGCGACGATCGGCGCAGCCGGGTGCCGATCACCCAGCTGGCCGACTCGGTCTATGCCAACCACTACACACTGGGCGGCGAGCCGAACGAGCGCACCGTGACCTACCTGCCGGTGCAGAACATCAAGGAGCTGGCGCAGCCCGGCGTCTACATGGCGGTGGTCAAGGCCGGCGGCAGCTTCAGGGACGGCTACGACACCGCCACCTTCTTCGTCAGCGACCTCGGCCTGCACCTGCGCGTGTATCGCGACAACGTGCTGCTGCACGTCGCCTCGCTGCGCGACGGCACGCCGGTGAATGCGGTGAATATCGAAATCCGCGACGCGGCCGGGCGCAGCAAGCTCAAGGCCACGACTGGCGCCGACGGCAATGCGCTGCTCGCGTACCAGGTCAAGGCCGCCGACGTGCTGGTCGCGCGGCACGGCAAGGACGTCTCGGTGCTGCCGTTCAACCGGCCGGCGCTGGACGTGTCCAACTTCGACATCAGCGGCCGCAAGCAGGCGCCGTTCGAGGTGTACGCCTGGTCCGGCCGCGACCTGTACCGCCCCGGCGAGACACTGCGCGCCTCGGCGCTGCTGCGCGACGACGACGGCAAGCCGATGAAGGCGCAGTCGCTGTTCGTGCGGGTGAAGCAGCCGGACGGTCGCACCCTGGTGGAAAAGCGGCTGGAGCCGCAGCCGCTGAACTATTTCGAGCTGAGCCAGGCGATCCCCGCCGACGCGCCGACCGGGCTGTGGCAGCTGGAGTTTCGCCTCGATCCCGCCAGCAAGGAGACCGTGCAGGCGTTCCCGTTCCACGTCGAGGAGTTCCTGCCCGAGCGGCTCAAGGTCGAGCTGTCCAGCCCGCAATCGCGGCTGGCGCCGGGCGAGCCGCTTCAGCTGAAAGTCGCCTCCAGCTACCTGTACGGCGCGCCGGCCGACGGCAATCGCTTCACCGCGAAACTGCTGGTGGCGCCGGAGGTGCATCCGCTGGCGGCGATGAAGGACACCTTCTTCGGCAATCCTCTGGTCGAGCTGCCGAAGAGCGCCGCCGACGTGGTCGACACCAAGCTCGATGCGCAAGGCGTGCTGGAGCAGGACGTGGCACTGCCCGACGACGTGAAGCCGGTCGCGCCGCTGGCGGTGACCCTGTCCGGCAGCGTGTACGAAAGCGGCGGCCGCGCGGTGACCCGGCTGCTCAAGCGCACCTACTGGCCGGCCGAGGCGCTGGTCGGCGTGCGCCCGCTGTTCGACCCGAAGCAGGGTGCGGAGAGCGAGGCGCCGGCCGGCTTCGAGATCGTGCGGGCGAATGCGAGTGGCGAACTGGTCGCCGGCGCGCATCTCAAGGTGCGCCTGCAGCGCGAACTGCGCGATTTCTACTGGCTGTACGAGCGCGATGGCGGCTGGCAATCCAATGCGAACCAGCGCCTGCAGCTGATCGACGAAAAGGACATCGACGTCGCCGCCGGCAAGTCGGCGAAGGTCGAGTTTCCGGTGCAGTGGGGCAGCTATCGCGTGGAGGTGTACGACCCGGCCACGAAACTCACCACGGTGTTCCCGTTCTTCGCCGGCTACAGCTGGGACGACGAGAACCTGGGCAAGGAGGCGCGCCCGGACAAGGTCAAGCTGCAGCTGGACAAGGCGCGCTACCGCGCCGGCGACACCCTGAAAGTCACGGTGACGCCGCCGCAGCCCGGCCCTGGCGTGCTGCTGGTGGAATCGGATCATCTGCTCTACACGAAGAACATCGACGCGAAAGCCGGCGCCACCTTCGAGATCCCGGTCACCAAGGAATGGGAACGCCACGACGTCTACGTGTCGGCGCTGGTGTTCCGCGGCGGCGAAGCGGCCGAGCACACCACCCCGGCGCGCGCGCTGGGCGTGGAATACGTGGCGATGGACCGCAACGACCGGCGCATCCCGCTCAAGCTCGACGCGCCCGCGCTGATGCGCCCGGGCAACCCGCTCGAGGTCAGCGTGCAGGCCACTGGTCTGGCCGGGCAGAAGGCGTTCGTCACGCTGTCCGCGGTCGACCAGGGCGTGCTCAACATCACCAACTATCCGGTACCCGATGCGTGGGCGTGGCTGTTCGCCAAACGTGCGTTGAGTGTGGATGCGTACGATCTGTACAGCCGCCTCATCGAGGCGATGGACGGCGCCGAGGCCAAGCTGCGCTACGGCGGCGACATGAGCGGTGCGGCGCTGCCCAAGGCCACCCGGCTCAACCCGAAGGTGCAGATCGTCGACCTGTTCGCCGCGCCGGTGGCGTTCGACGCGCAGGGCAGGGCCACGCTGCGCGTCGACGTGCCCGACTTCAACGGCAGCCTGCGCCTGGCCGCGCTGGCGTACACCGACAGCCGCTACGGCAACGCCGACGGCGCGGTCACCGTGCGCGCGCCGCTGGTGGTCGAGCCGAGCACGCCGCGGGTGATGGCGGCCGGTGACAAGGCGATGATCAGCCTGGATCTGAAGAACCTGTCCGGCAAGGACGGCACCGCGAAAGTGGGCGTCAAGGGCGGCGGCCTGATCACGATCGACAAGGCCACCCAGAGCGTACCGCTGAAGGACGGTGCCGGCACCACGCTGCACCTGCCGGTGACGGCGCAGGCGGGCGCGGCGGTGGCGACGGTGGACATCCACGCCGAACTCAACGATTACCGCGTGGATCGCCACTTCGAATTTGCCGTGCGCCCGGCCTGGCCGGAAACCGTGAGCACCACGCCCATGGCGCTGGAAGCCGGCAAGGGCGAGCGCTTCGGCGCCGCCGCGATCGCCGGCCTGCTGCCGGCCACGGTGAACGCGCGGATCACCCTGAGCACCTTGCCGCCGCTGCCCTACGCGGCCGCGCTGCGCGACATGCTGCGCTACCCGTACGGCTGCATCGAGCAGACCACCAGCAAGGGTTACGCCGCCTTGATCCTGGACGGCCAGACGGCCAAGGCACTGGGCGCCCAGGTGATGAGCGACGCCGTGCGCCAGGCCGCGGTGGACGGCGCGCTGTCGCGGATCGCCTCGTTCCAGGCCAGCAACGGCCACTTCAGCTTCTGGGGCGGCAGCAGTCCGATCCAGACCTTCACCACCCCGTACGTGGTCGACTTCATGCTGGACGCGCGCGACGCCGGCTTTGCGGTGCCGCAGGACGTGCTGCAGAAATCGCTGCAGCGGCTCAATGACGACCTGCTCGCCGGCGGCCATCCGTACTACAGCTACGAGCACCACGACCATCTGCGCCTGGCCGACGAGGCGTACTCCGGTTTCGTGCTGGCCCGGGTCAACCGCGCGCCGCTGGGCACCCTGCGCGCGATCTTCGACAACGAACGGCAGAAGCTGGTCGCGCCGCTGCCGCTGGTGCATCTGGGCATCGCGCTGAAGCTGATGGGCGACACCGAGCGCGCGCAGAAAGCCGTCGACGAGGCATTCGCCTGGAGCAAGGAACGCCCGTGGTACGTCGGCGACTACGGCTCGGAGCTGCGCGACCTTGCGCTGATGGTGGCGCTCACCCACACCTATGGCATGAACAAGCCCGCCTACGACGCCAAGCTGGTCGACTGGGCGCGCAACGCCACTGCGAACGTGCGCCAGCGGCAGCAGGAATTCGCCGACTACCGCTGGTCGTGGTCGTACCTGAGCACGCAGGAGCAGGCGGCGATCGCCCGCGTGGCACGCGCGTTCGACGCGAAGAGCAACGCGCCGCTGGCCGCCACCATGACCGTGGCCGGCAAGGCCGAGACCGCACCGGACAGCCGCGTGTGGAGCCGTGAACTCACCGCCGCCGATCTTGTGGCCGGCGTCAGCGTGCAGCCGACCAGCGACGCGGCAATCTTCGCCACGCTCGACGTGGCCGGCATTCCGCAGCAGGCGCCTGCGGCCGACGCCAGCCAGATCGACGTGCGCCGCAGCTGGTTCACCACCGACGGCAAGCCGTGGAGCGGCAGCCAGTTGAAGGAAGGCGACACGCTGATCGTCGAGTTGGAGATCGAGGCATGCATGGACATCCCCGACGCGCTGGTCACCGACCTGCTGCCCGGCGGGCTGGAGGTGGAGAACCTCAACCTCGGTGGCGCGCAATCGTGGTCCGGCGTGGTGATCGACGGCATCGAGCTGGACCAGCACGCCGCCGCCGCGCAGATCGTGCACGAGGAATACCGCGACGACCGCTACGCCGCCGCCCTCAACCTCAGCCGTGGCGACAAGGCCCGCGTGTTCTACCTTGTGCGCGCGGTGACGCCGGGCACGTACACCGTGCCGCCGCCGCTGGTGGAGGACATGTACCGCCCGGCGGTGCGCGGCATCGGCAAGGTCGAGCCGGCGAAGCTCACCGTGGTCGAGCCGTAGCTGTGCTTTGCTCCTCCCCCTGCTCGCAGGGGGAGGTGGGGAGGGGGTAAAGCTTTTGACCTTCGCTTCGACGTGATGAAGAGCACCCCACCCCAGCCCTCCCCTGCGTTGCAGGGGAGGGAGCCAGACATCATGACTGTGACCACTTCCGCCAAGCCGTCCCCTTCCACGCGTCGCTCCCGCGCGTGGCGCTGGCTGCGCGCGATCTTCATCGCCGTCGGCGTGCTGCTGCTCGCTGCCGTCGCCCTCGACCGCCTGTTCCCGTTGCGCCTGCCCGCGCCCGACACCGGCAGCACGGTGGTGCTGGCGCGCGATGGCACGCCGCTGCGCGCGTTTGCTGACAGCGATGGCGTGTGGCGCTACCCGACCAGCGCGAAACAGGTCTCGCCGCTGTACCTGAAAGCGCTGCTGACTTATGAGGACCGCCAGTTCTACCGCCACCCCGGCGTGAACCCGTACGCCCTGCTGCGCGGTCTCGCCGGTGGGCTGCGCCATGGCCGCATCGTCTCGGGCGGCTCCACGCTGACCATGCAGGTGGCGCGGATCATCGAACCGATCCCGCACACGTTCCGCGGCAAGCTGGTGCAGATCCTGCGCGCGCTGCAGCTGGAAGCGCACCTGAGCAAGGCGCAGATCCTCGACCTGTACCTCAACCACGCGCCGTTCGGCGGCCCGATCGAGGGCGTCGAGGCAGCCTCGTGGGCGTACCTGGGCAAGCCGGCGACGCGGCTGTCGCATGCCGAGGCGGCGCTGCTCGCGGTACTGCCGCAATCGCCCAGCCGGCTGCGCCCGGATCGCCGTCCCGAGGCGGCGCGCGCGGCGCGCGACAAGGTACTCAAGCGCATGCGCGATCTTGGGGTGTGGAGCGCGGCGGAAGTGCGCGACGCGGCGATCGAGCCGGTGGTGGCGCGCTCGCTGCGCGCGCCGCTGTCCGCGGCCTTGCTGGCCGAACGCCTGCACCGGCAGCAACCGCAGGCGCGACGCATCACCAGCACCATCGACGCAAACCTGCAGCGTGCCGCCGAGGATCGGGTCAGCGCGTACCTGTCGCGCCTGCCGGCACACACCTCGGCAGCGCTGCTGGTGGTCGACAACGCCACGCTGGAGGCGCGCATCTACGTCGGCACCAGCGACTTCGCCGATCCGCAGCGGCATGGCTACATCGACATGGTGAACGCGCCGCGCTCGCCCGGCTCGACGTTGAAGCCGTTCCTGTACGGCCTGGCGCTGGACGACGGCCTGATCCACTCGCAGAGCCTGCTGGTCGACGCGCCGCAGGACTTCGGCGGCTACAAGCCGGGCAATTTCGATGAGGCGTTCTCCGGCCCGGTCAGCGCCGCCGAGGCGCTGCAGCGCTCGCTCAACGTGCCGGCGGTGGACGTGCTGGATCGGCTCGGGCCGAACCGCTTCGTGGCGCGGCTGGCCAACGGCGGCGTCGACCTCGGCCTGCCCGCGGGTGCGCAACCGAACCTGTCGATCATTCTCGGCGGCGCCTCCACGCGATTGGAAAACCTGGTCGGCGCGTACACCGCGTTCGCCAACGGCGGCCTCGCCGGCACGCCGCGCTACACCACGGAACAACCCGCGCGTCCACGCCGGCTGTTGTCGCCCGGCGCGGCGTGGATCATCCGCGACATCCTCGCCAGCAACCCGGCCGACGTCGAAGGCGGCCCGCTCGCCGGCGCGATCAACCGGCACGCCACGGTGGCGTGGAAGACCGGCACCAGCTACGGCTACCGCGACGCCTGGTCGATCGGCGTCACCGACCGCTGGACGATCGGCGTGTGGATCGGCCGCCCGGACGGCACGCCGTCGCCTGGTCAGTACGGCGCGGTGACCGCGCTGCCGCTGCTGTTCCAGATCGTCGACATGCTGCCCGCGCGCGGTGGCCACGCGCGGGCGCAGCCGGCCAGCGTGAAGTCGGTCGGCATCTGCTGGCCGCTCGGCGGCGCGGTCGCCGCCACCGATCCCGCGCTGTGTCGGCAGCGCCGCACGGCCTGGGTGCTCGACGACGCACTGCCGCCCACGTTTGCCGAACGCGACCTCGGCGCGTGGTCGTCCGGCCTGCTCACCTTGCGTGTCGACGCCAAGGGCCGGCGCCTCAGCGGTGCCTGCCACGCCCGCCACGAGCACACCATCCAGCTGGTGCGCTGGCCCGCGCTGGCCACGCCGTGGCTGAGCGTGGACGACCGCGCCCGCTCCGCGCTGCCACCGCTCGCGCCCGGCTGCGCCGCCGACTCGCTGGACCGCGCCAGCCCGATCCGCATCAGCGGCCTCGGCGACGGCGCCACCCTGCGCCGCGCGCCGAACAGCGACAAGCCGCTGCGCGTGACCTTGCGCGCACTGGGCGCGCAGTCCGGCGTGCAATGGCTGCTCAACGGCCGCCTGCAGGGCAGCAGCGAAGCCGATGCCGCGATCGCGATCAGCCTGCCGCAGGCCGGCGACTACCGCATCACCGCGCTCGCCCGCGACGGCGCCTTCGCCACCCTCACGCTGCGCGTGGTCGGCCCGTCGGCGTGACGGCGGGCGCCAGTAGGGCGGGCACGGCCCGCCGCTGTTCGGTCACGCGCGAAGCGGAAGCCGGCGGGCCACGCCCGCCCTGCCGTGCCGGGTCCGCTTAAGAAAGAACTAAGCAGCGGCTTCCAGAATGGCGGCATGCGCGATGCGGGCCGCCAGCGATGTTTCTCCTCGACAAGCCGCGGCCTGCGCACGGTGTGCGCCGTCGCCGTCGCCGTCGCGTTGCTCGTGTCCGGTTGCGCCAGCTATGCGCCGTTGCCGCTGGACCAGGGTGAGGGCGCGGCCGACGTGAGGCAGCTGACCGTGCCCTCCAGCGAAATGCCGCTGCCGTCGCTGGCAACGCATCGCTTCGATCCCGCCGACGGGCTGGATGTGACCGAGACGGCGATGCTGGCGGTGGCGAACAGCCCGGCGTTGAAGCTCAAGCGCGACGAGCTGGGCGTGGCCCGCGCGCAGGCCTTCGCGGCCGGGCTGCTGCCCGATCCGCAGCTGAGCCTGGGCGAGGATTTTCCGCAGCACTCCGGCGGTGGCCTGACTACGGCGTTCAATCTCGGCCTCAGCGAAGACATCGGCGCCCTGCTGACGCGCTCGTCGCGCCAGGCGGCGGCGCGCAGCCAAGCCGGTCAGGTGAACCTCGAGCTGTTGTGGGCGGAGTGGCAGACCGTGGCGCAGGCGCGCTTGTTGTTCGGCCAAGTGCTGAACCTGCGCGCGCAACAGGCGCGGCTGGCCAGCGAGCAGGCGGCGCTGGAGCAGGTCACGCCCTACGTGCAGGCGGCGCTGGACGCCGGCAACCTCACCTACGACAGCGCCAGCGCCGGCCTCAACGCCGCCGCGGACGTGCGCAAGCAGCAGGCCGACAACGCGGTCGCCCTGCACCAGGCCGACAGCGACCTGCATGTGCTGCTCGGGCTGGCGCCGACCGCACCGCTGGAGCTGGTCGGCGCGCCGTACCAGGTCGCGCCCACTGCGGCGCAGTTGCAGCAGGCACTGGCCGACCTGCCGCGCCGGCGCCCCGATCTGCTGGCGCTGCAGGCAGGCTATCAAGCGCAGGAAGCCAAACTGCGCGGCGCGGTGCGGGCGCAGTTTCCCGCGTTGACCATCGGCTTCAACAGCGCGCGCGACACCAGCGCCATCTACACCCACGGCTTCAGCGTCGGCATCACGCTGCCGCTGTTCGACCGCAACCGCGGCAACATCGCGATCGAGCGGGCGACCCGGCAGCAGTTGAAGGACGACTACGCCTCACGCGTGCTGACCACGCGCAGCGACATGCAGCGGCTCGCCGCCGATCTCGCCACGCTGGATCGGCAACGCGACACCTTGACCGCCCACGCAAGGCAGCTGGCCGAGGCCCGCCGCGCCGCCGAACCGGCGTGGCAGCAAGGCCTGCTGGACTGGCCGACCTGGCTGGCGATCCGCAGCCGGTCGCTGGCTGCCGACCTCGACCTGCTCGCCGTGCAACAGCAGCAGGCCACCCAGTCGATCGCGCTGGAAGCGCTGCTCGGAAACACCGATGTCGACATCGCCACCCATCCCGTTTCCACGCAGGCGCCCACGCCATGAACCGATCGCTGCTCCTGCCGCTGTTGTGCCTGCTGCTGGCCGCGTGCAGCCACGGTGCCGCCGATGACGAAGAAGCGGCGGCGGCCAAGGGCCAGGTGGCGGTGACCACCGCCACGCCGGTGCAGCGGACCTTCCACGACACCGTCGAGGCCTGGGGCAGCGCCGCGGGCGATCCGCAGCATGCTCGCGCGGTCAGCCTCGCGCATGGCGGCCAGATCGTGGCGCTGAGCGTGGCGGCCGGGCAGAGCGTGCGGCGCGGACAGCCGCTGCTGACGATCGCCCCCGATCCGGCCGCGCGCAACGCGTACCAGCAAGCGCAGAGTGCGCTGGAGCTGGCCCGCGGCGAACTCCAGCGTACCGAACAGCTGGCGGCGCAACGACTGGCCACGCAGTCGCAATTGGCGACCGCGCGCAAGGCGTTGGCCGACGCGCAGGCCGCGCTGGGGGCGCAGCGCGCGCTCGGCGGCGGCAGCGCGCAGGAAACCGTCGGCGCGCCGGCCGATGGCGTGGTCAACGCCCTCAGCGTGGGCCTAGGCGAGCGCTTCGCCGCGAACGCGCCATTGCTGAGTTTCACCCCGGCGCATGCACTGGTCGCACAGCTCGGCGTGCAGCCGGAAGACGGCGCGAAGCTGCATGCCGGCATGCCGGTGCAGCTGCGCAGCGTGTATGGCGACCAGTCCGCTTTCGTGGGCACGTTGCGCATGATCGGCCAGTCGATCGACCCGCAGACCCATCTGCTCGGCGCGCAGGTCGAACTGCCGGCCGAAGCCGGCGCCGCGCTGGTCGCTGGCGCCGCGCTGGAGGCGCAGATCCGCACCGCCGATTTCAGCGCGTGGGCCGTACCGCGCGCGGCGGTGTTGCACGACGAACACGGTGATTACCTGTTCGAGCTTGAGCACGGCCACGCCAAACGCATCGCCGTGACCCTGCGCAGCCCGGCGGGCGATCCCGTCGGCGTGCAGGGCCCGCTCGATGCGCAGGCGAAGGTGATCGTGCTCGGCGCCTACGAACTGGCCGATGGCGATGCGGTGCGGGAGTCCGCCCGGTGAGCGTCACCGCATGGATGCAGCGGCATCGGCGTTCGCTGCTGTTCCTCGCCCTGATGCTGGCGATCGGCGGCATCGCCAGTGCGCTGCGGATGCCGGTGGCGCTGTTTCCCAACGTGGCGTTTCCGCGCGTGCAGGTGTCGCTGGATGCGGGCGACCGCCCGGCCGATCAGATGGCGATCGAGGTGACCACGCCGGTGGAGGAGGCGATCCGCCACGTGCGCGGCGTGCGCGACGTGCGCTCCACCACCAGCCGCGGCAGCGCCGAGGTGGCGGTGACCTTCGACTGGGGCGCGGACATGGCTGCGGCGCTGCAGGAAGTGAATGCGGCGGCCGGGCAGATCCTGCCGCAGCTGCCGGCCGGCACAGCGCTGAGCACGCGGCGGATGGATCCCACCACGTTCCCGGTGCTGGCCTACAGCCTGCGCTCGCACACGCAATCGCCGGCTGCACTGCACGACCTGGCCGAGTACCAGCTGCGTCCGTTGCTGAGCGGCATCGGCGGTGTGGCCCAGGTCCAGGTGCAGGGCGGCGAGGTGGCCGAGTTCCACGCCGACGTTGATCCGGGCAAGCTGCGCGCGCTGCAACTGAACCTGGCCGACGTGGCCACGGCGGTCGGCCACGCGGCGACGATCCAGGCGATGGGCCGCGTCGCCGATCACTACAAGTTGTACCTGCTGCTGGCCGACAACCAGCCGAAGACGCTCGCCGCGTTGCGCGACATCGTGCTGCGCGCCGGCCCCGGCGGCGCGGTGCGGTTGGGCGATGTGGCCGCGCTCAGCCTCGACCACGTGCCGCAGTGGATCCGCGTCAACGCCGATGGCCAGGACGCGGTGCTGCTGCAGGTCTACCAGCAGCCCGACGGCAACAGCGTGCAGATCGCCGGGGAAGTGAAGCAGCGGCTGGCCGACTATGCGCCGCAGATGCCGGCCGGCGTGCGCATCGCCAACTGGTACGACCAGACCCAGCTGGTGGCCGGCGCGGCGGCCAGCGTGCGCGATGCGATCCTGATCGGCGTGCTGCTGGCCGGACTGGTGCTGTTCGTGTTCCTGCGCAACACGCGGGTGATCCTGGTCGCGCTGATCGTGGTGCCGGCGGTGCTGGCGATCACCGTGCTGCTGCTGTTCGTGCTCGGCATGAGCTTCAACATGATGACGCTGGGCGGCATGGCCGCGGCGGTCGGCTTGATCATCGACGACGTGATCGTGATGCTCGAACACATCATCCGCCGGCTCAACCAGGGCGAGGGCGAAGTGCACGAACGGATCGCCGGCGCCGCATGGGAGTTCACCCGCCCGCTGACCGGTTCCAGTGCCGCCACCGTGGTGATCTTCCTGCCGCTGGCATTTCTGTCCGGTGTTACCGGCGCGTTCTTCAAGGCGCTGTCGCTGACCATGGCCAGCGCGCTGGTGATTTCCTACCTGCTGACCTGGATCGCGGTGCCGCTGCTGGCGGAGCGTTTCCTTGATGAGCGTCATCGTGCCGAGCATCCGCCGGGCCGTTTCACCCGGCGCATGATGCAGGGTTATCAGAGCATCCTGCAGCGCTGGCTGCGGCGGCCGTTGCTGGTGCTGCTGCTGATCGTGCCGTTGCTGCTTGTCGGTGGCCTCGCCTTCACCCGCGTCGGCACCGGTTTCATGCCGCAGATGGACGAGGGCGGCTTCATCCTCGACTACCTGTCGCCGCCAGGCACCTCGCTGCAGGAAACCGACCGGCTGCTGCGCCAGGTCGAGGCGATCATCCGCGCGAACCCCTACGTGGACACCTACTCGCGGCGCACCGGCCTGCAGCTCGGCGGTGGCCTCACCGAGGCGAACCAGGGCGACTTCTTCGTGCGCCTGAAAAGCGGCTCGCGCCCCGATACCGAGGCGGTGATGGCGCAGGTACGCGAGGAGGTGGAGCAGCGCGTGCCGGGGCTGGACATCGAGCTGTCGCAGCTGATGGAGGACCTGATCGGCGACCTGGTGGCGGTGCCGCAGCCGATCGAAATCCAGCTGTACGGCGACGACCCGACCCAGCTTTCTGCCACCGCCGGCAAGGTCGCCGCGGCGGTCGGGCGGATCGGCGGGGTGGTCGGCGTGCGCAATGGCATCAACCCGGCCGGCGACGCGCTGACCGTGCAGGTCGATCCAGCCAAGGCCGCGCTGGAAGGGCTCGACCCGGCCAGTGTCGCCGACCAGGTGGCGGCGGCGATCGACGGCACCGTGGCCGCGCAACTTCCCACCGACGGCAAGCTGGTGGGCGTGCGCGTGCGCCTGCCGACCGCGACGCACCAGCGGCTGGAACAGGTCGCCGCCTTGCCGATCCGCGCCGGCGACGGCCACCTGCTGCCGCTGTCGCGGGTGGCCACGCTGCAACAGGTGCAGGGCCAGCCGCAGATCACCCGCGACAACCTGAAACGGATGGTCGCGGTGACCGGGCGCATCAGCGGGCGCAGCCTCGGTGCCACCATCGCCGACGTCAAGCGCGCGCTGGCCCGGCCCGGCCTGCTGCCCAAGGGCATGTACTACCAGCTCGGTGGCCTGTACCAGCAACAGCAGCAGGCGTTCCGCGGCCTCAGCATCGTGCTGCTGGCGGCGATCGCGCTGGTGTTCACCCTGCTGCTGTTCCTGTACGAGAGTTTCCGGGTGGCGCTGGTGATCCTGGCGATGCCGTTGCTGGCGATTCCGGCGGTGTTCGCCGGGCTGTGGCTGACCGGCATCGAGCTCAACATCTCGGCGATGATGGGCATGACGATGATCGTCGGCATCGTCACCGAAGTGGCGATCTTCTACTTCTCCGAACTCGAACAGGCCGCCGCCGGCCTGCCGTTGCACGAGGCGCTGCACGAAGCCGGCCGGCACCGCACGCGGCCGATCCTGATGTCCACGCTGGCCGCGATGCTCACCCTGCTGCCGCTGGCGCTGGCGCTCGGCGGGGGCTCGCAGATGCAGCAGCCGCTGGCGGTGGCGATCATCGCCGGCCTGCTGGTGCAGGTGCCGTTGGTCTTGTTGGTGATGCCGGTGCTGTATGCGCTGTTGCGCCGTCGCGACATACAAAAGGCGGCGGGCTAAGGCTGGCGTAAGTCGGCGCTCGCATGCTGGGTCGACCACTCCAGCCGCCCGAGGTGCCGCCATGTCACGACTGATCCGCAAACGGCTGCCCGCCGCGCTGCTGGCGCTGGCGATGCTTTCGCCGGCCGCCGCGACCGCCGCGTCGCCGCCGGTTCCCCGCCTGCTTTCGCGACTGGCGCTGGGCGGCCCGGGCGGTTGGGACTATCTGGCCTTCGATGCGCCCAGCCGCCGCCTGTTCGTCAGCCGCGGCGACCGCGTGCTGGTGATCGACGTCGATGCCGGCAAGCAGATCGGCACGATCGCCGGCACCGCCGGCGTGCACGGTATTGCGCTGGCCGATGACCTGCAGCGCGGTTTCGTCAGTGACGGCAGGAGCGACTCGGTGACCGTGTTCGACCTGGCTTCGCTGCAGACCGTGGCGACGATCACCGGCACCGGCCGGAATCCCGATGCGATCCTGTACGACAGCGCCTCGCACCACGTGCTGACCTTCAACGGCAGAAGCACCAGCGCCAGCGTGATCGACCCGGCGAAGAACACGGTAGTCGGCAGCATCGCGCTGCCGGGCAAGCCGGAGTTCGCGGTGGCCGATGGCGCCGGCCACGTCTACGTGAACATCGAGGACAAGTCCGAGCTGGTCCAGCTCGATTCGCTCCACGGCAAGCTGCTGCAGACCTGGCCGCTGACGCCGTGCGCATCGCCGAGCGGGCTGGCGCTCGACCACCCGCACCATCGCCTGTTCTCGGTGTGCGACAACCGCACGATGGCCGTGCTCGATGCGCGCGATGGCCACCACGTGGCCGACGTGCCGATTGGCGACGGCCCGGACGGCGTGGTGTTCGACGCGGCCGAGGCGATGATCTACAGCGCCAACGGCGAGAGCGGCACGCTTACCGCGGTGCACGAGGACGATCCGGACCACTACCGCGTGACCGCGACCATCCCCACCCAGGTCAGCGCGCGCACGCTCACGCTCGATCCGAAGCTGCACCGGCTGTATCTCTCGGCGGCGCAGCTGGGCGCGACCCGGCAGGCCAATGGCCGCCGCACGATCGAGCCGGACAGCTTTGCCGTCCTGACCGTCGGGCGGCCTTGATGAAGTTCAGGATCGCAGCGGGATCGTGACGCGTACGCGCAGGCCGCTGCCGTAGGGCGAGTCGAGCAACTCGATGCCGGCGTCGTGCAGCTGCGCGGCGCGCTGCACGATCGACAGGCCCAGCCCGAAGCCGTCGCCGCGGCTGCCGGCTTCGCGGTGGAAGCGGGCGAATACGCTGGCGCGGCGCTCCGCCGGGATGCCGGGGCCGTCGTCGATGACGTCGATCAGCGCCGCGCGCTCGCCCGGTTCGATCGACAGCTGCACCTGCCCGCCGGCGGGCACGTGGCGCAGCGCGTTTTCCAGCAGGTTGCGCAGCAGCGCCGCCAGCGCCGCCTCGTAGCCGTGCACCACCAGTTGCGGCGTCAGCCGCGCCACGCTCAGCTCGACGCCGCTCTCGGCGATCACCGGCGCGAGTTCCTCGAGCACGGTCGTGGCGACGACGGCCAGGTCGACGCGCGTGCGCTGGCCCGCCGCCGCGCCGGCCTCCAGCCGGGCCAGTGCCAGCAGTTGCTCGATCCGTCGGGCCAGTCCGGCGATAACGTGCTGCGCGCTGCCGAGCGCGACGTCCAGCCCGGCCCGATCGGTGGTGGCCATCGCGTTCTCGAGGTTGATCATGGCCGAAGCCAGCGGCGTGCGCAGTTCGTGCGCCACGTCGGCGCTGAAGCGGTGCTCGCGTTCCAGCGCATCCTCCAGCCGGGCGAGCTGTTCGTTCAGCGCCGCCAGCACCGGCTGCAACTCCAGTGGCGCGTCGCGCAGCCGCACCGGTTCGCGGCTGCCCGGTTCGCGCGACGACAGCGCGCGGGTCAACGCCTCGAGCGGGCGCAGGCCGCGGCGTACCGCCCAGCCCACCAGCAGGGCCAACAGCGGCAGACCGACCAGCAGCGGCAGGCTGTGTTCCAGCCACAGGGCATGGGTGATGTCGTGGCGGCTGTCGTAGCGCTCGCCGGTGCGGATCACCATGCCGTCTGCCTCGTCATGCAGGGTGAACACGCGCCAGCGGTAGCGCCCCTGTTGCAGGTCGCGGAAATCCGCATCGGCGGCGCCCGGCGGCGGCAATGTGGCGAGGTTGGCGGTGGCCAGCAGCAGGCGCCCCGTGCGATCGAAGATCTGGAAGCCGACTTCGGACTCGTAGGTGTGGTCATGCAACTTCGGGTGGGCGGCCTCGATCGGCACCACCAGCGTGCCGGCACTGCCGCGCGCCTGCAGGGCCTCGAGGTCGGCATGCCCGATCAGCACCTGCAGCGTGCGCGCCGACTGCGCCAGCCGTCCGTCGGACAGCTCGTCCACCTCGGTGAGGGTGCGATGGAAGCTGAGTACGCCCAGCGGCAGCAGCACCGCGGCGAGCACCACGATGATCAGCCAGCGCAGCCGGCCGTGCAGGCTCGCCGGCTTCACGTCGGCTCCCGCGGGATCATGTAGCCGAAGCCGCGCACGGTGCGGATGGTGTCGTAGCTCAGCTTGCGGCGCAGGGTGTGCACCAGCACCTCCAGTGCGCTGGAGCCGACCATGTTGTCGAGGCCGTACAGCGAGTTCTCCAGATTTTCCCGGCGCACCAGCCGGCCGGCGCGTTCCATCAGGATCTGCAGCAGGGCGAATTCGCGCTTGGTCAGCTCCACCGGCGCGCCGCGGAAGCTTACCTCGGAGGTGCCGAGGTCGAGGCTCAGCGCGCCGGCCTCGATGCGGTTCGCGGCCAGGCCCTGCGCGCGCCGGGTCAGCGAGCGGATGCGCGCGGCCAGTTCGTCCAGGTGAAACGGTTTCACCA
Organism: Rhodanobacter sp. KK11; assembly: GCF_033345435.1. Taxonomy (NCBI): domain Bacteria; kingdom Pseudomonadati; phylum Pseudomonadota; class Gammaproteobacteria; order Lysobacterales; family Rhodanobacteraceae; genus Rhodanobacter; species Rhodanobacter sp. KK11. Next base: position 315,035 of record NZ_JAWPMI010000002.1, read on the forward strand.
GGTAGTCGTCGGCGCCGGCGTCGAGGCCGCGCACGCGGTCGTCCAGCCCGTCGCGCGCGGTCATCACGATCACCGGGGTCCGGATGTGCGTGCGGCGGGCCTCGAGCAGCACGTCGAGCCCGTCCTTGCCGGGCAGGCCGAGGTCGAGCAGCACCAGGTCGGCGGTCTCGTCGCGCAGCGCAAGCAGCGCCGCGCGGCCGTCGCGCAGCCAGCTCACCGTGTAGGCGAGGCGCTCCAGCGCGCGCTGGATCGCCGCGCCGAGCTGGGGATCGTCCTCGACCAGGATGATGTGCACGGACAGGCTCCTCCGCGTCGCGGCGCAGACGGCCCGACTCGGGGGGGATTATCCGTGGATCCGCTTACGAAGTGCTTAAGCGTCAGAAGCGGAACCGCGCGAACAGCGACGGGCCATCGAGCTTCATGTCGAGGTCGGCGCTGTAGGTGTGCTTGCGCTGGTGCAGCACCACGCGGCTGTAGCCGTATTCGGCGCCGAAGCCCGCGTTCTGCCACGGGAACCATTCCACGCCCAATGCGGCGTTGACGATGTGGCCGCTGAGGCGGCCGCCGTTTTTCCTCACGCCGGCCGCGTCGACGTACAGCCGCCACCGCTCGTTGAACGCATGCCGCCAGCCGAGCTGCAGCATCGGTGCCCAGACGCCGTCGCTGGTGCGGGAGGAGGCTTGTCCGACCGGCATGCCGTTGACGCTGGCCTCGCCGCTGATGCCGGCGTGCACGCGGTAATAGGCCCCACCCAGGCCCAGGCCGAACACGTCGTCGCCGTGGCCGATCCACCAGCGGTACGACGCGCTGCCGAAATCGAAGTTCAGCTTGCCGTGGACGGCGGCGTCGGCGTGGTAGTCGTTGCCGGCGTAGCTGATGTCCCGCGTCAGGCTTTTGCTGCGCGAGCGGTTGACACTGTGGTAGTCCAGTGAGAAGCCCTGGCTGTCACCGATCAGGAAATCCAGCCGCGCGCGCGGCACACGCTTGTGGTGGCTGAAGTCGAGGTCCTTCTCCAGGTTGAAATTGCCGCTGTACCGACCGCTCTTGTCGCTGGCGCCGATGGTGGTGTCGACATGCGCGTCGTAGCCGCCCAGCCAGATGCTGACCCGATCGAGCGCGGGCGACTGCCGGGCGCAGGCCAGGCCGCTGGCCAGCGCCAGCGGGAGGAAGGTGGCGGTGCGGACGGCATGCCGGTGCCGGCGGGCCGAAAGGTGGGTCATCTGCCATGTCTCCGATGGTCGATGAATGTCGCGGGGGGAGGGCACATTCGCCTTGCCATTCTGTCATTCCCGCGGACAGGGTACGAACAGCCGGTGTGCAAACGCCGTGCATGGTCGTTGCCGCTCGCTCGCGGCGAACGATAGAATCGGGCAAGGAGTCCGGATGGTGCTGCCGCCACGCTCCCAGACTTGAGGTGAGCGCATGCGGGCGATCGCGACGATGGCCCGCGGTGCGGCGCGCCCGGATCCATCGGTGGTCCGGGACGGGCCGGTGCACATGAAGTGCCGGGCGATGGCCCCGGTGACGGGCGACACCGACGATCCTTCCATCGAACGCAGTGACCGATGCCCGACCACGCCCTTCCCAGCGCCATCCTCTGCCTGCCCTTCGTGGCGGCCGCGGTGACGTGGCTGATGCGCGAGCGCGGGCACAATCGCGCCGCCTGGCTGATGACCGGCACCGCGCTGCTCGGGCTGGCGCTTTCGTTGTGGCTGGCCCCGGCGATCCTCGCCGGCGAGGTGCTGCGCCAGACCATTCCGTGGGCGGGCTCGCTGGGGCTGGACCTGGTGCTGCGGGTCGACGGCTTCAGCTGGCTGATGATGCTGCTGATCTGCGGCATCGGCGCGCTGGTGGGCGTGTATGCGCGCTACTACATGTCGCCGGACGATCCGCTGGCGCGCTTCTTCGCGCTGCTGCTGGCGTTCATGGGGTCGATGCTGGGCATCGTGATGTCCGGCAACGTGATCCAGCTGGTGTTCTTCTGGGAGCTGACCAGCCTGTTCTCGTTCCTGCTGATCGGCTACTGGCACAACGGCGCGTCGGCGCGCGACGGCGCGCGGATGGCGCTGATCGTCACCTCCGGCGGCGGTTTCTGCCTGCTCGCAGGCATGCTGCTGCTGGGCCACATCGCGGGCAGCTACGAGCTCGACACGATCCTCGCCGCGGGCGATGCGGTGCGCGCGCATCCGTGGTACACGCCGACCCTGCTGCTGGTGCTGCTCGGCGCGTTCACCAAGAGCGCGCAGTTTCCGTTCCACTTCTGGCTGCCGCAGGCGATGTCGGCGCCCACGCCGGCGTCGGCCTACCTGCACTCGGCCACCATGGTGAAGGCCGGCGTGTTCCTGCTGGTGCGCTTCTGGCCGGTGCTGGGCGGCACCGCCGAGTGGTCGTGGATCGTCGGCGGGGTGGGCCTGGTCACGCTGATCCTGGGCGCCTACGCGGCGATGTTCGAGCAGGACCTGAAAGGCGTGCTGGCCTATTCGACGATCAGCCACCTGGGCCTGATCACCATGCTGGTGGGGCTGGGCAGCACGCTGGGCGTGGTGGCGGCGATCTTCCACATCGTCAACCACGCCACCTTCAAGTCCTCGCTGTTCATGGCCGCCGGCGCGGTCGACCACGAGGCCGGTACGCGCGACCTGCGCAAGCTCGGCGGCCTGTACCGGGTGATGCCGGTCACCGCCACGCTGGCGCTGGTGGCCGGCGCGGCGATGGCCGGCGTGCCGCTGCTGAACGGCTTCCTGTCCAAGGAGATGTTCTTCGCCGAGACGCTGGCGGCGCGCCAGGGCCCGCTGCTGGACGCGATCTCGGTGGTGATCGCGGTGGCGGCCAGCGCGTTCGGCGTGACCTATTCGATCCGCTTCGTGCGCGGCGTGTTCTTCGGCCGCATGCCCGCCGACTTGCCGCGCGAGCCGCACGAGCCGCCGCTGTGGATGCGCTTCCCGATCGGCTTTCTCGCGCTGGCCTGCCTGCTGGTGGGCGTGTTGCCGGGGCAGGTGATCGGGCCCACGCTGCGGGTGGCGGCCGGCGCGGTGCTCGGCGCGGACACGCCGGCGTACAGCCTGGCGGTGTGGCACGGCCTGACCACGCCGCTGCTGATGAGCGTGTTCGCCTTCGTCGCCGGCTGCCTGCTGTTCGCCAGCCTGCGTCGCCGCTTCGATGCCATCGAGACGGCACCGCTGACCAGCCGCTTCAGCGGCAAGCGGATCTTCGAGCGCGCACTGGCGGTGTTCGCGGCGGACTGGCCGCAGCGGATCGAACGGCTCTACCCGAGCCGGCGGCTGCAGTCGCAGTTGCTGTGGATCGTGCTGCTCGCCCTGCTGGCCGGCGCTCTGGCCGCGGCCAGTGCGCCGTTCGAGGTCGACCTGCGCTGGTCCAGCATCGATCCGGCGTTCGCCCTGCTGTGGCTGCTCGGCGCGGCCTGCGCGATCGGCGCGGCGACCCAGGCCAAGTTCCACCGCCTCGCCGCGCTGGTGCTCAGCGGCGGCGCCGGGCTGGTCTCGTGCGTGAGCTTCGTGTGGCTGTCGGCGCCAGACCTGGCGGCGACGCAGCTGCTGGTGGAGGTGGTCACCACCATCCTGATCCTGCTCGGCCTGCGCTGGCTGCCCAAGCGCATCGCCGGCTATGCGCCCGAAGGGTGGCGCCAGCGCTTCCGCCGCCGCCGCGACATCGTGATCGCGATGGCGGTGGGCGTCGGCGTGGCCAGCCTGGCCTATGCGGCGATGATGCACCCGGTGGCCGACTCGATCTCGCGCTTCTTCCTCGAGCGCGCGTACGCCGAGGGTGGCGGCCACAACGTGGTCAACGTGATCCTGGTCGATTTCCGCAGCTTCGACACGCTGGGCGAGATCAGCGTGCTGGCGATCGTGGCGCTGACCGTGTTCGCCCTGCTGCGCCGCTTCCGCCCGGCCGCCGAAAGCATCAGCGCACCGGAGCAGCAACGCCAGCAGACGGTGCTGGAGGCGGGCGAACCCGGCCGCGCGGCGGGTCACTCGCTGACCGACTACCTGATGATCCCCGGCCTGATCATCCAGCTGATGGCGCCGGTGATCCTGCTGTTCGGGCTGCACCTGTTCCTGCGCGGGCACGACCTGCCGGGCGGCGGCTTCGTCGCCGGCATCACCGTGGCGGTGGCGCTGATCCTGCTGTACATGGCGCGCGGCGCGCGCTGGGTGGAGTCGCACTTGCGCGTGCTGCCGCTGCGCTGGATCGGCGCCGGCCTGCTGCTGGCGCTGCTCACCGGCCTGGGCTCGCTGGTGTTTGGACGTCCTTTCATGACCAGCCACTTCCAGTACCTGGAGCTGCCGCTGCTGGGCCGCGTGCCGCTGGCCACGGCCTTGCTGTTCGACCTGGGCGTGTTCGCCGTGGTGGTCGGCGCCACGGTGCTGATGCTGATCGCGCTGGCGCACCAGTCGCTGCGCCGTCCGCGCCAGGCGGCGGCCGAGACGGGAGGGCCGGGCTGATGGAACTGGTGCTGGCCGCCGCCATCGGCATCCTCGCCGCCTCCGGCGTGTGGCTGCTGCTGCGCCCCCGCACGTTCCAGGTCATCATCGGGCTGACCCTGATCTCCTACGCGGTGAACCTGTTCATCTTTTCCATCGGCGGCCTGCGCACCGGCGCCGATCCGGTGCTGCACGAGGTAGCCGGCGACGTGGCGCAATACGCCGACCCGCTGCCGCAGGCGCTGGTGCTCACCGCGATCGTGATCGGCTTCGCCACCACGGCGCTGTTCCTGGTCGTGCTGCTGACCTCGCGCGGACTGACCGGCAACGACCACGTCGACGGCGAGGACGGCACGCCGTGAGCCAGCACCTGATCATCGTGCCGATCCTGCTGCCACTGCTGGTGGCCGCGCTGCAGCTGCTGATCGGCGAGAAGCGCCGGCGCACGGCGCTGGCACTGAGCATCGCCTCGTGCGTGGCGCTGGTGCTGGCCTGCGCCGCGCTGATGCACGCGGTGTCCACCGACGGCGCGCTGACGGCGGTCTACCGCATCGGCGACTGGCCGGCGCGCTTCGGCATCGTGCTGGTGGCGGACCGGCTCTCGGCGCTGATGGTGCTGCTCACCGGCGTGCTGGCGCTGGCGCTGCTGCCGTTCGCGCTGGGCCGCTGGCAGCATCGCGGCGGCCACTTCCAGCCGCTGCTGCAGTTCCTGCTGATGGGGCTGAACGGCGCCTTCCTCACCGGCGACCTGTTCAACCTGTTCGTGTTCTTCGAGGTGCTGCTGGCCGCGTCGTACGGGCTGGCGCTGCACGGTTCGGGCGCGCGACGGGTCAGCGCGGGGCTGCATTACATCACGGTCAACCTGGCCGCCTCGATGCTGTTCCTGCTCGGCGTCAGCCTGATCTTCGGCGTCACCGGCACGCTGAACATGGCGGCGCTGGCCGAGCTGATCCCGCACGTGCCCGAACACACCCGCGCGCTGCTGCATGCGGGCGCGGCGATCCTCGGCGTGGCGTTCCTGATCAAGACCGCGATGTGGCCGCTCGGCTTCTGGCTGCCGCGCACCTACGCGGCCGCGGCGCCGGCGGTGGCGGCGATGTTCGCGCTGATGACCAAGGTCGGCATCTACGTGCTGCTGCGCCTCGGCCTGCTGCTGTTCGGCGCCGGCGCCGGGCCCGCCTCGGCGCATTTCGGCAGCGTGTGGATGCTGTGGGGCGGCATGGCTACGCTGGTGGCCGGCACCATCGGCATGCTGGGCGCGCGCGACCTCGGCAAGCTGGCCGGCTACAACGTGGTGATCTCCGCCGGCACCCTGCTCGGCGCGATCGGCCTGCAGCAGAGCGCGGTGACCACCGGCGCGCTGGCCTACCTGGTGATCTCCACCCTGGCGATCGCCGCGTTCTTCCTGGTCGTCGGCCTGCTCGCCTCCGACGGCGACGACGACACCGACGACACGCTGAGCCTGGAGCCGTACGAACAGCCCGGCGAGGTCCCCGCGAACGAAAGCCTGTACGCGCAGGAGGACGAGAGCCGCGTGGTGATCCCGGCACCGATCGCGATGCTGGGCCTGAGCTTCTCGGCCTGCGCAGTGCTGCTGGCGGGGCTGCCGCCGCTGTCCGGCTTCCTGGCCAAGTTCGCGCTGCTGGCGCCGATGCTCGATGACGCGGCGGGCGGCGGGCGGGTGCTGTTCGCGCTGGTCGTGGCGGCCGGTTTCTGCACGGTGATCGCGCTGTGCCGCGCGGGCATCCAGATCTTCTGGGTCGAGCCGGAGCGGATCTTTCCGAAAGTGCGTCTCACCGAAAGCATCTCCATCGCGCTGTTGCTGGGGCTGTGCCTGCTGCTCACGGGCTGGGCCGAGCGGCCGTTGCACTACCTGCGCGACACCGCCGCCCAGCTGCACGCGCCGGGCAACTACATCCACGCGGTGCTGCCCGGCGCGGGGGGCGCACCGTGATCCGCCGCTGGCTGCCGCATCCGTTGCTCACCGCGCTGCTGGCGCTGATCTGGCTGGTCTTCAACCAGAGCTGGGCGCCCGGCACGGTGCTGCTCGGCATCGTGTTCGGCCTCGTGCTGGGCCGGTTGTTCGACCTGCTGGACCCGCCGAAGGCGCGCCTGCGCCACTACCCACTGCTGCTGCGCCTGTTTGTGCGGGTGGTGCTGGACATCGTGCGCTCCAACATCGCGGTGGCGCGCATCGTGCTGTTCGACAAGCGCCCGATGCACTCCGGCTTCGTGGCGATTCCGCTGGAGCTGACCGACCGTTACGGCCTGGTCGTGCTGTCGTGCATCATCACCTCCACCCCCGGCACGATCTGGGTCAGCTACGACTCCAGCGCCAACGTGCTGCTGATCCACGTGCTGGACCTGGTCGACGAGGCCGGCTGGATCGACTCGATCAAGCGGCGCTACGAACGCCCCCTGCTGGAGATTTTCCAATGAGCCACGCACTGCTCGACGCGGCGATCCGTGCGGCGCAGATCCTGCTGCTGCTGGCGATGGCCTTCTCGCTGATCCGCATGGTGCGCGGCCCGCGCGCGCAGGACCGCGTGCTGGCGCTGGACGCGCTGTACGTCAACGCTATGATCCTGCTGCTCACCATCGGCATCCGCAGCGGCAGCATGCTCTACGTCGAGGCCGGCCTGGTCATCGCGCTGCTCGGCTTCGCCAGCACGGTGGCGCTGTCGAAATTCCTGATGCGCGGGCAGGTGATCGAATGAACCACCTCGATGCCCTGCCGCCGTGGGCGGCCGTCACCGTCGCCGCGCTGATGCTGCTGGGCGCGCTGTTCGCCTTCGTCGGCTCGCTCGGTCTGCTGCGCCTGAAGAATTTCTACCAGCGCGTGCACGCGCCAACCCTGGGCACCACGCTGGGCACGTTCTTCATGCTGGCCGCCTCGATCACCTGCTTCTCGGTGCTGCACGGCCGGCCGATCTTCAATGAAGTGCTGATCGGCGTGTTCCTCACCCTGACCACCCCGATCACCCTGATGCTGCTGGTGCGCGCCGCGCTGTACCGCGACCGCGAGGAAGGCTCGCAGGACGTGCCGCAGGTTACGCCGAAGGACTGACGCGCGGAGCCGCTGCAACCGCAGCGACCCCGCGCAATGCCGGTGGGATTACAGCGTCCGCTCGAAATCCCGCACCTGGCGCTTGGCCTCGTCGCGCGCGATGCCGTAACGCTCCTGCAGCTTGCCGACCAGATATTCGGTATTGCCCTCGGCCCGGGTCAGGTCGTCGTCGGTCAGGTCGCCCCACTTGGCCTTGATCCTGCCGGTGAGCTGTTTCCAGTTGCCCTGGATACGGTCGTTGTTCATGTCGTGTCACTCCGTTTATGAAGAGGGATGACAGGCATGCCGTTGCAACCCGTCGCGGACCACTATCCGCATGGCGGCGTTAGGGCGAGGTGGTGGCGACGTGCAGGGCTGGGGCGGGTGTTCAGGCGGTGGTGCATGGTGGAGGGTGCTAACCCGAGCGATGAACGCCGTTCGTGGCCGACTCCGACCAGTGGTCACATGGTGATCAGGATTCCGGTGTACGGATCATGATGGATTGGTGCTACTGAACGACTTCATCGGTGTGTGCAACCCAAAAGCCCGACGTCAGCGACAGATCCTCAACCAATCGATCGTTCTGCAGATCGAACGGCACGACCCGGAGGTGTAGATGCCGCGAATAGGTGAACACCGGCAACGGCTGCTGGAACCTGTGGGTCATGGGGTAGATCAGCAGCATCTGCCCTTCCGCGGGTAGGTAGCGGTGGCCGTAGGCGAAGAGCTGATAGAAGTCGGACTGGCTGAGGCCGTACTTATCCTTGGTGCCACCCAAGGCCTGGTCAAGCAGCTTCCACTTGGTATCCAGTACCCAGGTCCGCTCACCCTGCTTGATGAGAAAGTCGGGTTTGAGCTATAGGCCTGCGAGCGTGGAAGGTTACCGCAGGGCGCGGCGCGCTCATGAGATCGCGCCTTCGCCGGAACGAAGAAGCCCCGCGTCGGCGAGGTTTCTTGCCTGGCGCGGCTGATTATGGCGTCACCGCGGCGCTTGCTGCGGCACCTTGCGCACCTTCTCCAGCGGGTAGCCCAGCGCCTGCACCCGCGCCAGCAGCGCGTCGTAGTCGGCCTGCGCGATGGTCGGCGTGCGCGCCATCGCCCACATGTAGTCGCGCGCATCGCGGGCCACGATGACCTGACTGTAGTCGTCGTTGAGCCAGGCCACGACGTACTGCGCCTGCAGCGGCCAGAACACCTGCACGCCCCACACCGCATTGCCGCTGCCGGGTTTGACGATGCCGGTGGAGTGGATGTCCTTCTTCTCGCCGTCGAAGCTGCCTTCGCGGAAGTGGAACGAGGTGGCGACGTTGCCATTGGGCTTGAGCGTGTAGACCTCGACGGCGTTGTACGCGTTCTTTTCGAAGCGGGTGGGGATGGTGGCGATCACGTACCAGTTGCCCATGAAGCGGGGCAGGTCGACGTGGGCCACCGGGGCGATCGGCGGCAGCTCGCTGGCGCAGGCGCCGGCGTTCAGCAGCATGGCGCAGGCCATCAGCAGGGTCTTCGGAAGTTTCATGGTCGCTCCGGGCGAAGGTGTGAGAGATGGGGAATCACGGCCGCGCGAAGCGGTAATGCGCCACCAGCCAGTGCTGGCCGCCGGCGTAGCCGAACAGCTCGGCGCAGGCCATCCAGAACATGCGCCAGCGCTGGAACCACAGCGCCGCATGTTCCGGATAGGCGGCGCGCAGGATCTCCATCACCTCCTCGCGCTGGCTGTCCTGCCGCTCGAGCCAGTGGTTGGCGGTTTTCTCGTAGTGCGTGCCGTCGACCAGCCAGCGCTGCTCGATGGCCAGGTCCCGCTGGAAGTGCAGCAGGGTATCGGCCGCCGGCATCAGGCCGCCGGTGAAGAAGTGCCGTCCCATCCAGTTGTCCGTGCCGGCGGTCTCGAACGGGTACGCCAGCTCGCGGTGCGCGAAGATGTGCACGAACAGCTTGCCGCCGGGCGCCAGCCAGCCGGCGATGCGCTGCATCAGCAGATGGTAGTTGCGCACGTGCTCGAACATCTCGATCGAGACGCAGCGGTCGAATTGCCCGGCTGCGAGCTCCAGCGAGTTCACGTCGCGGGTCAGCACGCGGACGTTGGCCAGGCCGCGCAGCCGGCACTGCGCCTGGATGTGGTGGCGCTGGCCGTGCGAGTTGGAGACGGCGGTGATGCGTGCGTTCGGGTAGCGCGCGGCCATCCACAGGGTGAGCGAGCCCCAGCCGCAGCCGAGTTCCAGGATGCGCTGGCCGTCGGCCAGTTCCGCGCGCTCGCCGTACAGCGCCAGCATCGCCTCCTCCGCTTCGGCCAGCGTCTCGTCGCCACGCGGGTAGTGGCAACACGAGTACTTCACGCGCGGGCCGAGGCAGCGCTCGAAGAACGCCGCCGGCAGCTCGTAGTGCTGCGCGTTCGCCGCGTCGGTGTGGATCGCCACCGGGCTGTGGCGCAGCAGTTCGATCAGCCGCGCCTGCCGCTCGGCCTGCGCCGCCACGCCGCCGGCGCGTTCCTCGCGCAAGCGCTCGGCGCACATCCGGCGGATGCCCAGGCGCAGCAGCGCGTCGGGCAGCAGGCCGCGCTCGGCCAGGCCCAGCACGCCGGGCGCGGCGCGGTCGGGAGACAGTTCGGCGGTGTCCAGGGCAACGGTATTCATCGTTCGGTTCTCGGGTCGCGGGAGCGTTTGGGAAACCACGGAAACAGCATTGGCGTGCTGCGCTGGTATGCGCGGTAGTCCTCGCCGCGCGTGCGCAGCGCCTGCGCCTCGGTGTAGGGAATGCCGCTGACGAAGCGCAGGAACAGCAGCATCAGCAGCGGCCCGCTCCACGCCAGCCAGGCCAGCGGCGAGCCGGCGGCGAACGCCACGTAGGCGAACCAGTGCAGCCATTCGAAG
>NZ_JAWPMI010000003.1:0-573685 GCF_033345435.1 Rhodanobacter sp. KK11
GGCCGCGCGCGACGCCAGCCGCATGCGTACGCTCGGCGCCTCTGGCGTGGTCAGCGTGGCCACGCTCGACGAAGTCGAGGCGCGCCTGGCCCGCGCGCAGGCGGCGGCCGCGGCGGCGCAGGCTGAGCGCCGTGCGGCCGCGCAGCAGCGCGCGGCGCTGGCGGCGCTGCTGCTCGGGCAAGGCCGCAGCGGCGGGCAGGCGGTCGAGCTGCGGGCGCCGATCGACGGCGTGGTCGTGCATCGTTTCCAGGAAAGCGCGGCGCCGGTGCAGGCCGGGCAGCCGCTGCTGGAATTGGGCGACCTGCGCCAGCTCGAGGTGATGGTGCAGGCGCTGTCGCAGCAGGCGACCCTGCTGCGACCGGGCTCGTCGGCGCGGATCCTGCGCTGGGGCGGCGCGGACGCGTTGCCGGCGCGGGTGACGCGGATCGAGCCGGGCGGCTTCACCAAGGTCTCGGCGCTCGGCGTGGAGGAGCAGCGCACCCTGGTGTGGCTGGACATCACCGCGCCGCGCGCGCAGTGGGAGCAACTGGGCGACGGCTACCGCGTCGAGGTGGAGTTCGAGGTGGGGCGCCGCGCGGACGTGCTGCAGATGCCGTCCAGCGCGCTGTTCCGCGACGGCCGGCGTTGGGCGGTGTATCGCGTGGCCGGCGGCCGTGCGCGCCTGACGCAGGTCACCCCGGGGATGCAGGGCGATGGCGCGACGGAGATCGTGGCGGGCTTGCGCCAGGGCGAACAGGTGGTTGCCTATCCGGACGACCGCATCGCCGACGGGCTGCGCGTGCGCCCGCTGGCCGTGTCGCCGTGAAGGCACCGCGCCGCTTGCGGGGATCGGCCCGTGCGGCGGGCGCAGAATCGGTTTAGCCTGTGCGCGCGTTGCGTGCCGTCGACGACGGCTTTCCGGAAGCCACCAAGGGGGAGAGTCTCATGCAGGGTTCTACCGATCTGGGCAAGCTGGTGCTTCGAGTCGTGCTGGGTGTGTTGATCCTGTTCCATGGCGTATCCAAGCTGATCCACGGGCCGGGCTACATCATCGGCGTGGTGACCGGTGCCGGCCTGCCGTCGTTCCTGGCCTACGGGGTGTACGTGGGCGAGGTGGTCGCGCCGCTGATGTTGCTGCTCGGTTACTGGACGCGGGTCGGTGCGCTGATCATCGTGATCAACATGCTGGTGGCGATCGGGCTGGTGCACATGGGCCAGCTTGCCACGCTGGCCGACACCGGCGGCTGGGCGCTGGAGCTGCAGGGCATGTTCCTCGGCACCGCGCTGGCGATCATGCTGCTCGGCGCCGGCCGTTACAGCTTCGGTGGCAGCGGCGGCCGCTGGAATTGAGCGGGTTTCCGTCCGCCATCGCTTGACCGGAACGCCCGCCTGCCACGGCGGGCGTTTCGCGTGGACTCCCGCCGCCGTACCGGATGCTTCGCAGACGCAGCGCGATTTGCCACACTCGCGCTTTGCCCGATGGCGCCGCATGCGCACCCATGCCCTTGCCGCGGTGGGACTGGCGCTGTGCTCGGCGCTGTTCTTCACGCTGACCTACGTGCTCAACCGCAGCCTGGTGGCCGGCGGCGGCCACTGGGCGTGGGCGGTGATCCTGCGTTACCTGCTCACCTTGCCGATGCTGGCCGTGGTGCTGCCGCTGCAGGGCGGGCTGGGCGAGTTGCCGCGCGAGCTGCGCCGGCATGCGCGGCCGTGGCTGCTGTGGAGCAGCGTGGGCTTCGTGCTGTTCGGCGTGCCGCTGACCTGGGCGGCCAGCAGCGGGCCGTCGTGGCTAGTCGCCGGCAGTTTCCAGACCACCGTGCTGGCCGGGCCGCTGCTGGCGCCGCTGATCTATCGCGACGAGCGGCGCCGGCTGGCCTGGCGCACGCTGGCGCTCGGCGCGCTGATCGTGACCGGCGTGTTCGCGCTGCAATGGGGTCATGCGCAGGGCCAGCTGCGCGCCGGCGAGTGGCTGGCGATCGGCGCGGTGGTGCTGTCCGCGTTCGCCTATCCGCTGGGCAACCGCCAGCTGCTGCTGCACCTGGAACACTGCGGCACGCGGATCAACGCGGTGCAGCGGGTGTTCGGCATGACGCTGTGCAGCTGGCCGTTGTGGCTGGCGTTCGCCGTGGTCGCCTGGTTCACCGTCGGCCCGCCGAGCTTGCGCGAGGCGCTGCTGGCCGGCGGCGTGGCGCTGTCCTCGGGCACCATCGCCACCATCCTGTTCTTCCGCGCCACCGACATGGTGCGCCGCGAGCCGACCGCGCTGGCCGCGGTGGAGGCGATGCAGGCGGCCGAGTTGCTGTTCGCCACCGTGCTCGGCGTGCTGTTCCTCGGTGAGGCCTGGCCGCGCGGCTACGCCGCGCTCGGCGCGCTGGCGATCATCGTCGGTATCGCCCTGTTCGGCTGGTTCAGCGGGCGCGGCGCGGCAGGGCACGACGAGCAAGTCCGCGCGCTGCGCGGTGACCGCAGTGCCTGAGGCATCTTCGCCGGCGCTGGCGGCGTGCGTGGGCCGCCGCCGCGCCGCGCGGCTTTATCCTTGCCGGATTGAATACCCTGCAGCAGGCGGACGAGATGATGCGTGACGTGGAGCCGGGCGCGGCAGAACCATCCACGGCCGGAGTGTCGGCGCCATGCATCCACCATGGCACGCCGTCGTTCCGGCGCACCAACCTCGCACTGTTCGCCGCCGGCCTCGCCACGTTCGGGCTGCTGTACTGCGTGCAGCCGCTGATGCCGGAGTTCAGCCGCGACTACGGGGTGAGCGAGGCGGGTGCCGCGTTGTCGCTGTCGCTGACCACCGGCGTGCTGGCGTTCGCGATGTTGTTTGCCGGGGCGCTGTCGGATGCCTGGGGGCGCAAGCCGGTGATGCTGGTGTCGCTGCTGTCGTCGGCCGTGCTGGTACTGGTCACCGCCGTGACGCCGGACTGGACCGCGCTGCTGGTGGTGCGCAGCTTGCTCGGGCTGAGTCTGAGCGGACTGCCGGCGGTGGCGATGACCTACCTCGGCGAGGAGATGGACGCCGAATCGATTGGCCTGGGCATGGGCCTGTACATCAGCGGCAGCGCGGTTGGCGGCATGGGCGGGCGACTGGTGTCCGGCGTGCTGGCCGACTTCTTCGGCTGGCGCATCGGCGTGGCGGTGGTCGGCGTGATCGGCCTCGGTTGCGCGCTGGCGTTCTGGCGCGCGTTGCCACCGTCGCGGCATTTCAGCGCGCAGCCGCTGCGCTGGCGCACGCTGGTCGGGCGCTTTGGCGGCATGTTCCATGACCGTGGCCTGCCGTGGCTGTTCGTCGAGGGTTTCCTGCTGCTCGGCGCCTTCGTCACCGTCTACAACTACCTCGGCTATCGGCTGATGGCACCGCCGTACAAGCTGAGCCAGGCGGTGGTCGGGCTGATCTTCGCGATCTATCTGATCGGCACCTTCAGCTCGGCGTGGATGGGGCACCTGGCCGGCAAGCTCGGCCGGCGCAAGGTGTTGTGGACGGCCTTCGCGCTGATGCTGGCCGGCGTGGCGCTGACCATGGCGCGACCGCTGCCGCTGGTCATGCTCGGCATCGTGGCGATCACCTTCGGCTTCTTCGGCGGCCACTCCATCGTCAGCAGCTGGGTCGGCCGCCGTGCCGGCGCGGCGAAGGCGCAGGCCGCGTCGGTCTACCTGTTCTGCTACTACATGGGCTCCAGCGTGGCTGGCGCCAGCGGCGGGCTGTTCTATGCATCGCACGGCTGGAACGGCGTGGCGCTGTTCACCGGCGTGCTGGTGCTGGCCGGCCTGCTGATCGCGCTGCGGCTGTTCCGGCTGCCGCCGCTGGTCAACGTGGCGACGCCACCAGTGCCGATGAGCCGGGGCGCGATGCCGTAAGCCGCGCTCTGCCCCTCCTCTGCATGCAGGGGAGGGTTGGGGTGGGGTGCTCTTTGCCCGGACTTCAGATCAAAAGCCTCACCCCCACCCAACCTCCCCCTGCAAGCAGGGGGAGGGGCAACGGTTCAGCGCGCCGCGGGTTTCAGCATGTCCTTGACGGCGTCATAGTCGCCGTCGTTCGCGGCGGCGGGCAGGCCGAGCAGGTGGGTCATCAGGGGATAGACGTCCACGTTCGGGAACGCCGGCAGCTTCGCGCCGACGCGAAACGCCGGGCCGTGCGCCACGAAAATCGCCTGCATCAACGGCTCGGCGTTGTCGAAGCCGTGCTCGCCCAGGCTCAGCCGGCCCTTGCGCCTGGCCGCGTGCTCGCTGGTGGTGATGCGCCAGTGCACGTTCGCCAGGCACAGCAGCTGCGGCGCGCGCGGATTCTTGCCGTAGGCCAGCCGTGCCGGTACGCGGGTCTTGTCCCAGCACTGCATGTGCGGGTGCGGCTGCTCCAGGGTCCGTTCGACCTGCGCGAAATCGGCGCGCGCCTCGGCGCTGTCCGACTTCGGGTTGAAGCCGGCCAGGATGCCCATGCTCACCGTCTGTACCCGATCGAGCGGGATCACCTTGTCGATCAGCACGCTGTTCGCCTCCGGCACGCTGGCCATGCCGTGGTCGGACAGCACGATCAGGTTGATCCGCTCGAACAGCCTGCGCTGCTTCAGCCCTTCGACCAGCCGCGCCAGCGCGGCGTCGGTCTCGCGCAGTGCGGCGTCCACCTGGGTCGAGTCCGGTCCGTGGACGTGGCCGGCATGGTCGACTTCGTCGAAGTACAGGGTGAGGAAGTCGGGTCGTTCGGCAGCCGGCAAATCCAGCCAGGCCAGCACCTGGTCCACGCGCTGGTCGGCCGTCACGCTGGCGTCGAACGGTTTCCAGTAATCCGGCCGGTGACCGCGGATATCCGCCTCCGAACCGGGCCAGAACATGGTGGCGGTGCGCAGACCATGACGGTCGGCGGTTTCCCAGATCGGCGTGCCCTCGGCCCACCAGCGGCCGTCGCCGACCGCCTTGCGGTTGCCCAGCGAGAACTTGCCCAGCTGCGGATCGAACATGGTGTTGTTGACCACGCCGTGGTGATCCGGGGTGAGGCCGGTGACGAGGGTGTAGTGGTTCGGGAACGTCAGCGACGGGAACGCCGGCTGCATCGAGGCGGCCTGCACGCCGCCCTGCGCCAGCATCGCCAGGGTCGGGCTGAGCCCGCGTTGCAGGTAGTCGTGGCGGTAGCCGTCGATCGAGACCAACAGCAGGGGAGCGGGTTTGCCGGCCGGTGCCGTGGTGGCGGTTGCGGGCAGGGCCGGGTGTTGCGTGGCACAGCCGAAACTGAATGCTGCCAGTGAACACAGCAGCACGCGAAACAGGATTTTCATGCAGGGAACCTTACGATGGATTCAAACCGTCCCTGCATGATCGCGCACCGTCATGACCATTACACGTCCAGCCTGGCACTCCCCGCTGTTACGCACGCTGTTGGCGGGTGTGCTGGCGCTCGCTCCGCTGGGCGCCGCCTGTGCCTGGCAGCAGCCCGGCACGCAGCCGGTGATCCGGCCGGTGCCGCCGAGCGTGCGGTTCCAGCAGGACGCGCAACAGCAGCAGGTGCGCGACGAATTGCAGAAGAGCCAGCTGCAGCAGCAGTTGCAGCAGAGCGTGTCGGACAATGCGAAGCGGCCGATGACGGACGACGCCCGCCGGCAGCTCGAGCAGGCCGACCAGGCGCAGCGCGAGCGCGAGCGCGCCCGGCAGCAGGACTTGATCGACCGCGAGCGCGCCGCCGCGGATCTGCCGCGGGTGGTGCCGAAGACATTGCCGGCATCGGCGCGCAGCGGCGGCTGATCGGAGTCCGGGGCGGCGGTTTCTGCAAGAGCGACTCGGGCAAAACCAGAATGCAAGGGCGGGCACCGCCCGCCGTTTCCGCTCTGCCGTAAGACCACCGGAGGCAAGAGCCGACGGGCAGTGCCCGCCCTGCAGGAGCGGCGAGGGTCGCGTCTCAGCCGAACAAGTCGCCATGCGCGATGCGCTGTTCCAGGCTCAGCAGGTAGCGCTTGACCGGCAGGCCGCCGCCGAAGCCGGTGAGGCTGCCGTCCGCGCCGATCACCCGGTGGCATGGCAGCACGATCGGCAGCGGGTTGCGCCCGTTCGCGGCGCCGACCGCGCGCACCGCCAGCGGCTTGTCGATGCGCCGGGCCAGTTCGCCGTAGCTGATGGTGACACCGTACGGAATCCGCCCCAGCTCGTGCCATACCTCCAACTGGAACGGCGTGCCGACGGGATGCAGCGGCAGCTCGAAGTGCTGGCGCTCGCCGGCGAAGTATTCCTCCAGCTGCACGCGGGCGAACTTCAGCGGCGCGGTCGCGCGGACCCAGCCCGGATGCGCCCGCTTCGGATGGCGCTCGCGTTCGAAGCGGATTTCGCGCAGGCCGCGATCGTCCGCGACCAGGCACAGCGTGCCGACCGGGCTGTCCATCTCGTCGTAGCAGATCGTGTCGTTCGTCATGCGCTGGCCTCCGGCTTTCTCCGGCGGGGCGGCGACGGCGCCTGCGCAGCGTTGCGCCACAGGTGGATGACGGCGTACGCGCGCCACGGGCGCCACGCGTCCGCGCATGCGGCCAGCGCCTTCGTGCCGAGCGGCGTGGTGTCCGCTGCCGCTTCGCGGCGCAGGATCAGGTCCGCCGCCGGGAACGCGTCCGGGTTGCCCAGCGCGCGCATCGCGATGTAGTGGGCGGTCCATGCGCCGATGCCGGGCAGCGCGACCCAGCGCGCCACGAACGCGTCCAGCGATTGCTCCGCGCGGAAATCCACGCGGCCGTCCAGCAACGCCTGCGCCATGGCGCTGATCGTCGCGGCGCGCGTCGTGGTCAGGCCGATCTCGCGCAGGTCCGCCTGCGCCAGCGCGGCCGGCGTCGGGAACAGCCGCTCCAGCCCCGGCAGCGGCGCCGCCGGCAGCGGTTCGCCCCAGCGCTGCACGATGCGCGTCGCCAGCGTGCGCGCGGCCGCCACGCTGATCTGCTGGCCGAGCACCGCGCGCACCGCGATCTCGAAACCGTCCCAGCCGCCGGGCAGGCGCAGGCCGGGCTGGCGCGCGACCAGCGGGCCGAGCACGGCGTCGTGCCGGAACGTGTCCGCGATCGCCTGCGGGTTCGCGTCCAGGTCGAACATCCGGCGCAGCGTCGTCACCACGCCGAGCAGCTGCGTCGATTGCGGACAATGCAGTTGCAGCTGCAACGCATGCTCGCCGCCCGGCCACGCGCTCAGGCGCAGCCAGCCCGGTGCGTTCGCCGGGCCGAACACGCGCGCATAACTGCATTCGTCCACTTGTTCCGCGCCCGGCAACGCGCGCGTGCGCTGGAACGCAAGCAGGCCAGGAAAGTCGTACGGCGGCCGGTAGCCAAGCCGCAGCAGCAGCGCCGCGCCGGCCGCCGCGCGCGGGTGGCGGCGCAGCTCGCGCGGCGCGATGCGGTTCGCCTGCGCGAATGCCGCGTTGAAGCGGCGCAGGCTGCGGAAGCCGGACGCGAGCGCGACTTCCGTCACCGGCAGCGCGGTCTCCGTCAGCAACTGCTTCGCGAACAGCAGCCGGCGCGTCGTGTGCACGCTGACCGGCGGCGCGCCGAGGCGCTCGACGAACAGCCGGCGCAACTGCCGCGCACCGATGCCGACGCGCGCGGCGAGTTGTTCCAGCGACTGCTCCGCCAGCGCGCCGGACTCGATCAGTTTCAGCGCACGCGCGACCACATGGTCGCCGCGCTGCCACTGCCCGTTGCCCGGCGCCAGCTCCGGCCGGCAGCGCAGGCACGGCCGGAAGCCGGCCGCTTCCGCGGCGGCGGCGTTCGCGTAGTAGCGCACGTTCGCGCGCTTCGGTGTCGGTGCCGGGCACACCGGCCGGCAATAGATGCCGGTGCTGGCGACGGCGGTGAAGAACAAGCCGTCGAAGCGTGCGTCGCGACTCAGTCGAGCCTGTTCACAGACGTGCGCAGCGGGCAGGGTGGGCGCTTCGTTCATGGCTGCAGGCTAGCACCGCCGCCACGGCTCGACTCGCCGTTTTCGGACATCAATGGCGCAGGCGGGTTATTGTTGTCCGCGGGGCGGGCAACGGCATGCAAACGGGCCGGTCGGGGCGGTACGTTCAACCGGCCAGGACATCAGTTCGCGTGTTCGATCCACGCAGGCATCGTGCATGTTTCGTTGCGGCATCTCATTTGACCGGCGCCATCAGGTGCTCGTACGGCGTATCGGGCCACATGATGTACGGCGCGCTCGTGTCCGGCTGCGCGCTCCTCGGGTAGTTCGCATAGAACGCCGGGTCCGCGCCAACGACCATGAAATGCGGTCCGGTCTTGACCCAGTGATTGCCCGCATCCGGCTTCGTCGCGTACGGGTCGGTGTTGCTCGCGTCCGTGCCGCCTTCAAGCATGTACATGAGGCCGAGCTTCCCGGCAGGCGGCGGCTGGTGGGCCATCCACGCCTGCGCCCATGCCAGTGCGTTCTTGTCCATGCACATCGGGTCCGGGCCGGGAGTCGTCGGGCTGTCCGGCATGCAGGTGAAGCCATTCGTGCCCTCGCGCAGCGTGCGCATTTTTCCGTCGGCGCCCATGGCCACGATGGTGGCGTGCTTCGACACGTTTGCCGGCGCCGCGCGCATGGCGCTCTGGATCATCTCGGCGTCGGTCGGCGCTTTCTTGCCGGATGCCTGCACGGTGCCACTGAGCAACAACATCGTGGCGGCCAGCGCCAGCGCCAGTGGCGCGGTGGGGATTGCTGCATTCATGGTGAATCCTCCGCAGTGGATCGCGTTGGTCTTCCCGGCATTCCCCTTCGGCAGTCTGAGCTTTTGCAGGGATGGGGTCAAACCGGATCCGGGCCGTTTTGCACGACAGCTCCGCCGTCCTCCGGCCGCCGCACACGGCGCGTCGGCCGGGCGTGCGCTGTCGGGTGCTGGCCTATACTTGGCGGTCTGACTCACCGGAGCGAATCGTGATGAACGCACCCACCCGCATCGAC
Source organism: Rhodanobacter sp. KK11 (assembly GCF_033345435.1). NCBI lineage: Bacteria > Pseudomonadati > Pseudomonadota > Gammaproteobacteria > Lysobacterales > Rhodanobacteraceae > Rhodanobacter > Rhodanobacter sp. KK11. Next base: position 8,875 of record NZ_JAWPMI010000003.1, read on the forward strand.
ACCACCCGCACCGTCCGCGCGCCGCGCGGCAGCGAGCTTTCCTGCAAGAGCTGGCTCAGCGAGGCGCCGTTCCGCATGCTGCAGAACAACCTCGATCCGGAGGTGGCGGAGAACCCGGCCGAGCTGGTGGTGTACGGCGGCATCGGGCGGGCGGCGCGCAACTGGGAGTGCTTCGACGCGATCCTGAAAGCGCTGCGCGAACTGGAGGACGACGAGACCCTGCTGGTGCAATCCGGCAAGCCGGTCGGCGTGTTCCGCACGCATGCCGACGCGCCGCGCGTGCTGATCGCGAACTCCAACCTGGTGCCGCACTGGGCCACCTGGGAGCACTTCAACGAGCTCGATAAGAAAGGCCTGATGATGTACGGCCAGATGACCGCCGGCTCGTGGATCTACATCGGATCGCAGGGCATCATCCAGGGCACCTACGAAACCTTCGTCGAGATGGGCCGCCAACATCACGGCGGCAACCTCAAAGGCAAGTGGCTGCTCACCGCCGGCCTCGGCGGCATGGGCGCCGCCCAGCCGCTGGCCGCCTCGCTGGCCGGCATGTGCAGCCTCAACGTCGAATGCCAGCAGAGCCGCATCGACTTCCGCCTGAAGACCCGCTACGTCGACGAGCAGGCCAGCGACCTCGACGACGCGCTGGCGCGCATCGCGAAGTACACCAAGGCCGGCGAAGCGAAATCCATCGCGCTGCTCGGCAACGCCGCCGATGTGCTGCCGGAACTGGTGCGCCGCGGCGTGCGCCCCGACGCCGTCACCGACCAGACCAGCGCGCACGACCCGGTCAACGGCTACCTGCCGCAGGGCTGGACGCTGGAGCAGTGGTTCGCGCGCCGCAAGGCCGACCCGGTCGGCACCGCGCGCGCCGCCAAGCTGTCCATGAAGACCCACGTCGAAGCGATGCTCGCGTTCCACGCGCAAGGCATCCCCACCTTCGACTACGGCAACAACATCCGCCAGATGGCCAAGGACGTCGGCTGCGAGAACGCGTTCGCGTTCCCCGGCTTCGTGCCCGCCTACGTGCGCCCGCTGTTCTGCCGCGGCATCGGCCCGTTCCGCTGGGCCGCGCTCTCCGGTGACCCGGAAGACATCTACAAGACCGACGCCAAGGTCAAGGAACTCATCCCCGACGACAAGCACCTGCACCACTGGCTGGACATGGCCAGGGAGCGCATCAGCTTCCAGGGCCTGCCGGCGCGCATCTGCTGGGTCGGGCTGGGCCTGCGCGACAAGCTGGGCCTGGCGTTCAACGAGATGGTGCGCAACGGCGAGCTGAAGGCGCCGGTGGTGATCGGCCGGGACCACCTGGATTCCGGCTCGGTGGCCTCGCCGAACCGCGAGACCGAAGCGATGAAGGACGGCAGCGATGCGGTGTCCGACTGGCCGTTGCTCAATGCGATGCTCAACGTGGCCGGCGGCGCGACGTGGGTGTCGCTGCATCATGGCGGCGGGGTGGGGATGGGGTATTCGCAGCATTCCGGCGTGGTGATCGTGTGCGACGGCAGCGAAGCGGCGGACAAGCGGATTGCGCGGGTGTTGTGGAATGATCCGGGAACTGGGGTGATGCGGCATGCGGATGCGGGGTATGAGATTGCGGTGGAGTGCGCGAAGGAGCAGGGGTTGAAGTTGCCGATGATCTGAAGCGTTAAGAAGGGTAGGGCGGAGCACCTTCCTTTTTTTGTGGTTCGACAGGGGGCATTTAGTGAAATACCTACGCGATTTGGTCGCCGACGATAGTTTTGTGAAGCGTCTAAGCTTGGCCTTCTCAGACCTACGTGCCGACTTCGAGTTGGATCTCGAAACGAGCAAAGAAAAGATCGAGGAGCTGTTAGCGCTCCACGTAGCAACTAAGGACCATCTAGATCACTTAGCTACAATTTCAAGAAATTCTAGCGGGGTAATTTTGGGCCTGAGAGGGACGGGGAAGACCCATCTCATGCTCCTTTCCAGACACAGAATTAATTCTTCGATCTTCGAAGAGAGGAACTTCTGCGTCTACGTGAACCTTAAGCGCCTAGATGTGCCTTCAGGCGTTAGCGAGGATTCGTTCAAGCGCATGCTCGCGGCCTTCATATGCGAAAGTCTTGTGTCGCAGCTTGTGATCGAACTGAAATCTAAGTCGCCAAGCGGCTTGGTATCGCGGCTTCGAACAATGATCGGGGACAAGGATAAGAAGCGCTTCCTTGAGGGTGTCGCAAGGTCTATCTCGTTGGTTTCAAACAAGGCGGTCGAGTTTCTGGCCGGAACCACTACCATTGATGTGCTTGGGGAACATCAAAAGCGCATCACCGAGCAGTGCAACAGCGGGCTCGAAATGATCGGCTCCTTCGATTCGAGCTTAAGCTTGAATGATCTGGCAATGAAAACTGCCGGCTCAGTCAAAAGTACGGACAACACGTCGAGCGGAAGTGAGGCCTCATCATCGTCCCTGAGGTACTTCGATGCTGGAGCCTTCCACAGGCTGATGAAGGAGGTGGCCAGACACATGGGTCTTGGCTCTCTCACGTTCTACATTGATGAGTGGGAAAAAATCTACGGCCATGATGACAAGCAGCGTTGGACCGCAGAGTTCATCAACAAGGTAATCGATACTCCCATATTTTTTTGGATCGCATATGTTCCTTATCGAGGAAACTTAGCTCCACTCTCGATCGGAGCTGATCTTCAGCACCGAATTGATCTAGACTCCGACCTCATCATTGAGAACTCGAAAGGTGATCGCCAGGCGTGTATCGACTTCTTTACTGACTTTATAAATAAACGTTTGAATGCTGCCTTCCATGACAGTCAGATAACAATAAAAACTCTCATAAACAACAATCGAAAGCTAGAGCTCATAATATTAGGTAGTATGGGTAACGCTAGAGATTTTGGCACAATTCTGTTGGCGGCTTGGCAGGAGTTTAAGACATATCGGCAAGGTAAGCTAAAGCAAGGAAAACCATATCAATATATAAGCGATCAGCACCTCCGTGATGCCATAAAGGCCGATGGCAGGAAAAAGATCGAAAACATAAAAAATAACGCAGCCGCTTTGGCGGTGTGGAACAGCGTTATAGACTTTCTCACTTCGAAGCGATCAAGTCATTTTGCGATTTTTGAGAACCAGGAGCAGAAGGCTTGTTTACAAGAGCCCGAGTTTTCGGAGTTGGTCTACCAGCGACTTGTTCATTTCAGGAAGGCCGGCGTTGAGCCGAAGGATCTCCACATTGGTAGTAAGCTGATGATCGTAGCAGCTAGCTACTCCGCCACGCAGGACTTGCATTCAAAGAGTCGAAAGATAACCTTCTTCAAGGATAACGCATCGATTGATAGTAGAGTGAGGCGATACATATTTGACTTAGCTAGGGTTATTAAGGACCTTAGGGTGAAAGAGGGGCGTGTTCATCCCTGTAAGTCATGTGGACAGCCGATCGATGCAGAGAAAATGAAGGCTGCTTGGTTAGCTAATGGTTGCCCGTTCTGTGGTGGGGCCATTCATTAGAAACCCGAAAAACAGGGGTCAGAGTGAACTTTCTTTGACGTCGACAAAAAACAGGGGTCAGAGTGAACTTTCTTTGACGTCGATGCCTTTGATGGTGGACTCTGATCCAGGTTCGGATGGTCGAAAAGCTGACTCTCGCCGCTTTTTTTGTGGAGGCTGTTGATGGCAAAGTTTTTGAACACCAGCGCGACAAATTATTTCCTTGAAGAGTTGATCAAGGACGCCAGGGATCGCCTGATCCTGATCAGTCCGTACCTGAAGCTCAACGACCGTGTGAAGGAACTGCTGGCCGACAAGAACCGGCTGAAGATCGATGTGCGCATGGTCTACGGGAAAAGTGAGCTGCAGCCGGTGGAGATCAGCTGGCTGCGCGACTTGACCTATATCCGCACCAGCTTCTGCAAGAACCTGCATGCCAAGTGCTATCTCAACGAGGAACTGTGCATTGTCACCAGCCTCAACCTCTACGAGTTCAGCCAAGTCAACAACAATGAAATGGGTATCCTGATCCGCCGCGAAGAGGACCCCGAGCTGTACCGCGATGCCTATGAGGAAGCGCAGCGGATCATTCGCATCAGTGACGAAATCCGCATCTCGATGGAACGTGTTGCAGTGTCTGAGAACGCCAGTGCGGAGGAGGGCGAGCACGACGCTGGCAAGGATGACGCCGATACGGTTGGCAAGCTCACTACCTCCAAGCTGGCCCGCAAGCTGGGACTGAAGACGAACGAACTGATGGACAAGCTGCTTGCCAGCGCCTATCTGGAGGTCAAGTCCGACAAGACGCACCTCACCGAGAAAGGGAAGGCGGCGGGTGGCGAATTCAGGATGAGCTCGCGCTTTGGCGGATACTTTCTGTGGCCCGACTCGTTGAAGGTCTGACAGATGCGCGGGGCCGACATGAAGCCCAGGTCAGAGCCACTCACTGCGCGAAACTGGCTCTGACCCGGTTGAACCAAAACAGGGGTCAGAGTGCCCTTTCCTTGAGTCCGACCATAGAAAGTCGACTCTGACCCCGGTTCCGGACCCCGGTTTCGTTCGCGTGGGGCGGCAACGGGAGTTGTCAAATTTTTCCTGGGCACCGTTCTTCCGTTTCCCGCGTTCCGGCGTAGTAGTCTCTGGCGACGCTGCAAACCAACTCGATCACACTGGACCGATCCGATGCCGTACTACATCTGTGGCAATGGAGCTTGCCCGACCGCGGGGCAGGCGTTTTCGATGACGAGTGCGGGCCAGACGTATTGCCCGCAATGCTTCACCGCCGGTTCGCTGGCGGCAGCGCCGACGCCGGTGGTTGCCCCGACTTCGCAGACGCGAACGATCGCGACCAGCAACGCGATGGATGCCGTCGGCAAGGACGCGGCCGAGGTGGAGAGCCTGATCGCCAAGTGGGATCTCAACACGGTTTCCGATAACGAGGCCAAGAAGACCAAGGATTACCTCTATACCCTCGGCGCCAAGTCCAAGCGGATCGACCGAGAAGGGCCCGTGACAAACGGCAACAAGGTCGTCACGCACGGCAAGTTCCGCCTGCAGTTCGGCACCAAGACGTATGCCGGCGTGTGGATCAAGGTCAACGAGATACTGGACGCTGCGGTGATCCGCCGCGCATTCGCCGAAAGCGTGGTGGCCGGGCGCTACGTCGAGGTGTATCTGGGCTGACGTGACGGCGAGCGGGTGGCGGCAAGTCGAAACAAGGGTCAGGTTCGACTTTCCAACGAATGGCGAGCTTTTCGTGGCCGCTACTTACAGCGTGGGGTGTCGGGGGAATGCTTGCGATGACGATGGTTGCGCTTCGTGGAGGCGAGCGACGCGGTGCTGGGCGCAGGCGTCTGGCGCTGTGCGTGGCGAGCGGTCTCGGCTGCCTGCTGCTCGGCATGGGGCCGGTCCGGGCGGCGCAGGCGCCGTCGGCGCCTGCCGGCGTGCTGCGCTTTGACGATGCCCGCCTGTTCCATCCGGCCAAGCGGCTGCCGCCCGGCGTGTGGGCCGATGCGGCGAAGGACGATTCGCGTCAGGCCGTGCTGCTGACCGCGGCCGACGGCGTGGCCCTGCGTGGATGGTTCTATCCCTCGCCGGTGGCGAGTGCTCCCTTTGTGGTCAGCTTCCACGGCAACAACGAGATCATCGGCGATGCCTTCACGCAGGCCCGCGACGGGTTTCTCTACGCCCAGCTCGGCTTCAACCTGCTCACCTTCGATTACCGCGGCACCGGCTTCAGCGACGGCGCCATCTCGCTGGCGCAGGCGCGCGCGGATGCGCTGGCCATCTACGACCTGGCGATCAAGAAGGCGGCAGGGCGACCGGTGTACGTGGTGGGGTGGTCGCTGGGTTCGGTGTTCGCCAGCCACGTCGCCGCGAGCCGGCCCTCGGTGGCGGGGCTGGTGCTGCTCGACCCGCTGGCCGCGGCCGATGCGCTGCCTGCCGATATCGCCCGGGCGCTGCACCGGCCGGTGGAGGTCGCGGCCAGCGTGAAGGACGGCATCCGCAACGCCGAGGAACTGCGGCGCTACCACGGACCCTTGTTGGTCGTGCACGGGACGGCGGACGAGGTCATTCCCATCGCCGAGGGCCGTGCCGATTTCGCCGCAGCCGGCTCGACCGACAAGCGCTTCGTGCCCGTGGCCGGCAAGGGCCACGTCGCCGCCATCTGGTCGGTGGAGGCGGACGACGCCATGGCAGCGTTTTTTGCCCGGCACGCGCGGGGCAACTGACACCTCCCGGAGGATTGTCCCCGTTCAAAGGTGTCACTCAAACCCGGGCCCTCTCACTCTGATCCTGTTTCGGCAGCAGGCTCCGCACGATCAGCAAGGCCAGCAGCGGGATGCTGATCGCGTAGATGTACTGCGTGCGCGACACGCCGATGTTGAACGGGAACCAGATGCCCGGCACGCCGAAAGGGTCGAGCAGCTCGCTGCCGAACAGCGCGGCCAGTACCGAGGCCAGCGTGACGAGTGCCAGGATGCGCATCGAACCGCCACGGGCGATGCGCGCGACGATCACGGCGAACAGCGCGATCGAACCCAGCCGGCTGACGCTCGTGCAAAGCGGCGCGTGGGCGAGGGTGCCGACAATGCCGACGACGCCCAGCGCGACGGCCAGCACGTCGATGCTGCGCCACGCGGGTAGGCGCCAGCGGTTCCAGGCCAGCAGCCAGGTGGTCATGGTCGGCACCCACATCACCTTGGCCAGCCACGCATAGGTGCGCAGGTCCTGCAGGTCGGTCCATGACACGATCGCGTTGTTGAGCCGCCGGGCTGCGGTCAGCGCGAGCGCGATGCCGGCAAACAGCAGCAAACCCCGGCGGCAACTGCGCGAGCCGACCACCAGCATCAGGCCGACCAGCGCCAGCATGGCGGCTGGCTCGACTGCGTCGAGGATGTAGCCGGCGATGCTGCGTCGCCATTGCGCGCGGTGCAGTGCGTCGCTCGTCGGCCGCGGCGCGAGGATGGGCGCGGCGTGGATGCCGCCGCCCTCCGCGCTGGCGCCGGAGCCGGGGAGCATGTAGGTGCGCACGGCGAGCACGCCGCGGCTGCCCGCCGCGCCGGCGGGCAGGGCGAACCGCAGCGGTCGCGTGCCGACCAGGCGCGGGTCCGGGCCGAGCCTGCCCGAGCCGCCCAGCAGCTGGCCGTTCCAATACAGTTCGTAGCCGTCCTCGACGAGGGTCGGCCCGAGGATGTCCCACGACGCGCTTCCGGCCGGCACCGTCACGGTGCGCCGGTACCAGGCGTAGCCGTGGTAGCCGGGATGGCCGTGCGCCATCCATCCGGGCACGTAGTCGGGCAGACCCACGTCGCCGTCGTGGCTGCCGGGCAGGGCAGTCAGGTCAATCGTTTCCCAGTCGCCGTCATCCGCATCGGCGGCCGCCCAGTGCGGATCGTCGCCGGCATGGAATCGCCAGGGGCCGTCGAGCAGGGTGGATGCGGCGCGCAGCGGCGCCGGATCGGGGCGGCCGCCGGTGGCCAGGTCGACGATCACGAGGGCCACGGTCAGCAGCGTTGCGATGACGATGCCGACCATCCATCGGCGCTGGGTCGGGTCGGCCGATACGGGTGTCGAAGGGGGTGTCGTGCAATGGTCTCGCCCCCTTTTTCGAAAAGTCGGCGCTGCCTCTTCTTTCTGCGTCCTGCTGCTTTCAGGCAAGGAACTTCACCAGCAATTGCCGCTTCGATTCGGGCAGCTTGCGGAACGCATCGAGCAGGTGGTTCTCGTTGTCGCTCAGGCGACGATAGAGGGCGCTGGTTTCGCCCACGCCGGGCGCGATGGGGCCGCGCCCGGTGGCGAGCCACTCCAGGCTGACGTCGAAATCCTTGGCCAGTTCGATGATGCGCGGGAGCTCGGGCAGGGCCAGGCCGGTGAGCCATTTGCGGGCGGTTTCCCGCGATACCGCGTAGCGGGCGGCCAGGGCACTTGTCCTTCCGCGCCCTGGAACGAAGTCGGTCCGGTCCAGCGCCTTGCGCAGGCGGCTCGCGAAGTGCTCGTAGGGTGCTGCCATTCCAATTCCCGGTTGTCGCATCGTCCCCGTGCTTGCGCGCGGCGAGGCTTGGCAAGTGCGATCCATTGTTGCGCACCCGCGTTGGCAGATACGCCATTTATGGTTGTTGACATGAGCAATTCATAGTTGCATTGTGGCCATGGAGAGAAGGGGGCAGTGACGGGCGCCGGGGGCATCGGTCGAAGGAAGAGGCGTAGAGCCGGGCTTGCCCTCTGTTTCCGATGGGCATGTGATGGAACGAGGAGGCGAGCATGTCGACGACCGATTCGAATGATCTGGGAGTGACCGGCTATTTCCTGTCGGAGGACAGCCAGCTGCGGCTGAAGCAGCTGCGCGAGTACGTGGGGTTCCTGACCAACCTGGCGCGGCCGCGCAGGCCGGACGAGGACCAGGAATGGACCACGGAGATTCGCCCGGGCGAAGTGGCGATCTGCCTGGAACTGCTGGAGGAGCAGATCGCCCAGGTGCTGGACGAACTTTCCTGGCCGGCCGAGCGTGGCGAACGGGCCGCGGCAGGCGGGGCCGATGCGGAAGCGGAAGCGGAAGCGGAGGCTCACACGGAAGCCGCGGAAGCGGACATTGCCGGGCCGGTGTGGGATGGGGCGGGCAACCGCCACCTGTTCGGGGTCACCCTGGAGCAGGTCGACGCGATCAACCTGCTGCTCGACAGCCTGCGGGCCCTTGGCAACGTGGTGACCTGCAGCGATCACGCCGAGTTGTCCGACGCCACGCTGTCGATCATGGGCGATGCCATCGTCCGCGACGTGGAGAAGCTGCGTGGCATCATCGGCGACGTCTATGACGAGCAGCGGTTGACGCCGTGGCGTGGGGCGAAACCCGGCGTGCGCGACGCGCAGGCCACCTACCTCGCGCCGCCCGGGCAACAAGACGGGGTCAGGCCCACTTCCCGGAGATGGAGGGTGAACCTGCTCCCGTTCGATTCCCCCGGTTCATTGATGCTGATCAATTGACCGCCTGGGGCGACGGTTAGGCTGAAGCATCCGGTTGATGACGGAGCATGCCATGGCACACACCGACGCAACCCCGGGCGAGGGCTGGAACGAGAGGCTGCCGGACGGCACGGTCGTGCGCATCCGTTCGATCGGCCAGCAGGACGCGGGGCTCGAACTGGAGTTTCTCACCCACCTGTCGCCCGCGTTCCGCAGTTCGCGCTTTCTCGGCCTGGTCCACGACCCGACGCCGGAAGTGGCGCGCGAGCTGACCAACCTCGACCCGGCCTGTGCCGTGGGCTTCATCGCACTGGTCCCGTACGAGGGACGCGAGCGGGAGATCGGTGCGGCGCAGTTTCATGCCAATGCCGCGGGCGACCGCTGCGATGCCTCGCTCACGGTGAGTGGCGAATGGCGGCAGCGCGGCGTCGGTTCGCTGCTGATGCGCCACCTGATCGCCGCGGCAAGGGCGCGCGGCATCCGGCACATGCGCGCCTACGCCCCGAGCCGGTCCGGCGGCGGCGATCGTCTGGCGGCGAACATCGGCTTCCAGCGCTGCCTGGATCCGCGGGATCCGGCCACGGTGATCTACGACCTGAGCCTGGAATAGAGAGCGATCGACGGGGACGCGGATCCCTGGCGTCCAGTCGTCATGCCGCACGGGGCGGTTTGGCGGCTCAGCTCCCCTTTTCGCCGTCCCCGGCGGCCCGTGACTTTGCAGCGCCGCGCCGTCGCGCACTCCACCAGCGCAGCAGGCCGTACGACAGGCGCACCTTTTCCTGGCCGACCGGCAGGTCGGCGTGGGCGAAGATCCACGACGATTTGCTGAACGCGATCTGCTGGGCCGGATAGACGCTGCGATGGCCGATGATCAGGTAGGCGGCGACGCAGGCGCCGGCCACGTACAGCGTCGAATCGGCGCCGAACAACTCGATGCCCATCAGGATGGCGGCGATCGGTGCATTGGACGCCGAGGCGACCACGGCCACGAGGCCCACCGCCGCGCCCAGCGCCGGCGCCAGCCCGAACAGATGCGCAAACGCGCCGCCCAGCACGGCGCCGATCACGAACTGCGGGGTCACGATGCCGCCGTAGAAGCCCGAGCCCAGCGTGATCGCCACCAGCAACGCTTTCCACAGGAAACCCAGGTACGGCATCGTCTCGCCGTGCAGGGCGCGTTCCATGATCGGCAGGCTCAGGCCGAGGTAGTCGGACGGCACGACCATGATCAGCAGCGACAGCACCACGCCGCCCAGCAGCGGCAGCAGCGGCGGCCACAGCGCGTAGCGGTCGCGCAGACGTCCAAACAGCCGCCTGGCCTGCTGCAGCAGCTCGACGAACACCCACGCCGCCGCGCCGCACAGGATGCCGATCAGCACGGTCTTCAGGAACAGCAGCTCGGTGAAGTCGCTGACGAAGGCGATGTGGTAGACGGGGTAGGGCACGCCCAGATATTTGCTGACCTGGAACGCGGTGACGCCGGCCACGATGCCGGGAAACAGGAAGTCGTGACGGATGCGGCCGATCGCCAGCATCTCCACGCCGTAGATGGCGCCGGCGACCGGGGTGCCGAACACGCTGGCGAAGCCGGCGCTGACCCCGCACGCCAGCAGCCGCTTGCGCAGCTCGGGGTTCAGGTGCAGCAGCCGGCCGATGCCGGCAGCCAGGCTGGCGCCGATGTGCGAGCACGGCCCTTCCTTGCCAGCCGAACCGCCGCAGCCAAGGGTGATCAGCGCGGCGAGCGGCTTCACCCACAAGGTCCGGAACGGCATCCTGCCGTGCTGCTCGTTCACCGCGACGATCGGCGAGTCGCTGTAGCCGCTGCGGCTCAGCCGGTAGCCGTAATGCAGCAGCAGGCCGTTGGCGAGCCCGCCGAGCATCAACAGGCTCATCTGCCACCCCAGCGGCACCGCGTAGACGCGGCCCTCGGTGGCGAACAGGAAGCGCAGGAAGATGCTGCAACCCACGCCGACCACGGCGCCGGTCAGCATCGACAACGCCAGCCATTGCACCACGGTCGCCAGCATCACGAGCGGTTCGGCAAGGCGTAGGCGTGGCATGGGCGGGGCACTGAGCCGGGGGATGAAGGTTTGCAAGTATAGGGATGTGCGGCGTCAGGGCCACCGGCGCGGGCACGGTCGCGCCGGTTTCCCATGACGCAGGGTGTCGAAGCAGCGCGGTCAGGGCGTCCGCCGCGAGGTGGCCGCGGCGCGCCGGAACGGCTCCAGCTCGACTTCGAAATAGCGATGGCCGGCGAGGCTGGCCGCCTGGCTGGCACGGGGGTCGAGCCACTGGTCGAAATCAGCGAGCGCGGCGAGGTAGCCCGGGTCGATCTGCTCCAGCGCCCGGCCCACGTTGTCGTCGACCAGCACCACGTCGCGGTCGCGCGGTGCGTAGGCACTCATTTTGGCCGAACGGTTCACGCACTGGCCCATCACCGTCGGCAGCTGGAATTGCTGCGGCCCCATCGTGGTCGAGATCACCGGCCCCAGCGCGATGGTGACGCGCAGCTTGATCGAATCGGCGAGATCCTGCGCCACACCGTGCCAGTGCAACGACTTGAAGCTGCGGAATTCGTCGACCAGTTCGGCGGCAACGCACATCGCCCGCAGTGCCGGGTTGCCCAGCGGAGCGCGCGTGTCGGCCTCGTCGTAGTGGAAGCGGATCAGCACGCCGTCGCCGTTGAATTTCTCCAGCACGCCGCCGAACGGGTTCGCCCGCTTGTAGATGTTGCGACTGAAGCGGTTGATCAGGCGCGCCACCTCGATCAGCGGCATCTCGCGATACAGCGCCGAGGACTGGGTCAGGTCCACGTACATGATCACCGCGTTTTCCAGATCCAGCTCGCCCTGCAGGCCGAGGAAGCGCAGCGCGTCCGGGCTGGACTGGAAGTAGTGCAGCTTGCCCGCCAGGCCGGTGTCGTCGGCTTCCTGCAGCGCCTCGGCCAGCAGCCGCCGGTCGTCGCCGCGGAAGCCCTGTTCGTCGACTTCGTAGGTGCGGCCGGGCACGGTCTTGTTGAAGAACTGCGCCACGCCCACCGGCCGGCCTTGCCAGCGCACCGGCGACACCAGCGTGTTGACCGGCACGAAGCCGGACTGCTTGTCGTACGACGGCACGTGGCGGACGTTGCGCTGCAGGTTGTTGACGGTGATCGGCGTGCCCTTGTCCCAGCACTCGCCCACCACGGTCCACGCTTCGACCAGCTTCATCTTCAGGATCGCCGCCGTTGCGGCGGGTTCGATATTCCATGCCGCGACGAAAGCGAAGCTGCGCGGTGCGCTGCCGCGCTCGTCGCCGGCATTGAACAGCGGGATGTACAACGAGGCTGCCTGCACCTGCATGGCCTGCGCCAGCCGTTCCAGCACCTCGCCAAGCTGGCTGCGCAGCCGGGTCAGGTCGCGATGCGCCGGCAGCGCGTCCCGTTCGGCGCTCTGCGCACGCGCCTCGGCCTTGTCCAGCTCGGCCCGCACGCGAGCCAGTTCGGCATCCTTGATCTTCAGCTCGGTGTCTTTCCCGGCCACCACCTTGTCGTGGTACAGCTTGGCCAGCGTGGCGATGCCCAGCGCGCCGACGAAGGCACCGGCCATCTTGGCGTATTCGATCCACTCGACCATGGCACGCCCTCCGCCTTCCCCGGCGTCTTTCGGGAACAGGAGCGCGCTTTCCTCGAACGCTCTGTTGTGGACCCGGATCGGGGAAGGAAAAGACTACGCCTCCGCCTTCGGCGCACAAGTGCAGGCGAAGCGTCCTCAACGAGTCCGCTTTCCAGGAAAGCCGGTTGGCGGGCGCCGAACCCGGTTCCGGTTTTCGCCGCTTGAGCGGAATGCCGGCGCGTTCAGCCCGGCTGGTCGCCGGAGGGAATCGCTGCCGGGTCCATCCAGAACGGCTCCCACACGTGCCCGTCGGGGTCGGCCAGGCAGCGGCTGTACATGAAGCCGAGATCCTGCACGGGGTTGACGTCGGCGGTTCCGCCCTTGGCGGCTGCCTCGATCATGGCGTCGACGGCCGCGCGGTCGGGCAACGAGATCGCCAGCGCGACTTCGCTGGCGCCTGCGGGCGGGATCGGGCGATCCGTGAAAGTGCGCCACCGGGCGTGGGTGAGCAGCATGAGGTAAATCGCCTCGCTCCATACCATGCACGCCGCCGTTTCATCGCTGAAGCGAGCGTTGTTGTCGAAGCCCAGCGATCGGTAGAAATCCATGGACGCATGGAGATTGCCGACGGGGAGGTTCACGAAAATCATTCGGGACACGGCGGAGATCCTTCAGCGGGTGGAAAGGGGTCAAGGCATGCGTGCTGCCTTCCATGCGACGAACGGCAGGCGGCGCTTTCGACGTGGGCGAACGAAGGGTTGAAATCCGCGGGCCGGCTCCGGCCGGAAGCCGCGGCGGCCCTCAGCCAGCCGGATGCGCGCCGGTGAACACGGCCAGCTGCGCGGCGAAGGCGCGCCGATAGGCCGGCCGCGCTTCGGCGCGGGCGACGTAGGCGGCGAGGTTCGGGTAGCCGTCCAGCAGGCCCGACGGCTTCAGCCGCTGCAGCGTGTGCACCATCATGAGGTCGCCCGCGCTGAAGGCGCCATCGAGCCAGTCGGTGTCGCCCAGGCGGGTGGAAAGTTCGCCCAGCCGGTGGCGGATGCGCTCCTTGATCAGCGGCAGGCGCTGCGCGCTCCAGGGCTTGTCGCCCTCGGCAAACTTCGCGGTCTGCAGTTCGAGGATCGGCGGCTCCATCGTGCTGAGCGCGGCGAACATCCACATGACGGCGCGCGCCCGGGCGTTCGCGTCGTCCGGCAGCAGGCCCGCGTGGCGCTGCGCGACATGCAGCACGATGGCGCCGGACTCGAACAGCACGAGCTCGCCTTCCTCGTAGGTGGGGATCTGCCGGAACGGGTGCAGCGCGCGGTGCGCGGGTTCCTTCATGGCCTTGAACGAAACGAGGCGGACGTCGTAAAGCTGGCCCGTTTCTTCCAGCGCCCAGCGCACACGCATGTCGCGCGCGAGCCCCTGGCCGCGGTCGGGCGAGCTTTCGAAGGCGGTGATGGTGGGGGTCATGGGGAACTCCAGATAACCTGATTGACGATGTGGTTCGGCTGTATAAAGCCCCTCTCCCTCCGGGAGAGGGGTTGGGGTGAGGGTTCGGGCGTAGCGCGATGTACAGGATCCGATATGCCTGCATTGCCTCGCTTCGCCCGTACCCTCATCCGGCCCTGACTCGCGCCATCCATGGCGCTCGCCCCAGTGGGGCCGGCTTCGCCGTTCCGCCGGTGCATCCGCACCGGCAGGTCGGGCCACCTTCTCACCCGCAAGGGGACTCCTTTCAGTCGCCGGAGGGAGATGGGAATTTAGCCGCGCCGCGCCGCCTCGATCGCGGCGATGTCGATCTTGGTCATGCCCATCATGGCCTCGAACGCGCGCCTGGCCGCGGCAGGATCAGGGTCGGTGACCGCGGCGATCAGGGCGCGCGGGGTGATCTGCCACGACAGGCCCCACTGGTCCTTGCACCAGCCGCATTCGCTGGCCTGGCCGCCGTGGTCGATGATCGCGTGCCACAGGCGGTCGGTTTCGGCCTGGTCGTCAGTGGCCACCTGGAACGAGAACGACTCGTTGTGCGGCATGCCGGGGCCGCCATTCATGCCCAGGCAGGGGATGCCCATCACGGTGAACTCCACCATCAGCACGTCGCCCTGCTTGCCCGCGGGGTAGTCGCCCGGCGCGCGGTGGACGGCGCCCACGGTGCTGTCCGGGAAGGTTCTGGCGTAGAACGTGGCGGCGTCCAGCGCGGCGCCGTCGTACCAGAGACAGATCGTGTTCTTGCTCATCATGCCGTTGCTCCTGGGTCGGGGGAAGTGGCTCTTCCTGCAGCCGACGAACGGCGGGGGCGCGGATCGACATGGCGCCGCCGCAGCGCGCCCCTTGTCAGCCGACCGCCACTTCGATGCACAGGCACGGGTCGAAATGCGGGTTCTCGTTGACTCCGCCGACGCTGTAGCCGCGCGGGTTGCACACCACGCGGGTGCCGTTCGCGGTGTAGTCGAAACTGTCGTGGGTGTGGCCGTGGACCCACAACACGGCGCGGCCCATCAGCGTGCTGCAGTCGGACACGAAGGCGGCGCTGACCGGCGAGTCGGCAAAGCGCGGGTGGACGCTGCGCGGGGTCGGCGCGTGGTGGGTGACGACCACGGTCGGCCCGGCGAAGGGTTGCTCCAGCACGGAGGCGAGCCAGGCGTATTGTTCGGCGAACAGCGTGCAGGCATCGGCCGGGGTGAACACGCTGCCGTCGGCGTTGCGGATGGCGGCGAAGTCGCGCATGAACTGCGCCGACGCCGTCATCGCGAGATCCTTGCCGTCGACGCCGAACAGCTCGAAATCCGTCCACAGGGTGGCGCCCACGAAGCGCACGCCGCCGATCGTGCATGTGTCCTGGTCCAGCAGCCCAATGCCGTGTTCGCCGGCGCTGCGCGCCAGCGCCTGGCGCACTTGCGGGATCGCGCCGCCGTAGAACTCGTGGTTGCCGGGGACGTACAGCACCGGGCGACCCAGGCCGGCCGCCCATTGCATCGCCTCGGCCGCCGGGCGTCGGATGTCGCCGGCAAGGATGGTCACGTCCGCCACCACTTCGGGCGGCGGCATGCCGTGCGCACTCAGGTGCAGATCGGACAGGATGTGCAGGCGCATGCGGTGCTCCGTTCTTGACTATCGTGGCGCGCCCTGAGCCGACAGGCTCGGGCACGTGGATCAGGCATCCGCGGTCGCGGCGGCGTAGGCCTCGACCAGCGGCTGGTAGTCCTCCATCGGCGGGAAGCCGGCGTAGCTGTGCCGGGCCGGGGTCGATGCCCAGGCGAGCCGGGCATCGGTGCAGGTTTCGATGAAAGGCACGAAGTCGGCATGAGGGTCGAGTACCGAGGGGCGCAGGTTCACCAGCCAGTCGAGCCCGGCCGGCCGGGTCATCACCCACGACTTGCAGAACGCGCAGTACAGGTGGCTGTGTTCCTCCTGCAGGCCGCCGCGGACCAGTTCGCCGGCGATCACCTCCACCCCGTCGGCGGGCAGGGCCAACGACAGCGAGAATGCGCTGCCGGTCATCTTCTGGCAGCCGTGGCAGTGGCACGCCATGCTGAGCATGGCCGGCTTGGTGACGCGCAGGCGTACGCGGCCGCAGCGGCAGGTGCCGGTGGCAGGAAGCTGTCGTGGGTACGGCATGGGCAGTTCCTCGCGTGGAAAGGGTGCCGGGGCAGTTCCGGTTTCCCGGACGGCTTATTTAGTCACACGGGCTCCGGCAGGTCACTTGCCGCCGCCTGGGCAAGGGGGAGGGACGGCATTCGGGCCATGGTCTTCGCTGTCTTGAGTCGGGGCGGCTGTCCGGCGGCCGCCTGCGGAGTAAGCTGAGGCCGCTTTGCGACATCGGTTCATCACCTTTCCGCCTTGCGGAGCGTGCCATGTCTCGATTGACCAACGAACAGCTGACGGACTGGGCCCTGCCGTATTCCACCCGGAACAAGGGGGACTGCGCGGGCGTGACGAAGCTGCTTCTCGACGTGGGTTTCGGCAACTACGTCGGCGACCCCCCGACCGAGCGGAGAAAGAAGGCGGTGCGCATTCCGCTGCGGGAAAAGACCTCCCACACGAGCGTGCTTCTTCGTTGGGCCCATACGGGCGAAGAGGTGATCGTGGACGCCACGATCCAGCAGTTCGGCGGTGAAAGACGGGTCTTCGTCGGCAGCTACGACGAGTGGGTGGCGTGCCTGAAGGCACTGACCCACGTGGACCATGTGGAGCCCGTCGATGCGGACTACGGCTTCATGTACGACGTGCTCGATACCCTGGACACCCTGGACAAGGACGACCTGCGGCGCAGCACGGGCGGCACGAGCAGCGAGGCCCACCGGGCCGAGACGCTCAACAAGAAAGGCTGCTGCAACTGCACGCTGTTGTGAGGGGCGACGAGGGAGCGAGGGACAGGCCGTCACCCCGGGCCCGCCCGCTTCGTCGCCGGGGCAGCGATGGCGACGAGGCGCTTCCGACCCGGCCGGCTCACTGTACGATGACCCGCGCACCACGAAAGATGTCGGGTGCGGCATTCGCATGGTCATGGAAAAGGCAAGGCGGCAGTGATGGAAAAAAACCCCGAGGCGCTACTGCGCAGGCTTTCGGTACGGCAGCGGATGACGGCGATCATCGCGCTTCTCTTGCTGCCGCTTGCCGTCCTCAGTGCCGTGAGCATGGCGGTACTGAACGAGCAGGAGATGGCTTTTCGCGATTCCGTCGAGGAGTCGGTAAACGGACTGCTCCCGCTGGGCACGCTGGAGTACTACCTTCAGCAGGCGCTGGTGGATGAACTGCTGGCCGAGTCGAACGACTCGGTACCGGACTTTGCCGCGCTGACCCGGAACATCGACGACAGCTTTTCCGCCATTCATGTCGGCATGGACGTCAAGGACGTGCCTAGGGATGCCCTGATCTATTCAGCGCAGGCGGCATGATATCCAGAAGGTTCGCAGGTGGTAGCGCGTGGCGCAGGCAAGGCTGGCTGCCTTGGCAAGCCGCGCGCTACCGCCTGCGGGCCTTCTGGATATCACCCCATCATTATGTTTTGAGCTGTGGGGCCGGCTCTGTCTGTCCGCATCTCCGCGGCGCGCCTCCTCGACAGGCGGACGCCTGCCTTCGTCCGCGCACCACGAATCTGCGAACAGACAGAACCGGTGCCGCCTGCGCTGAATAGACCAGGGCATCCCTAAGGGAGCCCTGGACGATGCGCAAGACGCCTGGGTGCAGGCACGTCCCTCGGTGCGTCGCCTGATCGAGCAGGTGCATGCCCGGCATGCGAGCGGGGCCGTTGCCAGCCTGAACACGCGCACGGAGCTGGAGCGCGCCATCCGGGACGTCTCGGGGGCACGCGCGAGCCTGTCCGGCGTGCTCAAGGCGCGCTACGAGCACGCCGCCGCCCAGCGCAAGAGCCAACTGCGCTGGCTGATGGGGATCTGGCTGATCACCCTGACCGTGGCAGGGTTGCTGGTGGTGGTCTTCCTGCGCTCCCTGCTGCGGCCGTTGCATGCGTTGACGCATGCCGCCCGGCGCATCGAGGAAGGACAGCCGGGGGTGCGCGTGGACGTCGATGGGCGGGACGAGCTGGCGGTGCTGGCCGAGTGCTTCAACCGGATGACCGCCAACTGGGAGGCCACGCAGGCCCAACTGCAGACCGAGGCGCTCAAGGACCCGCTCACCGGGGTGCTCAACCGCCGGGGCATCCTGTCCCGCCTGGACGCCGAACTGGGCCTCCACCGGCTTCGGCAGCAGCCCCTGAGCGTGCTGGCGATGGACCTGGATCGCTTCAAATTCATCAACGACCACTACGGGCACAGCATGGGCGACCGCGCCCTGACCTGGGTCGCCGACACCATGCGCGGGATGTTGCGCGAAAGCGATCACCTGGGGCGGCACGGCGGCGACGAATTCATTGCCGTGCTGCCGGACACGAACCATGCCGGCGCACTGGAAATCGCCCACCGCATCAGCGAGGTCGTGCGCGAAGGCGCCGCCCGCGAGGCGGCCTACCCCGGGATCACCATCGGCGTCGCCACCGCGCCGGCGGATGGCGACCGGGCCGCCTCGTTGCTGGAGGCGGCCGATGCCAGGCTCTACGCGCAGAAGAAGCATCGCCGCACGGCGGGCGAAGCGGATGCGCGCGACAGCGGCCGCTGAAAGCCTGCCGTCGTGATCACGACATGTTGCGCAGCCACGACCGGCAGGCGCGCCTGGGCGGCGACGCCGCGCTTGTCGTCGGCGCCACCGGCATCCGCGGCCGTGCCGGCGTCATGCCAGCCGGCTGCCGCCGTGCGGTCAGCCCGGGATCTCCGCCTCCACCAGTTTTCCGAGCAGCAGCAGTGATTCCTGCCAACCCAGGCAGCACTGCTCGACGGGAATGACCTCGGGCAGACCTTCCTGCACGATGTCGATCTCGGTGCCGCAGGACACCGCACGCAGCGTGATGGTGGTGGTCATCTCGCCGGGCAGGCCGGGGTCGTCGAAGCGGTCGCTGTACCGGATGCGCTGGTCCGGCACGAGCTCCAGGTAGGTACCGCCGAAGCTGTGCCCGTTGCCGCTGGAGAAGTGGGTGAAGGTCATCCGGTGGCTGCCGCCGACCCGCGCATCGAGCTGGTGCACCTTGCAGGTGAAGCCGTTCGGCGGCAGCCACTTGGCGATGGCGTCGGCATCGAGGAAGGCGCGGTAGATCCGCTCGGGCGGCGCGCGCAGCACACGGTGGAGACGAACGGTATGGGTGGTCATGATGGCTTCCGTGGCAAAAATGAAGAACCTTCGCCCCGCAGGGCGAGCGGATGGGGCGGGAGGGACGTCGCGGCTACGCCGGCAATTCCACGACCGGCGTGAAGCCGCCGAAGATCATGCGCTTGCCGTCGAAGGGCAGGTCGCCGGCCGCCTCTATGCGCGGGTCCTTCATGATTTTTTCCATGCCGACGTCGCGGGTGGCCTTGTCCGGCCACTCGATCCAGGAGAACACCACCGATTCGTCCGGCTTCGCCTGCACGGCGCGGCGGAAATCGGTGAGCTTGCCTTCGGGCACGTCGTCGCCCCAGCACTCCAGCACGCGCGTGGCGCCGAGCTCCAGAAAAATGACGTCGAAGGTACCGGCATGCCTGACGAACTTGTCGCGGTTGGCGTTGGGCACGGCGATCACGAAACCATCGATGTAGGACATGGCTGTCTCCTCAGGGAAATGGCGACCGCGGTGGCCACCTTCATGGGGCGACGAACAGGCATGGGTCGGATCGACATGGAGCCATGTGCGGGCGCATTTTCGCGTGAAAGGGGGCGTCGCTCTCGTCGGTCCTGCCGATGAGGGCAGGCTTGCCCGGCATGCCATCCGGCCGCGACCCGGCGCAATGGGGTACGCGATGAACGGGCCACGGCTTTTCCTCCCGTGCGGGCTCCTCCTGGCGACGGCCGGTTCGGGAGCGGCTCGCGCGGCCGGCGGCGAGGCCACGCAGGATGGCGGCGTGTTCTCGCTGCCGTGGGAGAAGACCACGGATGGCGGGAAGATCATCCCGGCCCACGCCGGCTGGGTCGTGCCTTCATGGCGCCACGAATGCCTGCAGCCGCACCGGCACGCTAACGGCCACGGCCGGCGGCGCCTTCGAGGTGCTGGCGGATGTTCTCCATCTGCACGCTCCAGCCTTGGTCGTTCATGCGGAACGCCTCGGCGCGGCGGCTGGCGGGGACGCGGTCGAAGCCTGATTCGTCCAGGGTCAGCAGCGTGCCGTCGCCGCGCGCCTCGAGGCGGAACTCGACCAGGGTCGGCGGCTCGCCGGAATAGTCCACGCCCGGCTCGATGGCATACGGGTGCCAGGTGAAGCTGAACAGCCGCTCCGGCTCCATCGCCCGGACCACCGCACGCCAGGCGATGTGCTCGTAGCCGGGCCAGGTGATGTGGCCGACGGACTCCCGCCCGGGCTCGAACGGCCCGGACAGCGCCACGCGGAACCAGCTGCCGAATTCGCGCGGGTCGGTGAGCGCGCGCCACACGCGCGCCACCGGGGCCTGCAGCTCGATGCGTTTCTCGATGCGGTCGTTCATGGGCCATCTCCCGGGTTGCACGCGAGTTTGCGCCGCCGTGGCGTGCGATGCAGCCTTCATGTTGCCTTTCAGGCGAGCGACGGCGACGCCCGGCGGAGAAATTGCAGCGCCTCGTGGCAGGGTGCGTCCACCTTCAGCGCCAGCAGCGCGTCGGCGCGGGTACGGCCCAGCGTCACCGCCGCCACCGGCTTGCCGGCGCTTGCGGCGGCATGCACGAAGCGGTAGCCGGAATACACCATCAGCGAGGAGCCCACCACCAGCACCGCGTCGGCGGCCTGCCAGGCACGCGTGGCGATGTCCACGCGCGCGCGCGGCACCGCTTCGCCGAAGAACACCACGTCGGGTTTCGCGATGCCGCCGCAGCGCGGGCAGGGCGGCACGTCGAAGGCGGCGAAGTCGTGGCCTTCGAGATCGGCGTCGCCGTCCGGCGCATCAGCGGCGTCCAGCGTCGCCCAGGCCGGGTTGCGCTGCACCAGCAGCTGCTGGAACACCTGGCGCGGCAGCCGCCAGTCGCAGCCCATGCAGCGTACCTCGTCGAGGCGGCCGTGCAGCTCCATCACGCGCTCGCTGCCGGCGCGCTGGTGCAGGCGGTCCACGTTCTGCGTCACCAGCAGTTCGACCTGGCCGCGCCGCTCCAGCTCGGCCAGCGCGTGGTGCGTGGCATTCGGCAGCGCGTTGCCGAAGCGCCGCCAGCCGACCAGGCTGCGCGCCCAGTAGCGCTGGCGCGTGGCGGGCTCGTGCATGAACGCGGCGAAGTTCACCGGCGGCGGGCGCTTCCACTGGCCGTCGCGGTCGCGGTAGTCGGGAATGCCCGAGTCGGTGCTGCAGCCGGCGCCGGTCAGCACGAACAGGCGCGGGTGGGCTTCGATGAACTGTTGCAGTGGAGTCATCGGCTGGAAGTGGGGTCGCGGTGGCTGGAAAACAGGGGCGGGCGGGGTTTCCGGCAGGCGCGCGCGGCGGCGATCCATCCGGGGCGCCGCGCCTTCGTTTCAGTGCAGGCTGTCCAGCAGCGCCTGGAAGCGGGGCTTGTCGCGCAGCGAGGCCAGGTCACTGTCGTTCTGCATCCAGGCGCGATCGCCCCAGCCGAGCTGCACGGCGCGCTCGAGCAAGTCGATCGCCCGCTCATGCTCGTCCAGCACGGCAAACGTGCAGGCGGCGTTGTAGAACACCATCGGTTCGTCTTCGCTCGAACGCAGCGCCAGGTTCGCCCACTCGATCGCCTTGGCTTTTTCGCCCACGGTGGCGAAATTCGCCGCGCCCATGTAGCGGGCGCGCGCGTCGTCGGGATTCACCTCCAGCGCCCGTTCGATCAGGCCGATGGCGCGGCGGCGCGCCTTGTTCTCGTCGTCCTTGCGGCCCATCTCGCTGTAGGCCTGGCACAGGTACACCAGCGGCAGGTAATCGGCGGGGCTGACCTCGGCGGCGCGCAGGTACAGCCAGGCGGCCTTCTCGAAATTGCCCAGCGAGCTGCAGATCGTCCCATAGAGGAAGTAGGGCTCGAACAGATTCGGGTTGAGCATCATTGCCGTTTCGAAATGTCGTTCGGCCTGCTCGAACTGCCGGTCGATGTACAGTGCAAGGCCACGCGAGGCGTGTGCCTCGGCCGAGTCCGGATCCAGCTGCACGGCGCGTTCGCTGGCATCCAGGGCCTTGGCGACGTGCCCGATGTCGGCGTCCAGGAAGCGGTAGCGCATGACGTACGCGTCCGACAGGCCGGCCCATGCCGCGGCGTACTTCGCATCCTTCGCGATCGCCTGCTTGTACATCTCGATCGCGCGCAGGGAGTCGCGCCGGTTCCACGCGTAGAAGTACTTGCGGCCGCGCAGGTAGTCGTCATAGGCCTGCACGTCGGCGGTGGCCACGTACTGGATGGCGCGCCGTTCCTTCGGCGACAAGGTGACCCGCAGCGCATCGACGATGCTTTGCGCGATGTCGTCCTGGATGGCGAACACGTCGCGCAGTTCCCGGTCGTAGGTCTCGGCCCACAGGTTCGAGTCGGAAGCCGCGTCGATCAGTTGCGCGTTGATGCGCACGCGGTTGCCGGCACGGCGCACGCTGCCTTCGAGCAGCGTGCTCACGTCGAGCTTGGCCGCGACCATCGGGATGTCGATCTGCTTGCCCTTGAAGAAGAACGACGAGGTGCGCGACGACACCTTCAGCTGCGGCAGCCGGGTCAGCAGGTTGAGGATTTCCTCGGCGATGCCGTCGCTGAAGTACTCGTTCTCCAGCTCGCCGCTCATGTTGACGAAGGGCAGCACGGCGATGGTGCGCCGGTCGCCGTCCTGTTGCCGGCGTATCGGCGACGTGGCAACCGGCGTGTCGGTTTGCACGGGGGCGGTCGTCGTCACGCTGGCGATCAGGCGATAGCCGCAACCGTGCACGGTCTGGATGTAGCGCGGCGCGGCGGCGACGTCGCCGAGCTTCTGCCGCAGCTGTGCGACGATCCGGCTCAGGGTCGCCGGTGCCACGTGGCGGTGCCCCCAGACGCGGTCCAGCAGGTCGTCGCGCTGGATCAGCTCGCCCGGGTGGGCCAGGAACTCCAGCAGCACGGCGTAGGCCTTCGGTTCCAGTTCGAGCTCCTGGTTGTTGCGCAGCACGCGATGTGCAACCGGTTCGACGCGTATGTCGCCGAACGCGTAGCCCACCTTGGAACCCGTCGAGCCCGTGACCATGGCACGGCCATATCACATCGGTCGTTCAAGATCGGTCAAGGGTCGTTTGGCCTGCCTATGGCGACGTCGGACGGCAGGTTTCTTGCGTGATCCCGGGGCTTGTCCCGATGCGCGCGCCACGCACCGTGCGTGCAAGATCCGGCTGGCCGCCTGCCCTGTCGCGGCAGGTTCGGCACGCGACGCCGGCGCGTTAGCATGGCGGCATGAACCCGACCGAGCTCGACAATCCGTTCTGGTCCGCACTGTGCAGCCGGCATCGGGCCATCGCGCTGCGCCGCGGCGAGGCGGCGCGTTACCCGGCACCGTTCGCCCCGTTTCTGGGCGTGGCGAGCGCGCAGGCCGACGTGGCCGCGGCGGTCGCCTCGCTGGTCGAGGTGGACGAGTCCGTCTACCTGCTCGGCGTCGCGCCCACGCTGCCGCGCAGCTGGACGCTCGATGCATTCGCGCCGCTGGCGCAGATGATCTGCCCGGCGCCGATCGCGGTGATCGACGGGCCGCCGGTGATCGAGCTGACCGAGGCGCATCGCGCCGACGTGCTGGCGCTGACTGCGCTGGTGTATCCGCATTACTTCCGCCCGCGCACGATGGAGCTGGGCCGTTATTTCGGCATCTACCGGGATGGCCGGCTGGCGGCGATGATCGGCGAGCGGCTGGGCACCGACGCGCAGCAGGAGATCAGCGCCGTCTGCACGCATCCCGACTTCAATGGCTGCGGCTACGCACGGCGCCTGCTGGCGCTGCTGTCGAACGACAACCTCGAGCGTGGCCGATTGCCGTTCCTGCACGTGAGCCACCAGAACCATCGCGCGAAGCAGTTGTACGAACAGATCGGCTACCGCCACCGGCGCGACATCGGCTTCTGGTCGCTGCGCCGCGCGCCCGCATGAACCACCGCCGGCGACGTTGCAGGGTGCGGACGAAGCCGCCGGTTCGACCGCTCACGTGATTGCCGGCGAAGCCTGGTCATGGCGTGCCGGGTTATGTGACGAAAGACAGTGGCGGCGTCCACGATGGCCGTGGCAGCATCCGCCCGGCGTCGGATCATGGGTAGCCGGGGGAGAGGCTCGGCGGGTTCCCGAGTCCGGTTCCTTCCG
The DNA here is from genome assembly GCF_033345435.1 of Rhodanobacter sp. KK11. NCBI lineage: Bacteria > Pseudomonadati > Pseudomonadota > Gammaproteobacteria > Lysobacterales > Rhodanobacteraceae > Rhodanobacter > Rhodanobacter sp. KK11. The sequence continues at coordinate 33,158 of NZ_JAWPMI010000003.1, forward strand.
CAAAACAGGGGATGACCATGTGGCTTGCAGCGCCCGTCGTGAACGCGTTGATTGCGGTGCTGTTGCTGGCCGGCGTGCCCTTCCTGGGTTATGTCGTCTGGCACAAACGGCGACATGGACGACGCTTCGCCGACATCGCGCGCCGTGCGGGCTTGCAGGGGTCGAGTACCCGCTACCTGCTGATCAGCGCGGCGATAGCACTGGCCTTGACCTGCGTGCTGCTGCTCTGGCAACCGCCGGTGGCGCCGTTTGTGCAGGAGGGGTCGCCGCAGCGGGCCTTTGCCGGGTTGGGGCTGGGTGTGCAGGCCATCGTGATGGCGCTGCTTTACGGTGTGGTGCAGACCGGTTTCGTCGAGGAGCTGGTATTCCGTGGCTTGATCGCCGGAAGCCTGGCGCGGCGGTTGTCGCTGATATGGGCGAACCTGCTGCAGGCGCTTGTCTTCCTGGTACCCCATCTGCTGATCCTGCAGGCGATGCCGCAGATGTGGATGCTGCTGCCGCTTATTTTCCTGCTGGCCCTCGTGATGGGCTGGCTGCGCATCAAGTCGGGTTCCATCCTCGGGTCATGGTTGGTGCACGCCACCTTGAACGTCACGATGTGCCTGATGGTGGCTGTGCGCACGGTGGCTTGAGCCCGGTTCCGGGCGTGTCCGATCGCCTGCGACAGATGCTGACGGCGCGGTAGCCCGGGCCTGCAAGCTGTTGCCCTGGGCCAGGTTTTCCATCGGCATCACGTCCCCGAGGCTAGCCTTGGCAGCATGGCGCATCGCTATTCGATACGCCGGCAACCCGAGGAGATCCCGATGAAGAAGATTCCCACTGGCGCATGGGTCGTGGTGGCCGATGGCACCGGCGCGCGACTTCTGCGCAACGTCGGCAAGGGCCTCAACGTATCGCTCGAACAGGTGAAACTGGTGGGGCCGAAGGATCTTGCCCATGACGGCCCGGCCGGGCGTCAGCCGCCCGAGCGCAGCATGGCGGAGATGGACGAAGCCACCTTCGCCAAGCAACTGGCGCAGCGCCTGAATGCCGCCGCGCTGAAGAACGAGTATGCGCACCTGGTGCTGGTGGCCGACCCGCAGACACTGGGACAGACGCGCCCCTTGCTGCATGAGGAAACCATCAGGCGGATGGTGGAGGAAGTGAACAAGTCGCTGTTCCGTGCGCCGCTGGAAGAGATCGAGCGCGCGTTGAAAGCGACCTGGTGAAGGCACCGGAAGGATGAGGTCGGCGCGTCACCGCGTGCTCCGCGGTTGAACCGGCCGGGGCAAGCACCCACCTTGCAGTGATTCCCTACTGCAGGAGTGCCACGTGACCCGGTTGTCCGACTTTCCCGTCAGCACACGCTGGCCTGCGCAACATCCCGATCGCATCCAGCTGTATTCGCTGAACACGCCGAACGGCGTGAAGGTGTCGATCATGCTGGAGGAAACCGGCTTGCCGTACGAGCCGCACCTGGTCGACATCACGCAGGGCGAGAGCCACGCGCCGGAGTTCCTTGCACTCAACCCGAACGGCAAGATTCCCGCGATCATCGACCCGCACGGGCCGGGCGGACAGCCGCTGGGCCTGTTCGAATCCGGCGCGATCCTCATGTACCTGGCGGAGAAGAGCGGGAAGTTCCTGCCCGCCGACCCGGCGCGGCGCTGGGAGACGATCCAGTGGGTGTTCTTCCAGATGGCATCGATCGGGCCGATGTTCGGCCAGGTCGGCTTCTTCAACAAGTTCGCCGGCAAGGCGTACGAGGACAAGCGCCCGCTGCAGCGCTACGTCAACGAATCGAAGCGCCTGCTCGGCGTGCTCGACGAGCGGCTCGCCGGTCGCCGCTGGCTGATGGGCGAGGACTACACCATCGCCGACATCGCCACGCTGGGCTGGGTGAACAACCTGATCACGTTCTACGAGGCGCGCGAGCTGGTGGAGTTCGGGCGTTTCGTCCATGTTGCCGCATGGCTCGAGCGCGGCCTGGCGCGCCCGGCGGTGCAGCGCGGGCTGCAGATTCCCAGCCGCGGTTGAGATCGCACGATCACGCCGCAACGAAGCAACCTCGGAGATCGACATGAGCACGGTCCTGGTCACGGGTGGGTCGGGTTTCATCGGCAGTCACTGCATCGTGCAATTGCTGGCCGCGGGGCATCGGGTGCGCACCACCGTGCGCAGCCTCGAGCGCGAGGGCGTGGTGCGCGCGATGCTGAAGCAGGGCGGGGCCGAGCCAGGCGAGCGGCTGTCCTTCGTCGAGGCCGACCTGCAGCGCGACGCGGGCTGGCCGGAAGCGGTGGCCGGCTGCGACTACGTGCTGCACGTGGCCTCGCCGTTCCCGCCGGACCTCCCGAAGCACGAGGACGAGCTGATCGTGCCCGCGCGCGAAGGCGCACTGCGCGTGCTGCGTGCCGCGCGCGACGCCGGCGTCAGGCGCGTGGTGCTGACTTCTTCGTTCGCGGCGGTGGGCTATGGCCACGCGCCGCGGCCGGCGCCGTTCGACGAGACGAGCTGGACCGACCTCGACGGCGCGGGCGTGCTGCCCTATATCAAGTCCAAGACCCTGGCCGAGCGCGCCGCGTGGGATTTCATCGCGCGCGAGGGCGGCGCGCTGGAGCTTGCGGTGGTCAACCCGGTGGGCGTGTTCGGGCCGGTACTGGGGCCGGACTATTCCACCTCGATCCTGCTGGTGCAGCGGCTGATGGATGGCGCCATGCCCGGTTGCCCGCAGCTGTGCTTCGGCGTCGTCGACGTGCGCGACGTGGCCGACCTGCACCTGCGCGCGATGACCGACCCGGCCGCAGCCGGGGAGCGCTTCCTCGCCGTCGCCGGCGACTTCCTGTGGATACGCGAGATCGCCACGACGCTGCGCCAGCAACTGGGCGCGTCGGCGCGCAAGGTGCCCACGCGGCAACTGCCCAACTGGCTGGTACGCCTGGCGGCGCTGCGCGACCCGGCGGTCAGGCAGATCCTGCCCGAGCTGGGCATGCACAAGAACGCCAGCAGCGCCAAGGCCCGGCGCGTGCTGGGCTGGTCGCCGCGGCCGCCGCAGGAGGCCGTCGTCGCCACGGCCGAGAGCCTGCTGCAGCTTGGGCTGTTGAAGGCGGCGTGAAGGCGCAGGGCTAGTTCGGCCGTTGCCCGCCTCGGTGGGACGAGAAGCGTTTGCACGGCCGCCGGCCAACTTGCGCACAATGCGTCACCCGACCCGCGAGATTGCCGGCATGCCACGACACCATCACGAACGACACCGTACCGACCGCATCGGCTGGCTGCGCGCCGCGGTGCTGGGCGCGAACGACGGCATCGTCTCGACCGCCAGCCTGGTGCTGGGCGTGGCGGCGGCGCATGCCAGTGGGCAGAACATCCTGGTCGCTGGCGTCGCCGGGCTGGTGGCCGGCGCGATGTCGATGGCTGCCGGCGAGTACGTGTCGGTGCACTCGCAGGCCGACAGCGAGCGTGCCGAACTCGAACGCGAACACCACGAGCTGCAGACGCAGACGGAAGCCGAGCACCGCGAGCTGGCGGCGATCTACGTCGGCCGCGGGCTCGACCCGGCGCTGGCCCGGCAGGTGGCCGAGCAGTTGATGGCGCACGACGCGCTCGACGCGCATGCCCGCGACGAGCTGGGCATTACCGAGGCACTGAAGGCGCGCCCGCTGCAGGCGGCCGGCGCCTCGGCGCTGAGCTTTGCGGTGGGCTCCGCGCTGCCGCTGCTGGTGGTGGCGCTGTCGCCGGAGGCGAAATTGCTGCCGCTGGTGTTCGCCACCTCGCTGGTGTTCCTCGCCGTGCTCGGCGCGGTGGCGGCATGGGCCGGCGGCGCGAAGATGGGCGTCGGTGCCATGCGCATCACGTTCTGGGGCGCGCTGGCGATGGCGGTCACCACCGGCGTGGGCATGCTGTTCGGCACCGCCGCGTAGCGCCGCGGCGGGCCGACACGCGGCGGCTCACTCGCCGGGATGGTAGACCCGCTCGGTGTGGTCCTTGAGCTGTTCCGGCCAGAAGTACACCGTGCGCAGGTTGCCGGTGGTGTAGCGCTCGGCCTGGTCGCCGAAGTGCTTCGAACCCGGGTGGCCGCTCTCGCCGCCGGCGGTGATCGCGCGCGCGCTCACCTTCGGGCCGAACTCCACCACGGCTACGAAGCTGTTGCCGCTGGTGCCGTAGTACTTCCTGGTACCGGGCCAGCGGTGCGCGCCGAACGAGGCCAGCGAGCCCCAGCGCGAGGACACGAACGGCACCGGGATGCTCGGCTTGGCATCATCGAATTTCTGCACGATGGCGCCGTCGTTGCGCTGGTAGCGGTTGACCTCGCCCCACGGCACGCCCCAGCTGCCGAAATCCTGTTCCAGCCGGTCGGAGGCTTCGACCAGCGTGTCCAGCCGCGCCTTCGGGCCCGCATCGCCGGCCATGTAGTCGTACACCGAAAGGTCTTCGGACTCGGCTTCGGCGTGCACCTTGTCCCACAGCATGTCGCCCCAGAACACCGCCAGCGTGGTCGGCATCGAGGCGATCCCCCAGCGGTAGTCCCAACCGCGCAGCAGGGCGATCTGGCCCGCGAGGCGCGGCTTCAGCGGATCGTTGTCGGGCAGCATGTCGTAGTCATGCACCAGCACCGGGATCAGTCGCGAGAACGCCGGCAGGTACGAATCGAACGCAGCGGTGGTCAGCGAGGCCTGGCTGAAATCGCGCACGCGGTCCAGTACGCGGGTGGCGTGGATGCCGCGCGGGTTCTCGCCGAAGCTGTCCATGTAGCGCGGGTAGTCCGCCTGCCGCGGGCTGAACTTGCCGGCGGCGGAGTACGGCCAGTTGTTGGTGTTCATGATCCAGCCGTTCGGCGGGTTGAGCAGGTGCGGTGCCTCGTCGAGCTTGTGCAGGCCCTGCCAGTCGGTGGCCGGGTCGCTGCCGTCGACCGGCTTGGTGTAGTCGAAGCGGTTGTCGCGTTTCGGGATGAACTGCGGGTGCAGGTACGCGATCTCGCCCTTGTCGTCGGCGAAGATGGTGTTGTTCGAGGAATTGGCCTTGAGTTCGGCCACCTTCATGTAGCTGGCGTAATCACTGGCCTTGGTGCGCAGCCAGCTCTGTTCCAGCGCCTCCATGGGCTTGTTCATCAGCGCAATGGCGATCCATTTGCCGTCGGCCTCTCGCACGATCGGGCCGTGGTGGGTGAAGTACGCGGTGAAGCTGCGCGTCGCCATCGCGCCGTCCTTCGCGCGGTACGCCAGGCGGATCGTGCGCGTGGTGACCGGCCGCAGTTCCTTGCCGTAGCGGTAGAACGGCTTGCCGCCCTTGTGCACGATGGTTTCGGCGAACTCGTCGACCACGTCGGCGCCGGTGGAGGTATGCATCCAGCCGACGTGGCGGTTGAAGCCCTGGTAGACGAAGAACTGGCCCCAGGTCACCGCGCCGTAGGCGTCGAGCCCCTCGTCGCTCGACATCTGCAGCTCGGAGCGGAAGAAGAACGAGGTGTGCGGGTTGATCCACAGCAGCGCATGGCCGTCGGCGGTGAGCTTGGGCGCGATCGCGAAGCCGTTGGAACCGGTCGGCTCGACCCAGCTGGACGGCGTATCCGCGCGCGCCAGGGCGGCGGGGTTGCGGCCGTAGAACGCTTCGAGCTCTTTCAGCGAGACGCGCTCGATGTCGCCGCCGATGCTGCCCTCGCTGAAGGAGAGCGCCATCCACGGCTCGAAATGTTTGATGACGCGCGGATGCACGTCCGGATGCGTGGCCAGGTAGTAATTCAGCCCGTCGGCCCAGCTGTTCATCAGCGCCTGCAGCCAGGCGGGACTCTTCGCGTACAGCGCCTTGAGCTCGGCCGGGTCGATGAACAGCTGCTGGCGCAGGTCGCTCCAGATCGCGGACTCGCCTTCGGCCTCGGCCAACCGACCCAGCGAATTCAGGTAGTTCGTCTCGACCCGGTTGAAGTCGTCCTCGGCCTGGGCGTAGGCCATGCCGAACACCGCATCGGCGTCGGTCTTGCCGTGCACGTGGGCGATGCCCCAGTCGTCGCGGGTGATCGTGACCGCCTGCGCCTGGCGCTGCCAATGCGCCTGCACGGACGGTGCGGCCGGCGCGGCGGCGACCAGGCCCGGCACGAACAGCGCAGCGGCCAGCAGCAGGCGCGCCAGGTGCCGGGAGCGTGTACCCGGGCATGGGTTCTTCGAGGTGTGTATGTGCATCAACTGGTCGTCCCCTGATGGTGGTCGGTGCCACCGTGCTTCACGGAGTTGACCACCACTCGGGCGCGCTTGCAAAAACCGGGCGATGGCGGCGCTTTGACGCAGGCGCCGAAGGTCGCCTTGGCGGCGCGCATCTGCGCGTCCAGAATGGACTTTTGGCCGGGTCGCGGCCTGCCGGTACGCTCGGTGACGCTTCCTGTGCCAGCCTTTCCGACGAGTTGAGAAATCATGACAGCACGCATTGCACATCCCGCTCTGGCCGCGCGCCGCATGTCGGCGGAGCAGGCGGCCGAGCTGATCCTGCCGGGTATGACCGTGGGCATGAGCGGTTTTACCGGTGCTGGCTACCCCAAGGCCGTGCCGCTGGCGCTGGCCGCGCGCATCGCCGCGGCGCACGAGCGCGGCGACAAGTTCGCGCTGCGCATCCTCACCGGGGCCTCGACCGCGCCCGAGCTGGATGGTGCGCTGGCGCGCGTGGGCGGCATCGACTTCCGCCTGCCGTACCAGTCCGACCCGGAACTGCGCGCGCGCATCAATGCCGGCCAGATCGAGTACATGGACATCCACTTGGGCCAGGTGGCGCAGTACGCGTGGTGCGGTTTCCTCGGCAAGATTGACGTGGCGCTGATCGAGGTCGCCGGCATCCTGCCCGACGGCCGGCTGGTGCCGTCCACCTCGGTGGGCAACAACAAGACCTGGCTGGACCTGACCGACAAGGTGATCCTGGAGGTGAACCGGCGTCAGCCCGAAGGGCTCGACGGCATGCACGACATCTACTACGGCACCGCGTTGCCGCCGCACCGCAGGCCGATCCCGCTGCTGCAACCGGGCGACCGCATCGGCGAGCCGTACCTGCGCTGCGACCTGGACAAGGTGGTCGCGGTGGTGGAAAGCGATGCGCCCGACCGGCTGGGCCGGTTCGCGCCGCCGGACGAGGCGTCGCGGCGCATCGCCGGGCACCTGGTGGAGTTCTTCCGCCACGAGATCGCCGCGGGGCGGCTGGGCGAGCAGTTGCTGCCGCTGCAATCCGGCGTGGGCAACATCGCCAATGCGGTGCTCGGCGGCCTGCGCGAGGGTGGCTTCCGCGGGCTGACCGCGTTCACCGAGGTGATCCAGGACGGCATGCTGGAACTGATCGGCGACGGCACCATCGCGATGGCCTCGGCCACCTCGCTGTCGCTGAGTCCCGAGGGCGTGGATGAGTTCGTGCGCCGCATCGACTTCTACCGTCAGCACATCGTGCTGCGGCCGCAGGAGATGTCCAACCACGCCGAACTGGTGCGCCGGCTCGGCTGCATCGCGATGAACGGCATGGTCGAGGCCGACATCTACGGCAACGTCAATTCCACCCACGTCGCGGGCAGCCGCATCATCAACGGCATCGGCGGCTCCGGCGATTTCGCCCGCAACGGTTTCCTGTCCTGCTTCATGAGTCCGAGCACGGCCAAGGGCGGCGCCATCTCGTCGATCGTGCCGATGGTCAGCCACGTCGACCACACCGAGCACGACGTGGGCCTGGTGGTCACCGAGCAGGGCCTGGCCGACCTGCGCGGGCTGTCGCCGAAGCAGCGCGCGCAGGCGGTGATTGCGCAGTGCGCGCACCCGGACTACCGGCCGATGCTGCAGGACTACTTCGACCGCGCCCGCCGCGACAGCTACGGCAAGCACACGCCGCACTTGCTGAACGAGGCGCTGTCGTGGCACCAGCGCTACCTGGACAGCGGCAGCATGCGCTGAGCGCTGTCGATCTGCGCCCGGGTCATTCGTCGTCCCTCCGAGCCGATGTGTCGGCTCGGCATGTCCCAACCACGACGAGGCCACCCCATGCAAATCCAGCCCTACCTGTTCTTCGACGGCCACTGCGAAGAAGCCATCGCGTTCTACCGCCAGGCGATCGGCGCCGAAGTGGTCATGCTGATGCGCTACGCCGATGGCCCGGAAGGCTCGGCCCGGCGCCCCGACGGCACGCCGCTGCCGGCGGACAAGGTGATGCACGCCTGCCTGCAGATCGGTGCCAGCCAGGTGCTGGTCTCGGACGGCTACAGCGGCGGCACGCCGACGTTCGACGGCTTCTCGCTGGCGCTCACCGCCGATGACGATGCCCAGGCGAGGCGCCTGTTCGAGGCGCTCGCCGATGGCGGTCAGGTGCAGCAGCCGCTGATGTCGACCTTCTTCGCCTCCAGCTTCGGCATGCTGGTGGACCGCTACGGCGTGTCGTGGATGGTGCTGGTGCCGAGCGAGCGGGCCGGCTGAGCGCACCACGCGGGAGTGGCCTGCCGCGGCGCCCCGCGGAACCTGCCGGCATGGCATGCGTCAGATGGCCGGGCACGCCGTAGTATCGGCGCATGCAGGTGGCTGGGATGGCAGAGGCAAGTCCGCAGGTGGAACGTGCGCCGCCGCGCACCGCTTTCGTGCTGGCCGGCGGCGGCAGCCTCGGCGCGATCGAGGTGGGCATGCTGCAGGCCCTGCTGGAGTGGGGCGAGCAGCCGGCGTTCCTGGTCGGCGCCTCGGCTGGCGCGATCAATGCGGCGTACTTCGCCGGCGACCCGACCCACGCCGGCGCGCGCGAGCTGGAGCGGATCTGGTGCGCACTGAAGCGCAGCGACGTGCTGCCATTCAACCTGCGCAGCGTGTTCGGCCTGCTGCGCCGGCGCGGTCACCTGGTGGACTCGTCCGGGCTGCGGCGCCTGCTCGAGCGCTACCTGCCTTACCGGCGGCTGGAAGATGCGGCGCTGCCGGTGCACCTGGTGGCGTCGGACATGCTGAATGGACAGGAGGTGCTGCTGTCCACCGGTGCGGCGGTGGATGCCGTGCTGGCCAGCGCCGCGATTCCCGGCGTGTATCCACCGGTGCGCATCGGCGAGCGCTGGCTGGTCGATGGCGGCGTGACCAACAACACGCCGATCTCGGCTGCGGTCCGGCTTGGCGCCACGCGGGTGATCGTGCTGCCCACCGGGTTTGCCTGCGCACTGGAACGGGCGCCGTCGGGCGCGATCGCGCGCGCCATGCATGCGCTCAGCCTGCTGGTGGCGCGGCAGCTGGTGTATGACGCCGAGCGCTTTGCCGGTACCGCGCTGGCGCTGCGCATCGTGCCCAGCCTGTGCCCCCTCGATGTTTCACCGTACGACTACACGGCAGCGGCCAGGTTGATCGCCCGCGCCCGCACCGAGACCCACCGCTGGCTCGAGCGAGGCGGGTTGGAACAGGCCGGGATTCCGCCGCAGCTGCGCGAGCATCACGACTGAGTCGCGCGCGCTGGCCGCGCCCCATCCCGGTGGGCCGCCACTGGTCACCAGCGCGGCGCCGTTCGTCACAGGTCACTGGCGCGCCGGGCGATGGCGCCTCATGGTGGCGACTGTCGAGACGATCCTGCCGGGGGATGCGCGATGAAACGAAGGGACCTGCTGAAAGCCCTGCTGGCGACCCCGTTGCTGCCGGGCCTGCTTTCCGGCGGCCGCGCGCTGGCCGGGACCGCCGCGGCGACGTCGGCGCGCCTGCGCTTGCGGCCGCGCCCCGGCGACCCCGGCTGGCCTTCCGCCGCCGAGTGGGACCGGTTGAAGCGCGAGGTGGGCGGGCGATTGCTGAAGCTGGAATCGCCGTTTGCCGGCTGCGGTACGAGGCCGGTCAGCACCGCTTGTGACGAGGCGCTGAAGCACCTGGACAACCCGTTCTACCTGGGCGACCAGCCGGCGCTGACCCAGACCAGTGGCTGGGTCGACGCGTGGACCTCGCAGCCGAGCGTGTATGCGGTGGCCGCCGAAAGCACGGCGGACGTGGTCGCGGCGGTGAATTTCGCGCGCGAGCATCACTTGCGCCTGGTGGTGAAAGGCGGCGGGCACAGTTACCAGGGCACCTCGGACGCGCCGGATTCGCTGCTGGTGTGGACGCGGCACATGAACGACGTCACCTTGCACGACGCCTTCGTGGGGCAGGGTTGCATGGGCACGCAGGCGCCACAGCCGGCGGTGTCGATAGGTGCTGGCGCGATGTGGATCGACGCCTACGACGCAGTGACCACCCGCGGCGGCCGCTACGTGCAGGGCGGCGGCTGCACCACGGTGGGCGTGGCCGGCCTGGTGCAGAGCGGCGGCTTCGGCAGCTTCTCGAAGAACTATGGCATGGCCGCGGCGGGCCTGCTGGAGGCGGAGGTCGTCACCGCCGATGGCCAGGTGCGCATCGCCAATGCCTGCACCCATCCGGACCTGTTCTGGGCGATCAAGGGCGGTGGCGGTGGCAGCCTCGGCGTGGTGACCCGGCTGACCTTGCGTACGCGCCAGCTGCCGGAGTTCTTCGGTGGCGTGTCCGGCTCGATCGAGGCCGCGTCGGATGCGGCCTACCACGCCCTGATCGCGAAGCTGATCGCCTTCTACCGGGACGCGCTGTTCAACCCGCACTGGGGCGAGCAGATCCGCTTCGGCTCGGACAACACCGTGCATATCGACATGGTGTTCCAGGGCCTGAGCCAGCCGCAGGCCGAGCAGGTCTGGGCGCCATTGCTCGACTGGGTTCGTGCACGCAGGGAATACGCGCTGGTGAAGCCGGTCCAGGTGCTGGCGCTGCCTGCGCGGCACATGTGGGACGCCGAGTTCTTCCGGCAGCATGCGCCCGGCATCCAGGTCGACGACAACCGCCCCGGCGCACCGCGGAACCACGTGTTGTGGGCGGGCGACCAGGGCCAGGTGGGCTGGTTCATCCATGGCTTCAAGTCGGCGTGGCTGCCGGCGTCACTGCTGCAAAAACGGCGGCAGACATGCCTGGCCGACGCGTTGTTTGCCTGCACGCGGCACTGGCCGGTCGGCCTCCACTTCAACAAGGGGCTGGCCGGCGCGCCGGAGGCCGAGCTTGCCGCGGCGCGGGACACCGCGACGAACCCGCAGGTGCTCGATGCGTTCGCGCTGGCGATCATCGCCGGCGACGGCCCGCCGGCCTTCCCCGGCATGCCCGGCCCGAAGCCGGACCTGGCGCGGGCGCGCGATCGCGCCGCGAGCATGGGCAGGGCCATGGACGCGCTGCGGCGGGTGGCGCCGGACGCGGGTTCGTACGTGTCGGAGAGCGACTATTTCGAGCGCGACTGGCAGCGTGCGTTCTGGGGCACGAACTACCCGCGGCTCGCGGCCGTGAAGCAGAAGTACGACCCGGCCGGCCTGTTCTTCGTGCATCACGGCGTGGGCAGCGAGGCGTGGAGCGCGGACGGCTTCACCCGCGTGGCATCGGGCTGAGGCCGCGGGCCGGGCGCGCTGCGAAGCGCACCGCACCCGGCCCGCCGGCGCCGGCTCAGCCGGACGACGGCGTCGCGCGCACGCCCAGCCAGCCCTTGACCGCGGCGATGGCCAGCGGGATCGCACCGAAGATGATGAACACCAGGTCGCCGGGCAGGCGCAGCCATTCGATCAGGTGCGAGCGCGAACTGCCGATGTAGTCGAGCGCGCGCGCGTGCCAGTAGCCGTGCTGCACCACGTCCCACACCTGCAGCACGCCGCTGGGGAACAGGCTGAACACCACCATCATGGCCAGGCCGACGTTGCAGCCCCAGAAGCCGGTTCGCACGTACTTTTCCATGCCGGCCCAGCGCTCGTCGCTGCTGGTCTGGCGCAGCACGAACACCATCAGCGCCAGCGCCAGCATGCCGAACACGCCCATCATCGCGGCGTGGCCGTGGTTCGGCGTGAGCTGGGTGCCGACTTCGTAGTAGCTGACGATCGGCAGGTTGATCAGGAAGCCGAAGATGCCGGCGCCGACGAAGTTCCACACGCCCACCGCGATCAGGAAGTAGAACGTCCACTTGTGCGGCACCGCCACCGACTTGCCGCAGACGTCGCAGTGGCCGCGGGTGGTGCGTACGAAATCCCACGCGTCCAGCGTGAGCAGGGTCAGCGGCACCACCTCCAGTACCGAGATCATCGCCGACATGGCCATGTTGACGCTGGTCTGGCCGGTGAAGTACCAGTGGTGGCCGGTGCCGATCAGGCCGCCGAGGAAGTACAGGATGCCGTCCAGGTAGATCACCCGCAGCGCCACGTTGCGGCGGGTAAGCCCCAGCTGATAGAAGGTCAGCGCCACCACGGTGGTGGCGAAGAACTCGAAGAACCCCTCGACCCACAGGTGGATGATCCAGAAGCGCCAGGTGTCGACCACGGTGTAGTTCGTCTTCGCGCCGAAGAACAGCGCGGGGATGTAGAACACCGGGATCGCCACCGCGGCGAACAGGAACATCTTCACCAGCGGCTTCGATTCCTGGTTGGCCAGCGAACGCGGGCGCACCAGCAGCCACAGCAGGGCGAACCACACCAGCAGGCCGACCACCAGCAGCAGCTGCCAGATCCGGCCCAGCTCCAGGAACTCCCAGCCCTGGTTGCCCAGCCAGAACCACCACTTGCCGAGCATCTGCGCGATGCCCAGCCACTCGCCGAGCAGACTGCCGCCAATCACCACTGCGAATGCCACGAACAGCAGGTGCACCCACGGCGCGAACCAGCGCGGCTCGTCGGTGCGCAGCGTGCGGCCGAGGAACAGCGCGGCGGCCACGTAGGCGGTGGCGATCCAGAAGATCGCCGTCTGCAGGTGCCAGGTGCGCATCAGGTTGCTGGGGAAGATCGTTTCGAGCTGGAAGCCGTAGAAGCTCGACGGATCGGCGCGGTAGTGCGCCACCGCGCCGCCGACCAGGGTCTGCGCCAGGAACAGCAGCGCCACCACCACGAAGAACTTCACCAGTGCGCGCTGGCCGGGGCTGGCCACGCCCGGCAGCAGGTGCGGGTGGATGTGCTGGCCGCGGCTGATCCAGCCGAGGTAGTCGAACTTGCCGAACATCAGCAGTACCGTGGCGATGCCGGCCAGCAGCACGGCCAGGCTCAGCGCGCTCCACAGCAGCGCGCCCGGCACCGGGGTGTTGCCGACGGCGGGGTCATAGGGGAAGTTGTTGGTGTACGAGTAGTTTTCGCCGGGGCGGTTTGCCACCGAGGCCCAGGCGGCCCACGTCACGAACGCGGCGAACTGGTGCAGCTCGTTCGGGTCGGTGATCAGCCCGGCCTTGAGCCCGCCGTTGCGTTCCGGATGCAGGAAGTAGTCGGTCCAGTAGGGAATCTGCTGGCGGTACGCCGCCGCTTCCGGCGCGGTCAGATGGAGGGTGTCGTTGGCGGCGTCGTAGCGATTGGTCTTCAGGTTCACCGCTGTTTCCGCCCGTACCGCGGCGCGCTGGCCAGGAGCCAGTGCAGCCAGCGGTTGCTGGTACTGCTGCTGTGCGGTGGCCTCGGCGGTGTCCTCGCCGATCCGGTGCAGCGCCTCGGCCGAGTAGTCCGGTCCCAGGTAGGCGCCGTGGCCCCAGATGCTGCCGTTGTTCATCAGCCCGTATTTCAGGAAAACCGCCTGGCCGTCGCGGACGTCGTCGCCGCTGAACAGCTGGTTGCCCTGTGCGTCCACGGTCCGTGCTGGGATCGGCGGGGCGTTGCGGTAGGCCAGCATGGTGATCGCGATCAGGCCGGCGAAGCCCAGCACCATCACGGTCAGCAACGTGCGCAGCCACCAGGGGGAAAGTTCCGGGTCCTCCGGGCTCAATGGCTGGGCGGCAATGCTCATGGCGCTTCCCCTTCCGCAACGCGTGGGCGAGTATCGGGCGATATCGGCAACACCATAGCCTGGCAGCACCGGAACCGGATCGTGCCTTGTGCGTATTCACCCGCAGTTGTCGCGGCAAGCCTTTCCCTTTTTTTGTGCACGGCGTGTGAATGACGTCCGGTCCGACCGCCAGTCCGCGCAGTGGAATAAGGGGGTGGACAGGGGGCACCTGCCGGCGGCACCGGATTCCGCAGCATGTGCGCGGAGGCGCAGCCATGGTCATGCACAAGAGAATTTCGGCATCGCCCGCGATGCCGGATGGAGGCCGGTACCGGGGCTTCTGGCCTGCCGGGCCGGCCATCGACGCTGCAGTTGACTGCAGCACCCTTCACGACTGAGGAAAAATTACATGAATACCCTTTTTGAGCGCACTGGCCCGCTGACCGAACTGGCCAGCTACCCGCAATGGGCGCAGGACATGGTGGCCGACTGCGAAAGCGCCAAGCAGAGCGTGGTTACCCACGAGCTGTGGGAGAAGATGAGCAGTGGGACATTGGGCATGGCTGGCACCACCCGTTTCATGGTTGGCATCTGGCCGGTGATCGAACGCTTCCCGGCCTACATGGCGAGGAGCCTGCTGAAGACACGCTATGGCCGCAGCCCCGGGGACAATCTTGCGCGCCGCTGGTTGGTGCGCAACATCCGGGTCGAGCAGAACCACGCCGAATACTGGCTCAACTGGGCGGAGGGGGCCGGCGTTCCGCGCGAAGAACTGCTGAAGGGAGTCCCCCCCCGGGGTACCGAGGTGCTGGCGGATTGGTGCGAGGATGTCAGCACTCGCGACTCGCTGACCGCCGGCATCGCGGCCACCAACTACGCGGTCGAAGGAGCCACGGGCGAGTGGTCGCGCCTGATCTTCGAAAGCCAGAGCTACAGGGAAAGCTTTCCGCCGCAGATCAGGGCTGGAACCTTGCGCTGGCTTCAGCTTCATGCTGCGTACGACGACACGCATCCATGGGAGGCACTGGAGATAGTCTGTACACTCATGGGCACGAATCCGGCACTCGATGAAGTGGCTCATGTCAGCGAGTGCATCAAGCGCAGTTACACCAGCATGCGGATACTTGCTGACCGTTGCGTTGAGCCGCGTCGCCTGTTGGAGGTGGCGAGTGCCGCCGCTGCCTGACGATCGTTTACGCTTTGGTGCAATGCCCAGAGGTTGATTCGCCAGACGCGAAACAGGGGATGCAATGCGTACTTCCACAATCAATTTGCAACGGCCGCTGTCACGGCGTTTGATGCCGCTTGCGTATGGATTGGTGGGAGTGGTCGGGTTGATCCTGGCGCTGACCTGGGTGGCTTTGCAGGTTCAAGTGGCTCTCGCCGGTTTCCTCAACGGCGAGAGCATTTGGTCCAAGGCGCAGAAACAGGTCGTCATATCCCTGGACGCCTATGCGGCGAAAGGCGACGCGGCGGATCTGGCCAATTACAGGCTCAATTACGAAGTGTTGATGGCCGATCAGTGGGCGCGTGACCAGATTGCGACAGGCGACTATGACTACGAGGCGGTCGCAGGTTCGCTGCGGCGCAGCAGGACGGTCACGATAGCGATCCCCGGCGTGATCTTCATGCTGCACCATTTTGCGGACGCGCCCTACATGCGCGACGCACTTCAGGCCTGGCGATCGACCGACAGTTCCATCGCGCAGCTCGACACCATAGCGGCTTCGCTGGAAAAGGGTTACGCAACCGGCGCAATCACTTACGCCGAAATCAACAACCAACGCGAACGCATCGCTGCGATCAACAGCTTCATCGAGCCGCGCAGCAAATTGTTTTCGCGCTCGATCGCCGATGGCGCCGTCTGGATAGGGGGAGTGCTTTTTGGCGGCGTCCTGGTGGCGGCGGCCGTCGCCGCCCTCCTGTGGCTGGGCATGGCGCGCCGGATCCTGGCCGGCATCCGCGGAACCGAGGAGCGTTACCGCCTGCTGTTCGACAGCGCGGCCGACGCGATCGTGATGGTCGACGAGAGCAGTGGGCGGATCCTGGACGTCAACCGCACTGCCGCGGCATGGACCGGGCGCAGCGCGAGCGAGCTGGTCGGTGACCGCTTCGTGCACTTGTTCGCGCAATCCATGGCAGGGCAGCAGGCCGGGCGGGCCGCTGCCAACGTGCTGCTGGGTGCGGGCGGTCGTACGCGTCCGGTGGAAACGCAGACCAGCCTGGCCACCTGGGGCAACCAGCCAGTGCGCCAGGCGATCATCCGCGACATCTCCGAGCGGGTCGCGATGGAGCGGGAGCGCCGGATCGCCGCCGAGGCGCTGGCCAGCATCGCCGAAGGCGTGATCATCGCCGACGCCGGGCAGCGGGTGATCTCGACCAATGCGGCGCATACCGAACTGACCGGCTTCACCACCCAGGCGCTGCAGGGCAAGCGCCTCGACGACAGCCGCCGCCTGCCCAACGGCAAGCCGCTGCCGCAGTCGATCTGGGACAGCGTCGCCGCCGGCCACAACTGGATGGGCGAGGTACTGAGCACGCGCAGCGACGGCAGCAGCTACCCCGAGCACTTGAGCCTCAGCACGATCCGTGACGCCGACGGCCAGGTGGTCTACTACGTCGCCGTGCTCACCGACATCCACGAGGCGAAGACGAACCAGCATCGGCTGGAGCACATGGCGCGGCACGACCCGCTGACCGGCCTGGTCAACCGGGCGGAGTTCGAGCGGCACTGCGCCGAGGCGATCGCCGTGGCCGAGCGCGAGCGGCTGGCCGTGGTGGTGCTGTTCATCGACCTGGATGCGTTCAAGATCGTCAACGACAGCTACAGCCACGCGATCGGCGACCGCCTGCTGGTCAAGGTGGCCGAACGGATCCGCCGGCAACTTTCCGAGGGCGATGTGGCCGGGCGCATCGGTGGCGACGAGTTCACCGTGCTGATTCCGCGACTGATCCTGCGCGAAGACGCGCGGGCGATCGTCAACCGCCTGCTCGCCACCTTGTCCGAGCCGTTGCTGGTGGACGACTACGAGATCGTGCTGAGCGCCAGCATCGGCGTGGCGGGCTATCCGCTGGACGGCGACAACGCGCTGGCGCTGATCGCCAACGCCGACGCGGCGATGTACGCGGCGAAGACCGAGGAGCGCAACGCGTTCCGTTTCTACACGCCGATGATGCACGCCGACACCCGTCGGCGCCTGCAGCTGGCAGCCGAGTTGCGCCAGGCGCTGGCGCGCAACGAGTTCCATCTGGTGTTCCAGCCCAGCGTCGAGTTGCGCAGCGGGCGCATCGTGGCGGTGGAGGCGCTGCTGCGCTGGCAGCATCCGGAACGTGGCGAGGTATTGCCGGCCGAGTTCATCCCGGTGGCCGAGAGCCTGGGCCTGATCCGTCGCATCGACGAGTGGGTGATGCAGACCACCTGCGCCCAGGTCCAGGCCTGGGACCTGGCCGGCGTGCCGCCGATCCGCGTGGCAGTGAACATCTCGGCGCGCTGGTTCGGCCACCCGGCCTTCGTCGACGGGGTCAGTCGCAACCTGCAGTCGCGGCGGCTGGCGCCGGGGCGATTGCTGCTGGAAATCACCGAGAGCGCGATGCTGCGGCTGGGCGACGACATCGAGCGCACCATGCAGACGCTGGACACGCTCGGCATCGCGGTGGCGATCGACGATTTCGGCACCGGCTATTCCTCGATGGCCTACCTGAAGCTGCCGGCGGTGACCTGCCTGAAGATCGATCGCTCCTTCGTCACCGGCCTGCCGGGCGACAGCAACGACGCGGCGATCACCGTGGCAATGCTGGCGATGGCGAAAAGCCTCGGCCTGACCACCATCGCCGAGGGCATCGAGACCGAAGCACAGCATGATTTCCTGCTGCGCAGCGGTTGCGTCGAAGGGCAGGGTTACCTGTACTCCTATCCGTTGCGGCCCGAGGAGGTGCAGCACCTGCTGTGCCCGAGCCAGCCGCCGGTGCCGACGCGGCTTAAGCTGGTACCGCCGAAGCGCAGCTGAGCGGGCACCTCGCGCACGGCGCCGGGCCGGCCGCCTTGACGTGCATCAGGGCGGGTGCGCGCGCCGAGCGGGACACTGGCTGCAGTCCAGCCAGCCGCGCGTCTTCATGTCCAGCAGCCATTCCGTCCCCGACGGCAGCAAGTTCATCAGCCCGCAGGGCACCCGCGCGGTGAAGGGCGGGCAGAAGCCCAACGCGCACAGCCATGAGCCCGACGTCAGCCGCAAACCGCCGTGGCTGCGCGTGAAGCTGCCCAGCGGGGCGCGTTACGAGGAAGTGGCCGACATCGTGCGCACGCACCAGCTCAACACCGTGTGCGCCGAATCCAAGTGCCCCAACATCGCCGAGTGCTGGGGCCGCGGCACCGCCACGCTGATGCTGATGGGATCGGTATGCACGCGCGCCTGCAGGTTCTGCTCGGTTTCCACCGGCAACCCGAACGGCTGGCTCGATCCGCTGGAGCCGGCCAAGGTGGCCGACGCGGTGGCACTGATGGGGCTCAAGTACGTGGTGCTCACCTCGGTGGACCGCGACGACCTCGCCGACGGCGGCGCCGCGCACTACGCCGCCTGCGTGAAGGCCATCCACCTGCGCTCGCCCGATACCGCGGTGGAGGCGCTCACCCCCGATTTCGCCGGCAACCATGCCAGCGTCGCCACCGTGCTCGACGCCGGCCTGGCCACCTACGCGCAGAACCTGGAGACGGTGCGCCGGCTCACCCACCCGGTGCGCGACCCGCGCGCCGGCTACGAGCAGACGCTGGGCGTGCTGGCCTTCGCCAAGCGCCACGCTCCCGGAACACTCACCAAGACCAGCCTGATGCTCGGCCTGGGCGAGACCGACGACGAGATCGAGCAGGCGTTGGACGACATGCGCGCCGCCGCCGTCGACGTGGTCACGCTGGGCCAGTACATGCGCCCCAGCCCCCACCATCTGCCGGTGGAGCGTTTCGTCACCCCGGACGAATTCCGTGCCTATCGCGAACTGGCGCTCGGCAAGGGTTTCGTGGAAGCGGTCGCCGGACCGCTGGTGCGTTCGAGTTATCGCGCCGAACGCGTGCTGGAGCACAACAACCTGGGACTGTGACCCGCGGCGCGACGGGACGGTCCATCGCTTCGATGTCCATCGACATCAGGAGGTACGCCATGTTCCGTTTCTTCGTACAACGCTCCCTTCGCCGCTCGCTGACCGGACCCGACGCCGCCGGCGCCGCGCTGGCGGCGGGCCGCAAGCCTTCCGCTGCGCCGGCCGGCGAGTCCGTGCTGGCGCGAGAGCAGCGCATCGACGACGAACTCGCCCAGAGTTTTCCGGCCAGCGACCCGCCGAGCTGGGTGCAGGGCTCGGTGTCGGCGCAGCATTGAATTCCCACCCGGCTTCATCCAAGGAGGATGGCATGGACACGACGATGTACCCGCAGGCAACGGCGGAACTGGCGCGCAAGCGTCGCGAGCTGGCGCCGGCACCGCTGGACGCATTCAAGGCGTTCAGCGCCGCGGTGTTCGCCGATGGCGCGCTGCCGGCAGTCACCAAGCAGCTGATCGCGGTGGCGGTGGCGCACGTCACCCAATGCCCGTACTGTATCAAGGGCCATACGGCAGGGGCTTTGAAGCAGGGCGCCAGCGAGCAGCAGATCATGGAGGCGATCTGGGTGGCTGCCGAGATGCGCGCGGGCGGCGCCTACGCCCATTCCGCGCTGGCGCTGGACACGATGCGTCACGCGCACGAGGCCGCCTGAGATGGCCGCACGCTTCACCACGGTATCGCACAGCATCCTCGATGCGGTGGGCGACACCCCGCTGCTGGAGATCGAGGGCGTCTACGCGAAAATCGAGTTCCTCAACCCTTCCGGCTCGATCAAGGCGCGCATCGCCAAGTACATGATCGAGCGGGCCGAGCAGGAGGGCCTGCTCAAGCCCGGCGACACCATCGTGGAGGCGACCAGCGGCAACACCGGCAACGCGCTGTCGATGGTGGCGGCGGTGAAGGGCTACCGCATGCTGGTGGTGATGCCCGAAGGCATGTCCAGCGAGCGCGTGGCGATCTCGCGCGCCTACGGCGCGGACGTGCTGTTCTGCGGCAATTTCCACGTCAACGAGGCGTTGCAGCGCGCGAGCGAACTGGGTCGACAACCGGGTTACTTCGCACCCAGCCAGTTCGAGTCGGAGTGGAACGTGGAGGAGAACCGGCTGATCCTCGGCCCGGAAATCCTCGCCCAGCTGCCGTCGGGCCGCGTGCCGGATGCGCTGGTGCTGGGCGTCGGCACCGGCGGCACGCTGATCGGCGTGGGACAGGCGTTCCGCGCGGCCAATCCGGCCGTGCGGCTGTTCGCGATGGAACCGTCCGAGTCATGCACGATCCTGTGCGGCGAGATCGCCGCACACACCATCGAGGGCATTTCCGACGGTTTCGTGCCGGGTATCTTCCAGCGCCACGCGGGGCTGGTGAACGAAGTGCTGAGCGTGTCCAGTGCCGATGCGGTGAACGAGATGAAGCGGCTGGCGCGCAGCTACGGGTTGTTCTGCGGGCCGAGCTCCGGCGCGCACCTGCTGGCGGCCAAGCGCATCCGGCAGAATTTCCCGGAGCTGAAGACGGTGGTCACGGTGTTCTGCGACGAGGGCGAGAAATACCTGCACGAGTATTTCATGCAGCCCGCCGCCGTCGACGTGGGCGCCACGCACTTCCGCTGAGCCGGTGATGCGGGGCCGGCCTCGCACCGCGCGTTCGGCAAGGATCTACAGCGGCGCGCAGTGGCGGTGCAGCCACTCCAGGTCGGCGTCCTCCAGCAGCGGGCTGAGTGCGGCGCGCACGCTGGCGTGGTAGTCGTCCAGCCAGCCACGCTCCTCCGGGTTGAGCAGGCCCGGTTCCAGTGCGCGGCGGTCGAACGGACACATGGTCAGGGTTTCGAAGGCGAGAAACTCGCCGAACTCGGTGCGGTCGGCCTCGACCACCACGGCCAGGTTCTCGTGGCGGATGCCGTGGCGACCGGGCTTGTACAGGCCCGGCTCGATCGAACTGATCATGCCCGGCTCCAGCGCCACCAGCGCGCCGCCGGCCACCGGCGGGCGGATGCCGTGCGGGCCCTCGTGCACGTTGAGAAAGTAGCCCACGCCATGGCCGGTGCCGTGGCCGTAGTCCATGCCGCTGGCCCACAGCGGTGCGCGCGCCAGCGCGTCCAGCTGCGGGCCGCTGGCGCCCTTGGGGAAGCGCGCGCGCGACAGGGCGATCATGCCCTTCAGCACCAGCGTGGCGTCGCGGCGCTGCTCCGCGGTGGTTTCGCCCAGCGCCAGCATGCGGGTGATGTCGGTGGTGCCGCCGAGGTACTGGCCGCCCGAATCGATCAGCAGCAGGCCCTTCGTCTGCAGCGTGGCATGTGCTTCCGGCGTGGCGCGGTAGTGCGGCAGCGCGCCGTTGGCCTGGTAGCCGGCGATGGTGGCGAAGCTCTCGCCGACCCAGCCGGGCTGGGCCGAGCGCTCTTCGTGCAGCAGGGTGTCGACGTCGAGCTCGGTCACCGTCATGCCGGCGGCGAGACGCTGTTCCAGCCGGCGGAAGCCGCGCACCAGGGCGGCGCCGTCGCGGCGCATCACGTCGCGGATGTGGTCGAGTTCGGCGGCGCTCTTGACCGCCTTGAACGCGGTGCTCGGATTGGCGGCCTCGATCTGCGCCACGGCCGGCGGAATCGCCGCGGCGATCGCGCTGACCACCCGGCCGTTGTCCAGCAGCAGGCGGTCGTTCGCGCCCAGTTCCCCAAGCATCGAGGTGATCGAGGCGTAGTCGGCGATGGCGATGCCGTCGACGGCCAGCTTCGCGACCAGCGCGTCGTCGAGCTTGGCGCGGCTGACGAACAAGGTGGCGCGGCGATCGGCCTGCACCAGCAGGTGGGCCAGGAACACCGGGTTGCATTCGACGTCGCTGCCACGCAGGTTGGTCAGCCAGGCGATGTCGTCCAGGCTGGACAGCAGGTGATGGGTGGCGCCGAGCTTGTGCATCGCCTTGCGCAGGCGGGCGAGCTTGTCGGCGCGCGGGATGCAGGCCCAGGCCAGTTCGTGTTCGGTCACCGGCGCCTGCGGCATGGCCGGACGATCCGCCCAGATCGCGCCGGGCAGGTCCAGATCGATGCGCAGCGTGGCGCCGCTGTCGGCGAGCCTGCACTCGATCTGCTGCCGAGTGGCCACCGCCACGCTGTCGCCGGCTACCGCCAGCACATCACCTTCGTGCAGATGCTGCTGCAGCCATTCCAGGTGCTCCGGCGTGTGCGCCACGCGCAGCTTCATCAGGTCGATGCCGCTGCCGGCCAGTTGCTGCTCGGCCTGCGCGAAATAGCGCGAGTCGGTCCACAGCCCAGCCCACTCGCGGCCGACCACCAGGGTGCCGGCCGAACCGGTGAACCCGGACAGCCATTCGCGCGTGGCCCAATGGGCGGGCAGGTACTCGGACAGGTGCGGATCGGCGCTGGGAACCAGCACGGCGGCGACGCCGTGTTGCTGCATGGCCGCGCGCAGGGCGGCAAGACGGGTGGGGACAGGGTTGTTCATCCGGGCATGCTAGCAGGCGGCCAGTGGCCGTTTCATCCGTTGCGAGGGCGCCGGAAATGAACCGATCGCGACGAATTCCGCCGTGCCATCTCGCAGTGCGCCGCTTCTGCGGCTAAAATGCCAATTTCCAGCACGGCTGCTTTCCATGACCCCCCTGATTTTCGTCACCGGCGGTGTGGTGTCCTCGCTTGGCAAGGGCATTGCTGCGGCGTCGCTCGCTTCCATTCTCGAAGCACGCGGCCTTTCGGTCACCATGATGAAGCTCGATCCCTACATCAATGTGGATCCGGGCACGATGAGTCCGTTCCAGCACGGCGAGGTCTACGTGACCGACGACGGCGCCGAGACCGACCTCGACCTCGGCCACTACGAGCGCTTCGTCCGCACCCGCCTGACCGGCAAGAACTCGATCACCACCGGCAAGATCTACGAGAGCGTGATCCGCAAGGAACGCCGCGGCGATTACCTGGGCGCGACGGTGCAGGTGATCCCGCACATCACCGACGAGATCAAGCACTGCATCCACGAGGCCACTCGTGGCTTCGACGTGGCGCTGGTGGAGATCGGCGGCACCGTCGGCGACATCGAGTCGCTGCCGTTCCTGGAGGCGATCCGCCAGCTGCGCATCGAGCATGGCCCGGAGAAGGTGGTGTTCATGCACCTCACCCTGGTGCCGTTCATCAAGGCCGCCGGCGAGATCAAGACCAAGCCCACCCAGCATTCGGTGAAGGAACTGCGCTCGATCGGCATCCAGCCGGACATCCTGCTGTGTCGCTGCGAGCAGCCGTTGCCCGAGAGCGAGCGGCGCAAGATCGCGCTGTTCACCAACGTGCCGGAAAACGCGGTGATCAGCGCCGCCGACGTGGACATCATCTACAAGCAGC
Source organism: Rhodanobacter sp. KK11 (assembly GCF_033345435.1). Classification (NCBI taxonomy): domain Bacteria; kingdom Pseudomonadati; phylum Pseudomonadota; class Gammaproteobacteria; order Lysobacterales; family Rhodanobacteraceae; genus Rhodanobacter; species Rhodanobacter sp. KK11. The sequence goes on from NZ_JAWPMI010000003.1 coordinate 56,282, forward strand.
CGCTGTACCTGCACCAGCAGGGGCTGGACGACATCGTGGTCAAGCGGCTCGGCCTGGACGCGAAGCCGGCGGACCTGTCCGCCTGGCAGCGCACGGTCGATGCGGTGGAGCATCCGAAGGACGCGGTCACCGTGGCCATCGTCGGCAAGTACGTCGAGCACAAGGATGCCTACAAGTCGCTGGGCGAGGCGCTGCGTCACGGCGGCATCAAGCAGCTGACGCGGGTGAACCTGGACTGGATCGACTCCGAACAGGTCGAGGCCGAAGGTGCCGCAAAGGTGCTCGGCCACGCCGATGCGATCCTGGTGCCCGGCGGCTTCGGCAAGCGCGGCTTCGAGGGCAAGGTGCTGGCCGCGAAGTACGCCCGCGAGCATGGCGTGCCGTACTTCGGCATCTGCTACGGCATGCACGCGGCGGTGGTGGATTTCGCCCGCCACGTGGCCGGCCTCGCCGACGCCGATTCCAGCGAGAACGAGCGCAACACGCCGAACCCGGTGATCGCGCTGATCACCGAGTGGACCACCGCCACCGGCGAAGTCGAGCAGCGCAGCGACCGCTCCGACCTCGGCGGCACCATGCGCCTGGGCGCGCAGGAATGCCGCCTCAAGGCCGGCACGCTGGCGCGCGAGCTGTATGGCCAGGACGTGGTGCGCGAACGCCATCGCCACCGCTACGAATTCAACAACCGCTACCGCCAGAGCTTCGAGGACCTGGGCCTGGTGATCTCCGGCAAGTCGATGGACGACCTGCTGGTGGAGATCGTCGAGCTGCCGCAGCAACAGCACCCGTGGTTTCTCGGCTGCCAGGCGCATCCGGAGTTCACTTCCACCCCGCGCGACGGCCACCCGCTGTTCATCGGCTTCGTGCGCGCCGCCCGCGAGTTCAAGGCGGTGCGCGAGGGCGAGAAGCTGGCCAGGGAGCACGTGGCATGAGGTTGTGCGGCTTCGAGGTCGGGCTGGACCGTCCGCTGTTCCTGATCGCCGGCCCCTGCGTGGTGGAGTCAGAGCAGTTGCAGCTGGACACCGCCGGCACGCTGAAGGAGATCACCGCCAGGCTCGGCGTGAACTTCATCTTCAAGTCCAGCTTCGACAAGGCCAACCGTTCTTCCGGCGAGAGCTTCCGCGGGCCGGGTCTGGAGGAGGGCCTGCGCATCCTCGGCGAAGTGAAGCGGCAGATCGGCGTGCCGGTGCTCACCGACGTGCACGAATACACCCCGATGGACGAAGTGGCGTCGGTGGTCGACGTGCTGCAGACGCCGGCCTTCCTGTGCCGGCAGACCGACTTCATCCAGAAGGTGGCGCGCGCCGGCAAGCCGGTGAACATCAAGAAGGGCCAGTTCCTGGCGCCGTGGGACATGAAGCACGTGGTGGCCAAGGCCAAGGCTGTCGGCAACGACGACATCATGGTGTGCGAGCGCGGCGCCAGCTTCGGCTACAACAATCTGGTGTCGGACATGCGCTCGCTGAGCGTGATGCGCGAGACCGGCTGCCCGGTGGTGTTCGACGCGACGCATTCGGTGCAGTTGCCCGGCGGCCAGGGCGCCAGCTCCGGCGGCCAGCGCGAGTTCGTGCCGGTGCTGGCGCGCGCGGCGGTGGCGGTCGGTGTGGCCGGCCTGTTCGCCGAGACGCATCCGGACCCGAGCAAGGCGCTGTCCGACGGGCCCAATGCCTGGCCACTGGGCAAGATGGAGGCGCTGCTGGAAATCCTGCTGGAGCTGGACGCGGTAACCAAGCGCCACCGCTTCCTCGAACAAGACGCGCAACAACTCGTGTAGGAGCCCGCTTGCGGGCGATGCCTTTCTTGCCTACCAAACCTGGAGCATCGCCCGCGAGCGGGCTCCTACGAGAACGACAACACTTCACCGACGGACGACCATGACCACCACGATCACCCGCATCCATGCCCGTGAAATCCTCGACTCGCGCGGTAACCCCACGCTGGAAGCCGAGGTCACCCTGGCCGGCGGCGGCTTCGGCCGCGCCGCGGTGCCCAGTGGCGCCAGCACCGGTACCCGCGAGGCGGTGGAATTGCGCGACGGCGACAAGGCGCGCTACCTCGGCAAGGGCGTGAAGCATGCGGTAGGCAACGTCAACGGCGCCATCGCCAGCGCGCTGAAGGGTTTCGACGCGGCCAACCAGGGCGGCCTGGATGCGAAACTGATCAACCTCGACGGCAGCCCGAACAAGGGCAAGCTGGGCGCCAACGCGCTGCTCGGCGTGTCGATGGCCGCCGCGCACGCGGTGGCGGCGCAGCGCAGGCAGGCGCTGTGGCAGTACCTGGCGGAGATCAACGGCACCACCGGCCAGCCCGGCGCGCTGCCGGTGCCGATGATGAACATCATCAACGGCGGCGCCCACGCCGACAACAACGTCGACGTGCAGGAATTCATGGTGCTGCCGGTGGGCCTGCCCAGCTTCGCCGAGGCGCTGCGTGCCGGCACCGAGATTTTCCATGCGCTGAAGGGCGTACTGAAGGGCCGCGGCCTCAACACCGCGGTAGGCGACGAGGGCGGCTTCGCGCCGAACCTGCGCTCCAACGTGGAAGCACTGGACACCATCCTCGAAGCCGTGGGCAAGGCCGGCTACAAGATAGGCAGCGAGATCCTGCTGGGCCTGGACGTGGCCAGCTCGGAGTTCTTCAAGGACGGCAAGTACCACCTGGAGGGCGAGGGTCGCCACTACAGCTCGACCGAGTTCGTCGACCTCTTGGCCGGCTGGGCGAAGCAGTACCCCATCGTCACCATCGAGGATGGCATGGCCGAGGGCGACTGGGATGGCTGGAAGCTGCTCACTGACAGGCTTGGCGAACAGGTGCAGCTGGTTGGCGACGACTTGTTCGTCACCAATCCGGCGATCTTCAGGGAAGGCATCGACAAGCACATCGCCAACGCCATCCTGATCAAGGTGAACCAGATCGGCACGCTGTCCGAGACGCTGGAGGCGATCGCCATGGCCGACGCGGCGAAATACGCGGCGATCGTCTCGCATCGCTCGGGCGAGACCGAGGACACCACCATCGCCGACATCGCGGTGGCGACCACCGCGACCCAGATCAAGACCGGCTCGCTGTGCCGCAGCGACCGCGTGGCGAAGTACAACCAGTTGCTGCGCATCGAGGAGGCGCTGGGTTCGGCTGCGCGCTACGCCGGCCGCGACGCGTTTCCCAACCTGACCCGCCTGCCGGGCTGAACGGTCATCCATGTTGCGCTGGATCGCCCTGGTTCTGATCCTGCTGCTGATCGGCCTGCAGCTGAAGCTGTGGACCGGCGGTGGCAGCATGCGCGAGGTGGACGGCCTGCGCGTAGCGGTGAAGAAGCAGGCCGACGAGAACGCGAAGCTGCAACAGCGCAATCAGGCGGTCGGTGCCGACGTGCTGGATCTCAAGCAGGGCGACCAGGCGGTCGAGGCGCGCGCGCGCACCGAGCTGGGACTGATCAAGCCGGGCGAAGTGTTCTACCAGGTGGTCGAGCAACCGGCCCGTGCCGGCAGCTCGTTGCCACCGCCGCCACCCGCCACGCCCGCCGGGTCGCCATGAGCGCGCCTGGGCTTTGGTGCGTGGTGCCGGCCGCGGGGCGCGGCACCCGGGTCGGCGGTGACTGTCCCAAGCAGTATCTGCCGCTGGCCGGGCGTCCGCTGATCGCGCACACGTTGGAGCGGCTTGCCGCGCATCCGCGCATCACCGGCCTGCTGGTGGCGCTGGCGGCCGGCGACGCGTACTGGTCCGGCATCGACACACTGAACGGCAAGCCGGTGCTGACCGCAGTCGGCGGCGCCGAACGCAGCGACTCGGTGCTGGCCGGGATCGACGCGCTGCCGGCGTCGGTAGGGGCGGATGCCTTCGTGCTGGTACACGACGCGGCGCGCCCGTGCGTACGCCTGGCTGATATCGGTCGGCTGGTCGAGCTGGCTGGCGCGACCGATGGCGGCCTGTTGGGCGCACCGCTGCGCGACACGCTGAAGCGGGCGGATGCGGCTGGCCGCAGCGCGTTGACCGAGCCGCGCGAGCTGCGCTGGCGCGCCTTCACCCCGCAGATATTCCGCCGTGGTCAACTGGCGGCGGCGCTGCGCGAGGCCGCAAGGCACGGCGTGAACGTCAGTGACGAGGCGATGGCGATGGAGCGGGCCGGTTTCGCACCGCTGCTGGTCGAAGGCGCCGAGGACAACATCAAGGTAACCACGACAGCGGACTTCGCGCTGGCCGAGTACCTGCTCTCCAGGACGACGTGATGCGCATAGGACAGGGTTTCGACGTACATGCATTCGGCGAGGGCGACCACGTCACCCTGGGCGGCGTGCGCGTGCCGCATCGTCGCGGCGTGGTGGCGCACTCGGACGGCGACGTGGTGATCCACGCGCTGTGCGACGCGATCTTCGGCGCGCTGGCGCTGGGCGACATCGGCCAGCACTTTCCGCCGTCGGACGAGCATTGGCGCGACGCCGACAGCCGCCAGTTCCTGCGCCACGCGGCGATGCTGATGGCGCAGCACGGCTACGCGCTGGGCAATGCCGACGTCACCGTGATCGGCGAGGCGCCGAAGGTCGGGCCGCACGTGCAGGCGATGCGCGAGAACCTCGCGGCCGATCTCGACAGCGAGATCGGCCGCATCAGCGTCAAGGCCACCACCACCGAAAAGCTCGGCTTCTGCGGCCGTGGCGAGGGGATCGCCGCACAGGCGTGCGTCCTGCTGGAGCGCCTGTGACCGAAGTAGAGGCCCGCAGCGCCGCAAGCCGACTGCACGATCGGCTCGAAACCATCGTCGAGCTGCTGCATCGGCACGAGGAGGACGGCCGCCTGCCGGCGGACGTGCTGGCGGACTTGCGCCAGCAACTGGACGAGCTGCATCCGGCCGACATCGCCTTCGTCCTGGAATCGCTGCCGCTGGACGACCGCCTGGCGGTCTGGCAGCTGGTGAAGGCCGATCGCGACGGCGAGATCCTGCTGGAAGTCTCCGACGCGGTGCGCGAGTCGCTGATCGCTGACATGGACCGCCACGAGATCCTCGCCGCGGTCGAGCCGTTGGACGCGGACGAACTGGCCGACCTGGTCGAGGATCTGCCCACCGCGGTGCTGCCGGAGCTGATGGCGAGCCTGGACACGCAGCAGCGCGAGCAGGTGCAGTCGGCGCTGTCCTACGAGGACGACCAGGTCGGTGCGCTGATGGACTTCGAGATGGTCACCATCCGCGAGGACGTCAGCCTGGAAACGGTGCTGCGCTACCTGCGCCGCTGGGACGAGCTGCCGGCGCAGACCGACAAGCTGTTCGTGATCAACCAGGACAACCTGCTCACCGGCGTGCTGCCGCTGCACTGGCTGCTGGTGAACCCGCCGGAGAAGATGGTCAGCGAGGTGATGGCGCCGGACGTCAACACCTTTCACCCCACCGACGACGCCTACGAGGTGGCGCAGGCGTTCGAGCGCTACGACCTGGTGACCGCGCCGGTAGTCGACGAGCGCGGCCACCTGATCGGCCGCATCACCGTCGACGCGATGGTCGACGTGATCCGCGAGGAAGGCGAGAGCGAGGCGTTGAGCCGTGGCGGCCTGCGCGAGGAGGAGGACATCTTCGCCTCGGTGTGGGCCAGCTTGCGCAACCGCTGGTCATGGCTGGCGATCAACCTGGTCACCGCGTTCATCGCCTCGCGCGTGATCGGCCTGTTCGAGGGCTCGATCGAACGGCTGGTGGCGCTGGCCGCGCTGATGCCGATCGTGGCCGGCATCGGCGGCAACTCCGGCAACCAGACCATCACCATGATCGTGCGCGCGCTGGCGCTGAACCAGATCACCGCCGAAAGCGCGAAACGGCTGTGGCGCAAGGAACTGACCGTGTCGCTGCTGAACGGGCTGGTCTGGGGCGGTGTGATCGGCCTCGTCGCGTGGCTGCTGTACGACAGCGTGTCGCTGGGCCTGGTGATGACCGCAGCGATGACGCTGAACTTGCTGCTGGCGGCGTTTGCCGGCGTCGGCATCCCGGTGCTGATGACGAAATTCGGGCGCGACCCGGCACTGGGTTCCAGCGTGCTGATCACCGCCATGACCGACAGCGGCGGCTTCTTCATTTTCCTCGGCCTGGCCACCATCTTCCTGATGTAGGAGCCCGCTGGCGGGCGATGCTGTTTGCCCGGCTTCAGAGCAGGAGCGTCGCCCGCCAGCCGGCTCCTACGTCCACCCACAGGATTTCGACGTGCAAGACCTTCCCCGCGCCTTCGGCGAACCGCCACTGACCGCCCGGTTGCGCAGCGCACCCGAGGATTTTCGGGTCGAGGAGATTCTCGGCTACGACGCCGACGGGGTCGGCGAGCACGCCCTGCTGTGGGTGGAGAAGCGCGGCGCGAATACCGACTGGGTCGCGCGCGAATTGGCGAAATTCGCCGGCGTGCCGCAGGTCGCGGTCGGCTATGCGGGCTTGAAGGATCGCCATGCGGTGACCCGGCAGGCGTTCTCGGTGCAGCTGGCCGGCAAGCCCGATCCGGACTGGTCGACGTTCCCGCACGCCGAGGTGAAGGTGCTGGCGGCGACGCGCCACTCGCGCAAGCTCAAGCGCGGCGCGCTGCGCGGCAATCGCTTCGTGCTGGTGCTGCGCGAGGCAGCCGGCGACCGTGCCGCAACCGAACGCGTGCTCGAACAGATCGCCGCGCGCGGCGTGCCGAACTACTTTGGCGAGCAGCGCTTCGGCCGCGAGGGCGGCAACGTGGCGCAGGCGCGGGCGATGTTCGCCGGCCGCCGCGTGGATCGCGACCAGCGCTCGTTCCTGTTGTCGGCCGCCCGTTCGCACATCTTCAACGCCGTGCTGGCGGCGCGGGTCGAGCGCGGCGCCTGGGATACGCCGCTGGAGGGCGAGATCTGGTCGCTGGCCGGTTCGCGCTCGTGGTTCGGGCCGGAGCCGTTCACTGAGGCGCTGGCCGGGCGGCTGGCGCGCGCCGACATCCACCCGTCCGGCCCGTTGTGGGGGCAGGGCGAGCCGCCGAGCCAGGGCGAGGCCGGCGCGCTGGAACGTGAGATCGCCGCGGCGAACGGCGAGCTGGCCGCCGGCCTGGCGGCGGCGCGGATGGAGCAGGAACGCCGGCCGCTGCGGTTGCTGCCGCGGGACCTGCGCTGGCGCTGGCTGGATGGCGACGCGCTGGAGTTGTCGTTCGAGCTGCCGGCCGGCGCGTACGCTACGGTGGTCGTGCGCGAGTTGGCCTCGATCGTGTAGGAGCGGACCCTGTGCGCGATGGCTCTCCGTCACGTCACGGAAAAGCATCGCGCACAGGGTGCGCTCCTACGCTCAGCCCTTGAGCAAGACGATCACCGCGCCGGTACCGCCCAGCGCCGGCCGCGCCGAGGCGAATGCGATCACGTCGTCGCGCCGGCGCAGTAGGCGGTCGGTGAGGCCCTTCAGCACCGGTCCGGCGGCTTTCGAGCGCAGGCCCTTGCCGTGCACGATGCGCACGCAGCGCAGGCCGTGCTGTTTCGCCTCGGCCAGGAAGGCGACGATGCTGGCCTGTGCGGCGGCGGCGTTCATCTGGTGCAGGTCGAGGTCGTCCTGCACGCTGAACTGGCCGCGCTTGAGCTGGCGCAGCAGCTTCGGCGGATAGCCGTCGCGCAGGTAGCCCAGTTCCTCGCCTACCTCGAGCAGGGCCGGGTCGAACGCCATGTCCAGCAGTTCTCCGGGTACTGCGGCTTCGTCCGCTTCCAGCATGTGCGGGTGCGGGGCCGGTTTCGCGGCGGCCGGTGGCGGCGTCGTCGGGGTGAGCGGGCGCACGTCGCCGATCGCCTCGCGGAACAGGCGGCTGTCGTCGTCGTTGACCGGTGCGGGTGCGCGGCGCGTCATGCGCCCATGCTAACCAATGGCGCGGCCGGGTGGCGGCGAGTGAAACCGCTGACGCGCTACGGTAGACTTCGAGGATTGAAATGCGCACCTCGACGGGACCGTCGGCGCGCCTGCAGTCAGCCTTCGACGGAGCATCATGCGAGTTCTGGTCAGTAACGACGATGGCGTGGATGCACCTGGCATCCGCGTGCTTGCCGAGTGCCTCGGCGAAGTGGGTCAGGTGACGGTGGTGGCGCCCGATCGCGATCGCTCCGGCGCCAGCAATTCGCTCACTCTCGACGCGCCGTTGCGCGTGCTGCCGATGGGCAACGGTTACTACCGCGTGGCGGGCACACCGACCGATTGCGTGCACCTGGCACTGTCCGGGCTGCTGGACGAAGAGCCCGACATGGTCGTGTCCGGCATCAACAATTCGGCGAACCTCGGCGACGACGTGATCTATTCCGGCACGGTGTCGGCGGCGATGGAAGGGCGTTTCCTGGGGCTGCCGGCGATCGCGGTGTCGCTGGTCAGCCACGACCACAAGGGCGTGCATTACGACTCGGCGGCGAAGGCGGTGCTGTTGCTGATGCAGCGCCTGCGGGTCGATCCGCTGCCGGCCGACACCATCCTCAACGTCAACGTGCCGGATCGGCCGTGGGCAGAGATCGAAGGTTTCGAGGTCACCCGACTGGGGCGGCGTCACCGCTCCGCGCCGTGCATCGCGCAAACCGACCCGCGCGGCCGGCCGATCTGGTGGATCGGCCCGGCCGGCGAGGTGGACGATGCCGGCCCCGGCACCGATTTCAATGCCGTGCGGCGCGGTTTCGTCTCGGTCACGCCGATCCATGTCGACTTGACCCGCTTCCAGGCACTGGAGAAGGTCAGCAGCTGGATGCAGCCGTTGAGCGATGCGATGGCGACGGGCCGGGCCAACAGCGACGAGGCGGCCTGAGCGATGACCACGTATCCATTGCCTGCCGCGGACCTGAAGGGCGAGGGCTTGACCTCGCAACGCGCGCGTGATCGCCTGGCTGCGATCCTGAAGGAAGGCGGCATCCGCGATCCGCGGGTGATCGAGGTGATCCGCAACCTGCCGCGTCATCACTTCATCGACCAGGCGCTGCACTCGCGCGCCTACGAGAACGACGCGCTGCCGATCGGCCATGGCCAGACCATCTCGCAGCCGTGGGTGGTGGCGCGCATGACCGAGGCGTTGCTGGAATTCGGCGTGCCGCAGAAGGTGCTGGAGATCGGCACCGGCTCCGGCTACCAGGCAGCAGTGCTGGCGACACTGGTGCCGCAGGTATTCACGGTAGAGCGGATCGAGGCGCTGCTGCGCCAGGCGCGCCGACGCTTCCGCCAGCTCGGCCTGACCAACCTGCGCTCGCGCTACGACGACGGCAAGCTCGGCTGGGCGGACGAGGCGCCGTTCGATGCGATCATCCTCACCGCTGCCGGCGACACCATTCCCACCCGCATCCTCGACCAGCTCAGCCCGACCGGCGTGCTGGTGGCGCCGGTCGGCTCGCCCAGCCGGCAGACCCTGATCCGCATGCGCGGCGACGGCCAGGGCGACTTCATCCAGGAAGAACTGGGCGCGGTCAGTTTCGTGCCGCTGCTGGGCGGAATCGGCTGATGAGTCTGTTCGGGGCACTTTATGCGCGTGCGCTGAGCTGGGCACGCGAGCCGAGGGCGCTGTATTACCTGTCCGGGCTGAGTTTCGTCGAGTCGTTCATCTTCCCGATTCCGCCGGAAGTGATGCTGGCGCCGATGATGCTGGGCAAGCGGCACAAGGCGTTCTTCTTCGCCAACATCAGCCTGCTGTTCTCGCTGCTCGGCGCACTGGTCGGCTACGTGCTGGGCCACTGGGCGTTCCATGCCTTGCGGCCGGTGCTCGACGCGCTGCATCTGCTGGCGCCGATCGAGCAGGGCGTGGCGACCCTTAGCAAGCAGATGGTCGAGCACCACTGGGGCATGTTCGGCGTGCTGATCCTGGCCGCGTTGCAGCCGGTGGTGCCGATGAAGTTCGTCACCTGGGCCTGCGGCATCATCGGTGTGCCGGTGCTGCCGTTCCTGGCCTGCATCGGCCTCGGTCGCGGCAAGCGCGTGTGGCTGCTGGCGCTGCTGATCCGCCTCTTCGGCGAACGTGCCGAGCGCATCCTGCACAGGTACATCGAGCGGATCGGCTGGAGCGCGCTGGTCGTACTGGCCCTGCTGCTGGTGTGGTGGTTCGGCTTGCGTTGAGCGGCGCCGCCGTGGAGGCCGACGCCGCATGAAAAAGGCCGTCGGCCTCGGTATGCTGATGCGCATGGACCGATATCTCTTGTGGTGCGCAACCCTGGCCATGACCTTGCTGCTTGCCGCCTGCGGCACCATGCGCAGTTCGGTCGTGGTGGAGCCGGTGGCAGGCGGCTACGGCAGCCATGCAGTTGCCGCAGGCGCTGCCGCGTCGGCCCGCACGCCGATTCCCGGCGGCAGCTACGTGGTGGCGAAGGGCGACACGCTGTACTCGATCGCGTTCCGCAAGGGCGTGGACTTCCGGGACTTGGCGCAATGGAACGGGATCGCCGCGCCGTACACGATCTGGCCGGGACAGCAGCTGACGCTTTCGCCGCCGGCAAAACATGCCGCCATTCCGGCACCGGCCGCACCTGCTCATGCCGGCAGCGAGTCGGTGGTATCGACCGCGTCGACATCAGCGCCGGTGTTCGAGCCGGTGACGACGCCGGCCGCTCCGTCGCTCCATCCGTCGGCTGCCGCCTCCGCGAGCGCGCCGGCTGCCTCCACCGCAAGCATGCCGTCGCCGGCCCATCCAGCTGCACCGGTCGTTGCCGCGACGGCCGGCACGGTGCCGGTGGCCGGCATGCCGGTTGCCGCGCCCGCGAGCATGCCGCCGCCTGCGCCCGCGGCGGCGGGGGTTTCACGTGTGGTCAGCGGTGTGCAATGGCGCTGGCCGGCCGACGGCAATGTGGTCGGCCGCTTCCAGGGTGGCGAGGCGATTCCCGGCATCGAGATCGCCGGCAAATCAGGCGATCCGGTGCGTGCCGCCGCCGACGGCGTGGTGGTGTACAGCGGCAACGGTCTGGTCGGCTACGGCGAGCTGGTGATCATCAAGCACAACGACAGCTTGTTGTCCGCCTACGGCCACAACCGCAGGCGCCTGGTCAAGGAAGGCCAGCGGGTCAGCATGGGCCAGCAGATCGCCGAGATGGGCTCGACCGGCACTACCCGCAACGAGCTGGGGTTCCAGATCCGCAAGGACGGCAATCCGGTCGACCCGCTGGGCTACCTGCCGCCGCGTTGACGGCGACGCCGGCCGATCAGGCCGGCGGCAGGATGAACCCGGCGATCACCCGCCGCCCTTCGCCGGCCAGCAGGTTGTAGGTGCGTGCGGCAGCGGCGTTGTCCATCACTTCGATGCCGATGCCCTTGCGCAGGAAACCGGCCGTGAACGCGGCGGCCGGGAACACCTGTCGCTCGCCGGTTCCGAGGATGACCAATTCCGGTCGCAGCGCCAGAAGGTCTTCGACGTGGCCGGCGTCCAGCGTGGCGGCGGCGGTGACCGGCCAGTCTTCGATGGCCCGGTCCGGCGCCAGCAGAAAACTGCGGGTGAGCTCGCGGTCGATCAGGGTGACGCCGCGCGCGCCGACACGGCGCACGTACAGATAGCCTTCGGAGCGTTCGAACGACAGGTCCATCAGCGCGGCAGGGCGATCTTCGGTTCGTCGGCGTTGCGCCGAAACAGCACCACCACGTGGCCGATCTGGTGGATCTTCTCGGCCCCGGTGCCTGCGGCCAGCACTTCAATCTGGGCCTGCCGCTCGTCCTTGTCACCGCCGGACAGCTTCACCTTGACCAGTTCGTGGATGTCCAGCGCCAGGCCCAGCTCCTTCACCACGGCTTCGCTGGCACCCTTGTTGCCGAGCAGGACAACCGGGCTCAGGTCGTGGGCGAGGCTGCGCAGGTAGCGGATCTGCGAGGAGGAAAGGGTCATGCGGCGGTGCTCGATTCGCGGTCGGTGAACGGCAAAGGGTATCATGCGCCATCCCGTTCCCCCAATCGGCGACCGTGACGACATGGCCCGCAGCAAGAGCAGCGCAGTCTGGCTGCGTGAACATTTCAACGACGAGTATGTGAAGAAAGCCCAGGCCGAGGGCTTGCGTTCGCGTGCGGTGTACAAACTGGAGGAGTTGATCGAGCGCGACCGTCTGTTGAAGCCTGGCATCAACGTGGTCGATCTTGGCGCGGCGCCCGGCAGTTGGTCGCAGCTGGTACGCAACCGGCTGGGCGACAGCGGCAAGGTGTTCGCGCTGGACATCCTGCCGATGCAGAGCATCGCCGGGGTGGATTTCCTGCAGGGCGATTTCCGCGAGGAAACCGTGCTGCGCGAGCTGGAGTCCCGCCTGGAAGGGCTCAAGGTGGATCTTGTGCTGTGCGATATGGCCCCCAATATGAGTGGGGTGGCACTGGCTGACCAGATCCGGGCGATGGATCTGGCCGAACTGGCGCTGGATTTCAGTCGGCAGTGGCTCAAACCGGGCGGCTCGTTCCTGATCAAGTTGTTCCAGGGAGTCGGCTTTGACGATTACTTGCGCAGCTTGCGTGCGGACTTCTCCCGCGTAACCATGCGTAAACCTAAGGCCTCGCGCGCGCGTTCGCGGGAGGTATACGCGCTGGCGACGGGCCGCAAGCCCGCCCCGGCGTCACCGGGCGAGAACCTTGCATGAATGAAACAGCGAAAAATGTGTTGCTCTGGGTGATCATCGCGGTGGTCCTGTTCACCGTGTTCCAGAGCTTCAACCCGCGCGGCGCGGCCTCGTCCGACCTGCCGTACAGTTCGTTCGTGCAGAGCGTCGACAACGGCAATGTCGCCACCGCCACGATCAGCGCCGATCAGCCGGCCACCATCAGCGGCAAGCTGAAGGACGGCAGCCCGTTCCGCACGGTCGCCCCGATGCTCGGCTTCTCCACCAATGCGGTGGTCAAGCAGATGCAGGACAAGGGCGTCGAAGTCCGCCAGGATCCGTCCGAGGGCTTCTCGCTGATCGGCTTGCTGATCAGCTGGTTGCCGGTGCTGTTGATCGTGGGCGTGTTCATCTGGTTCATGCGTCAGATGCAGTCCGGCGGCGGTGGCCGCGGCGCGATGAGCTTCGGCCGTTCGCGTGCCAAACTCCAGGGCGAGGACCAGATCAAGGTCAACTTCAGCGATGTCGCCGGCTGCGACGAGGCGAAGGAGGAAGTCGGCGAACTGGTCGAATTCCTGCGCGACCCAGGCCGTTTCCAGAAGCTCGGCGGCAAGATTCCGCGCGGCGTGCTGATGGTGGGCCCGCCCGGCACCGGCAAGACCTTGCTGGCCAAGGCCATTGCCGGCGAGGCCAAGGTGCCGTTCTTCTCGATTTCCGGTTCCGACTTCGTCGAGATGTTCGTCGGCGTCGGCGCCAGCCGCGTGCGCGACATGTTCGAGCAGGCCAAGAAGCATGCGCCGTGCATCATCTTCATCGACGAGATCGACGCGGTCGGCCGCCATCGTGGCGCCGGCCTGGGCGGCGGCCACGACGAGCGCGAGCAGACGCTGAATCAGCTGCTGGTCGAGATGGACGGCTTCGAAGGCACCGAAGGCGTCATCGTGATCGCCGCCACCAACCGTCCCGATGTGCTGGACCCGGCGCTGCTGCGCCCGGGCCGCTTCGACCGCCAGGTCGTGGTGGGCCTGCCCGACGTGCGCGGCCGCGAGCAGATCCTCAAGGTGCACATGCGCAAGGTGCCAATCGCCAGCGACGTCGACGCGATGACCATCGCGCGCGGCACGCCCGGCTTCTCCGGTGCCGACCTGGCCAACCTGGTCAACGAGGCGGCGCTGTTCGCCGCGCGCGAGAACGCCCGTGAAGTGCGCATGAGCCACCTGGACAAGGCGCGCGACAAGATCCTGATGGGTACCGAGCGGCGCTCGATGGCGATGAGCGAGGACGAGAAGAAGCTCACCGCCTATCACGAGGCCGGTCACGCCATCGTCGGCCGGCTGGTGCCCGAGCACGACCCGGTCTACAAGGTCACGATCATCCCGCGCGGGCGCGCGCTGGGCGTCACCATGTACCTGCCCGAGGGCGACAAGTACAGCGTCAACCGCGTGGCGATCCAGTCGCAGCTGTGTTCGCTGTACGGCGGCCGGGTGGCCGAGGAACTGATCTTCGGCGCCGACAAGGTAACCACCGGCGCCTCCAACGACATCGAGCGGGCCACCAAGATGGCGCGCAACATGGCGACCAAATGGGGTCTGTCCGACGAGCTTGGACCGATCACCTACGGCGAGGACGAGGACGAGGTGTTTCTGGGTCGTTCGGTGACCCAGCACAAGAGCATCTCCAATGAGACCGCCAGCAAGATCGACGATGTGGTGCGCGGCATACTGGACCGGGCCTATGCGCGCAGCAAGGAATTGCTGACTGCCAACCTCGACAAGCTGCATGCCATGGCCGATGCGCTCCTGCAGTACGAAACGATCGACGCGCACCAGATCGACGACATCATGGCCGGGCGTGTGCCCGGGCCGCCGGCTGACTGGAGCAGGGACAGTTCAACCGGAGCCACACCGCCGCCTCCGCCGCCGAAGGGTGGTGCCGGCTCGACCGTAGGCAAGGTTGGCGACCCGGCGCCGCAGAGCCGGACTGGCCTGGATAGCTGACAACGCAGGGACGATCGCGCGATACGATGCGATGCGATGAGAGGGGCGGCCATGGTCGCCCTCTTCGTGTGCGGGTGGCCTTCCCGCGGCGCCAGCCGCAGGCGGCGATCGCGGGATCGGTGAACGACCGGATGCCGTTTGCGGGACATGAAAAATCCGATGAAGAATTTTCACGAAAAGGGTTGACGCAAGCAGGCAGAGTCTGAATAATTCCGCTTCTTGCTTCACCGCCCCGGCGTCGAGACATCAGGACGGCAAGGCAAAGTTTTTTTAGTGCGCCCGTAGCTCAGTTGGATAGAGTACCTGGCTACGAACTAGGTGGTCGGGAGTTCGAATCTCTCCGGGCGCACCATTTTTATTTCGCGAGACGGGGTGCTTGCACCCCGTTTTGTTTTCAACGGGACCGGTCTTGGTTCTCCGCGAAAACGATGATCGAGAAACACAAGGTGTGCTTCGGTACGGATTGACTGGGCGAGGCGGCACCCGTAACATTTGAAGGCTCCGGCGGCGGCATGGTCGGTGATTCGAAAGCGGGGTATAGCTCAGTCTGGTAGAGCGTTGCGTTTGGGACGCAAAAGTCGGGGGTTCGAATCCCTCTGCCCCGACCAGCGAGACGTTCTACCTGCAGCGACTGCGCCTGTAGCTCAACCGGATAGAGCATCGGCCTTCTAAGCCGACGGTTGCAGGTTCGAGTCCTGTCTGGCGCACCAGTATCAGGTCGATGGTGGATGTAGCTCAGCTGGTTAGAGTCCCGGATTGTGATTCCGGTTGTCGTGGGTTCGAATCCCATCATCCACCCCAGTTTCAACCCAGGTTTCCTGGGCCGTTAGCTCAGTTGGTAGAGCAGTTGACTCTTAATCAATTGGTCGAAGGTTCGAATCCTTCACGGCCCACCAATCCACAGAACGCCGGCCGCTCGCGGTCGGCGTTCTGCTTTGTACGGACGGGACAAGGGCGTGGTGCCGCTGATGGCGTGTCGCGCATCGCCGCCAGCGCTTGTGCTGCGGAGGCGCGCAACCGTAAAATGGTCCGCTTTCATATAAGGGAATCATCGACTTAGGCGGCGTGTCGGGGCGAGGTGCTTGCGGGGTGGCTCCGGCAGGCGACAATCGGTTTCGGAATCCGGCGGTTACGCGCGTCTGGCGAGGATGGCAAGGCGAGAGTGGCGGAATTGGTAGACGCACCAGATTTAGGTTCTGGCGGTTAACCCCGTGGGGGTTCGAGTCCCCCCTTTCGCACCATGCCCCACCGGTTCCCTTGGATTTTCTGGCGGCGATGCCCGCCATGGCGCCGGTGGCAACCCATAGCATCCAGGCCCACAACATCAGGTAGTACCAGGAGACGTCATGCAGGTTTCGGTTGAGAACATCGGCACGCTCGAGCGCAAGCTCACGGTGAAATTCCCCGCGGAGCGCTTCGAATCGCAGGTAAGCGCGCGCATCGCGGAAATGGGGCGCACGGTTCGCCTGAAGGGCTTCCGCCCGGGCAAGGTGCCGACGACGGTGATCAAGCAGCGTTTCGGCGAGCAGGTGCGTGGCGAGGTGTTGTCCGACCTGATCGGGAGCACGCTGCGCGAGGCCGTGGCGCAGGAGAAGCTGCAGCCGATCGCGAACCCGGCGATCGACACCACCGGTCGACCGGAAAATGGTGAAATCGCCTATACCGCGACGTTCGAGATCATGCCGGAATTCCCGGCGATCGACGTGAGCGCGCTCGAGATCAGCCGTCCGGTAGCGGTGGTGACCGAAGCCGATATCGACAAGATGCTGGAAACCCTGCGTCAACAGCGCCGCAGCTTCGATGAGGTGGATCGCGCCTCGGCCGAAGGCGATTTCGTGATGTTCGAGTATTCGGCCGAAGCCGGCGACTACCGTTTCCCGGCCGAAGGCCTGGAGCGTGCCGGCAGCGTGCTGGGCTCGGGTACCCTGTTCAAGGCGCTGGATGAAGCGCTGACCGGCCGCAAGGCGGGCGACGCCTTCGAGACCGAGATCGCCTTCCCGGAGGATTTCCGCAACGCGCAGCTCGCCGGCAAGAGCGCCCGGGTCAACTTCAGCATCATCAAGGTGCAGGAACCGAAGTTGCCCGCGGTCGACGCCGAGTTCGCCAAGTTGTTCGGCATCGCCGACGGCGACCTGGATACGTTCCGCAAGGAAGTTCGCGCGAATCTGGAACGCGAGCTGAAGGCGGCGCTGATGGCGCGCCTGAAGTCCGAGGTGGCGGAGAAGCTGTCCACGGCACACGCCGAGCTGGACGTGCCGAAGCTGATGGTGCAATCCGAGGCGCGCAGCATGGCCGCCGGCAGCGTGCCGCAGGGCCAGCAGCCGCCGCAGCAGCTCATCGAGGCGGCCATGCCGGTCGCGCGCCAGCGCGTGATCGCCGGCCTGTTGATGGGCGAGATCGCCCGCAAGCAGGAAATCAAGATCGACCGCAAGCGCGTGGCCGAGCAACTGGCGGCGATCGCCTCGACCTACGAGGAACCGGAAAAGGTCATTGAACTCTACAACGGCGACCCCCAACTGATGTCCGGGCTGCAGAATCGCGTGATGGAGGATCAGGTGGCCGAATGGGTGGCGGAACACGCCAACACCACCCAGCTGGACCTGAGCTTCGACGACGTGATGCGCCCAGCCAACGCCTGAGCAATCAGGCCCATCGAGCGGAGAGCTGCAAACATGGCCATGGATCCGATCCAGAACCTCAATTTGGTGCCGATGGTCGTCGAGCAGACCGCTCGCGGCGAGCGCTCCTACGACATCTATTCGCGCCTGCTGAAGGAGCGGGTGGTTTTCCTGGTGGGTGAGGTCAACGATCAGGTTGCCAACCTGATCGTTGCGCAGATGCTGTTCCTGGAGTCGGAGAATCCGGACAAGGACATCAACTTCTACATCAACAGCCCGGGCGGCTCGGTCACCGCCGGCCTGGCGATCTACGACACCATGCAGTTCATCAAGCCGAACGTCAGCACGATGTGCATCGGCCAGGCGTGCAGCATGGGTTCATTCCTGCTGATGGCCGGCGCCAAGGGCAAGCGCTTCGCCCTGCCGAACTCGCGCATCATGATCCACCAGCCTTCCGGCGGCGCGCAGGGCCAGGCCACCGACATCGAGATCCAGGCGCGCGAGATCCTGTATGTGCGCGAGCGCCTGAACAAGCTGTATGTCCAGCACACCGGCCAGCCGCTGGAGAAGATCGAGGCGGACATGGAGCGCGACCGTTTCATGAGCGCCGCCGATGCCAAGGCCTACGGCCTGATCGACGATGTGCTCGAAAAACGGGCCGGTGAGACGGTGAAATCGGCCTGATTTCGAGGTTTAACCCCAGGGTTGCGGGATGGGCTCTGCGTCTGCAGGCAGACGCGGAGCCCTGTGCTATTCTCGCGGCGCATTCAGATTTACCAGCGGGATCGAGAGTATGAGCGACGACCGGCAGGGGCGTTCCAGCGACAGCGGCAAGATTCTCTATTGCTCTTTCTGCGGCAAGAGCCAGCATGAAGTGCGCAAGCTGATCGCGGGTCCGTCCGTGTTCATCTGCGACGAGTGCGTGGAGCTGTGCAACGACATCATCCGCGAGGAGCTGGAAGAAAAAGCGGCTTCCGGCCGCACCCAGCTGCCCAAGCCCAAGGAAATCCGCGAGTCGCTGGACCAGTACGTGGTGGGCCAGACCCGTGCCAAGAAGGCGTTGGCGGTGGCGGTGTACAACCACTACAAGCGGATCGAGTCGCGCCAGAAGAGCGACGACATCGAACTGGGCAAGTCCAACATCCTGCTGATCGGCCCGACCGGTTCCGGCAAGACGCTGCTGGCCGAAACGCTGGCGCGCCTGCTCAACGTGCCGTTCACGATCGCCGACGCCACCACGCTGACCGAAGCCGGCTACGTGGGCGAAGATGTCGAGAACATCATCCAGAAGCTGCTGCAGAAGTGCGACTACGACGTCGAGAAGGCGCAGTCCGGCATCGTCTACATCGACGAGATCGACAAGATCTCGCGCAAGAGCGAGAACCCCTCGATCACCCGCGACGTATCCGGCGAAGGCGTGCAGCAGGCATTGCTGAAGCTGATCGAGGGCACCCTGGCCTCGGTGCCGCCGCAGGGCGGGCGCAAGCATCCGCAGCAGGAGTTCCTGCAGGTCGACACCAAGAACATCCTGTTCATCTGCGGCGGCGCGTTCGCCGGCCTGGAAAAGGTCATCCAGCAGCGCTCCGAGAACACCAGCATCGGCTTCTCGGCCGAGGTGCGCAGCAAGGAGCGCACCGAGAACCTGGGCAAGGTACTGGCCGACGTGGAACCGGCTGATCTGGTGCGTTTCGGCCTGATCCCGGAATTCGTCGGGCGCCTGCCGGTGGTGGCCACGCTGGACGAGCTGGACGAGGCGGCACTGGTGAAGATCCTCACCGAACCGAAGAACGCCGTCACCAAGCAATTCAAGCGGTTGTTCGAGATGGAAGAGGTGGAACTGGAGTTCCGCCCCGAGGCGCTGCAGGCGATCGCCCGCAAGGCGCTCAAGCGCAAGACCGGCGCCCGCGGTCTGCGCACCATCCTGGAACAGGTGTTGCTGGACACGATGTACGAACTGCCGTCGCTGGAGCATGTCAGCAAGGTGGTGGTGGACGACGCCGTGATCGAAGGCCAGGCCGAGCCTTACCTGATCTACCGCGGCAACCTGCAGCAACGGGTCGCGAATGACGGCGGCGACGCAGCCTGATTCCAGGTCCCGGCTGCAGTGACGACGGCTCCGGCGCTTGCGCCGGGGCCGTTCTGTTTTTGGCGGTTCGCCCGCCTTGAGTAGGTCGCCGGCCGCCTCCACTTGACGAGGTGACGGACCCGGCGCAGTGTCGGGACGAAACCAGATCCGAACCCGAGGGATTCCTCTTTCATGGCCAAGAACGCCCCCCTTCCTGTTGCGCTGGACGCTCTGCCGGTGTTGCCGTTGCGCGACGTGGTGGTTTATCCGCACATGGTCATCCCGCTGTTTGTCGGCCGCGACAAGTCCATGCGTGCGCTGGAGCGCGCGATGGAAGGCGAGCGGCAGATTCTGCTGGTCGCGCAGAAGAGCCCGGATATCGACGATCCGGCGATCACCGATCTGCACCAGGTCGGTACGCTGGCCGGCGTCCTGCAGTTGCTGAAATTGCCCGACGGCACGGTCAAGGTACTGGTCGAAGGCCAGTCGCGCGTGGCGGTCGAGGACTTCAAGGAAGAAGATGGCATGTTGACCGCCCGCTCGCGCGTGATCGAGCCGGTTTACAACGCCAAGGAGCGCGAGCTCGACGTGGTCTCGCGCACGCTGATCTCGCTGTTCGAACAACTGGTCAAGCAGAGCCGCAAGCTGCCGCCGGAAGTGCTGGCCACCTTGTCCGGCATAGACGACCCGTCGCGCGTGGCCGATTCCATCGCCGCGCACCTGTCCGTGGGCATGGCTGACAAGCAGAAAGTGCTGGAGACCGCCGACGTCGGCCAGCGTCTGGAGCTGCTGATCGGGCTGGTCGACGGCGAGATGGATTTGCAGCAGGTGGAGAAACGCATCCGTGGCCGCGTGAAGTCGCAGATGGAAAAGAGCCAGCGTGAGTACTACCTCAACGAACAGATGAAGGCGATCCAGAAGGAACTCGGTGACGGCGAGGATGGGCCGAACGAAGTCGAGGAACTGCAGAAGAAGATCGAGAGTTCCGGCATGCCCAAGGCCGTGCTGGCCAAGGCGCGGCAAGAATTCGGCAAGCTCAAGCAGATGTCGCCGATGTCGGCTGAGGCCACCGTGGTGCGCAACTACCTCGACTGGCTGGTCGGCGTGCCGTGGAAGAAGCGCAGCAAGGTACGCAAGGACCTGCAGCTGGCGCAGGAAGTGCTCGACGCCGATCACTTCGGCCTGGAAAAGGTCAAGGACCGCATCCTCGAATACCTTGCCGTGCAGCAGCGCGTGTCGGTGATGAAGGGGCCGATCCTGTGCCTGGTCGGCCCGCCCGGCGTAGGCAAGACCTCGCTCGGCCAGTCGATCGCCAAGGCGACCAACCGGAAATTCGTGCGCATGAGCCTTGGCGGGGTGCGCGACGAAGCCGAGATCCGCGGCCATCGGCGTACCTATATCGGCTCGATGCCCGGCCGCATCGTGCAGAACATCAACAAGGTGGGCACCAAGAATCCGCTGTTCGTGCTGGACGAGATCGACAAGATGTCGATGGACTTCCGCGGCGATCCGTCGTCGGCGCTGCTGGAAGTGCTCGATCCTGAGCAGAACCACGCGTTCAACGACCATTACCTCGAGGTCGACCTGGACCTGTCCGAGGTGATGTGGATCGCCACCGCGAATTCGCTGAACATCCCCGGCCCGCTGCTCGACCGCATGGAGGTCATCCGCATCCCCGGTTACACCGAGGATGAGAAGCTCGGCATCGCGCAGAAGTACCTGCTGGCCAAGCAGCTCAAGGCGAACGGCCTGAAGCCGGGAGAGCTCTACGTCACCGAGGACGCCTTGCGCGATATCGTGCGCTATTACACGCGCGAGTCCGGCGTGCGCAGCCTGGAGCGCGAGATTTCCAAGATCTGCCGCAAGGTGGTGAAGGAGCTCACGCTCGGCGAGGTGCGCAAGGCCAAAGGCAAGGCGACTCCGGCGGCGAAGTCCGCGAAAGGCAAGTCGAAAGCCGCAGCGGTCGTCACGGTGGACTCGGCCAATCTGGACCATTACCTTGGCGTGCGCCGGTTCGACTTCGGACGCAAGGAACTGCAGAACGAGGTGGGCCTGGTCACCGGCCTGGCCTGGACCCAGGTGGGCGGCGAACTGCTCAGCATCGAGGCCTCGGTGGTGCCCGGCAAGGGGCGGCTGGTGCACACCGGCCAGCTCGGCGACGTGATGAAGGAATCGATCCAGGCGGCGCTGTCGGTGGTACGTGCGCGCGCCGACCAACTGGGCATCGATCCGGAGTTCCATCAGAAGCTCGACGTGCATATCCACGTGCCGGAGGGCGCCACGCCGAAGGATGGGCCCAGCGCCGGCATCGGCATGTGCACTGCGCTGGTGTCCGCACTGACCAGGGTGCCGGTACGTTCCGCAGTGGCAATGACGGGTGAGATCACCTTGCGCGGCCGCGTGCTCCCGATCGGTGGTCTCAAGGAGAAATTGCTGGCGGCACATCGTGGCGGCATCACCACGGTGATCATCCCGGAGGACAACAAGAAGGATCTTGCCGACATGCCGTCCAACATCACCTCATCGCTGGAGATCCATCCGGTGCGCTGGATCGATGAGGTGCTGGACATCGCCCTGGAGCGTCCGCTGCAGCCGAATCCGGTCAAGGAAACGGCTTCTGCCGCGGTTGCCGGCGAGTCGGCGGAAGGACACTCGCTGACGCACTGATCCGCCCGGTTCGCCCTCGATCCCGCCCTTCACCCGGAGTGCCCTGTCATGCAGGGCACTTTTTTTGATTTTCGCCGTCGGTCGACGAAGTTTCTCCCAGACTCACGATGCCGATTTTGCAAGCCGTTGCGCATGGCGCGAATCTCCCGGAAACGTTGCTGTGACTTGTGTTGCGGAGTCCGGCAAGGCACTGGTATAAAGACGGCACCGCAGTCCCGGCGTTGTATGTCAGCGCAGCGATGCGGGGTTGCGTTACGGCCCAGGCAAGAGCCAACCATCCATGCCGGTGCTGTCTGGTCTCCGCACCGACCGCGCCGACGAAATCCGAACAAGGAGTTTTTCAATGAATAAAACCGATCTGATCAATGCCATTGCCGAGAAGGCCGAGCTGACCAAGGCCGACGCTGGTCGTGCTCTCGAAGCCTTTTTCGAGACCGTGCAGAAGTCGTTGAAGAAAGGCGAGGACGTCTCGGTGGTTGGTTTCGGCACGTTCACCGTGCGCAAGCGCGCTGCCCGCACCGGCCGCAATCCCCGCACCAACGAAGCGATCAAGATCAAGGCCTCGAAGGTGCCTGCCTTCAAGGCTGGCAAGACCCTCAAGGATGCCCTAAACTAAGCGGCTAACGCTTGGTTTCGGGTGCTTAGCTCAGCGGTAGAGCGTCGCCCTTACAAGGCGGTGGTCGTAGGTTCGATCCCTACAGCACCCACCAGAAAAATGCGGAGTGGTAGTTCAGTCGGTTAGAATGCTGGCCTGTCACGCCGGAGGTCGCGGGTTCGAGTCCCGTCCACTCCGCCACAGTTCGCAAGGGCGCCCGTGTGGCGCCCTTGTCATTTGAACGGCGCGTGTCCGTGCAACCTGCCGAGCAGACGGCGCACGCCGCCACGGTGGCTCGCGTCATTCGCGCACCACGCGCTTTCACCATCTTGCGGGAAGATTTCAATGCTGCAGGCAATGCGTAACAAGATGCATGGATGGCCGTCCATCATTGTGCTTGGGCTCGCCGTGCTGGCGATGTCGCTGTTCGGCATGGAGAGCTACTTCATGTCGAACGACGATGCCTTCGTGGCAAAGGTCGGCAAGCACGAGATCGACCAGCGCGCATTCCAGGATCGCGTGAACCAGTTGCGGCAGCAGGCCGTCGAACAGCAGGGTGAGCAGTTCGACTCCAGCACCTTCGAGAAGAACGAGACGAAGCTGCGCATTCTCGACGGGATGATCGACGAGCAGCTGCTGCTGCAGGCCAATACGGACTGGGGCCTGCGGGTGTCTGATCTGGCCATGCGCGACTACATCGCCTCGATCCCGGCGTTCCAGGTCAACGGACAGTTCGACAGCACCAGCTACCGCGCGTGGCTCGCCAGCCAGTACAAGACACCGGGGATGTTCGAGAACGAGATCCGCTCGTCGCTGGCCGTCCAGTTGCTGCCGTCGGCGATCGCCGCCAGCACCGTCGCCAGCGACGCCCAGCTCGATCATTTCCTGAAACTTTTGAGCCAGCGCCGCGACCTGCGCTATGTCCAGCTGCCGCGTCCCACGCTGACCGACAAGACGGTCGGCGATGCCGAGATCGAAGCCTGGTACAAGGCGCACCAGGCCGACTACATGAACCCCGAGCAGGTTTCGGTGAAGTATGTCGAGGTGGTCGGTGCCGATCTGCCGCTGGCTGCCGAGCCGAGCGACGAGGAGCTGAGGAAGCGCTACGAGAACGAGAAGCAGCGCTTCGTGCAGCCGGAGCAACGGCTCGCTTCGCATATTCTGATCAACGTGCCGGCCAACGCCACGCCGGAGCAGCAGAAGGCGGCGCTGGCCACGGCCGAAAAGATCGCCGCGGAAGCGAACCCCGGCGACTTTGCCAAGCTGGCCGAGCAGGATTCGCAGGACCTGGGCTCCCGTCGTCTGGGCGGCGACCTGGGCTGGCTGGAAAAAGGCGTGACCAACGAAGCCTTCGACACGGCGCTGTTCGCGATGCAGAAGGGCCAGATTTCCAAGCCGGTGCTGTCGTCTGATGGCTACCACATCATCTGGCTGCGTGACGTCCGCAGCGGGGAATCCAAGCCGTTCGAGGAAGTGCGCGACCAGTTGGTCAAGGAAGCGACGACGGCCGAGCGCGATCGTACCTACAACGATGTCGCGGGCAAGATGTCCGACAGCACCTACCAGAACCCGACTTCGCTGGAGCCGGCTTCGGTCGCCTTGCACCTGCCGATCAAGACCACCGGGCTGTTCACGCGCAAGGGTGGCGAGGGCGTAGCCGCGAATCCGAAGGTGGTCGCCGCGGCGTTCAGTGACGATGTGCTGGTGCAGGGCAACAACTCCGGGCTGATCGATCTGGGCAACAATCACTCGGTGGTAATCCATGTCGACCAGCACGTGCCGGCGGCCGCCAAGCCGCTGGCGGAAGTCCGCGCCGACGTGCAGCAGAAGATCCTCGACGCTCGGGCCGCCGCGATCGAGAAGAAGCAGGCCGACGAGGCCTTGGCGCGTCTGCGCAAGGGCGAGTCGATGGACGACGTGGCGAAGTCGTTGGGGGCCAGCATCGTCACCATGAGCGAGGTGGTCCGGCACGCGCAGCTGCCGGCACCGCTGCTGACCCAGGCATTCCTGTTGCCGCACCCGGCAGCGGGCAAGCCGCAGTTCGCCGTCGTGGACATGCTGGACGGAGACTACGTGTTGCTGGCCGTGGACAAGGTGCAGGACGGCGACCTGTCCAAGGTGCCGCCGGAGCAGCGTGAGTCGCTGCGTCAGCAGATGGCCCAGGCCTACGGCTACGAAGCGACGCGCGAGCTGATCGACCAGCTCAGGGCGAAGACCAAGATCAAGATCAACCAGCAGCGACTGTAAGCGCGGGTGACGGCCTGGTGCCGTCGGTGCGACGCCGAATGGGGCAGCCGCTTGCGGGCTGCCCCTTTCCGTTCGTGATCGGTGGATGGGGGCGGTATCGCCGCAAGCGGCCACCGATCGCGCGCAGTTCTAGTTCGGCGCGCTTACGGCGAGGGTCTGGCCGGGCTTCAGCGTATGGCCGCTCAGCTGGTTCCAGCGCTGCAACTGGCTGACCTTGACCGAATAATCGCGGGCGATCCGCCACAGACTCTCACCGCGTTTGACGGTGTGGGTCTTGCGTGCCGTGCTTGCATCCGGCGTCGGATCGGTCGCGGTGCCGGCGCCGGCAAAAATGCTGTCACCGGCCGTACTGGCCTGTTCCAGCAGGGCGTCGCGGAACTGGCGGGCGTGCCTGACGGGCAGGATCAGATAGGGGGCGGCCTTGGCGTCGATCGTGTTGCTGCGAAACGCCGGGTTGAGGTGCCGCAGCGCATCCACCGACATGCCGGCATGGCTGGCTGCCCGCGCGATCGGCATCGAATGGGGAATTCCGGTCTGCACCAGGTGCTGTTCGTCCGGCAGCGTGGGCAGGCTGACGTGGAAGCGTTCCGGTTCGCGCACCACGCAGGCCATGCCGAGCAGCTTGACCAGATGCTCGCGCGTCACCTTGCGTACCGGCCAGTGAGGGATCACCGGCTGCTCCGCCGGCATGCCGTGCGTGCGGATCATCTTGCGTATCGTGAACTCGCCGGCGTTGTAGGCATAGGCAGCCACGCGCCAGTCGTGGAATTGCTGGTGGTACTGTTCGAGCAGTTTCATCACGGCGTTGGCGGCAGCCGGCACGTCGAGCCGGCCGTCGTAATGGCCGTCGACACGCAGCCCCATCGCGCCCGCCGTCACCGGCATGATCTGCCACATGCCGGCCGGTCGGCGCTTGCGCGCGGGTACCGGCTGGAAATAGCTCTCTACCCAGGGCAACAGCACGAATTCGCCCGCGACGTCGTAGTGGTCGGCCACTTGTTGCACATAGACCAGTCGCGGCAAGACGGCCTGCAGCTGGCTTTCGAATTGCCGCGGGTGGCGCGTGTAGCGCCTTGCCCAATCCAGCACCGCCGGGTCGGCGTCGCAGCCAGGCATGGCAAAGCTGCGGCGCAGGCGATCCCAGACGTCGGCAGCGGGTACCGGCTCGGGTTGCTTGTCGACCGGAAGCGCGGTGGCGGGGGAAACGGTCGTGGCCGGCGGGACTTCGCCAGCCGATGGCCGCGGAGCGTGCGAAGGCGCACCGGCACACGCGGCGAGCAGGCCCGACAGGAACACTGGCAGGTACCTGACGTGCTGTCTCATGCCGCGAACCCATCCTTGGCGCGGCGCATGGTGGCGAAGCGATCGACGCGGTTGTCGCCAGCGCCTTGCCGTTCGCACCATGCGATGACGGCAGCGGCATCGACCCGCAGGAATGGATTGGTCGCCAGCTCGCGGGCGAGCGGCACCGGCAGGGTGGGCTGGAGGTGCTCACGCAGCGCGGTGACTTCCTGCAGCCGTTGCTGCAGGTCGGAATTGCCCGGTTCGATGGTGCGCGCGAACCGCCCGTTTGCTTCGGTGTACTCGTGACCGCCGCAGACCAGGGTTTCACCCTGCAGCCGCGAAAGGCGGTCCAGCGAAGCAAGCATCTGCGCGGGCGTGCCTTCGAACAGGCGGCCGCAGCCGAGGCTGAACAAGGTATCGCCGCACAGCAGCAAACCGGCGCCAACGTAGGCCACATGACTGAGCGTGTGGCCGGGAATCGCGATCACCTCGAAGCGCAAGGAAGGTTCGGCCAACTCGACCCGGTCGCCGTCGCGCACCCGTTCAGTCGCTTCGCCGATGCGCTCGTCGACAGGCGCGTAGACCGGCACGTCGTGGCGCGCACGCAGGGCCTGCACGCCGCCGATGTGGTCGTGGTGGTGATGGGTCAGCAGGATCGCACGTAGCCGCAACCGGCGTGCGGCCAGCGCTTGTTCGACGACCGGGGTATCACCCGGATCGACCACGATGGCGTTGCCGTCGTCGTCGTGTAGCAGCCAGATGTAGTTGTCGGCCAGCGCCGGTAACGGAATGAGATGCAAGGCGGGCTCCGCTGCGTTTGAGGAACATCCGGCAGGCCGGGTGGTTTCCTTGGGGAACGACAGACGCAGCCGTCCGGGGCGCGCATGAGGGGGTCGAATATAAAGGGGAGCTGGTGCCTGCTCGTTAGCGGAACGTTAACCCGCCGCGCGGCTGTTCAGCAGCGTGCGGCAGTTCCAGCTTGCCTGCGAACTGCTGCCCGTGGCCGCCAGCCATTACACTTCGGTACGGATGGAAGACTTGGGCCGACCGCATGCAACCACGTGATGACGACATCTACGCCAGCGCGCCGTTGCGCCGCTTGCTGGATGCGCAGACGTGCGTGCTGAAGCAAGGGCTGCAGCGCTGCTTCGGCGCCCATGCGCTGTTGCTGGGTGCCTCCTCGGACGACGTGCCGCCGGCCTTGCCGATGCTTGGCTGCTGGACCAGTCTGCACCTGTCGGGCAGCCATTACCGGGGCGACCTGCGGGCGGCCGCAGACGAGCCGCTGCCTTTCGTCGACGACGCGTTCGAGCTGGTGCTGTTGCGCCATGCACTGGAAGTGGCGCCGCTGCCAGCGAGCCTGCTCGATGAAGCGATCCGCGTGCTGGCGCCGGGCGGCGTGCTCGCCTTGACCGGCGTGCACCCGCTCGGCGGCTGGTCGCCGTGGTTCTGCTGGCATGCGCGTGGCAGGCCGCGGGCATTGCAGATGCCGTGGCGGCTTCGGCATCAGCTCGAATCGGCCGGCCTGGCGGTCGAACAGATGCAGCGGGTAGGCAGCGCACTGCCGGGGCTGAAGACGGCGCCGCAGGCGCTTGCCGGCACTTTCGGCGGCGGCTATGTGCTGGTGGCGCGCAAGCGTAGGCGCCTGGCCACGCCGCTGCGACTCAATCCTTCACCGGTGCGCGTACCGGCGAACAGTCGGCTGTCGCCGGGTACCCGACGCAGCGCGGCCTTGTGATTTTCATGGAATACGTGAGCAACGATGAGCGAAGTGGAAGCTTTTACCGATGGCGCCTGCCTGGGCAACCCGGGCCCGGGTGGCTGGGCAGCCCTGCTGAGGGCGAAAGGCGGTGAGCGTATGTTGTCCGGCGGCGAGCCGGCCACCACCAACAACCGGATGGAGCTGATGGCGGCGATCGGCGCGCTGGAGGCGCTGAAACGGCCGTGCCGGGTGACGCTCACCACCGACTCGCGTTACGTGATGCAGGGCATCGAGCAGTGGATGCCGAAGTGGCGCGCGAACGGCTGGCGCACCGCGGACAAGAAGCCGGTGAAGAATCAGGACCTGTGGCAGCGCCTGTCCGATGCGGTTGACGCCCACCAGGTGCGCTGGCGGTGGGTGAAGGGCCACAACGGCCACGTCGAGAACGAACGGGTCGACCAGGCTGCGCGCGGACAGGCCGAACAGATGAAGGGCCGGGCATGAGGCAGGTCGTTCTCGACACCGAGACCACTGGCCTGGAAGTGCGCCAGGGCCACCGGCTGGTGGAAATCGCTTGCGTCGAAATGGTCGAGCGCCGGCTCACCGGCCGGTACTACCAGACCTACCTGAATCCGGGGCGGGCGATCGACGAAGGTGCCCGGCTGGTCACCGGTATCGAAGACGAATTCCTCCTCGACAAGCCGCGCTTTGCCGAAGTGGCGGAGGAGTTTCTCGCCTTCATCGACGGTGCGGAACTGATCATCCACAACGCCAGCTTCGACATCGGCTTTCTCGATGCCGAACTGGCCCGGCTGGGCGAGGGCGCAGGCCGGATCAGCGACCGCTGCAGCGTGCTGGACACCTTGGCGATGGCGCGCGAGCGCTACCCCGGCCAGCGCAATAGCCTCGACGCATTGTGCAAACGGCTGGGCGTGGACAACTCGCGGCGCGACTTGCACGGCGGTCTGATCGACGCGCAGCTGCTGGCCGACGTGTACCTGGCGATGACTTCGGGGCAGGTGGCTTTCGATCTCGGCTTCGAGGGAGCGAGCGAACAGGTCGACGTGATGGTGGCGGCGCCGGTGGTGCTGCACGTGCGGCCGCGGGTGCTGCGCGCTTCGGCGGAGGAGTTGTCGGCGCACGAACAACGCCTGGACGCTCTGGACAAGAGCGGCGCGGACGAGAAGAGCGTGTGGCGGCGGTTGTTGGGATGAGGCGGATCCTTTCGGCGCGAAAAGCAGAACACTGTACGTGATGAGGCATTCGGAGTCCGGCGGGATTGTTCGGCTCATCCCTGGGCCGAACCCCTCCGCGCTGCGCGCTGCGGGGCCAGCCTTCGGCTGTCCAAATTCGTTCCAGACGAATTTGTCGACTGCGGAGGCAGGATGCCGGAGCGAACGTCGGCGAAGCCGACGGCCCGAAGGGAGAGGCGCAGGATGCGCCGAGTAACCCGGGGGGGTTCTTACCCTGCCGTCACCAACAGAAAAGCCAAACGCCCCACGAGGGGGCGTTTGGCTTTTATGGCGGAGAGGGTGGGATTCGAACCCACGGTACGCTTGCACGTACGCCTGATTTCGAGTCAGGTACATTCGACCACTCTGCCACCTCTCCGATGCGGTGCATGGTGGCGCATGCGAGCCGGGAATCATACGCGAGTGAACTTGCCGTGACAATAACCCGGTCTTCCGGCATGCTGCGCAGGCCTGTATCCACAGAAAACCCATGATCGAATTCGGACACGGAACGCATGTCGGCTTGCGTCGCACGCGCAATGAGGACACCTATTACGCGGATGCCTCACTCGGCCTGTTCCTGGTAGCCGACGGCATGGGTGGGCACCAGCATGGCGAGGTGGCGTCGGCGCTGGTGCGCGACGTGGTGGTCGATCTGGTCGGCAAGGGGCATGGCCTGATCGAGGCCGTGCATGATGCCGCCGAGCAGCTGCTTGCGCATACCCGACCCAGCTTCGACGTGCTGCCGATGGGCACTACCGTCGCCGCGCTGCGAATCGATGGCGAAGGCTACGAGGTCGCCTGGGTCGGCGACAGCCGAATCTACCTGTGGAAGAAGGAACTGCGGCAGATCAGCCACGACCACTCGCTGGTGCAGGCACTGGTCGAGGCCGGTCAGCTCGATCCGGTACAGGCCGCCCGGCATCCGCAGCGCAACGTGCTGACCCAGGCGCTGGGCGTGACCGCCATCGAGCAATTGCACGTCGGCATGGCACGGGGACAGCTGGAGCCTGGCATGGGCTTCCTGCTGTGCAGCGACGGGCTGACCGAGGGAGTCAGTGACGCGTCGATCGCGGGTGTAGTGGCGCGCACCGACCTGGTCGCCCAGGAGTGCGTGGACCAGTTGCTGCTGAGCGCCCTCGACAGTGGCGGCGACGACAACATCACGGCATTGATCGTGCGCGCCAGCTGAATCCGGCCGGGGCGTGGCCATCGCCCGCGGGGCCGGATAATTCCGGTCCTGCGGGCGTCTGTGGCGTGAATGCGCGCGTTCGGCGGCGGCTCAACCGGCCTTCTTTTTCGCCAGCCGCAGCCAGGTGTCGACGACCGTGTCCGGGTTCAGCGACACCGATTCGATGCCCTGTTCCATCAGCCATTCGGCCAGATCGGGGTGATCGCTCGGGCCCTGGCCGCAGATGCCGATGTACTTGCCCTTGGCGCGGGCGGTCTTGATCGCCATCGCCAGCAGCTTCTTCACTGCCGGGTCGCGTTCGTCGAACAGGCCGGCGACAATGCTGGAGTCGCGATCGAGGCCCAGGGTGAGCTGGGTGAGGTCGTTGGAACCGATCGAGAAGCCGTCGAAGATGTCGAGGAACTCGTCGGCCATCAGGGCGTTCGACGGCACCTCGCACATCATGATGACCTTGAGCTCGTGCTCGCCCTGCTTCAGGCCGTTCTTCGCCAGTACCTCGATCACCTTGCGGCCCTCGCCCAGCGTGCGCACGAACGGGATCATCACCCACACGTTGGTCAGACCCATCACTTCGCGCACGTGCTTGACCGCCCGGCACTCCAGCGCGAATGCCGCGTCGAAACTCGGATCGACGTAGCGGCTGGCGCCGCGGAAGCCGATCATCGGGTTTTCCTCGTGCGGCTCGTAGCGCGAGCCGCCGATCAGGCCGGCGTATTCGTTGGACTTGAAGTCGGACAGGCGCACGATCACCGGCTTCGGGTAGACCGAGGCGGCGATGGTGGCGATGCCCTCGGCGAGGCGGTCGACGTAGAACGACACCGGGTCGGCGTAGCCGGCCATGCGCTCGTCGATCTTCTTCTTCGTCTCGGCGTCCTGCTTGGCGTATTCCAGCAGCGCCTTCGGATGCACGCCGATGTGGCTGGCGATGATCATTTCCAAACGGGCCAGGCCGATGCCGGCGTTCGGCAGCATGCCGAAGTCGAACGCGCGCTCGGGGTTGGCCACGTTCATCATGATCTTCAGCGGCGCCTCGGGCATCGCGCCGAGGTCGGCGGTGATGCGCTCGAACTTCAGGCGGCCTTCGTAGATGGAGCCGGTGTCGCCCTCGGCGCAAGACACGGTGACGTCGACGCCGTCCGGGATCAGCTCCAGCGCGTTGCCGGTGCCGACCACGGCCGGCACGCCCAGCTCGCGGGCGATGATCGCCGCGTGGCAGGTGCGGCCGCCGCGGTTGGTGACGATCGCCGAGGCGCGCTTCATCACCGGCTCCCAGTCGGGATCGGTCATGTCGGCAATCAGCACGTCGCCGTTCTGCACCTTGTTCATGTCCGCCAGCGAGCGGATCACGCGCGCCTTGCCGGCGCCGATCTTCTGGCCGATGGCACGACCCGCGGCGAGCACCTTGCCTTTTTCGTTGAGCTGGAAGCGTTCGAGCTGAGTGGCGTGGGCGCGCGACTTCACCGTCTCCGGGCGCGCCTGCACGATGTACAGCTTGCCGGTGTTGCCGTCCTTCGCCCACTCGACGTCCATCGGGCGGCCGTAATGCTGTTCGATGACCAGTGCCTGCTTGGCCAGCTCCTGCACGTCGGCGTCGCTGATGCAGAACCTGCTGCGCAAATCGGCCGGGGTCTCCTCGATCTTCACCCGTTCGCCCGGCGCGCTCGAATACACCATGCGCTGCTGCTTGGCGCCGAGGCTGCGGCGCAGCAGGGCGGGCTTGCCGGCCTTCAGGGTCGGCTTGAACACATAGAACTCGTCCGGGTTGACCGCGCCCTGCACGACCATCTCGCCGAGGCCGTAGCTGCCGGTGACGAACACCACGTCGCGGAAGCCCGACTCGGTGTCCAGCGTGAACAGCACACCGGAGGCGCCCACATCCGAGCGCACCATCAACTGCACGCCGGCGGACAGGAACACATCCTCGTGCTTGAAGCCCTGGTGCACGCGGTAGGCGATGGCGCGGTCGTTGTACAGCGAGGCGAAGACTTCCTTGACTTTGTGCAGCACGTCGTCGATGCCGACCACGTTGAGGAAGGTTTCCTGCTGGCCGGCGAACGAGGCGTCGGGCAGGTCTTCGGCGGTCGCAGAGGAACGAACCGCGACCGCGATGTCGTCGGCGCCGGCGTCCTTGCACAGCTTGACGTAGGCCTCGCGGATCGCCTGTTCCAGTTCGGCGGGCAGGGCGGTGTCGACGATCCAGCCGCGGATCTCCTTGCCGGCCGCCACCAGGGTATCGACGTCGTCGACGTCGAGCGACGCGAGCCGTTCCTGGATGCGCCGGGCCAGGCCGCTCTTTTCCAGGTATTGCTGGAACGCGCTGGCGGTGGTGGCGAAACCGCCGGGCACCGACACGCCGAGTTTGGCGAGGTTGCCGATCATCTCGCCGAGCGAGGCATTCTTGCCGCCGACCTTGCCCAGGTCGGTCATGCGCAGTTGGTCGAGCCAAAGCACCAGGTCGTTCAAGGGTGTCTCCTTAAGGGAAAGCACTGCAGATAAGTGGAATGGGCGCGGCATGAAGGCCCGGAGCGGGTTGCAAAGAACTGGTATTGTCCGTCGCGGATGGTGCGCGGCACAAGAAGACCATTGCCGGCAGATGTCATTCCAACGGCATACCAGTCAGCTGGCGGTGGATTTCCCGCTTGCGCTAAGGTGCCGCCAGACGCCTCCCTCCAAGCAGGACCCGGCATGCAACGAACGGTTTTCTTCATCTCAGACTCCACCGGCATTACCGCGGAGACGATCGGCAACAGCATCCTGGCGCAGTTCGAGGGCGTGCGCTTCGACAAGCATCGGTTGCCGTTCACCGACAACGCGCACAAGGCAGAAACCGCTGCGCTGCGGATCAAGACCAATTACGCGCAGAGCGGGCAGCGGCCGATCGTGGTCAACACCATGGCCGACCGTGCGCTGTGCGAGATCGTCGCCGCCAGCGGTGCCTTGATGCTGGACGTGTTCGCGCCGTTCATCGGACCGCTGGAGGACGAACTGGGAACCAAGCGCACCGGGCTGGTGAACCGTTCGCACGGCCTGGTCGATTTCGACAAGTACGAGGCGCGCATCAACGCGACCAACTACGCGCTCTCGCACGACGACGGCATCGACGTGAACTACGCCGAGGCCGACCTGATCCTGGTCGGCGTGTCGCGTTCCGGCAAGACGCCGACCTGCCTCTACATGGCCTTGCATTACGGCGTGCGCGCCGCCAATTATCCGCTGACCGACGAGGATCTCGAGAAGCTCGAATTGCCGCCGCGCCTGCGCCCGTACCGGGATCGGCTGTACGGCCTGACCATCGAGCCGGTGCGTCTGGCGCAGATCCGCGAGCAGCGCCGCGCCGGCAGCCGTTACGCCACCTTGCAGCAGTGTCGCTGGGAACTGGAACAGGCCGACCGGCTGATGCGCCAGGCCGGCATCCCCAGCCTGAACACCACGCATGTGTCGATCGAGGAAATCGCCAGCAAGATTTTCGACCGCTTCGGCATCGAGCGGACCATGTTCTGATCGCCGCCTGGAGTTTGCGTGCCCGTCATGAGCGTCGTACTGGACAACCGCAACAGCCTGCTGCCCGGACGCTTCGAGTTCCTGATGGGGCTGTATGCCGAAAACTACCACCGGTTGACGCGGCTGTTCGCGCCGCAGCAGCTGGCGCCGGGCCGTTACGTGTCCGATGCGGGCGACGGGCTCGACGTGCATCTGCATCTGCAGGAATGCCATCCGTACACGCTGGAGCTGGAACTCACCTACGACTTCATGGACGCGCACACCGGCCGGCGCGCGCCGTCGGCACAGTTGCGCATGTATACCGATGCGCATGTGGCGGAGGCCCTGCATTGCCATCCCGGCCGCCACCTGTGGCAGGTGCTGGGCCCGTTTTCGCCGGCGCATACCGTGTTCCAGCATCGCCTGCGCATGAACGGGTTCCTGTCGCGCTGGCTGGAATACCTGGCCGAGCAGGGTCACTCCGTCGGCACGCTGCGGCCGCAGCGCGGATGGTCGGAAGAGGGTGGTTTTGATTGAGAGTGCGACCAGGGATGGCCGCCTTTTGACTTTACCGCGCTCAGGAATGAGCGCACAAAGACACTGACACCGCAGCAAAAAGCCCGCGCAAGGCGGGCTTTTTGGCTTGAATAATGGCGGAGTGGACGGGACTCGAACCCGCGACCTCCGGCGTGACAGGCCAGCATTCTAACCGACTGAACTACCACTCCGCATATGCAACGGCTACCAGCTTCCGCGGGCCAACTTGGCGTCCCCACGGGGATTCGAACCCCGGTCGCCACCGTGAAAGGGTGATGTCCTAGGCCTCTAGACGATGGGGACGGATTAAGTTGGTGGAGCCAGGCGGGATCGAACCGCCGACCTCCTGCATGCCATGCAGGCGCTCTCCCAGCTGAGCTATGGCCCCGCCGCTGGAAGCCGAGAAGAATAGGTGCGGATCACAAGTTCGTCAAGCGCCCGCGGCGAAATAATTTCAAATATTTTCAATCGACGTGGTTTCGGAAGTCGTGTCCGGTTGCTGCGTGCCTGCGCACACGGCTGCTAGTCTTCAGGCGTCCCTCCCGGATCCTTTATGCACGACCTGCAGTTCATCCAGGACCTTGCCACGGTCATGCTGGTTGCCGGCCTGACCACGGTGGTTTTCCAGCGCCTGCGCCAGCCGGTCGTACTCGGCTACATCATCGCCGGCGTGCTGATCGGCCCGTACATGCTGCCGGTGGTGTTCATCCACAACGAACAGACCATCCGCACCCTGGCCGAGCTCGGCATGATCATGTTGCTGTTCGCGCTGGGCCTGGAATTCAGTCTGAAGAAACTGCGCGCCGTGGGCGGCCCGGCGCTGGTCGCGGCGTTGTGCGAGATCGTGCTGATGCTGTGGATCGGCTACGAGATCGGCCGCTTCTTCGGCTGGCGCGCGATGGACTCGCTGTTCCTCGGCGCGATGCTGTCGATGTCGTCCACCACGGTCATCATGAAGGCGCTGGACGACCTCGATCTCAAACGCGAACGCTTCGCGCAGCTGATGTTCGGCATCCTGATCATCGAGGACGTGCTGGCGATCGTGCTAATGGCGTTGCTCACCGGCATCGCCAGCACCGGCGACGTCGAGGCCGGCGAGGCGATGGCGGCGATCGGGCGACTCGCCCTGTTCATGGCGGTGTCGCTGGTGGTCGGCCTGCTGCTGGTGCCGCGGGTGGTCGACTACATCGCCAGGGTCAGTCGCGACGACGTGCTGCTGGTGGCGGTGCTCGGCATCTGCTTCGGCTTCTGCCTGCTGGTCACCGAGATGGGCTACAGCATTGCGCTGGGCGCCTTCATGATCGGCGCGATCGTCGGCGAGGCAGCCTGCATGGAGCGGATCGAACGGATCATCGGCCCGGTGCGCGACATGTTCAGCGCGGTGTTCTTCGTGGCGATCGGCATGTTGATCGACCCGGCCCTGCTGGTGCAGTACGCCTGGCCGATCACCGTGGTGACGATCGCGCTGGTGATCGGCAAGGTGATCAGCTGCAGCTTCGGCATCTTCATCACCGGCAACGACGGCCGCACTTCGCTGCGGGTGGGCATGGGGCTGGCGCAGATCGGCGAGTTCTCGTTCGTGATCGCTTCGCTGGGGCTCAGCCTGAACGTGACCAGCAAGTTCCTGTATCCGGTGGCGGTGGCGGTCTCGGCGGTCACCACCTTCCTGACGCCGTACCTGATCCGCGCCTCCGATCCGCTGGCGCGCGGGTTGACGCGTCGCTTGCCCGCCGGCTTTACCGGCATGTTCGCCGCCTACACCGAGTGGATGGGCAGCGTCAGCCTGGGCGGGCAGGGCGCGATGGTCGCGAAGATGATCCGTCGGCTGGTCTGGCACGTGGCCATCAACATGATGCTGGTGGTGGCGGCGTTCCTGCTGATGGCCTATCTGTACCGGCGCGACGTGTTCGACTGGGGGCCCATGGCCGGGCATCGCCAGATAGCCCGCAGCGTGGCCTGGTCGCTGGCTGCGCTGCTGTCGCTGCCGATGATCGTGGCGGCCTACCGCAAGGCAGCCGCGCTCGGCATGCTGCTGGCCGAGCTGGGCATTCCCGAGCGGCTGGGCGGTACGAACACCCTGCGCATCCGTGCGGTGCTGGCCCGGATCGTTCCCCTCGCGGCGATGGTGTTGCTGGGCTTGCTGGTGGCGGCGCTGGCTTCGACCATCCTGCCGCCGCGCGAGGTGGCGGTCGTACTGCTGCTGGTGGGCCTGCTGCTGACCTGGCTGCTGTGGCGCGTGCTGGTGCAGGTCCATGCGCGCCTGCAGGCAGCGCTGCGCGACACCATCGAGAAGCCGGGCCCGCCGGACGCCGGGCCCGGCGGTTGAGCGCCTGCCGCAGGGAATCCTGATCCGGCACGAGCGTGAACCTTTATCCCGACTGACGGTCTGAAGCCGGGCTCGTTGCCAAGACCGGGCAAGCACCGCACAATGCGGGGCCTGCCTCCAGCGGGGGGCCGGCCGGCGATACCGGCATATCCATACATTGAGGGAGTTACGAATGAAGCACTTTCTGCGTCCCACGCTGATGGCGGCCGCGATGGCCGTTGCGTTGGGCATGACGGCCGGCGTCGCCGCCCAGACGGCCGGCGCTGCCGGCACCGTCGACAAGGCGAAGGCCAGCTATGTTGTGGGTTGGGAGATTGCTTCCCAGGTTCCGCCGATCATGCGCGACGAACTGGATCCGAATGCGGTGGCCAATGCGGTTAAGGCGGCGCTGTCCGGCCAGAAGCCGACCATGAGCGAAGCCGAGGCCAAGCAGGTGCACGAAGCCTTCATGGCCAAGATCCAGGCCAAGTACCAGGCCGAGATGACCAAACTGGCGGCCAAGAACAAGGCCGAAGGCGACGCCTTCCTGGCCAAGAACAAGACCGCGCCGGGCGTGAAGACCACGGCGTCGGGCCTGCAGTACCAGGTGCTCAGCCAGGGCACGGGCGCCCGTCCGGGTCCGAACGACACGGTCGAGATCAACTACACCGGCAGCTTCGTCGACGGCCAGGTGTTCGATGCCTCCGACAAGCACAATCCGCCGGGCGCGGCCAAGATTCCGCTGGCCGGCGTGATCCCCGGCTTCCGCGAAGGCCTGCAGCTGATGCAGGTGGGCGGCCATTACAAGCTGTTCATCCCGGCCGCGCTGGCCTACGGCGCCGAGCCACAGCCGCCGATGCCACCGAACGCCACGCTGATCTTCGACGTGACCCTGGTCAAGACCGGCCCGACCCCGGCAGGCGCGGCTCCGGGCGGCAAGTAATCAGGTTCGCCGCCATCCGGTAACCGGGAAGGGCGCGAAGCGATTCGCGCCCTTCTGCTTTTCCGCCGCCGGCGGGCGCCGTGCGTCCGAGTGGTTAGAATAGGCGGCTAACGTCCAAGGGACTGCTGCAACGATGATGAAAGTCACCATTTTCGGTACCGGCTATGTGGGCCTGGTCACCGGTGCCTGTCTGGCCGAAATGGGCAACCACGTGGTCTGCGTCGACATCGACGCGGGCAAGGTCGAGCGGCTGAAACGCGGCGAGATTCCGATCTACGAACCGGGTCTGGAAGAAATCGTGCTGCGCAACCATGCCGGCGGCCGGCTCGACTTCACCGTTGAGGCGGCGCCGGCCATCGCCCACGGCGAGCTGATCTTCATCGCCGTCGGCACGCCGCCGGACGAGGACGGCAGTGCCGATCTGCAGTACGTGCAGAAGGTGGCCGGCACGATTGGCCGCCACCTGGACCGCTACGCCGTGGTGGTGAACAAGTCGACCGTGCCGGTGGGTACCGCCGATCGCGTGCGCGAGGCCGTCGCGGCCGAGCTGGCGGCGCGCCGGGCTACGGTGGAGTTCGACGTGGTGTCGAACCCGGAGTTCCTGAAGGAAGGCGCGGCGGTGGAAGACTGCCTGCGCCCCGATCGCATCATCGTGGGGGCATCCAGTGAGCGTGCGGTGGCGTTGCTGCGCAAGCTGTACGCGCCATTCAACCGCAATCACGACCGCATGGTGGTGATGGACGAGCGCTCGGCCGAGCTGACCAAGTACGCCGCCAACGCGATGCTGGCGACCAAGATCAGTTTCATGAACGAGATCGCGAACATCGCCGAGCGGGTGGGCGCCGACGTGGAACTGGTACGCCACG
This sequence comes from Rhodanobacter sp. KK11, assembly GCF_033345435.1. Lineage (NCBI taxonomy): Bacteria > Pseudomonadati > Pseudomonadota > Gammaproteobacteria > Lysobacterales > Rhodanobacteraceae > Rhodanobacter > Rhodanobacter sp. KK11. The sequence goes on from NZ_JAWPMI010000003.1 coordinate 94,489, forward strand.
GCATCGGCTCCGATCCGCGCATCGGCTACAGCTTCATCTATCCGGGTGCCGGATACGGCGGCTCGTGCTTCCCCAAGGACGTGCAGGCGCTGGAGCGCACCGCGCATGCCCATGGTTACGAGGCGCGCCTGCTCGGCGCGGTGGAAGCGGTCAACCGGCAGCAGAAGGGCAAGCTGTTCGAGCTGATCTCGCGCCATCTCGACGGCAGGCTGGCCGGCAGGACGGTCGCGCTGTGGGGGCTGGCGTTCAAGCCGAATACCGACGACATGCGCGAAGCTCCCAGCCGGCGCCTGATGGAACAACTGTGGAATGCCGGCGCGAAGGTCCGTGCGTTCGATCCGGAGGCGCGCGAGGAAGCGCGACGCCTGTACGGCGACCGCGACGATCTGGTGCTGTGCGAGCACGCCATGGATGCCCTGCAGGGTGCCGACGTGCTGGCCGTGGTCACCGAGTGGAAAACGTTCCGCAGTCCGGATTTCGCGGCGATCCGCGCCGCGCTGGCCGTGCCGGCGGTCTTCGACGGGCGCAACCTGTACGACCCGGTGGCGGTGGAGGAGGCGGGCCTGGCCTACTACGGCATCGGCCGTGGCCGCAGCCTGCAAGTGGCACGATGAACGGCCCGGACGACATGCTTGCCCGGCGGCTCGACGAGTTGGAGGTCAAGCTGACCTTCATCGATGAGGCGGTGCAGGCGCTGACCACGGCGGACGCCGACCAGGCGCAGCGCATTGCCGTGCTGGAGCGCGCCCTGCGCGACCTGCGTGGCGAGATGGCATCGCTGCGCATCGCGCAAGGCGACGATCCGCACAACGAGCCGCCACCACCGCATTACTGACCCGAACCCATCCAGACCGTCGATCCCGGAACACGTATGGCCGATTCCCTGCGCGATCAGCTGCTCAAGAGCGGCATCGTCAAACAGGTCCAGCAGGACCGGGCGCGCGAGCCGAAGCGCCCGACCCTGCCGCCCGGCAAGCCCGCGCGCAAGGGCGGCAAACCGCACGCCGCCCGGCCATCGGAGCAGAGTCAGCAGGACATTGACCTGGCCAAGGCGTATGCGCTGCGCGCCCAGACCGAAGCCCGCGAACGCCAGCGGATCGAGCGCGAGGCCGCCGAGCAGGCCAGGCTGCGGCGCGAGCGCAAGCAGCGGATCCAGCAACTGCTCGAAGGCAAGGCGCTGAACAAGGCAGAGGCCGAGCAGCCGCGCAACTTCGAGTACGGCGGCAAGATCCGCCGGGTGCACGTGGACGCCGCGCAGCTGGCGGCGCTCAACGCCGGCGAGCTGGGCGTTGTGCAGCAGGGCGGCCGCTATCTGCTGGTCAGCCGCGAGGTCGCCGAACAGGTGCGCGACATCGACCCGCACCAGCTGGCCCTGCTGGTCGATCCGAATGCCGCCGGTACGGGCGACGATGGCGTGCCCGACGACCTGATGTGGTGATACCGGCCTTCGTCAACGAAAACGCCCGGCCATGCCGGGCGTTTTCGTGCCGGTCGTCGCGAATCGTTCAGTCGACGGATGCGGCCGGCAACGCGAAACCATTCTGCGCCAGCGCCGGAAGCTCCCAGCCGTGCTTCGGCTTGAAGCGGTCGCCGTAGCGCTGCGCCAGCTGTTCGAGCCGGGCCTTGAGCTTGTCCGCGCCTTCGCTGCGCGCGTACTGGATCGGGCCACCGCGGAACGGCGCGAAGCCGGTGCCGAAGATCACCCCGGCGTCGAGCAGGTCGGCGTCGTCGACCACACCGTCGGCGAGGCAGGCAATGGCTTCGTTGACCATCGGCAGGATCATCCGTTCCTGCACGTCCGGTGGCGTCACGTAGTCCTTGTCGACCTCGGGCTTCTCCGGCTTGCCGTCCTGCCACACGTACAGGCCCTGACCGTCCTTCTTGCCGCGCTTGCCGGTCGCGAGTTTCTCGTCCAGCCCCGGCGGCAGTTCCAGGCCCAGGAACGGCGCCAGTTCCTTGCCTACCGAGGCGCAGACGTCCAGGCCGACGGTGTCGGCCAACTCGATCGGCCCCATCGGCATGCCGAATTTCTTCGCCTCGCGGTCCAGCACCGGGCCGGGCACGCCCTCGCTGTACAGGCGCATCGCTTCGAGCAGGTAGGGCATCAGGATGCGGTTGACCAGGAAACCCGGCGTGCCCTTGACCGCCACCGGCAGCTTGCCGATCGCCTTGCAGAATGCCAGCGCGCGCTTCTCGACGGCCGGGTCGAGCATGTCGTGGCGCACCACTTCGATCAGCGGCATCTGCGCCACCGGGTTGAAGAAGTGCAGGCCGAGGAAGCGCTGCGGCGCCTTCAGGCCCTTGCGCAGCTCGTCCAGCGGAATGCTGGAGGTGTTGCTGGCGAGGATTTCGTCGGCCTGGAACTGCGGTTCGATGCTGGCATACAGCGCTTCCTTCGCCCGCGCATTCTCGTAGATCGCCTCGATCGCCAGCTCGGCCGAGGCCGCGCCGCTGCCCTCGACGTCCGCGCGCAGGCGGCGCATGGCCGCCTCGACCTTTTCCGGCGCCTTCAGCTTCTTCTCGTACAGCGCCCGGGCACGGTCCAGCGCGGGCTGGACGAATTTCATCTCGCGGTCCTGCAGGGTCACCTCGAAGCCCTTGAGCGCCACCCATGCCGCGATGTCGCCGCCCATCACACCGGCGCCGACCACGTGCACGTGCGTGATGCCGTGCTCGGTGCCGCCGCCCTGGCCCTTCAGCCGTTCCTGCAGGAAGAAGATCCGGATCAGGTTCTGCGCGGTCGGCGACTGCGCCAGCTTCGCCACCGAGCGCGCCTCGATCTTCAGCCGCTGCCGGATGGCCGAGCCGCCGCGCCGCCAGACGTCGATCATCGCGAACGGGGCGGGGTAATGTTCCTTGCGCACCTTCGCGGCGGTCTGCTTGTACACCATCGGCGCCAGGATCTGTCGGGCCAGCCAGCTGTTGCTGGCCCAGGCCTTGGCACGCCGGGCGAACGGGCGCGTCGCCGGGTGGCGCAGCAGCAGCCGCGCTTCGACCAGCAGGTCGTCGGGGCGGGCCAGCCGGTCGACCACGCCCAGGGCCAGCGCGCGCTTCGCCGACAGCGACTTGCCGGTCAGCATCAACGGCAGCGCTTCAGTGGCGCCGATCAGCCGCGGCAGGCGCGCGGTACCGCCCCAGCCGGGATGGATGCCCAGCATCACTTCGGGCAGGGCGATCTTCGTCTTGTCGTCGTCGGCGGCGATGCGCTGGCGGCAAGCCAGGATCAGTTCGGTGCCGCCGCCCATGCAGGTGCCGTGCACGGCGGCCACGGTCGGGCAGGGCAGCCGCGCCAGCGCTTCATAGACGCGCTGGCCATGCTCGATGTTTTCCAGCACGCTGTCCTGCTTGGCGTATTCGACGAATGCCTTGATGTCGGCACCGACGGCAAACCCCGCCGGCTTGGCGGAATGCACGATCACGCCGGCCGGCTTCTCGATCGCCAGCCGTTCGACGATTTGCTCCAGTTCGTCCAGCACGGCCCGCGAAATCGCGTTCACGCTGCTGTCGGCGCGGTCGAGGGTCAGCGTGACGACGCCGTCGTCGCCTACGCTGGTCTTCCAGTGGTTGAAACGCAGTCCTTCGAACATGGGCGTGCAGACTTGGTGGCCGAAGCCCGAACCATACCGTCCTGCTGCCCTGATTGCGAGATGTGACGTGCTTGCTTGACCGTGCACAGGCGCCGGTGTGAAATCGGGGCCATCTCCGGCAAGGCTGCCTGTCGCGGCGCGCCGGACGCCATCCGGCCGGCCCTACCGGCGCACTAACGCCGACACAGCAGGACAGGGACGCAATGACTCCAGCACTGGCCTCCGTTCCACCGCAAGCCGGCGCCGAGATTTTCGAGCGGATCCTGGCGGCTCCGAGCGGCCTGGTGGTGCTGGACTGCAAGGACGTCCACACCCTGATTGACCAGTTCCGCGCGATCGCCCGGCATACCGGGCAGGCGGTGTACCTGTGGCAACCCGATACCGGCCTGGGCAGCCTGCGCGATGCGCAAGTGCGGGTGCCGGACTGCCAACGGCTGGGGAATGCGTTGCGCTACATGCAGCAAAGCATGCATTTCGGCGTGTACTTCCTGCTCGGGTTGGAGCTTCCGCTGTCGGCGATGGATGCCACCCTGCTGCGCCAGCTTGCCCGTGCGCCCAAGGGCCATCTGCGTCGCGTCGTGTTGATCGACGCGCCGGTGGCGCTGGTCGAGCACCTGGGCGAGCTGGCGACACGCGTGGGCAGCGAGGACAGCCAGCCGCGCCGTCTGCGCCTGCGTGATGGCCGATGGCTGGTTTGAGGTCGGCACTCAGATGAATTCCGGCATCCTGGTGGTCGCCGCCCGACGCGAGCTGCGTCGCAGCCTGTTCGACGCGCTGGATCAGGCAGGTTATCCGCAGATCTACAGCGCACGTGACGTGTCGCATGCGGCGATCCTGTTGGAAGGGCGTGCGTCGCTGCCGCCGCTGCAACTGATCGTGACGGTACTGGCCGGCGACGAGCAGCAGGCGCGCATCGGTTGCGAGCAGTTGCGCCGTCTGCCGGGCAGCGCCGACACGCCGTTGATCGTGGTGCTGGACGAGGAGGCCACGCTGAATCCCGTCGACCTGCCGGCCGGCATCGCCGACTGGCTTTCCGTCGCGCAGATCGGTAGCGAGCTGGTGCCGCGCTGGCGGCGCTGGCAGGCGGCCGGCGGCCAGCGGTCGCGCCCGGTGGCTGCCACGCCGGACAGCGGCGCCAGCGATGACTATCGCTACGTGTTCGAGGAAGGCGACAGCGAGTGGTTGATTGCCGATGCACAAAGCGGGCGCCTGCTGGAGGTCAGCCCCACGGTGGCACGGCACAGCCGCATGCATGCCAGCCAGTGGGAGGGCATGCCGCTGGCCGAAGTGCTGCGTTTCGAGGGTATCGCGATCGACCAGGTGCTGGCCGAGGCCAATCGCGGCTGGTATCCCTGCCAGCGCAAATCGACGGTGGGGGTTGATACCGGCCAGGCCAGCGTGCGGCGCATCCGGCATGCCGGGCGCGAGGCGCTGGCGCTGATGTTTCGCAGCGATCGCGCCGACCTGCGAGCGGAGGCGGCGCTGTCGCTGCTTTCGCGCATCTTCGCCTCGACCAGCGGCGTCGATGCGCAGACCGCCTCGGGGCGCCTGCTGTTCGACGAGCTGGGCCTGGATTACCTGGCCGTCTGGTCGGCACGCCAGGACGGCGCCGACGCACCGGTCCAACTGCTGCAGCTGTGGAACGGCGACGATCCGTCGTGGCCGCCGGCGCAGTTGCAGAGTTCGTTGCAGCTGGTGCTGGGCGGCAAGCCGATCCTGTACCGCACCGACGCGCGCAAACTGGCCGGGGTCGACCCGTTGCTGCAGCAGCTCGACCTGGCCGGGTTTGCCGGCCTGCCGCTGTACGACGAGCGCCATACCGTGCTCGGCGCGATGCTGGCCGGCAGCCGGCACGGTTTCGGCAAGATCGGCATCATCGAGCCGGTGTTGCGCTGCGCCGCCGCGCGCTTCGCGCAGATGCTGGAGCTGGGCCGCACCCGCGAACAAGGCCGCGCCGAAGGTCTGGTGGACGCCCTGACCGGCCTGCCCAACCGGCTGCTGTTCAATGACCGGCTGGACACCATCATCCGCGAGGCGACCCGCAACGGCGAGTGTTTCGCTGTGCTGTTTGTCGACCTCGACCGCTTCAAGGCGATCAACGACACCTACGGCCATGCCGCCGGCGACCAGGTGCTGCGTACGGTCACCCAGCGCCTGTGCGGCAGCATTCGCGCCTCCGACACGGTGGCGCGCTATGCCGGCGACGAGTTCACCATCGTGCTGCGCCATATCGTGAAGAACGACGACGTGCTGCGCGTGGCGGAGAAGATCGTGCAGGTGATGGAGACGCCGCTGTTCCTGGAGGACGGCACCGAGCTGCAGGTGACCGCGTCGATGGGCCTGAGCTTCTTCCCTGACGATGCCGGCGATGCGCAGACCTTGCTCAAGCATGCCGACGAGGCGATGTACGCGGCCAAGCACCGGGGCCGCAACACCTTCCAGATCTACGAGGTGAGCCCGGAGTACGCCCAGCAGCATGGCATGGCACTGAAGACGCGCCTGCGCCACGCCGAGGGCAACGGCGAGCTGCGCGTGGTCTACCAGCCGCAGGTCAACGCCGAGAGCGAGGACATCGTGGGCATGGAGGCGTTGGTGCGCTGGGAGCATCCCGAGCTGGGCATGATCAGTCCGGCGGTGTTCATCCCGCTGGCCGAGGAGACCGGCCTGATCGTCTCGATCGGCGAGTGGGTGATGCGCACCGCCTGCCGCCAGGCGAAGGAGTGGGAGCAGCGCTACGGCCTGCGCCTGCGCCTGGGCGTGAACCTGTCCGCGGTGCAGCTGATGGAGCCGCAGCTGCTGGACACCGTGGCCGCCGTGCTGCGCGACACCGGGCTGGATCCCACCCTGCTGGAGATGGAGATCACCGAGAGCATCAGCATCAAGCAGGCGCCGAACCTGGTCGAGAACCTGCACGCGCTGCACCAGTTGGGTTGCCATATCGCGATCGACGATTTCGGCACCGGCGCCGCCTCGCTGGACTACCTGCGCCGGCTGCCGGCCGACCGCATCAAGATCGACCAGAGCTTCGTGCGCAACATCGGGGTGGACCCCGACGACGAGGCGATCGTGCGCGCCACCATCGAAATGGCGCACCGGCTGAAGCGTGCCGTGGTGGCCGAGGGCGTGGAGATCGAGCAGCACCTGCAGTTTTTGCGCCAGCATGGTTGCGACGAGTTGCAGGGCTACCTGTTCTGCCGCCCGTTGCAGCCGATCAGCTTCGACAAGCTGCTGGCCGAACGGCAGCGCCTGCTGGAGGGACGTGCTGCCGAGCTGGCTTGAGCGGCGGACGGGCGCCCCCATGACTGGGGGGTCAGCCCCGGCGGGTTCGCGGCATCCGGCCGGCATGACAACCGGCCAACAGGCTGTACGTTAAGGTTGGGGCGATACTCTGCACACGTTGAACTCGGGCGCCGGGCCACGGTCTGAGCGCCGCGTTCAGTTCAAAACAGCTCCCGCAGCGGAAGACGGCATTGACGACGGATACGGCCCGGATGGGCGAAAATGAACTGGATCGCGCGCTGGTCGAGCGGGTCCAGCAGGGAGACAAGCGGGCCTTCGACCTGCTGGTGCGCAAATACCAGCACAAGGTGGTCGGACTGGTTTCCCGCTACGTGAGGAGCCACGCCGAGTGCGAGGACATCGCCCAGGAGTCGTTCATCCGCGCGTGGCGGGCGATCGGTTCGTTCCGTGGCGACAGCGCGTTCTACACCTGGCTGTACAAGATCGCGGTGAACACCGCCAAGAACCACCTGGTGGCGATGGGCCGGCGCCCGCCGTCCGGCGATATCGACGCCGACGACGCGGAGTTCATGGCCGGCGCCGAGCGCATGCACGACAGCGCCACGCCCGAGCGCGAGCTGATGCGCCAGGAAATTGAACAATCCGTGTTTTCCACTGTCCAAGCCTTGCCCGAAGAGCTGCGGACCGCCATCACGCTGCGCGAGGTGGATGGTCTCAGCTACGACGAAATCGCCGAAGCGATGGGCTGCCCGATCGGCACGGTGCGTTCGCGCATCTTCCGGGCGCGCGAGGCGATCGACGAGAAGCTGCGGCCCCTGTTGTCGGACCGCAAGGATCAGACATGAATCAGGCAGGCAAGAGTCAGGACATCCGGGAAAGCCTTTCCGCGGGCATCGACGGCGAGTTGTCGAAGGAGCAGCTGCGTTTCCTGCTGCGCCGGCTCGACCACGACGCTTCGCTGCAACAGGCATGGACCCGCTACCACGTCGCCCGCGACAGCCTGCGTCGGCAGTTGCCGCCGTTGGCCGGCCCCGACTTTGCCGAGCGGGTGATGCAGGCGATCGGACAGGAATCGCAGCCGGCCGCCGCCTCCCGGCGCAACCACTGGCTGCACTGGTCCACCGGCGGCGTGATTGCCGCCAGCGTGGCCGCCGCCGCACTGATGATCGGCCAGCCGACCGGCGATGCCGAACGTCTGACCGCATCGACCACCCAGCAGGCCAGTCCGGTCGTCGCCGCCGTGCCGGCGAACAACAAGCCGGCCGCTCCTGCCGCCGTACCGCCATGGCTCAGCGGCAATTCCGCCGGCCTGCTCAGCCAGCAGGCCTCGGCCACCTTCGGCACGCCATTCGGTCATGGCCAGCCGGCCTATGCGCGGCGCCTGCCCGGTTACCCGTCGATGCCGCGCTACCGCACGCTCGACAACAACGACGGCAGCTACCTGCTGCTGCTCGACCCGGAACAGCAGGCTGCGCCGGACATTTCGCGCTCGCGCCGGGCTTCCGCTGTCGCGCAATGAAGCGAGTCCGCGTGTGGTTGCCCGCGGCTTGCCTTTGCTCCCTTCGTCCGACCGACCCGTCTGCACCGGGCGGTCGGTGGCGCGCGCCCGGCCAAACCGGGCATGCGTCACCCAAGCTACCCATCCACTTGAAGCCTGTCGGCCGAAATCAACCAAGGAGGAGTCATGAACCATTCCATCTTGCGCAGCCTGGCCTGTTGTGCGCTGCTGGGCGTCGCCGCTGCCGGCACGGTGCAGGCGCAGGCGCCCGCCGCCGCCGCCGCCGCGCTGCCGGACTTCACCGGCATCGTGCAGAGGAACGCGCCAGCCGTGGTGCACGTCGAGGCCCGCTACAACGGCGAGCGGCAGGGCAGCAACCGCAGCATGCGCGGACGGGCGATGCCCGGGCAGGGCATGCCGGATGACCCGCAGGCGGAGATTTTCCGGCGCTTCTTCGGCATGCCGATGATGCCGTCGCCGCAGGACCAGAAGCGTACCTCGCTGGGCTCGGGCTTCATCATCTCCGCCGACGGCTACATCCTGACCAACAACCACGTGGTCGACCACGCCGACAAGGTGACTGTGCGCCTGCAGGATCGGCGCACGCTGACTGCGAAGGTGATCGGCACCGATCCGACCTATGACATCGCCCTGCTCAAGGTCGATGCGGGCGGCAGCCTGCCGGCGGTGACCCTCGGCGATTCGCGCAGCCTCAAGCCGGGTCAGTGGGTGCTGGCGATCGGCTCGCCGTTCGGCTTCGACTACACGGTGACCCAGGGCATCGTCAGCGCGGTGGGCCGCAACCTGGGCCAGCGCGACCAGCCGTATACCTCGTTCATCCAGACCGACGTGCCGATCAACCGCGGCAATTCCGGCGGCCCGCTGTTCGACCTGCAGGGCCGCGTGGTCGGCATCAATTCGCAGATCTATTCCAATACCGGCACCTACTCCGGCGTGGCGTTCTCGATCCCGATCGACGTGGCGATGAACGCGGTGCAGCAGCTCAAGAGCAAGGGCTACGTCTCGCGCGGCATGCTCGGGGTGACGGTGCAGCCGGTCGACGACGACATGGTCAAGGCGTTCGGCCTGGAGAACGGCGTGGGCGCCGCCGTGGTCGATGTCACCGCGGACAGTGGTGCGGCCAAGGCCGGCATCCAGTCCGGCGACATCATCCTGGCCTACAACGGACAGACCCTGCAGCAGGCGTCGGACCTGCCGCCGCTGGTGGGCATGACCAAGCCGGGCAGCAAGGTGCCGGTGGAAATCCTGCGCAACGGCAAGAAGCAGACGCTCGAGGTTGCCATCAGCGAAGCCTCGCGCGATCGCAATGCGATGAACGGCCAGGGCGCTGCCCCGTCGCCAGGCAGCAGCGGGTCGGCCGCGCTGGGCCTGACGGTGGAGTCGATCGACAGCGACACGCGCAGGCAGCTCGGGCTGAAGCCGGGGCAGGGCGTGGTGATCGGCGACATCACCGGGCCGGTGGCGGCGCAGGCCGGCCTGCAGGCCGGCGATGTGATCCTGATGGTCAACCAGCAGAAGATCGGCAGCGTGGCCGAGTTCGAGGCGGCCACGAAGGGCGTGAAGGCCGGCAGTACCGTGCTGCTGCTGGTGCGCCGCGGCGAGCAGAGCAACTTCGTCGGCCTGACCGTACCGGAAGACAGGTGACCGAGCCGCCGCGCGCGGCCGACAGAATTGCGCCGCGGGGCCGCCCGCAGGGTGGCGTCCGCGGCGCATCAGGCCGTGCGTGGCGACAGCGGGTTCCATGCGATAATGGCGGGCTGGCGCCCTTTCCCGGCGCCGCGCCGCCGCGCATGGTGCGTGGCGGCAAGATCCCCGTCCGACGGCAGGCTGCCAGCGCTCCATGGAATTGATCCGCAACTTCTCCATCATCGCCCACATCGACCACGGCAAGTCGACCCTGGCCGATCGCATCATCCACATTTGTGGCGGCCTGGCCGACCGCGAGATGGAAGCGCAGGTGCTGGACGACAACCCGATCGAGCGCGAGCGCGGCATCACCATCAAGGCGCGCTCGGTGTCGCTGCCGTACAAGGCGCGCGACGGCAAGACCTACCAGCTCAACTTCATCGACACCCCGGGCCACGTGGACTTCTCCTATGAGGTCAGCCGCTCGCTGGCCGCCTGCGAAGGCGCGCTGCTGGTGGTGGACGCCGCCCAGGGCGTCGAGGCGCAGTCCGTCGCCAACTGCTACACCGCGGTGGAGATGGGCCTGGAAGTGGTGCCGGTGCTGAACAAGATCGACCTGCCCACCGCCGACGTCGAGAAGGTGAAGGGCGAGATCGAGGCGGTGATCGGCATCGATGCCACCGACGCGGTGGCGATCAGCGCCAAGACCGGCCTCAACGTGATCGAGGTGCTGGAGGCGATCGTGGCGCGCATCCCGCCGCCGAAGCCGCGCGACACCGACCGGCTGCAGGCGCTGATCATCGACTCCTGGTTCGACAACTACCTGGGCGTGGTGTCGCTGGTGCGCGTGATGCAGGGCGAGATCAAGCCCGGCGACAAGCTGCTGGTGATGTCTACCGGGCGCACCCACGAGGTGGACGACGTCGGCGTGTTCACGCCCAAGCGCAAGAAGCTGGACAAGCTCGGCGCCGGCGAGGTGGGCTGGATCAACGCCTCGATCAAGGACGTGCACGGCGCCCCGGTCGGCGACACGCTGACCCTGGCCGGCAAGCCGGCCGAGAAGGCGCTGCCCGGCTTCCAGACCATGCAGCCGCGGGTGTTCGCCGGCCTGTTCCCGGTTTCCGCGGACGACTTCCCGGCGATGCGCGAGGCGCTGGACAAGCTGCGGCTGAACGACGCCGCGCTGTTCTTCGAGCCGGAATCCTCCGAAGCGATGGGTTTCGGTTTCCGCTGCGGCTTCCTCGGCATGCTGCACATGGAAATCGTGCAGGAGCGGCTGGAGCGCGAGTACGACCTCGATCTGATCACCACCGCGCCTACCGTGGTCTACGAGATCCTGAAAAGTGACGGCTCGACGATGATGCTGGACAACCCGGCCAAGCTGCCGCCGTCGCCGCAGGTGCAGGAGATCCGCGAGCCGATCATCATCGCCAACATCCTCACCCCGCCGGATTACATCGGCAACGTGATCACGCTGTGCGAGGAGAAGCGCGGCGTGCAGCGCTCGATCCAGTACCTGGCGACCCAGGTGCAGATCAGCTACGAGATGCCGCTGGCCGAGGTGGTGATGGACTTCTTCGACCGGCTGAAGTCCGTCTCGCGCGGCTACGCCTCGATGGACTACCAGTTCGACCGCTTCGAGGCCGGCCCGTTCGTGCGCGTGGACGTGCTGATCAACGGCGACCGCGTCGACGCGCTCTCGCTGATCGTGCACCGCAGCCACGCCGACCGCCGCGGCCGCGACCTGGTCGAGCGCATGAAGGACCTGATCCCGCGCCAACAGTTCGACGTGGCGATCCAGGCCGCCGTGGGGGCGCAGATCATCGCGCGTTCCACGGTGAAAGCCCTGCGCAAGAATGTTCTGGCCAAGTGCTACGGCGGCGACGTCAGCCGCAAGAAGAAGCTTCTGGAAAAGCAGAAGGAAGGCAAGAAGCGCATGAAACAGGTCGGTCGCGTGGAGATCCCGCAGGAAGCGTTCCTGGCTGTGCTGAAGGTGGACAAATAACAAGTGCGATCAGCGATGATCCGTCAGGCAACCTGGAGTTAAGGCATGGAATTCGATTTTTCGGCGATTCTGCTCGGCCTCACCGTGCTGTTCGGTGTGGTGTGGGGCCTGGACCGCCTGTTCCTGTACAAGCAGCGCAAGGCGCGGCTGGATGCGGCCGGCGAGGAATACCGCGACCCGATGCCGGTGGACTGGTCGCGCTCGCTGTTCCCGGTGGTGCTGGTGGTGCTGCTGCTGCGCTCGTTCGTGGCCGAACCGTTCCGGATTCCGTCCGGCTCGATGATGCCGACCCTGGACGTGGGCGATTTCATCCTGGTCAACAAGTTTGCCTACGGCCTGCGCATGCCGGCGTTCAACAACAAGCTGGTCGACCTCGGCGAGCCGCAGCGCGGCGATGTGGTGGTGTTCCGCTTTCCCGGCTACCTGTGCCGGGACGGCGGCAAGCTGGTGCGCAGCGGCGACATGAGCTGCAGCGACCCGCACGCGCCGGTGCCGGCGCAGAACTGGATCAAGCGGGTGATCGGCCTGCCGGGCGACAGCATCGAGGTGCATGGTGCCGAGCTGTGGGTCAATGGCCAGCGCGTGGCCACCGACGAGATTGGCCCGTATGTGGGCAACCCGCGGCGCAGCGTCGACCAGCTCATGCTGAACATGGGCGCCACGGTGTGGACCGAGCACCTGGGCAAGGTCGACCACATGGTCGCGCGGATGCCCGCCTACACCACGCCGAACTCGATCCCGAACGACCGGGTGCCCTCGAAGGTGCCGCCGGGCTGCTACCTGGTGATGGGCGACAATCGCTACGACAGCCTGGACAGCCGCTGGTGGGGCTGCATGCCGGAGCAGAACCTGGCCGGCAAGGCCTTCCTGATCTGGATGAGCTGGAAGGGTTGGGGCACCGGTGGCGTGGACTTCTCGCGGATCGGCACGGTGATCCACTGAAGATCGGTCCGGCCGGCCCGGTTGGCGAAAGCGTGACGGGGTCGAATCGCGATGCACGCGCGGCCGCCGACAGTGCGAGAATCCGCAGGCATAATCGGCACGCCGGCGCGGGCGGTGCCCGGTTCACCCACCACAGAAAGGCACGCCGAACAGGCGGCATAGCGAGGGGACTATGAAATCGAAGCAGTCGGGCGTCACCCTGATCGGGTTCCTGATCATCATGGCCATCGTGGCCTTCCTGGCCTACATGGGCATGAAGCTGCTGCCGTCGTATTCGGAATACATGGGCGTGGTCAAGGCGATGAACCAGGTCGCCACCGAAGGCACCAACGGCAAGTCGCTGGACGAGATCCGCCGCAGCCTGATGTTCAAGATGGGCTTCCAGTACGTCGATGACGCCACCATCAAGCCGGCGAACATCACCGTCGTGCGCAACAGCGGCGGCGCCAACCAGCTGCGCGTGGCCTACGACAAGCAGATCCCGTTCATGTACAACATCGACTTCCTGCTGCATTTCGACAAGAGCGTGCCGCTGCAGGGCAACGTGGGTGAGTAACTCTTGGAACTGAACTACCGCTTTCGCGACCCGGCGCTGGCGCAGCTGGCGCTGACCCACCGCAGCGTCGGCAAGCCGAACAACGAACGACTGGAGTTCCTCGGCGACGCGCTGCTCGGCGCGATCGTCGCCGAGATGCTGTACGAAGCCCATCCCAAGGCCAGCGAAGGCGAGCTGTCGCGGCTGCGTGCGCAACTGGTCAACGGCCAGGCGCTGGCCGTGGTGGCGCGCGAACTGGCGCTGGGCGACGGGCTCAAGCTCGGCCCCGGCGAGCTGAAGAGCGGCGGCTTCCGACGCGACTCGATCCTGGCCGATGCCTTCGAGGCAATGGTCGCCGCGGTCTATCTGGACGGCGGCTTCGACGCCTGCCGCGAGGTCGTGCGCGGGCTGTTCGACGAACGCATCGCCGCCTTGCGCCGCTCCTCCAAGGATGCCAAGACACGGTTGCAGGAATGGCTGCAGGCCGCGGGCCTGCCGCTGCCGCAGTACGAGCTGGTCGCCAGCCACGGCGAGGACCATGCCAAGACCTTCGACGTCAGCTGCACGATCAGCGAACCGATGACGTTCACCGCCCAGGCCCATGGCGGCAATCGTCGCGCCGCCGAGCAGGACGCGGCCGAACTCGTGCTGCACCGGTTGCTGGAACAACCACGCGCGTCCTGAGGCTTTTCGCCTTCGGCACCACCGGTCCGCGGAGCGCCGCATGGCCGGCCTGCCGCCTGCGGCGAAGCACTACACTTGCCATCCGACCCGACGAGCATCCCACGTCATGAACCACCAACTGGATCCTGCCGGCGACGATCTGCCGCACGAGAACTTCCGCTGCGGCACGGTCGCGCTGGCCGGGCGCCCCAACGTGGGCAAGTCCACCCTGCTCAATGCGCTGATCGGCTTCCGCCTGTCGATCGTCAGCCCGCGGCCGCAAACCACCCGTCACCGCATCCTCGGCATCGCCAACAACGAGTCCGGGCAGATCATGTACGTCGACACGCCGGGCCTGCACCGCGGTGCCAAGCGCGCGATGAACCGCAGCCTGAACCGCGCCGCGCGTTCGGCGATCAGCGACGTGGACCTGGTGGTCCAGGTGATCGAGGCCGGCCGCTTCACCGACGAGGACGAAGCGCTCTACGCCGCACTGGTCGAACAGTCCGTACCGCGCCTGCTGGCGATCAACAAGGTCGACCTCAGCAGGGACAAGTCGGCGATGCTGCCGTTCGTGGCCGAGCTCACCGCGAAGCACAGCTACGACGAGATCCATTACGTCAGCGCGCTCAAGCGCAAGGGCCTGAAGGAGCTGGAGCAGGCGATCCTGCAGCGCCTGCCGGTGCGTCCGCCGGTGTTCGGCGAGGACGAGATCACCGACCGCAGCGAGCGATTCCTCGCCGCCGAGTTGGTGCGCGAGCAGCTGATGCTGCGGCTCGACCAGGAGCTGCCGTACGCCACCACGGTGGAGATCGAGCAGTTCAGCGACCGCCCCGACGGCATCGCCGAGATCCACGCGATCATCTGGGTCGAACGCGCCGGCCAGAAGGCCATCGTGATCGGCAACGGCGGCGCCCAGCTCAAGGTGATCGGCACGAACGCGCGGCGCCACATGGAGCGCCTGTTCGAGCGCAAGGTGTTCCTGAAACTGTGGGTGAAGGTGCGCGAAGGCTGGGCCGACGACGACAACATGCTGAAGAAGCTCGGCTATACGGACTAGCACCGGGATTCGGCATGGGAGATTCGGGATTCGCAAAAACCCGAAGCCTGCACGCTCTTGTCGATCCCGAATCCCCCATCCCGGTTTTCGCCCCATGCGCCTCGAACAGCAAGCTGCCTACGTCCTGCACGCGCGCCCCTACCGCGAGACGTCGCTGCTGCTCGAATGCCTGACCCGCGAGCAGGGCCGGCTTGGCGTGGTCGCGCGCGGCGTGCGCGGCGAACGCGCGCGATGGCGACGCGCGCAGCTGGAACCGTTCCAGCCACTGGCGCTGGGCCTGTTGCTGCGCGGCGAGCTGGCCACGCTGACCGCGGTCGAGACGGTGGGCAATCCGGTGCGTCTGGCCGGCGACGCCGGTCTGGCCGGGCTGTACCTCAACGAACTGGTGGTGCGCCTGACGGGGCGGCAGGACCCGTACCCGCGGCTGTTCGACGCCTATGCGCTGGCGCTGGTGCGGCTGGCCGCCGGCGAGCCGCTGGCCTGGAGCCTGCGCCGTTTCGAACGCGACTTGCTGGAGGCGATCGGCTACGGCCTGCAACTGCAGCACGATTCGGACACCGGCGAACCGCTGGAGGCGGAGGCGTCCTACCGCTACCTGGTCGAGCAGGGCGCCGTGCGCTGTGCGGCCGACAGCCCGCATGCATTGCGCGGCAGCGACCTGCTGGCGCTGGGGCAGGACCGGATGCCCGACGGCAGCGGCCTGAAGCCCCTGCGCGACCTGATGCGCGAGGTGATCCGCTTCCACCTGGGCGGCGGCGAGCTGCGCGCGTGGCGCGTGCTGGCGATGGCGGTGTCGGGCCGCCGGAAGACACCGGATTAGCTGTCCAGTGCCTGCAGCGTCGCCAGCAGGGTCTTGCGGAAGCGCGCCAACGCGACCGGCGTGGCGCCGCGCTGGGGCAATTGCTGCTGCAGCAGTACGGTCTGCGTGGCCAGTGCGGCTGCGCCGCAGAAACCGCAGGACGAACGCAGCCGGTGCAGGCGCTCGCCGAAGCCGTTGCGGTCGCGGCTCAGGGTGTCCAGCTCCTGGTGCAGCAAAGCCAGTTCCTCGCGCAGCAGCAGGCGCAGGGCGCGCATGGTGGTGGTGTCACCGCTGGCGGTCAGCGCGGCGCGGTCGTCCAGCATGCGCGCGCCGCGGCGATCCGGTTGCACCAGCCCCAGCACGACTTGCAGCTCGGCCAGGCTACAGGGTTTCAGCAGGATCTCGCTGAAGCCGGCGTCGAGCAATGACTGGCGGTCGCCCGGCGCCAATTCGGCGGTGGTGGCCACCGCGACGCTTTCCGCCGAGCGGGCCTGCTCGTCTTCGCGCAGTGCGGTCAGCACCTGCAGCGCGCCGGCGCCGGGCATGCGGCAGTCCAGCAGCAACAGGTCGAAGGGCTCGGTGCGTGCGCGCTGCAGCGCCGCCGTGCCGTCCGTGCAGGCTTCCGCGAAGGCCCCCATCGAGGCCAGCCCGTCGCACAGGAAACGGCAACTGCCGGGGTCGTCGTCGGCCACCAGTACCCGGGCACGGGTGGCGCTGGTCGGGTCGAAATCTGCGTTGGCGAGGGGACTGTCCATGACGAAATCCATATCGTTCATCTTGATTTGGCAGAATGGCCTGACATGCGCCCGACTTCAAGCTACTTCCTGCTGTGTTGCTGCCTGTTGCTGGGGATCGGCTGGGCAGCGCCTGCGTGGGCGGAGGTGCTGCTCACGGCGAAGTCGATCAGCATTCCCGGCGTCCATCTGCAGACGGTAACCCTGCGTCTTGGCGAGGACGCCGCCGGCGGACTCCGGCTGCAGCTGAGCGCCGGGCAGGCCGACGTGCCGGCGATGGGCTGGCGGCGGCTGGGCTTGAATCTTGACGGCAACCTGCAACGGGATGCCCGCCTGCGCTGGACCCTCGACGGCACCGTGCGCCTGGCCGGCGCGCCGGGCGGTGCGCTCAGCGACGCTCACGTGAACGTCCAGCTCAGCGAGGCCGCCAATACCGTGCAGGTCGATATCCTGCAGGGCAAGGCGCACGCCAGCACCGCGCTGCCGCTGGACCAGCCCACCCACGCGCAGATCAGCCTGGACAACCTTCCCGTCGGCTGGCTGCAGGGCCTGCTCGGCACGGTCTGGTCGGGGCGCCCCACCGGCGGCCGGCTGGATGCCGAGCTGGCGCTGGACCTGCGCGACCCGGGCCTGCAGTCGTCCGGGCGGTTCACCCTCAGCAATCTGGGTTTCGACACCCCGAGCGGCACCCTGGCGGGGCAGGGGCTGGACGGCAACGGGCGCTTCAGCCTCGACACCACCACCGGCCCGGCGCGGATCGAGCTGGACGCCGCCCTGCGTGGCGGCGAATTGCTGCTGGGCTCGATCTACGCCAGGCTGCCGGATCATCCGGTGCAGCTGGGTCTGCATGCGAATGCACAGAATGGCGCCTTCGAGTTGAGCCGCCTGCGGCTGGGCGATGCCGATGCGCTGCAGCTCGACGGCGCCATGGCCTTCGACGCGAAGGGCACGCTGAAGACCTTGCGGCTGGACCGCCTGCACGCGAGGTTCCCGGAGGCCTACCAGCGCTACGGCGAGGCCTGGCTGAGCACACTGGGCCTGCACAACATGCGCATCGCCGGCCAGCTGAGCGCCAGCCTGGACTTGCGCGCGGACGGTCCGCACGCCTTCGCCTTCGATACCGACGGTCTGAACCTGGCTGATGCGGATGGCCGGCTGGCGATCGACGGCCTGCAGGGCGGGCTGGACTGGGCGATCGACGGCGAGCGGCCGGCCACGACGCTGGGTTGGCGCACGCTGCAGTTCCACCGGATCGTGAACGGCGCGGCCCAGTCACGGTGGCAAAGCCGCGCCGGCACACTCAGTCTGCAACAGCCGCTGCTGGTGCCGGTGCTGCAAGGCCAGTTGCGGATCGGCCAGTTGGACTGGCGCCCGGCGGCGGCCAAGGGACAGCGGCTGGCGGCTTCGCTGGCGCTGACCGACGTCGACATGAGCGCCTTCAGCCGGGCCATGGGCTGGCCAGCGTTTCCCGGCACGCTCGGCGGCGCGATTCCCTCGCTGCGCTGGGTCGACGATCGCTTCGAACTGGACGGCGGTCTGTCGGCCAGCCTGTTCGGCGGTTTCGTCGACATCACCCGGCTCTCGCTGCAGCAGCCGTTCGGCGCCACTCCGGTACTGAACGGCGACATCGCGCTGAAACAACTGGACCTGGCCGCGATCACCAGCGTGTTCGACTTCGGCAGCATCACCGGCCCGCTGGACGGTTCGATCGAGGACCTGCGCCTGGTCAACTGGAGTCCGGTCGCGTTCAAGGCCAGCCTGCTCGCGGGCGAGGGCGGACGGATCAGCCAGCGCGCGGTGAACAACCTCACCGCGGTCGGTGGCGGCGGCATCGCCGCGGGCCTGCAGGGCGCCGTGCTGAAACTGTTCAAGACCTTCGGCTACAAGCGCATCGGCCTCAACTGCACGCTGCAGGGCTCGCTTTGCCGGATGAGCGGCCTGGAAAGTACCGACGACGGCTACACTATCGTCGAAGGCAGTGGCTTGCCGCGGTTGCAGGTGATCGGCCACCAGACCCAGGTCGACTGGCCGACGCTGGTGCGGCGCCTGCAGGACGCGATCCACGGAGAGACGCCGCAGATCCGCTGAGCGGAGCGTGGGTGGTGGCTCTTCCACCCTTTCAACTACGGGAGTTCGTCATGCGCAAGCTCGTCTACGTCATCCTGACCTCGCTGGCCGTGGCGCTGGTCGGCTGCGTCACCATCAACGTGTACTTCCCCGAGGCGGCGGCGCAGAAGGCCGCCGACCAGTTCATCGGCAACGTGCTGAACGAGGCGGCGCCCGCCGCTCCGTCGCCGAAGGTGCAGCAGCCGGCGGCAAAGGATGGCAAGCAGCCGTCGGCGATGCTGCTCGACCTGCTGGTGCCGGCCGCTTACGCCGCCGATACGCCGGACATCCGCATCCAGACCGCCGCCACCGAAGCGATCCGCGGGCGCATGCAGAGCCGTTTCCAGGGCGCGCTCGGCGACCTGCTCGACAGCGGCGCGGTGGGCTTCACCCGCGACGGCATGGTGGCCATGCGCGACGCCGCCAAGGTGCCGCTGAGCCAGCGCGCGCAGGCGAATGCCACGGTGGCCGACGAGAACCGCGACCGCACCGCGCTGTATCGCGAAATCGCCAACGCCAACAACCATCCGGAATGGGAAGCGCAGATCCGCACCACCTTCGCCAGGACCTGGATCGAGAAAGCGCACGCGGGCTGGTATTACCAGGATGCCTCCGGCGCCTGGCAGAAGAAGTAAGCCGCGGGCGCCATCCGGGCCGATCTGGGATAATCGGGGGCCAGCCCGCATGGCCCCATCGTCCGTAGCTCATGTCCCGATCCAACTCCGTTCCGTCGACGCCCTTCGAAGCCCACATCACTGCCCTCGGCCATGACGGTCGCGGCGTGGCCCGCATCGACGGCAAGACGGTGTTCGTCAGCGGCGCATTGCTGGGCGAACACGTGCTGGCCCGGCTGCGCAAGCGCCACCGCCACTTCGACGAAGCCGAAGTGGCCGAAGTCATCGCCGCTTCGCCGCACCGCGTCGAGCCGCGTTGCCGGCACTACGCGCAGTGCAGCGGCTGTTCGCTGCAGCACATGGACGCGGCCGCGCAGATCGAGGCCAAGCAGCGCGTGCTGGCGGAGAATTTCGAACGCATCGGCAAGGTGACGCCGGCCGCCTGGCTGCCGCCGCTCACCGCCGAACCGTGGGGCTATCGGCGCAAGGGCCGGCTGTCGGTGCGCAACGTGGCGAAGAAGGGCCGCGTGCTGGTGGGCTTCCGCGAGGAACAGAACCCGCGCTTCGTCACCGAGATCCGGCAGTGCGAAGTGATGCATCCGACGTTGGGCCCGAAGGTCGGCCTGCTCGCCGACCTGCTTGGCACGCTGGACGCGGTCAACGACATCCCGCAGATCGAGTTTGCCGCCGGCGACGATCTGATGGCGCTGGTGTTCCGCCACATGCAGCCGCTGGGCGAACGCGACCTGGCCGCGCTGACCGCGTTTGGCCAGCAACATGGTTTCGCGATCTACCTGCAGCCCGGCGGCACCAGCAGCGTGCATCCACTGTGGCCGGAGCATCCGCGGCTGGCGTTCCGCATCGGCAGTGGCGACGCACGTTTCGCCGACGTCGAGCTGGAGTTCCAGCCGCTCGACTTCGTGCAGGTCAACGCCGGCATGAACCAGCTGATGATGGCGCGCGCGCTGGAGCTGCTCGATCCGCAACCGGGCGACCGCGTGCTCGACCTGTTCTGCGGCCTCGGCAACTTCACCCTGCCGATCGCCCGCCGCGTGGCCGAAGTGGCGGGCGTGGAAGGCGAGCATGGCCTGGTCGAGCGCGCCGCGCAGAACGCCGCGCGCAACGGCATTGCCAACGCGCGCTTCCACGTGGCGAATCTGTTCGAAGACCAGCGCGCCGCCGACTGGGCGCGCGCACCGTGGGACAAGCTGCTGCTCGACCCGCCGCGCGCCGGTGCGGACCAGGTGCTGGACTACCTGCCGCACAAGGCCACCAAGCGCATCGTCTACGTCTCCTGCCATCCTGCCTCGCTCGCGCGCGATGCCGGCATCCTGGTCAACCAGCACGGCTTCCGGCTGTCCGCGGCCGGCGTGATGGACATGTTCCCGCATACCTCGCACGTCGAATCCATAGCTTTGTTTGAGCGGTGATGCTTGTGCATTCGTCCGTGAATGCGAAGATCAAGAAGCGGCCATCCATGGCCGCACTCTTCGATGAAGCCTCGCTTCATTCGGCTTTTGTCATTGGCTGAGAGCGTCTGTCCGTGCCTGTAGAGATCGAGAGGAAATTTCTGTTGCGCGACGACAGTTGGCACGCGCAGATCGAGCGCAGCGAGTCGATGGCGCAGGGTTACCTGGTCGGCGCGCAGGCGTTGCGCGACGGAACGGCGCGCGCCTCGGTTCGTGCCCGGCTCGCCGGTGCGCAGGCGTGGCTCAACATCAAGGCGGCCAAGCTGGGCATCGAGCGGGCCGAGTTCGAGTACCCGATCCCGATCGACGACGCCAGGAACATGCTGGCCACGTTGTGCGATGGCGTGCTGGAGAAGACGCGACACCATGTGCGGGTCGACGGAGTGCTGTTCGAGGTCGACGAATTCGGGGGCGACAACGCCGGGCTGGTCGTCGCCGAGGTCGAGCTGCCGGCGGTCGACGCGCCGTTTCCGCGGCCGTCGTGGCTGGGCCGCGAGGTGAGCGCGCTGGCGCGCTACTACAACGTCAACCTGATCGCGCATCCGTACCGGCAATGGTCGCCGGCGGAGCGCGCCGCCGAGGATGCCGCATGCTGATGATCGGCGTGGCCGCGCTGGAACTGGCCGAACGGGAGAAGCGCTGGCTCACCGCGCCGGGCGTGGCCGGGGTGCTGCTGTTCGCGCGCAACTACGCCTCGCGCGAGCAGCTGATCGCGCTGTGCGAGGCGATCCGCGAGGTCGGCGGCGACGACCTGCTGATCGCGGTCGACCAGGAAGGCGGCCCGGTGCAGCGCTTCCGCGACGGCTTCACCCGCCTGCCGCCGCTGGCGGCGATCGGCGCGGTGCACGGTCGCGACCCCGACGAAGCGGTGCGCCTGGCCGAGGAACACGCCTGGGTGATGGCCAGCGAGCTGCGCGCCAGCGGCGTCGATTTCAGCTTCGCGCCGGTGGTCGACCTGGCCCGCGGCAACGCGGCGATCGGCCTGCGCGCGTTCCACGCCGATCCGGCGATCACTGCCGAACTGGCCCAGGCCTACGTGCGCGGCATGCACCTGGCCGGCATGGCGGCGGTCCTCAAGCACTTCCCGGGCCACGGCTCGGTCTCCACCGATACGCACAAGGCGCCGGCGATCGATCAGCGCAGTCTGGAGCAGATCCGCCGCGACGACCTGCTGCCGTTCGCCGAATGCATCGAGGCGCGGGTCGAGGCGGTGATGATGGCTCACGTCACCTATCCGGCGGTGGACAGCCGGCCGGCCGGTTACTCGAAGGTGTGGATCGAACAGATCCTGCGCGGCGAACTGGGTTTCGCTGGCGCGGTGGTCAGCGACGACATCAGCATGGCTGCCGCCGGTGCAGCCGGCAGCGTGGGCGAGCGCGTGCGCGCGCACCTGGACGCCGGCTGCGACCTGGTGCTGGCCTGTTTCCCCGAGGTGGTGGACGAGGCGATCGCCGCGCTGCCCGGCGGCATCACGCCGTCGCCATCGCTGGCCGCGCTACGCGGCGCCATCGGCGCCAGCTGGGACAGCCTCACCGACAACCCGCAGCGCGACCGCTTCGTCGCGCGCATCACGGCACTCCATGCCGATCGAGGAACCGCATGACCACTCCGACCCCACTTCTGGCCGACGCGCTGGCGCAGGCCGAGCTGTTGTACGACCGCGGCACGCTGGAAAGCGTGATCGCCGACATGGGTCGGCAGGTCGACGCCGCGCTGGACGGCGAGCGCGCGGTGTTCCTCACCGTGATGAACGGCGCGCTGATCTTCGCCGGCCAGCTGGCGCTGGCGATCCGCACCGACCTGGAGTTCGACTACGTGCACGCCACCCGCTACCGCGGCGCCACCAGCGGCAGCGAGCTGCACTGGCTGCGCGAGCCGGCGGTGCCGCTGGCCGGCCGCACGGTGCTGCTGGTCGACGACATCCTCGACGAAGGCCACACGCTGAAGGCGGTGCGCGACGACTGTTACCGGCGCGGCGCGAAGCGCGTACTGATCGCCAGCCTGTGCACCAAGCGGCATGACCGCCTGGTCGAAGGCATCGCCTCCGATTTCAACGGCGTCGAGCTGCCGGACCGCTACGTGTTCGGCTACGGCATGGATTACTACGAACAGGGCCGCAACCTGCCGGGGATCTATGCGTTGAAGGATGAGGGCGGAGAGTAGGGCGCGGGCGTCTTTGCTCCTCCCCGCTCGCAGGGGATGGGGCAAAGCCGCCGTCGCGTGCTTTCTCCTTCCCCTATTGCGCAGGGGAGGGAGTAAAGCCGTCGTCGCGCGCTTTCTCCTCCCCCTGCTTGCAGGGGGAGGTCGGGAGGGGGTAAAGCTCTTGCCCTTGATTTGAAGATCAAGAGCGACCCCACCCCAACCCTCCCCTGCTGCGCAGGGGAGGGTGCAAAAGCCGCCGTCGCGTGCTTTCTTCTTCCCCTAGTGCGCAGGGGAGGGAGCAAAGCCGTCGTCGCGCGATTTCCCCTACCCCTGCTTGCAGGGGGAGGCCGGGAGGGGGTAAAGCTCTTGCCCTTGATTTGAAGATCAAGAGCGACCCCACCCCAACCCTCCCCTGCTGCGCAGGGGAGGGGGCAAAAGCCGTCGTCGCGTGCTTTCTTCTTCCCCTAGTGCGCAGGGGAGAGAGCAAAGCCGTCATCGCGCGCTTTCTCCTCCCCCTGCTCGCAGGGGGAGGTCGGGAGGGGGTAAAGCTCTTGCCCTGCCGGCGATGCATCCTTTCAACTTCAGCCCACCACCGGATCACCACGATGCCTCACCCTGACCACGCCCCGCTCGACCTCGCCGTCATCGGTGGCAGCGGCCTGTACAACTTTCCTGGCCTGGAAAACGTCTCCCGCCACAGCGTGGATACGCCTTACGGCCCCGCATCCGGCGACGTGGTGATCGGCGATTTCGCCGGCAAGCGCATCGCGTTCCTGGCCCGCCACGGCGAAAGACACACACTGCCGCCGCACCGGGTCAACTACCGCGCCAACCTGTGGGCGCTGCACAGCCTGGGCGCGCGCCGGGTGATCGGAGTCAACGCGGTGGGCGGCATTCGCGGCGACATGGGGCCGCGGGTGATCGTGGTGCCCGACCAGCTCATCGACTACACCCACGGCCGCTACACCAGCTACTGCGATGTCGAGGGTGCCGAGGTGAAGCACATCGACTTCAGCGAGCCGTACACCGAATCGCTGCGCCGGCAACTGCTGGCGGCGGCGCGCGCGGCAAACGTCGAGGTGATCGGGGGAGGCTGCTACGGCGCCACCCAGGGACCGCGGCTGGAAACCCGCGCCGAAATCGCCCGGATGAAGCGCGACGGCTGCGACCTGGTCGGCATGACCGGCATGCCCGAGGCGGTGCTGGCGCGCGAGCTGGAACTGGACTACGCCTGCCTGGCGCTGGTGGCGAATTTCGCCGCCGGCTGCGGTGACGAGGCGGAAATCAGCATCGAGGAAATCTTCGCGCATCTGGCCGCGGCCACCGCCGAGGTGCCGCGCATTCTCGCCGCACTGCTGAAAAGCTGAGCGCCGCGGCGAATTCGTGGACTGGCCGGATATTTTCGTATTGCATTCGGCCTTCACATGTTGATACTTTTCCCCGGCCAGGGCGGCGAACCGAGGGGAGAACGATGGTTCAGCGCGATTCCTGGCGCAC
Source organism: Rhodanobacter sp. KK11 (assembly GCF_033345435.1). Taxonomy (NCBI): domain Bacteria; kingdom Pseudomonadati; phylum Pseudomonadota; class Gammaproteobacteria; order Lysobacterales; family Rhodanobacteraceae; genus Rhodanobacter; species Rhodanobacter sp. KK11. The sequence goes on from NZ_JAWPMI010000003.1 coordinate 119,027, forward strand.
CCATTCCATGGATCCAGAGGTTCACGCAATGCGTTTCGGTACGGTCAAATGGTTCAACGATGCCAAGGGTTTCGGTTTCATCGCGCCTGAGGACGGCGGGGAGGACGTATTCGTCCATTTTTCCGCGATCAATTCCAAGGGCTTCCGCAGCCTGCAGGAAGGTCAGCGCGTACAGTTCGAAGTGACCCAGGGCCCGAAGGGCGCCCAGGCATCGGCAGTCGAAGTGGCCGCCTGATCAACCTGGCCCACGTTGCACGGCAAGAATGAAACCCCGCATCCTGTGCGGGGTTTTTGCTTTTCATGAGCGGGAGAACGCGATGACCGACCGCAGGCAGTTCCTCAAGGCCTCCGTACTGGGGGCGTCGGTCTCGATGCTGGCCTGGGGCGGCAAGCTGGTTGCCGGGCCGGCGCGCCGCATGTCGGCGACGGCGGGCGTGCGGGTGGTCTCGACCTGGGACTTCGGCGTGGCGGCGAACCGGGCGGCCTGGACCGTCCTCGGCCAGGGCGGCCATGCGCTGGACGCGGTCGAGCTCGGCGTGCAGGTGCCGGAGTCGGACCTGAGCAACCACAGCGTCGGCAAGGGCGGCCACCCGGATCGCGACGGCCACGTCACCCTAGACGCCAGCATCATGGACGCCGACGGCAATTGCGGCGCGGTGGCCGCACTCGAGCACATCGAACATCCGATCTCGGTGGCCCGGCGGGTGATGGAGCGCACGCCGCACGTGCTGCTGGTCGGCGAAGGCGCGCTGCAGTTCGCGCTGGAGCAGGGTTTCAGGAAGCAGGACCTGCTCACGCCGGAAGCCGAGCAGGCCTGGCACGAATGGCTGAAGACGGCGAAATACCAGCCTTCGATCAACAGCGAAGTGCGCGACTACGGCAAGACCGGCCGCCCCGGCGGCAAGGACAACCACGACACCATCGGCATGCTGGCGCTGGACGCGCACGGCAAACTGGCCGGCGCCTGCACCACCAGCGGCATGGCGTGGAAAATGCGCGGCCGCGTCGGCGACAGCCCGATCATCGGCGCCGGCCTGTACGTGGACGGCGAGGTCGGCGGCGCCACCTCCACCGGCGTGGGCGAGGAAGTGATCCGCAACGCCGGCAGCTTCCTGGTGGTCGAGCTGATGCGCCAGGGCCGCACGCCGCACGAGGCCTGCAAGGAGGCGGTGATGCGCATCGTCAAGAAGCGCCGCGAGGCATCGAAGACCCTGCAGGTCGGCTTCCTGGCGATGAACCGCGCCGGCGAGGTCGGCGCGTACGCGATCCAGCACGGTTTCTCCTACGCCGTGTGCGATGCGCAGAAGCAGGACGCCTTGATCCCCTCGCAAAGCGTCTACACCACGAGCTACTCGTGATCCTGGAAATTGCCGCCAACTCGGTCGCCTCTGCGCTGGCTGCCCAGGAAGGCGGGGCTGGGCGGGTCGAACTCTGCGCGGCACTGGAGCTGGGTGGCCTCACGCCTTCGCATGCGCAGATCGCGCTGGCCAGGGAACGCTTGCGCATCCCTCTGTACGTGCTGATCCGCCCGCGCGCCGGCGACTTCCTCTACGGCGACCTCGAAGGCGAGACCATGCAGCGCGACATCGAGGCCTGCGTGGCGCTGGGCTGCGACGGCGTGGTGCTGGGCATGCTCGACGCCGAGGGCAACGTGGACGTGGCACGCTGCCGCGCCCTGGTCGCTGCGGCGGGAACCTTGGGCGTGACCTTCCACCGCGCCTTCGACCTCAGCCGCGACCCGGCACGCGCGCTGGAAGACATCGTCGCCTTGGGCTGCCGGCGCGTGCTGACCTCGGGCGCGCAGGCCAGCGCGGTGGAGGGCGCCACGCTGATCCGCGATCTGGTAGCACAGGCCGCCGGGCGCCTTGCGGTGATGCCCGGCGCCGGCATCACCGCGCAGAACATCGCCGCGCTGGCCGCCGCCACCGGCGCACACGAATTCCATGCCTCCGCCAAACGCCAGTTGCCCTCGGCCATGCGCCATCGGCACCCGCTGCTGGAGGACATGCAGGCCGGGGAGCTGCGCAGCGATGTCGGGCAGGTACGCGCCATGGCGGCGGCGCTGGCGACCGCGGCGCAGGACGCGACAAGACTCTGAGTGGGTTTCCATCGAGAGCCGCCCCTTCGCAGCGCCTCGCTCCCCACATCGTCATTCCGGCGCAGGCCGGAATCGCACTTCGGCGACGGGGCAGGCTATCCGGCGAACCGCTTGCAACAGCCAGTGCGATCCCGGCCTGCGCCGGGATGACGAGCAAGGGGCGCTCCCTACGGCAGCGCATGGCTGTCCCGCTTGGTTAATATGGCGGAATGCCTGATACCGGCAGCCGAATACCAGCAGGAGCCACCCGAGTGATCATCAAGCCCAAAGTCCGCGGTTTCATCTGCATCACCGCCCATCCGGTCGGTTGCGAGCACAACGTGCTCGACCAGATCAAGGTCACCCAGGCTGCGGGCCACGACAAGTCCAAGGGCCCGAAGCGCGTGCTGGTGATCGGCGCCTCCACCGGCTACGGGCTGGCCTCACGCATCACCGCCGCGTTCGGCTACGGCGCCGCCACGCTCGGCGTGTTCTTCGAGAAGCCCAGCAGCCACGAGAAGACCGGCACCGCCGGCTGGTACAACTCCGCCGCGTTCGACAAGGCCGCCAAAGCCGCCGGCCTGTACAGCAAGTCGATCAACGGCGACGCGTTCGCCCACGAAACCCGCGCGCGCGCGATCGAGATCATCAAGAACGAGATGGGCGGCCCGATCGACCTGGTGGTCTACTCGCTGGCCTCGCCCGTGCGCAAGCTGCCGGACACCGGCGAAGTGGTGCGCTCGGCGCTCAAGACCATCGGCGCGCCGTTCCACAACACCTCGGTCGACACCAACAAGGACACCGTGATCGAGGCCACTGTCGAGCCGGCCACCGAGCAGGAGATCAAGGACACCGTCACCGTGATGGGCGGCGAGGACTGGGCGCTGTGGATCGACGCGCTGAGCGCCGCCGGCGTGCTGGCCGAGCACGCCAAGACCGTCGCCTACAGCTACATCGGCACCGAGATCACCTGGCCGATGTACTGGCATGGCACCCTGGGCCAGGCCAAGCAGCACCTGGACAACACCGCGAAGCAACTGCGCAGCCGCCACCACGGCCTTGACGCCTATGTCGGCGTGATGAAGTCCGTGGTCACCCAAGCCAGCGCCGCCATCCCGGTGATCCCGCTGTACGTCTCCATCGCCTTCAAGATCATGAAGGAGAAGGGCATCCACGAAGGCCCGATCGAGCAGGCCAACCGTCTGTTCCACGACCGCCTCTATCGTGCCGATGGGAAAGCTGCACCCACCGACGACGAAGGCCGCATCCGCCTGGACGACTGGGAGCTGCGCGCCGACGTGCAGGAACCCTGCAAGACCCTCTGGCCCACCGTCACCACCGAAAACCTGCGCGAAGTCACCGACTACGCGGGGTACAAGCACGAGTTCCTGAAGCTGTTCGGGTTTGACCGCGACGACGTGGACTACGACGCGGAGATAGAGGCGGATCGGCGGTTTGATTGCGTGGAGATGTAATAAACATTGATTATTTGCAGGTGGAGCAAGAATCGTCCGATTCTGGTTTGACATTCGGGTGACGGCGGGTATAGGGGGAGGCAGATGAAGAATGCTTATGCGGAATTTCAGTCACTGCGTCGCGCATGGGAGGCACTCCGCAAGTCACGTCCTAGTGAAACAGATTTCACTCCATTTGGCCTGAAAGGCGGTGATGCCAAAGACTTTGACGCGTTGTTTGAGGAGTGGGAAGTAGCTCTATCTAACGCAGCGTCCAAGACCAAAGCACTGGGCGGAGATGACAAAGCTCTTGAATCGATTGTTGTAACGCTCATTGGGCAACTACTTGGCTTAGTGACTGCCGCGCCAAGCAATGGATATCCATGGCTATTCCAGTCAGGGTTTCCCGCTAAGCTCTCAGAGCTTAATGTCGCGCTCACTCCAATTTTGGACAGGCGCTTTCGTGTCCGCAAAGCAGTTATCGCGGCCGCTCAGGAAGAGCTCAATAACGACATCTCCCGAGTTGAGAATGCTGCCCCGCTAGCAGACAAGCTCGTCGAGCAGCAGGCCAAGATCAACCAGCAATCAGAAGATACCGGGACTGCACTACAAAGTGCACAGTCGGCTGCAGCTCAAGCCACTCAAGCTGCGGAGAAGATCGCGGAGTACCTGAAATCTGTTCAGCAAATTGCTCAGGACGCCACTTCAGCAAAGACTACATATGACGTGACCATTGAGGATGCTCAAAAGCTCCTTAAAGATGCAGGCATCAAGCTGGAAAGCGTCACGGTAGACAGGGAAACTGCGGATAAGAAAATTGTCGAGGGTGCAGATCTTTTAGCAATTGCAAACGAAAAGATTTCAAAAGCGATTGCCGACTTGAACCGGCAGGGGCTTGCGGGTTCATTCGCTAATAGTGCGAGGCGCCTCGGATACGAGAGGATAGGCTGGCTTGGCGCCTTCATTATTGCGATTGCCTACCTCATATGGATTGCCGGCAGCACCTTTTCAGCGGGTCCTAATAGCTTGTTAGAGCTGATTCGACAGTTTTCCAGCAATGCCGAGACCAATGTTCAATCCCCTTCGTTCTGGGAGCGCGTACTCCATTTCCTCCCCTTGTTTGCCCCGGGAATATGGCTTGGCTGGTTCGCTGCCCGCAATGCCAGCCTCACTGCACGTATCCAGCAGGACTACACCTACAAAGTGGCAACTGCACAGTCGTTTGAAGCGTACAAGAGGGAAGTCGAAGCATCTGGCGACAAAGAACTGGCTGCGAAACTTCTTGAGACAACTATTCGGAATTTTGGAGACAACCCGATTCGCATTTATGACGGAACCGGATTTGAGGGTCATCCATTGGAGTCTCTAAAATCTGTTATGGATGATAAGCAGTTCGACAAGCTCATCAAGCTCCTGGATACATTAAAGCCTTCTCTTAGGTGACATGCGATCGGAAACCCGGGTCAGAGTGCACTTTAGAGCGCCTTCTGCTGGCTTGAATCGATGCGGCGCACCCGCACCCGCAAGTCGCGAACGGCAACCGCGCCCACTCGGCATGCCTCCTGGCTTCGACCAGTAAGTCCTCGTGTGCGCCTTGTGCCACGAGGTCGCGCAGGTCGGCGACCCCGACAGTGACGTGCAGAACCTCGACGCAGACATCAGCCACGTCGACGGGGACGTTCTGAACTACGGAGGGAAGGTTCGGCACGTCGGCGAGGACGTACGGAAGGTCAAGGCAGAGCTTGCCAACCCCGACGGGGACGCTGCCGACCTCGGCATGGACTTCCCGGACCTCGACATGGAGGTTTCCGACCTCGACGAGGAAGTTCCCAGTTCAACCGGGACGGAGGGAGTTAGGTCCGAATAGGTACCAGGGACAATCTGGAGGCGTGCGCGGTACTTGGATTGTCCTTGACACCTTATTTGTATTTGGCCTCAGGCCTTGTCGTAGTCCAGCACGTAGTAGCGGACGCGGCCACGCAGCTTGGTGATCTGCTCGGCGAACTCGGCGGTTCCCTCGCCGTACTTGCCGATGTCCTTGGCGCGGGCAGTGGCTTCGGTCTTGCCCATGACCGAGCCGCCGACGCGTTTCATGTTCGCCCGGATCGGGGCATCGATGCCGCCGGCGTTGTCGGCCTGATAGACCTCCGGCGGCTTGATGGCGTCGGCGTAACAGTAGAAGCCTTGGGGGTGCAGCCGGGCCTTTGCCTTGACGATCGGATGCGAAGACGCGATCGCCACCTGCACGTCAACCACCCGGCTGAGATCCGATCCCATTTCCGCGCAGATCTGCAAGCCGAAGTCCAGTCCGTCCACCGAAAACAGGCTGTCCCGTGGCCCCGGAACCCAGAAGACGTCGTCCCCGTCCGAGGCGCGGTTCGTCTCGCCGCCGTTGTTGCGCTTGTGGTACTTCAGCACGGTCTTTCCCGCGTGCATCACGAAGCAGGTGTTCTCGGCCAGGTAGTACTGATTGCCGCTGGCGCGGTGCTGGTCGAAGCGGTTCTTGTCCGAGACCTCCGTGGCCAGCGCCGTGCGCCGCTGGTGGGCGCGTTTCCCGCGGTCGGGCCTGAACGCGGCGAACATGCCGGAACGGATCGCCGGCTTCTTCCACGCGATCGTGCCGGGGAAGAGCACCACCGAGGGGAAGCGCTTGCTGAGACCGGCCAGCTTGGCGAGCAGCCGATCCTTCTCGTGGTGCGTGATGAAATGCTCCGCTTCGTCCTTGGCGAACAAATACTCCGGCGCGGCAAACACGGTGAGCGAACGCGCGCCCTGGTTCGCTGGCTGGCCGTGGAAGTACGTGACGGCCTTGGCCACGCGTTGCTCAAGGATGTCCATGCGCTCGTCAATGGTCATGGTGCCCGTCACATTGGTGCCCAGTCGCTGCTCCGCTTCATCGCGGCCGCCGTTGACCACCATCGTGGGTACCTGCCACAGCGCCACGTTGATCCGATATGACGTACCCATGCCTTCCCCCCGGCTGCAAGCGGTAATGTTCAAGCATAGCGAAATGGTGTCGGCGACGAGCGGCGCCGGCTTGACCTCGTCATCCCCAGGCACGCGGTCAGCTTCACTTGCAGCCGTTTGAATTGCGGCTCCGGCTTGGCGCCGACCGCTTCGGTTGGATCTATATTTGCGTGCACTTCGGCCCAGGGGGGAAAGGCGATGCCCAAGCATGAGCAGGATGAGGAAGACAACCGCAAGTTCGGCATGGCGCTCGATGAGCATGGCAGCGTCGTTTTTGTCGGCCGGCCCGACTGGGCGACCAAGGCCAAGGCGATCAAGGTCAATCAAGATGCAAGGAAGGGGCCGGTGGAGGACCGCCGCCACCTGCTGCACTGGGACGAGCAGCTCAAGCCGATCCTCGCTTCCGTCATGGGGGCAATGTTCAAGGAACACGGCAATGCCGGGCCGAAGCTGAAGCAGGCGCTGCTGGGGCCGCTCAAGAGGCGCCTGCAACGCGTCACCGGCAATGAGACCGAGATTGCCGAGCGCGTGGCCAAGGAGATCAATGGCGCCGTGATCAACCTGGTGCCGGATCGCGCCGACATCAACAAGGCCATCGAGATCGTGCGCGAGCGTGTGCGCAAGCTCACCCGCAGACTCACGGACGATCCCGGGCTCACCACCCGAGTGGGCGAAGCCATGCGCAAGCCCTCGGCCAACGACGCCATCATGGAGGTCTACCTCGACGAGGCGTCGCAAGAGTTGCTGGGAGGAACCAGCGACGATACCGAGATCAAGTCGCAGGTCCAGGACATCTGCTTCCAGATCGTCGGCCTCGTGCAGTCCTGCCGCGCACCATGCGATTTCGTGATGCTGCTGCAGCAGGTGTCCGACTCGGTCACCTTCGACCTGTCGCAAAAGGCGCAGCGCGAGCAGACCAGACGCACGCTTGCGTGGCTGCGACAGATGGAGTCCAACGTGCGGGATCCCGCGGACAAACGCTACGAGGCGATGCTGACCTTGCTGGATTGATCCGGGCAGTTTCGGCGCCGCCTCGTTCTTGTTCGCCCCGCGGATGTCCGGCGCCGCCAGGCATAGCGAAACAGGGGTCTAGCGAAACAGGGGTCAGAGTGCACTTTGATCGGGCGGAGTTGAGGAAAGTCTACTCTGCCCTTGGTTTCGGAATGGTCCCTGACACACGATTTTTAAAGGCGGAACAGCGTGGGTGCCTGGGTCCATCACCAGCCCCTCGACACTAGCGCGACAAAAGCTCCCGCATCTGCCTGGCCGTGCGAGTATCGCCAATCGCATCGGCGGCCAAGGCCGCGCCGTGGAGTGCGCCCCGTCGGCCCGGCGCCACCGTCAGGGCGGTCTTGTAGGCCTCAAGCGCCTCCTGCGGCTTGTGCAGTTGCAGGTACAGGTCGCCGAGCTGCTCGCGCGCGGGAATGATCGGGCCTGGCGTCACCGGCAATTTCTCGATGGCGTCTTCCTGGTCGGCCGCCCGCCGGAGCATCGCGATGCCAGCGTCGGGATGCGCGCCGGCCGCTGACTGCCAGGCCCTGGCTTCCTTGCCGAGGATGTCGACCTGGGTTGCCCAGTAATCTTTCTTGCTGGCCAGCAACTGCCGCCGACAGGCGTCCAGTCGCGCGATGTCGGCATCGGCTGCCTGGGCATGCCCGGAGCGTGCGTTGGCCACCGCGCGGGCCCAGTAGACTATGGCTGCCACCTCCGGCGCCGCGCCGTCGCCGGCCTGCAGGCGCGAGGCATCGGACCATTGGCGGCCTTCCATGGCGAGGCGGATCGGCATCGCCGTGGCGGCGTAGCCGACCTTGAAGTCGGCACCGGCGTGGACGCCCATGCCGTCAAGCGAACGCACCACCTGTTCCGCGTCGGCGCGGCGGCCGCGCTGGAGATATGCGTAGGTGAGGTAGTCCATCGCATGGAGTTCCTCGCCAAGGTCGCCCTGGTTGTGCGCCGCGGCGCGCGCCGCCAGGTTCGAGGCGATGGAGTCGTCCCACAGGCCCAGCCGCGTGAAGATGTGCGATGGCATGTGCAGCGCGTGCGGTGCCGAAGGCGCGATCTTCGCGTAGGCGCGCGCCGGCGCCAGGCCGCGGGGCGCCAGTTCGGCACTGTCGTATGCGTGGATGAGGTAGTGGGCCACGCCGGGGTGGTCGGGATGTGTCTTGTAGATCGGCTCCAGGATGGCGCCCGCCTGTTTCTGGTTGGCGTGCGATGTGTCCTGCGGGGAGGCCGTGGCCAGCAGCGACAAGGCGTAGAGCACCTGGACTTCGGTGTCGGCCGGATAGCGGCTCGCCGCGACCGCCATGGCCGCTGCATAGGCCTTGGCCCGGGCGGGCGGCGGTACCTGCCCGGCATCGTGGTAATAAGCCGCGATCGCGGCGATCAACGCGCGTTCGCGCGCGGTCTTCGCGCCAAGGCTCGTGGCCCGGAGGGCTTCCGCTTCGCCCTTGGCCAACTCGTCCGGGGCGGGCGGGCTCCACAACGGGTGGAAGTGGGACATCGCGATGCCCCAGTGCGCCATGGCACAGGACGGATCGGCGTCGGCAACCTTCCGGAAGGCTTGCTCCGAGGCGGTATAGGCAAAGGAGTGGAGCAGGGCGACGGCGCGTTCGAAGTCGTGCGCTACCGCGGGCGCGCAGGAGGTGGGGAAACTGACCCGGCCCAGTTTTTCCGGTGCCGGGTGCGCATGCATTTCCTGGGAAGAAGCGGCCGGCGCGCAGGCGAGCGTGCTGGCCAGAAGCAGGGCAGTGAAAGTCTTCATCGCGCAGGCTCCGGCAGGCGGTGGGGACGATCATAGGCCCACTGGCAATCTTTATCGCCGCCGGCGGTGGGCCGGGAAGCCGGGCGCGAAGCGGCGCACCGAGGCGACCCGCCGACCGCACTCCGCCGAGGGGAGCGCTGACCATGCATGGCGCCCGAACCGTTTCCGGCGCCACGCTTCGGCGAGCGGCGGCTCACTCTTCGCGCAGATGCCGCACGTGGCGCCACACGTAATGGCCGAAGGCGATCAGCAGCACGGCGAGGATGAGCGCATCGAAGCGGTGGAACCAGCTGCCCAGGGTGTCCCAGTGCTGCCCCAGCTTCACCCCGATCCAGGCCAGCAGCGCACACCAGATGAGCGAGCCCAGGAAGGTGTAGAGGCAGAAGCGCCAGATCGGCATGCGCGCCACGCCGGCGGGAAAGGCGATGAAGGTGCGCACCACCGGCAGCAACCGCCCCACGAAGACGATGATGCCGCCGTGCTCGCGAAACCAGCGGTCGGCCAGATCCAGATCCCTGCGCGAGATCAGTACGTACTTGCCGTAGCGTTCCACCAGCCTGCGTCCGCCCCACGCGCCGACCGCATAGGCCACCAGGGAGCCGAGCACGCAGCCCATGGCGCCGGCCAGGACGACGAGCCACAGCTCCAGGGTACCCTGGAAAACCAGATAGCCGGAGAACGGCATGATCACTTCCGACGGCAACGGGATGCAGGCGCTCTCGATGCCCATCAGCAGCACGATGCCCAGATAGCCGCCGCGCGTGATCAGGTCAATGATGGCGGCGGCAAGCAGGCTGAACAGTTTCGCGACCATGGGTTTCCGTGAATGCGGGGAAGCGTGATGTGTGGGGCAGGGGATGCGCCTGGCTCACGGGTTGCGGCTGCCATGTCTTCGGCGATGGCCGGTGGCTCCGCGAGCCGCGGCCACGTCGGCATGCTGCCGCGCACCCGATCCAGCGGGACATGTTACTTCCTCAGGCGTTTTACATTGCTGCGCACGGTCTTCTGGTAAGGCGTGAGGCCGGCGCCGAGTACCCGCGCGGTGGCGCGCTGGAGTTGCGTGGCGGTGCGCGCGCGCCCGCCCCACAACGAAGCCAGCCAGAGCGATTGGCACGATGCCGCGGCGGTGAACGCCATCCCGGTCAACGACGCGGCGCAGGCATCGACCTTCTCGTCCACCATGCGTTTCATCTCGCGATCGTGCGCGGCGGAGGGGCGGGTGCCGGCCTTCGCCATGGCCGTGGTGCGCGTGGCGATCACGGTCGCCGAGCCCTGCATCATGTCCATGGAGCGTTGCGCGAGGTCGAACCAGGCGGCGGCGAGTGAAGGCGGGCGTCGTTTGATGATCGTGCTCCGTGACAGGGGGCGTTTTTTTTCGAGGCATGGGATCGCGCAGGCGCGCGCATGGGCTGGCGCAAACAACGACCCCACAGGTCTCATGGGGCGTGAGGAAGCGTGCGGCGCTTGCCATGAAGGGGGCGTGCAGTGGCAATGTGCCGCGTCTTCCGGATGAACAAAGCCACACCCGTCATCGGCGGCTTGAGGGTTGCTGCACGTGCACTTCACTCGCCGCCCCCGATAACGGACGTCCGCTGAGCAGTTGACCCTTTTGCGGTTCTCATTCGAAGGACACCATCCATGCGTCACATTCCCGCCATTCTCCTTTCAACCGCCACGCTGGCCCTGGGGCTGGCGATGACTGCGGATGTTTGCGCGCAGCAACATGCGTCCAGCAGCGCGGCCGGCATGTCGGTTCCTGCCGACAACTCGGGCGTGAACGCGCGCGATCGTTCATCGCAGACGGCCACGCCGTTCGACCAGTCCAATGACAAGACCGACATCAAGCTGGCGGCCGCGGTGCGGCGTGCCATCGTCAAGGACAAGTCACTCTCGATGTCGGCACACAACGTCAAGCTGGTGGTGGCGGGTGGCGTCGTCACGCTGCGCGGACCGGTCGACAGCGCTGACGAAAAAGCCAGGGTCGAGTCTGTCGTGCAAGGCGTCTCCGGCGTATCCCGCGTCGACAACCAGCTTGATGTGAAAACCCAATAATCAAGGATTCAAACTTTATGAACGCTTCCGTCTTTTGCACCACCAAGACCGTCGACCAGGCCGAGAACATCGTTCTCGAGCTGAAGCAGGCGGGCTTTACCAGCGACGACATTTCCGCCCTGCTTCCCGACAAGCGCGGCACGAAGGATTTTGCCCACGAGCACAGCACCAAGGCGCCGGAGGGTGCCACGACCGGTGGCGTGGCCGGGCTTGGTGCCGGCGCCGCGCTGGGTTGGCTCGCCGGTATCGGTGCGCTCGCGATCCCCGGCGTCGGCCCCTTCATCGCCGCCGGCCCCATCATGGCGGCGCTCGGCGGTGCTGCCGTCGGCACGGCGGCGGGCGGCATCATCGGCGCGTTGGTCGGCCTGGGCATCCCCGAGTTCGAAGCCAAGCGGTACGACGCCAAGATTCGCGAGGGCAACATCCTGATTTCGGTGCACACCGAAGATGGCAAGCAGAAGGAGATCGCCAAGGACATCTTCAAGCGCAACAACGCGGATGACATTTCCAGCGCATCGGAGGCGAGTGCGAAGAAGTAAGCCACCCCACGCCAACGCAAGTCGCTCAGGAAAAAGGTCGGGCCATCGTGCCCGGCCTTTTTTGCGGCTGGTGGCTCCTTTTCGTGCGCGACGAGACGAACCACGCCGCGATCAAGGTGACCACCGTGGCCGGCCACTGGATGAGTCTGTGTTGCCGCCGGAACGAACCGGGTGGCCATTTTCTTGCCGCCCGCGGACCGGCGCTAAGATGACCTCGTGCGGGACGGGCGGAGACGGCGATGTGGAAGCAGGTGGTCGGCTACGGGGCGCTGCTGGCGGCGGGAACGCTGGCCCTGCAGTGGCTCGACTACCAGCGCCTGGTGCGGATGCATGCGGGCGACGTCTACCTGTTCCTGGTCGCGGCCGCGTTCCTGGTGCTCGGCATCGTGCTGGGCGTGCGGGTGTTCGCCGCGCCGGCGCCGGCTGCCTTCGACGGCAACCCGAAGGCGCAGGCGGCGCTGGGCCTGAGCGGGCGGGAGCTGGAGGTGCTGCACGAACTGGCCGCCGGCCACTCCAACAAGGAGATCGCGGCGCACCTCCACGTGTCGCCGAACACGATCAAGACGCACGTGGCGCGGTTGTTCGAGAAGCTTGGCGCGAAGCGGCGCACCGAGGCGATCCGTCGGGCGCGCGAGCTGGGAATCGTGCCCTGAGGGCGGTGCATTCGGGGGAATCGGCCACATTCACCCGTTCGGGTGATTGCCACGGCGGGCGGGGCGGCGGTCAATGGCGACACCAACCATCAAAGGGGAACGGCTCATGTGGATCACGATCTTGAAATACGGCGTCATCGCGGGCGTGGTCGTCGGCGGGTTGATGTTCGCCACCTTCCTCGGGTTCGACGGCATGCCGCCGCTGAAGTACGGCATGCTGATCGGCTACACGACCATGCTGATCGCGCTGAGCGCGGTGTTCGTGGGGATCAAGCGACACCGCGACGTGGACCGCGGCGGCGTGGTCGGGTTCTGGCCGGCGTTCGGGATCGGCCTGGGCGTCAGCTTCATCGCCGGGATCCTCTACGTGGTCGCGTGGGAAGCGCTGCAGGCGATGACACACATGGATTTCGCCACCTCGTATTCGAACGCGATCATCGCCAGCGAGCAGGCAAAGGGCGCGAGCGCCGAGGCGTTGGCGAAGCTGACTGCCGACATGGAGACGTTCAAGGTGCAGTACGCGAACCCGATGTTTCGCCTGCCGATGACCTTCGCGGAGATCTTCCCGGTCGGCGTGCTGGTGTCGCTGGTATCGGCGGGGCTGCTGCGCAACAGCCGGTTCCTGCCCGCGCGGCGGGGTTGAAGCGTTTTACGAACGTCGGTGGGTCGGGTGGCGTGCTGCGCGGGTTTCAAACCATGCGGGCTTTGTCTGCGAAGGACTGCTCCCCCCGACCCAAGCAAACATTCCCATGACTCAACCTGAGGGCGCAGGATCTCCCGGTGCGAGTAGGCTGGACACCTCCGGCAACGAGCCCTCCGTATGAGCCTGTTCCGCACCAAGTCCATCGAGCAGTCGATTGTCGACGCCGCCGAGCCCGGCCACCAGCTCAAGCGCTCGCTCAGTGCCTGGGACCTGATGATCCTGGGCGTCGCAGTGGCGGTCGGAGCCGGGATCTTCTCGGTCGGCGCGCGCGCTGCCGGCAGCTTTGCCGGGCCCGCGGTCACGGTGTCGTTCCTGTTGGCGGCGCTGGCTTGCGCACTGGCGATCATGTGCTATGCCGAGTTCGCCTCGACCATTCCCGTGGCCGGCAGCGCCTACACCTATACCTACGCCACCCTCGGCGAGCTGCTGGCCTGGATTGTCGGCTGGGACCTGCTGCTGGAACTGCTGACCGCGGCGGCGGTGATCGCCAAGTACTGGGGCATCTACCTCAGCACGGTGTTCGCCCTGCTCGACGTGCACATCCCGACCACGCTCCATCTGTTCGGACTGGCGGTGGAGTGGGGCCCCTGTTCATCGTCGGCGTGTTCACCGGCTTGCTGGTCCTGGGCACCAAGGTATCGGCGCGGGTCAACAACGTGTTCACCATGATCAAGGTCGGCATCGTGCTGTTCGTGATCGTGGTCGGCTTCACTTACTTCGATGCCGCCAACCTCGTGCCGTTCGTCCCGCCGGCAGTACCGAGCGCGGGCAGCAGTGCGGACGTCTGGTCGCAGTCGTTGCTGTCGTGGGCTACCGGCGATGCGCCGGCAAAATACGGCATCGCCGGCGTGCTGTCCGGGGCTGCGCTGGTGTTCTTCGCCTTCATCGGCTTCGACGTGGTCGCGACCTCGGCCGAGGAGGTCAAGGACCCGCAGAAGACCTTGCCGCGCGGCATCTTCGGCGGCTTGGCGCTGGTGACGACCCTGTATCTGCTGGTCGCGCTGGCGCTGACCGGGATGGTGCCGTACACGGTGCTGGCCGAGGCGACGAATCCATCGCTGGCCACCGCCTTCATCGCCGTCGGGGCGAACTGGGCGGCGCAGCTGATTTCGGTGGGCATTCTGATCGGCTTGACCACGGTGATCATGGTGTTGCTGATGGGAATGTCACGGGTGCTGCTGGCAATGAGCCGCGACGGCCTGCTGCCGCGCTGGCTCAGCGTCACCTCCGAAAGCCGCAAGACGCCGGTGCGCCTGCAATTGATTTGCGGTGCAGTGGTGGCCTTGATGGCAGGCTTGACCCGCGTCGAGATTCTCGAGGAGATGATCAACATCGGCACGCTGTCGGCGTTAGTGCTGGTGAGCATTGGCGTGGTGGTCCTGCGGCGCACGCGGCCTGACCTCAGGCGCGGCTACCGGGTGCCGTTCTCGCCGTTGCTGCCGGTGGCGTCTACGCTGCTGTGCCTGTACCTGATGCTCAACCTGACCACGCTCACCTGGGTGCGCTTCCTGGTCTGGCTGGTCGTGGGCATCGTGATTTACTTCGCCTATGGCCGGCGCCATGCGCGGGTGGGGATGGCGCCGAAATAATGAACGGCAAGCAGGAGTACCGCTTTCGCGACCCAAGGCGGAATGCAAGCCAGGGCTGGTAGCCATCAGGTTGCTTGCCGCAAGCCTTCCGCGTGGTAGCGCATGGCCACGTCGCATCTTTCGTAGCGTGCGCCATATCGAGCCATGATCTCGGCATCGTGCTGGAAGCCAAGCTTCTCGTACAGATGAATGGCAGCGGCGCATTTGGCGTTGGTGAGCAGGTACAGCGGCTCGGCGCCCAATGACCTTGCGCGGTCGATGATCGCGGAGAGCAGGAACTCCCCGGCCTTCCTGCCGCGTGCCGACTCGCGCACGCCCATCTTGGTGAGCTCGTAGCTGGTGGCCCCCGTCTTCTGCAGGGCGCATGCGCCAACGATCCCGAGCCCGCTTGCCTCGACGAAGAGAATGACGCCACCCGCGTCGATGATCCTCGCCCGCGGGTTCTCCAGCACGTCGCGGTCGGTTGCTTCGAGGCGGAACATGGCGTTGATCCATTCCGCATTGATGTCGCGGAAGTGCACGGCGAATTCGTCGCTGAACTCGCGGATGGCAAGGACGTCGCTCATGGCGCTCCGGGCTTCACTAAGGTGGAAAGTATCGTAACTGCTGCCGGGGCGAAGTGGCTGGCGGGCAAGGCGCGAAACGAAGGCCCGCGCCGTCGCGCACGCCACGCTCATGACCTGCCTCCACCATTCGTCGGACGGGAAGCCCGGTGTGACGACCGGGGCGCGGGGCGCCGGTTGCGCGCCCGCCTGCGGCAGGCTCGCCCTTGCCGACCGGCGGACTGGCCCGATCCGTCCGCTCGTGGTCCGCCGCGGTGCTCGTTCGCCACATGCGCGCTGCCTACAGTGGCGACTCCTTTCCCGATGGAGTTGCCCATGTCCACGATGCCTGCCGTGCTGGTCATCGACGTCCAGCAGTCGTTCCTGCATGCGCCGTACTGGCGCGAGGACGATGTGCCCGTTTTCCGCAAAAACCTGGTGCGGCTGCTCGATGCGGCGGCGGCGCGCGGCTGGCCGATCGTGCGGATCCTGCACGAAGACGACGACGCGCATTTCAGCGCGGCGTCCGGCCTGGTGCGACCGATGGACTGGGTTCCGGAGGCGCACGACGTGGTGTTCCGCAAGCACGTCCACAACGCCTTCACCGATACCGGCCTGCAGGTCTGGTTGCGCGAGCGCGGCATCGAGCGGGTCATCGTCAGCGGCATCCGTTCCGAACAGTGCTGCGAGACCACGGCGCGCGTGGCGTCGGATCTCGGCTTTGCCGTCGACTACGTGACCGAGGCGACGCTGACGTTCCCGATGGTCCATGCCGGCAGCGGAACTCGCTACGATGCGCAGGACATCAAGCAGCGTACCGAGCTGGTTCTGGATGGCCGTTTTGCCCGCATTCGCACCGTCGATGACGTCCTCGCCGATCACTGAGGTGTGCTTCGTGCTGCCGCCGGCGCTGATCCTGCTGGATCTTGCCGGCGCGGCCGATGCCTTCAGGATCGCCGCGTCGATGGGCTTGCCGGTGCACTTGCGGATGGTGGCGCCCATACGGCGCGGCGAGGCAGCCTCGACCGCGCTGGGCGTGGGCCTCGCCGGCATCGAGCCGTTGCCGGCCCGGCTCGGCGAGCACACGCTGATCGTGGTTTGCGGCGCCACCGGCAGCGGCGAGGCGGTGTTGTCGTCGCCCGCCAGCCAGGCCCTGGTCGAGTGGCTGCGGCGGCATGGCGGCAACGGCCGGCCGCTGGCCTGCGTCTGTTCCGGCGCGTTGATGGCCGGCGCCGCTGGCTTGCTGGATGGCCGACGCTGCACCACCCACCACAGCCTGCTCGACACGCTGCGCCGGCTGGCGCCCGGCGCCGACGTGCTGGACAGCCGCGTGTTCGTCGAGGACGGCGAGGTGTGCACCAGCGCCGGCATCACCGCCGGTATCGATCTGGCCTTGCACCTGATTGCCCGGATCGGCTCGCCGTGGCTGGCCGCTGCCGTGGCGCGCGAGATGGCCGTCTACATGCGGCGCGCCTCCGGCGATCCGGCGCTGTCGCCGTGGCTGGAAGGGCGCAACCACATGAGCGTGGCGATCCATCGCGTGCAGGATGCATTGGCACGGGCGCCCGACCAGGACTGGCCACTGGCGCGCCTGGCCGGCATCGGGCACATGAGCGTGCGCAGCCTTACGCGCCATTTCCGCGAGGCCAGCGGCATGTCGATCAACCGCTACCACGCCCGCCTGCGGCTGGCGCTTGCCCGCCAGGCGCTGGCCAGCGGCGACAGCGTGGAACGCGCGGCCGAACGCGCCGGGCTGGGTTCGGCACGCCAGCTGCGTCGATTGTGGTCGGCGCACGCCGACGACAGCCCCGCCTCGGCGCGCCGGCGGCACTGAAAGCCGTTCGGCGTTGCCGGCGCGGGCAGCACGGACTGTCCCCGGCCTGCCCGAAGAAATCCATGGAAGCGGCAGCAGCGCGCCCGATGCGGCGCGCAGCATGCAGGGCCTGTCTGCCGCGTTGATCGCACAGCGGGTGGGCGCCGGAACGGAGAAGCGTCATGAGGCCTTGGATCATTGCCGTATGTCTGCTGGCGGCATGGGCTGGCGCGTCTGCGAAGACGCTGGTCTGGCAGCCCGCCGCCGGGCATGCGCAGGTGCCGTTGTGGCCCGCCACGCCGCCGGATCCCCAGCCGCTGCCGGGGCCGGAGTACGCCGCCACCGGCAAGAAGCTGATCGGCGGCAAGACGATCACCGGCGTCTACAACGTGTCGCAGCCCACGATGACGTTCTACGCCCCCACTGGCATCAACACCGGCGCGGCGGTGGTGGTGTTCCCCGGCGGCGGCTTCCAGGGCCTGGCGATGGACCTGGAAGGCACCGAGGTCTGCGACTGGCTGACGACCAGGGGCATTGCCTGCGTGCTGCTGAAGTATCGCGTGCCGAGTATCCCTTATGTCTGGCAATGCGATTGCCGCCCGCACAACCGCGAGCTGTCGGTGCCGTCATTGCAGGACGCGCAGCGAACGATGCGGCTGGTGCGCCATCGCGCCACGGAGTGGCATATCGATCCGCACAAGGTGGGCGTGCTCGGGTTTTCGGCGGGCGGCTATCTGGTGGCGGAGATCAGCACCAACTTCGCACGCCCCCTGTATGCGCCCGTGGACGCTGCCGACGCGGAAAGTGCCCGCCCGGATTTCGCCATGCCGATCTATCCCGGGCATCTGGCGACCGATGGCGGCAAGTTGAATCCCAATATCCCGGTCTCGCGCGAAACGCCGCCGACGTTCCTGCTGCAGGCCGAAGACGACGACGTGGACGGTGTGGACCAGGCGCTGGTCTACTACGCCGCGCTGAAGAACGCCGGCGCGCCGGTGGAGATGCACCTGTATGCCCACGGCGGCCATGCGTTCGGGCTGAGGCCGACGTCGGATCCGATCACCCAGTGGCCCGCCTTGGCCGAGACATGGCTGCGCAGCATCGGAATGCTTCCCGCGGCAGGCCGATAGATGGGTCCAGGGAAACCGATGGCTGAGAATGTCCGATTTCGACGGTGGACATCACCGAAAGCCCGATGCGTTGCGCACCGGGCTTTTGTGACCGTCGCAGGCGCAATGCGTCAATCGCGCGACTTGGCTACCACGCTGCCATCGTCCGGATCGACCAGCAGGTCGACATCACTACCGTTCGTGGTCCTGGCGTCGGCACTCCACAGGCCGTGCTCGTACTCCACGTCATGGACGTTCTGGTAGCCAGCTGCCGCCAGTTTGGCCGTGACCTCATCCTTGTTGAGTCTGGACGGTGCATCGTTGACGTAGACCTTGCCGCTCACCGGCCCCGCGGCGAGCTCGACCCATTGCTTGTTGCCGCCGCGGGCCTTGCTGCGCCATACGCCGTCCTTGAACTCCAGCCCCTTGACCTCCTTGTAGCCGGCGTCGGCGATCGCGGTCTTGATGGCCTCCTCGTTCAACGCGCCGGTCGGTGGTTGGGAAGTCCTGGTCGAGGTCGTGGTGGTGGTCTGGGTGGTCGTTGTCGTCGACTGTGCGGCGGCAGGCAGATCCTGTGCGAAGGCCGCACTGCCAAGCGACAGTCCGATCAACAGGGGAAGTACGTGCTTGATCATGGGGGACTCCTTCTGGTTTGACGCGGCACGCGACGCCGGAGCCGGCGTGCCCTGGCGGTGGGGGACTGATGGGACCACCGTGCCCGGAACGACGGCGTGAAGATGCAAGCCCGAACCCGAAAGCCTGACCGAAGCACACTGGGTGCGCGCCGGCGTGCCCGGCCGCGTGCGAATCGCGCACGTCCTGCAGCGACCGACATGGGCACAAGTCGCTAAAATGGCGGTTTCGCCACCGATTCGGCAAACACCACCATGTGTCCAACCTTCCGGGTCCGTCTGCTTGCCGCACTGTGCTTGCTCGTCGCGTTGCCATCGGTCGCCAGCGAGCCGGGCACGCCGACCATCGGCCAGCAACGCGAAGCCGTGCTGTTCTGGCCGCAGGCACAGCGCGAAGTGCAATTCCGGCAGATGGGCAAATTGTTTCCCAGCGATCGCGCCGCGCGCGGCACGCATGTCCACGCCTTGCCGCAGGGCAAGCCGCTGGCGCTGGGCGGGCAGGGTGCTTCCGGGTTGCTGGCCAGCTACATGGACCGGCACCACCTCGCCGGCGTGATGGTGCTGCAGAACGGTCGCGTGCGCCTGCAGCGTTATGCGCTGGGTTTCGGGCCGGCGCAGCGCTGGGAGTCGTTCTCGGTGGCCAAGTCGGTGACTTCCGTCTTGCTGGGGATCGCGTTGCAGCGTGGCGACATCCGCAGCCTGGACGACACGCTGGGCATGTACATCCCGGAGTTGCGCGACAGCGCCTATGCCGAGGTCACCGTGCAGCAGCTGCTGACGATGACCTCCGGCGTGCAGTGGAACGAGGACTATGCCGACGCGAAGTCGGACGTGGCGCAGATGTACATGCACGCCTGCGTCGACGGCCAGGCGCACATCGTGTCGTACCTGAAGAAGCAGCCGCGGCAGTGGCCCGCCGGCACGCACTGGAACTACAACACCGCCGAAACCGACCTGCTCGGCATCCTGGTGCAGCGGGCCACGCACCGTTCGCTGGCGGCGTATCTCTCGCAGACGATCTGGCAGCCGTACGGCATGGCCGCCGACGCGACCTGGATCAAGGACGAGTGCGATGGCAGCGACACCGGCGGCAGCGGCCTGTCGGCCACGCTGGGCGACTACGCCCGGCTGGGGCAGTTCATGCTCGACGGCGGGCGCATCGCGGGCAAGCCGGTGATCGCCGAGGCGTGGCTGGACGGCGCGCTTCGCCGCCAGGAAAGCGTCGACGACCCCGACCGCGGCTACGGCTACCTGTGGTGGACCGATACCGACGGCAGCTATGCCGCCATCGGCATCTTCGGCCAGATGGTCTACGTCGATCCGTCGCGCCAGCTGGTGATCGCGCAGGTCGGCGCGTGGCCGCATGCCACGTCCGACGAGCTGGTCGCCGCGCGGCGCGAGTTCGTGGCCTCGGTGAAGCTGGCGGTGGATGCGGAACGGAAGGCGACGACGTACTGAGCCGCGAGGCCATCAGGGCAGGTTTTCCTGCTCCCTGCGGCGAGCGCGCGGAGTCTTTTCATAAGTGAGGCGGCGCGCCGCGAGGGATGAGGGCGCCGGCGCAGCGGGACTCCGGCCTCCGCCCGTACCCGCGCGGCGCTGACGGAAGCACGCAATCAGGTCGCTCGGCCTTACAGGAACATGCCGCCGGACGCCTCGACGCGCTGCGCATTGATCCAGCCGCTGCCGGGGGCGAGCAACGCGGCAACCGCGCCGCCGATGTCGTCGGGCAGGCCGGCTCGGCCCAGTGCCGTGGTGCCGGCGACCAGTGCATTGAGAGCATGGTTGTCGCGCACCGCGCCGCCGCCGAAATCGGTTTCGATGGCACCGGGCGCCAGCGTGTTCACGCGGATGCCGCGCGCGCCGAGTTCCTTCGCCTGGTAACGGGTGAGCACTTCGATGCCGCCTTTCATCATCGCGTACGCGGCGTAACCGGGCAGGGTAAAGCGGGCCAGGCCGGAGGACACATTGAGGATGCGGCCGCCATCGGCGATCAGCGGCAGCAACGCCTGGGTCAGGAAGAACGGTCCCTTGAGGTGGACGGCGCTCATCAGGTCGAACTGCGCGGGCGTGGTGTCGGCGAAGGAGGCATGCGCGCCCGACCCGGCGTTGTTGAGCAGAAAGTCGAAATCGTCGCGCTGCCAGTGACTGGCCAGCGCCTGGCGAACCGTGTCGGCGAAGGCCGCAAAGCACCCGATGTCGGTCAGGTCGAGTGGCAGGGCCACGGCGCGACGGCCTAGCGCTTCGATCGCGCTGACCACGGCCCGTGCTTCGTCGGCGTGGCTGCGGTAAGTGAGGATGACGTCGGTGCCCTGGCGGGCTAGCGCCAGCGCAGCATTGCGACCAAGGCCACGGTTGCCGCCGGTGATCAGGGCGATGGGAGAGATGACGGTCACGGGTATTCCTGCTTCGGTGGGAGGGTGGGCATCAAGTTATTGGTTTCAATCATCGGCATAAACAATGAAAATGAAATCTGTCTGTTCATTCATGGATAACAAATACCGTGCACGACATCGACGCCATGAAGGTCTTTGCCCGCGTGGCCGAGCGCGGCAGCTTCACCCGGGCCGCGGCGGATCTGGGCCTGCCCAAGGCCAGCGTCTCGATCGCGGTGCAGCAGCTGGAGACACTGCTCGGGACCCGCCTGCTGCATCGAACCACCAGGCGCGTGGAACCGACCCAGGATGGATTGGCGTTTCTGGAGCGCTGCCGCGACATGCTCGACGACATCGACGAGCTGCAGTCGATGTTCCGCGACGACGAGCGCGACCTGCGCGGCCGCCTGCGCGTGGATATGCCGACCACCTCGGCACGCCTGTTCGTGTTGCCGCAGCTGCCGGATTTTCTCGCCGCACATCCCGGCATCGAACTCGAGCTGAGTTGCGCCGATCGGCGCGTCGACCTGATCCACGAGGGCTTCGACTGCGTGCTGCGCGTCGGTGCGCTGGAGAATGTCGACAATCTGGTGGCGCGGCCGCTCGGGCAGCTCGTCATTGGCACCTTTGCCAGCCCGGGCTATCTGGCGCGTCATGGCGAACCGCACAGCCCTGACGATCTGGGCGGCCATCGCATGGTGCACTACGCGCAGAGTTTCGGTGGACAGCCGGATGGCTTCGAGTACGTCGACGCCGATGGCGTGCAGGTGCGGCCGGTAGCGGGTGCGCTCACGGTCAACAACACCGAGAGTTATCAGGCTGCTTGCGTCGCGGGGCTGGGCCTGATCCAGGCACCGACGGCCGGCCTGCAGCCCCTGGTCGACGCCGGTCAGCTGAGGGAGGTGCTGCGCGATTACCGTGCCGCGCCGATGCCGATGAACCTGCTGTATGCGCATCGACGCCATCTGCCTCGTCGCGTGCGCGTGTTCATGGAATGGCTGGCCGGGCGCCTGGCACCGATTCTGGTCTAGCCGAAGCGGCCGGGTTCCGGCCGCACGGATACCTCGCCGGCGAGCTGCGCGTCGCCCCGCCGTTGCGTGGCATGGCGGCGAACGCGCCCGGTGCCGCTGCGACTTTCGAGCCGGGCGCAGGCCGCGCCTGGCCCACCCATCCGCCGGGATCGTCACCGCGGGGCAAGGCTGGGCCCGCAGCGAGGCGGGCCGTTCGTGGGGATCAATGCCCGGCAACATCTCCGCTGCCCGTCGAACCGCCGGCACTGGCGTCGGCCACGCCGATCGCCGCGATGGCCTGCCTCCCCTCCGGGAGGCGAAGCACGGCGAGGCGGTCGAGTAGATAGAGAAGATGACTGATGAGGAATATCTTGTGGGTCCGACCGCCTGACCCCATTGCCCCATTCCCCAGCAAGGAAAACCCCATGACCACCAAAGCCTACGGCGCCCACGCCGCCGACAAGCCGCTGCAGCCCATCGACATCGCGCGCCGCGTGCCCGGCCCGCAGGACGTGCAGATCGAGATCGCCTATTGCGGCGTGTGCCATTCCGACCTGCATACCGTGCGCTCCGAGTGGGGCGGCACGCTGTATCCCTGCGTGCCCGGCCACGAGATCGTCGGCCACGTCAGCGCCGTGGGCGGCGAGGTGACCGGCTTCAAGGTCGGCGACACCGTGGGCGTGGGCTGCCTGGTCGGCAGCTGCCAGCATTGCGCGGCCTGCGACGAGGGACTGGAGCAATACTGCGAGAACGGTTTCGTCGGCACCTACAACGGCCCGACGAAGGATGCGCCCGGGCACACGCTGGGTGGTTACTCGCAGCGCATCGTGGTCGACAAGAAGTTCGTGCTGAAGATTCGCCATCCCGAGGAACAACTGGCCGCGGTCGCGCCGCTGCTGTGCGCGGGCATCACCACATACTCGCCGCTGCGGCACTGGCATGCCGGCCCGGGCAAGAAGGTCGGCGTGGTCGGCATCGGCGGGCTGGGTCACATGGGCGTGAAGATCGCGCATGCGATGGGCGCACACGTGGTGGCGTTCACCACCTCGGAAGGCAAGCGCCAGGATGCACGGGACCTGGGTGCGGACGAGGTGGTGGTTTCGCGCAACGCCGACGAGATGAACGCGCATGCCAACAGCTTCGATCTCATCCTCAACACCGTGGCCGCCAGCCATTCGCTGGATGCCTTCACCGGGCTGCTCAAGCGCGACGGCACGATGGTGCTGGTCGGCGTGCCGGAGCATCCGCACCCGTCGCCGAACGTCGCCAACCTGATCTTCAAGCGCCGCGCCATCGCCGGCTCGCTGATCGGCGGCATCGCCGAGACCCAGGAGATGCTGGATTTCTGCGCGGACAAAGGCATTGTCGCCGACATCGAGATGATACGTGTGCAGCAGATCGACGAGGCCTACGACCGCATGGTCAAGAGCGATGTGAAGTACCGCTTCGTGATCGACAACGCCACGCTGGCCGACTGAGCCCTGCTTCCCCCCTCCCCTGCGCAGCAGGGGAGGGCTGGGGGGTGCTATTGATCTTCAAATCCAGAGCAAGAGCGTCACCCCCTCCCAACCTCCCCCTGCGAGCAGGGGGAGGGGAAATGACGCGATGCCGGCTTCGCTCCCTCCCCTGCGCAGCAGGGGAGGGCTGGGGTGGGGTGCTCTTGATCTTCAAATCCAGAGCAAGAGCGTCACCCCCTCCCAACCTCCCCCTGCGCGCAGGGGGAGGAGAAATGACGCGATACCGGCTTCGCTCCCTCCCCTGCGCAGCAGGGGAGGGCCGGGGAGGGGTGCTCTTGATCTTCAAATCCAGAGCAAGAGCGTCACCCCCTCCCAACCTCCCCCTGCGAGCAGGGGGAGGGGAAATGACGCGATACCGGCTTCGCTCCCTCCCCTGCGCAGCAGGGGAGGGCTGGGGTGGGGTGCTCTTGATCTTCAAAAATCCAGAGCAAGAGCGGCACCCCCTCCCAACCTTCCCCTGCGAGCAGGGGGAGGGGAAATGACGCGATGCCGGCTTCGCTCCCTCCCCTGCGCAGCAGGGGAGGGCTGGGGTGGGGTGCTCTTGATCTTCAAATCCAGAGCAAGAGCGTCACCCCCTCCCAACCTCCCCCTGCGCGCAGGGGGAGGAGAAATGACGCGATGCCGGCTTCGCTCCCTCCCCTGCGCAGCAGGGGAGGGCTGGGGTGGGGTGCTCTTGATCTTCCAATCCAGAGCAAGAGCGTCACCCCCTCCCGGCCTCCCCCTGCGCGCAGGGGGAGGAGAAATAACGCGATGCCGGCTTTGCTCCCTCCCCTGCGCAGCAGGGGAGGGCCGGGGAGGGGTGCTCTTGATCTTCAAATCCGGAGCAAGAGCGTCACCCCCTCCCGGCCTCCCCCTGCGAGCAGGAGGAGGAGAAATCATTCCCTCACGCCACGAACTGCAGCCTTGCCAGCTCCGCGTACAACCCGCCCTCGGCCAGCAGGCTTTCGTGCGTGCCCTGCGCCACGATGCGGCCGCCATCCATCACCACGATGCGGTCGGCACGCTGCACAGTGGCGAGGCGGTGGGCGATCACCAGCGTGGTGCGGCCTTGTTCCAGCCGCGCCAGTGCCTGCTGGATGGCGGCTTCCGATTGCGCATCGAGTGCCGAGGTGGCCTCGTCCAGCAACAGCAGCGGCGCATCGCGCAGGATCGCACGGGCGATCGCGATACGCTGGCGCTGGCCACCGGACAGGCGCACGCCGCGCTCGCCCAGTTCGGCGTCGTAGCCGCGGTCCAGCGCGCTGATGAACTCGTGCGCCTCGGCGGCGCGGGCGGCTTCGCGCACCTCGTCGTCGCCGGCGTCCTGGCGGCCGAAGCGGATGTTGTCCGCGGCGCTGCCGGCGAAGATCACGGTCTCCTGCGGCACCAGCGCGATCGCGCCGCGCAGGCCGGCCAGGGTGGTGGCACGCAGGTCGATGCCGTCGATGCGGATGCTGCCGCTCTGCGGATCGTAGAAGCGCAGCAGCAGGGCGAACACCGTGCTCTTGCCGGCGCCGGAGGGGCCGACCAGGGCCACCGTCTCGCCCGGCTGGACGATTAGCGTGAAGTCGTGCAGCGCCGCCGCATCGGGGCGGGTGGGGTAGTGGAAGGTCACGCCGTCGAAGCGCAGCTCGCCGCGCATCGGTTGCGGCAACGCCTGCGGCTGCGCCGGGTCGACGATGTCGGCGCGTTCGGCCAGCAGTTCGCCGATGCGTTCCATCGCGCCGGCCGCACGCAGCACGTCGCCCCATACTTCGGACAAACCGGCTACCGAGCCGGCAGCGAATACCGCGTACAGCACGAACTGGCCCAGCACGCCGACGCCGAGGGTGCCGGCCAGCACGTGGCGCGCGCCGACCCACAGCACCAAGGTGATCGCGCCGAACACCAGCACGATCACCGCCATGGTCAGCAGCGCGCGCATGCCGATGCGCCGGCGCGCGGTGGCCAGCGCGCGGGCGATCGCACTGCCATAGCGGGTGCTCTCGATGCGCTCGCGCGCATACGCCTTCACCGCGGTGGAGGCATTCAGGGTTTCGTTGGCGATCGCCGCGGCGTCGGCAAGGCGGTCCTGGCTGGCCCGCGACAGTTTCTGCACGCGGCGGCCGAACAGCAGGATCGGCAGCATCACCGCCGGAATCACCAGCGCGGTGAGGCCGGCCAGCGACGGTGCGGTCCACACCATCATGGCGCTGGCGCCGATCAGCATCACCGCGCTGCGCAGCGCCACCGACACGCCCGAGCCGATCAGCGCCTGCACCACTTCGGTGTCGGCACTGAGGCGTGACAGCAGCTCGCCCACGCGGCTCTTCTCGAAGAAGCCCACGTCGAGCCGGATCACGTGCGCGTACAGCGTCTGCCGCAGCGCGGCCAGCGCGCGCTCGCTCAGCAGGGTGATGCAGAAGTAGCGCGCGGCGGTGGCGAAGGCCAGCACCAGCGCCACGCCGAACAGCACGATGAAGGTCTGGTTGATCACCGCCGGGCTGGAGTGGCCGAAGCCCTGGTCGATGATGTGGCGGAAGGCCATCGGCAGTGCCAGCGAGGCGCCGGAGGACAGCGCCAGGAACAGCAGCCAGCCCAGCGCGAGCGCACGGTGCGGCTTCAGGAACGGCCAGAGTTCGCGCAACGCGCCGAGGCGGTGGACGGGGCGGGAGGTGTCGGTGGCGGGGTCGCTCATGGGCACTCGCAGGCGGATCAAGGATGCACGCGGCCCGCGCACGGGCGATCCGTTCAAGGTGGGGCGGCTTGCCGCCGATTCAATCCAGAGCTGCGTGATGGTGGCTCAATCCAGCCGTCGCGCTTCGCTGCGGCCGCGGCTGATGTCGCTGATTCGCAGGCAGGCTTCGGCGACGCGGCTGTCCGGCAGGCGCAGTTGCAGTTCCACGCCGTCGGCGCCGAATGCCTCGTGTTCGACCTCGGCCTGCAGGTCTTTCAGGCGGGCCTTGAGCAGGGCCAGCTCGGCGAAGTCGCAGCGCAGGCCCAGCCGCGCCATCGCCACGATCGGCACGCGCTCGGCACGGCGCAGGCATTCCGCCGCGGTGCCGCCGTAGGCGCGCACCAGGCCGCCGGCGCCCAGCTTGATGCCGCCGAACCAGCGCGTCACCACCACCGCGACGCGGTCCATCGCCTGGCCCTCGATCGCCTGCAGGATCGGCCGGCCGGCGGTACCGCCGGGTTCGCCGTCGTCGTTGAAGCGGTAGTCCTGGCCGAGGCGGTAGGCCCAGCAGTTGTGCGTGGCGGTGGGGTCGCCCACCTCGCGCACGAAGGCCAGCGCCTGCTCGGCGGACTCGACCGGGGCGGCCTGGGCGAGGAAGCGGCTTTTCCTGATCTCTTCCTGATGGCGACACGGCTGGGCCAGGGTGGACAGCGTTTCGCTCATGGCTTGCGCAGTTTCGCCTGCAACTCCGGCGGCAGCTCCCATTGCGGATGTGCGTGGCGGAACGCGGCCAGCCGCTGCTGCGCCTGGTCGTCGTGGCCCTGCGCGAACAGTTGCCGGATCTTGTCCAGTTCCTGCGCCGGCGTGTCGCTGGCGTTCGCCGCGGTGTCGGCGGCGGCGGGTGGCGCCGGCGCGGCGGCCATCGTGGCTTGCCGCATGTACGGCGCACCGGCGGCGGCTTCCGCTTCCGCAGTCGCGGGCCTGGCCACCTTGGCGGCAGCCTTGCTGGCGGCTTGTGCGTTCGCGTCGGCTGCGGCGCGCCGCGTGGCGTCTGCCAACTGCTCTTCGCGGGCGGCGGTTGAGGCCTGCTTGTCGGCCACGGTCCGGCGTGGCCTGGTGGCCATGGACGCGGGAGGCACTGCGGCAAGGGGCGGCGGTGCAGCTTGCTCCGGCGGTGCGCCTGCCGGAGCCGGTGGCGCAGGTGCGTTCGATGCCGCCGCGACCACCTCGGCCTGCGCCGGCGCAACGCTGCCGCTCGCCACCGGCGCGGATTCGCTTCGGGGTGATTCGTGCATGCGCCAGGCCAGTCCGGCGGCGAGCACGAGGGCGGCGGCGCTGCCCAAGCCGAGCAGCCAGCGCGGCCGGGGTTTCCTGGTGGCTCCCGCCGACGCTGCGGGAGCGACGGCAGCGGGCTTCGGATGCACCCAGTCGCCGCGCTCGCGCGGGGCCTTGCGGCGCTCGACCGGGACGGCGGCTCGCGTGCCATCGGTTTCCAGCGCCTGAGCGGCCGCGCGCAACACGGCCGCGTCCAGCGCCGGGCCGGGTTCGTGCTGCGGCAGCTGGCGATACAGCGCGGCCAGCTCGGCTTCGCCGGGCAGCGTCTCGTCCGGCTCGCGTGGACCGTGTGGTGGCAGTGGCGTGGTCATTCGGACAGCACTTCGCGTAGACGGGTCATGGCATAGCGCAGGCGCGACTTCACCGTCTCGCGGCCGGCGCCGGTTACCGCGGCGATCTCCTCCAGGCTCAGTTCCTGTTCCAGCCGCAGCAGCACCGCCGTGCGCTGCTCGTCCGGCAACTGCTCGATCGCGCGCTGCAGGCCGCGGCGGCGCTCGAACTCGGACAGCGCATGGTCCGGTTGCTCGCGTTCCGGCGTGGCGAGGTGGGCCAGCGCGGCTTCGGCCTCGTCGCCGTCGGCCATCGGCCGCTGGCGGCGTGCGTTGTCGATCATCAGGTTGTGCGCGATCTGCAGCAGCCAGGTGCTGAACTTCGCCTGCGGCTGGTAACGCGCCCGTGCGCTGATCACCCGGCTCCAGGTTTCCTGGAACAGCTCGTCGGTGCGATGCGGATCGCGCACGCTGCGCAGCAGGAACCGGTACAGCATGCCGCGATGGCGCGCATACAGCGCCTCGAACGCGGCCAGGTCGCCGCGCGCGTAGGCAAGCATCAGCATGGCATCGGGATCGACCGCGGCATCCATGGAGGGCGAGGGTAAGGCAAATTGCCGGAGAACGGGTAGGTGGCGAGGGCGTTCCGCGAAAAGCCTCACCCCCTCCCGACCTCCCCCTGCACGCAGGGGGAGGAGCAAAGTCTGGCGGCACCGTGCCTGGCAGGCATGGCTGCGCTGCCCCCCTCTCCTGCACATGGAGAAGGGCCGGAGCGTGCCGCTCCTGCTCCCTCCCCTGCGTGCAGCGGAGGGCCGGGGTGGGGTGCTTCCGGATGACGCACCCCGCGCCGCAAGGCAAGCAGGCTCAGCGTGCCGCCGTGTCGCTGGCGTCGTCATGTCCGTGTGCGGCCAGCCCACCGGCGAGTTTCACCAGTTGCACCAAGCCGGCGCGGTAGCCGTCGGCATCGCTGCCGCGGGCACCATGGGCGAGCTGCGCGATCTGCGCGTAGCCGTAGCCGTCCAGGTACTTGCCGCCGCGCAGGGCGTCGGCGAAGGCGGCCACCGCGGCGGCGAAGCGCAGGCGTTCACTGGCCTGTGCTTCGGTCTGCGCGGCGATCGGCCGTTCGATCAACTGGCTATCGGACTGTCCCGGCAGCTTGTAGCGCAGGCGCAGGAAGGCCAGTTCGTTGCCGCTCCCGGTCGGTGCGGACGGGTTGCCGTAGCGCAGCGGGTCGATGCGTGCGGCGGCCGAACCCTTCGGGGTGATCTCGTAGATCGCGGTGACGTTGGCGCCCGCGCCGATCTCGCCGGCGTCGACCTGGTCGTTGTTGAAATCCTCGCGCTTGAGCAGACGCTTCTCGTAGCCGATCAGGCGGTATTCCTGCACCTGCGCGGGGTTGAATTCGAGCTGGATCTTCACGTCCTTGGCGATCGTCAGCAAGGTGGCGGACATCTCGTCGACCAGCACGCGGCGGCCTTCCTGCAGGCTGTCGATGTAGTGGTGGCTGCCGTTGCCCACATCGGCGAGCATCACGGCCATCGCATCGTTGTAATTGCCTTCGCCGAATCCCAGCGTGGTCAGCGCCACGCCACTCTTCCGGTGATCCTCGATCATGGTCTTCAACGCTTCTTCGCTGACCGTGCCCACGTTGAAATCACCGTCGGTAGCCAGCATCACCCGGTTCACGCCGCCCTTGATGAAACCCTGTTCGGCCTGCGCGTAGGCCAGTTCGATGCCGGCGCCGCCATTGGTGGAGCCGCCCGCGCCGAGGCTGTCGATGGCTGCATTGATGGTGGCGTGCCGGTCGCCGGCGGTGGAGGGCAGGGCGACGCCGGCAGAGCCGGCATAGGTGACGATTGCCACCCGATCCTGTTTGCGCAGTTCGCGCACCAGCTGTTTCAGCGAGGCCTTGAGCAGCGGCAGCTTGTCCGGCTCGTTCATCGAACCGGAGGTGTCGATCAGGAACACCAGGTTCGAGGCGGGGATCTGCGCCTTCGGCACGCGATAGCCCTGGATACCGATCAGCAGCAGTTGGCGCTGTGCATTCCACGGCGCCGGCCCCAGCTCGGTGGTGACGCTGAATGGTTGTTCGCGGTCGGCCGGCGGCGTGTAGCCGTAGTCGAAGTAGTTGATGAACTCCTCGGCGCGCACCGCGTCGGCCGGCGGCAGCCAGCCCGCGTTCAACATGCGTCGCACGTTGGTGTACGCGCCGGTGTCGACGTCGATGCCGAAGGTGGACACCGGCTGCTCGCTCGCCAGTTGCACCGGATTGCTGTCGCGGTGGGAGTAGTTCTCGCGGTTGATGTCGCCAGGCATCGGTTGCATCGGCAGGAGCGGCGCCGGCATGTAAGCCATTCGCTGTGCGCTATGGGACGTCGCGGCGATCTCCGCCGCCACGGGCGGCGCGGGAGGAGCGGGCCTCGTTGCGGGCTGGCGGTCGATCCGGCCATCGGCCTTGTCCCGATGAAGGTTCCGCGCCATGGCCGGGGCCGATTTGGCGATCGGCTGTTCGACGGGTGGAGCTGCGGATGCGCGCTCGATCCTGCGCACCGGGCGGTCGGCGTCGGGCCGGGATACGCTGCAGCCGGCGCCGATCGCCAGCAGGGCCAGCAGCAGGCTGCGCAGCAGGACTTTCACGTTCATGGGGCGGTTCTCCTCCGGTGGGTGGAAGATGGAACGCCGCTTCGTGCCGGATGGGGTTGGTCGCCGCGCGGTAACATGGCGCCTTCGACGGGATCCACCGGAACACCATGATCAACAACGACGTACTGCGCGCCATCCGCTACATGCTCGACCTCAGCGACGCCAAGGTGGTCGACATCATCCATCTGGCGGATCCGTCGGCTTCGATCGGGAAGGAGGACGTGCAGGCGTTCCTGAAGAAGGACGACGAGCCGGGCTACGCCGAGTGCAGCAACAAGGTGCTGGCGCTGTTCCTCGACGGCCTGGTGTTCCATCGCCGCGGCAAGGACGACAGCCGACCGCCGCGCCCGCCGGAGAAGCGCGTCACCAACAACGTGGTGCTGAAGAAACTGCGCGTGGCGTTCGAGCTGAAGGACGTGGACATGCACCAGATCCTGGAAAGCGCGGGTTTCCCGGTTTCCAAGCCCGAGCTGAGCGCGCTGTTCCGCCAGAGCGGGCACAAGAATTTCAAGCTGTGCGGCGACCAGCTGCTGCGGAATTTCCTGAAGGGACTGACGATGCGGATGCGCGGCGCCGGCTGAGTCGGTCGCGCCGCGTACTGCTGCCAGGCGCTGTCAGCAATGACGGTCGCAAGATGGCTGGCACGATGGGCTTCGCCTGGCGGTTCGAGCATCATGGGCGAATCCCCCCGTCGCCACTGCACCCATGTCGTCACGCTCCGCCGTTGCCCCGCTCGTGTTTGCCGTCGGCATGCTGTTGATCAGCATGGTCTCGTACCAGTGCGGCGCGTCGCTGGCCAAGCACCTGTTCCCGCAGGTTGGCGCGCAGGGCGCCACGGCCTACCGGCTGGGGCTGAGCGCGCTGATCCTGCTGTTGTGGCGGCGGCCGTGGCGACGCTCGGGCGAGCGGCGCGACTGGCGCGCGCTGTGGGGCTACGGCCTCGCCATGGGCGCGATGAACCTGGTGTTCTACATGTCGTTGCGCACGATTCCGCTGGGCATCGCGGTGGCGCTGGAGTTCACCGGGCCGCTGGCGCTGGCGCTGTTCGGTTCGCGCCGCCTGCTCGACTTCGTCTGGATCGCGCTGGTGGTGGCCGGGCTGGCGCTGTTGCTGCCGCTGCGCGGACAGCTGCACGCGCTCGATCCGGTAGGCGTGATGTACGCGCTGGCGGCCGGCGCCGGCTGGGCGCTGTACATCGTGCTGGGCAAGCGGGCGGGGGCGAGCCACGGCGCGGACGCGGTGACGCTGGGCACCTCGGTCGGCGCGCTGCTGGCGATCCCGTTCGGCATCGCGCATGCCGGCAGCGCGCTGCTGTCGCCGGCGCTGCTGCCGTACGCGCTGGGCGTGGCGGTGCTCAGCTCGGCGTTGCCGTATTCGCTGGAGATGATGGCGCTGACCCGCCTGCCGGCGCGCACCTTCAGCACCTTGCTGAGCCTGGAACCGGCCATCGCGGCGGTCGCCGGCGTGGCCTTGCTGGGCGAACGGCTCAGCCTGCTGCAGTGGCTGGCCATCGCGACGATCATCGTGGCGGCGGCAGGTACCGCGTTGAGCGTGCAGCGGCCCGCACTGGCGGAGCCGCTGGCGAACTAGGCGGCGCGCCGCCGCTCACGATCGCAATGCCTCGCTGGCATTCACCGTCGCCTTGCGCTCCTGCTTGCCCCAGCCCACCGACGGTCCCTTGATGGCGGTCCATACCGAGCGCACCACCACGTAGTACATCAGCTGGCGGTAGCCGAAGCGTTGCAGCACCAGCCACCACAGCAGGCTCCACTTTTCCTTCTTCTCCAGCGCGAACGCCAGCGCCGACGCGCCCAGGTCGACCGCCATGAAGGCGGCGTAGAACGCCAGCATGCGCAGCAGGTTGGTGTCGTCGAACTGGGCGCGGTGCTGCAGGTAGTCCATGCCGGTGCTGACGATCTGCCACACCAGTACCAGGTCGACCAGCGGCGACACCACCGAGAACAGGATCTGGAACAGCCACACCTGCGGCAGCGCCACCGTGCCGAGCGCGCCGTAGCGCGGGTTGAAGGTGGCGTCGCGGTGCTTCCACAGGCACTGCAGGGTGCCGTAGGCCCAGCGGAAACGTTGGCGGGCGAGGCCGCGGGCGGTGTCGGGCGCCTCGGTCCAGGCGACCGCCTCGGCGTCGAACAGGGCGTGGTAGCCGGCTTTCTGCACCGCGATGGTGAGGTCCTGGTCCTCGGCCAGGGTGTCGGCAGGGAAACCGCCGAGCCGTTCCAGCGCCTCGCGCCGCCACGCGCCGACGGCGCCGGGCACCACGGTGATCGCGCCCAGCGCGGCCAGCGCGCGGCGTTCGAGATTCTGCGCGGTGATGTATTCCAGCGCCTGCCACAGCGTAATCAGGTTGATCCGGTTGCCGACCTTGGCGTTGCCGGCCACCGCGCCGACCTTCGGGTCGGCGAACCAGCGCACCAGGCGCGAGATGGTGTGCGGCTCGAACTGGGTGTCGGCGTCCAGCGCCACCACCACGGCGCCGTGCGATTCGCGCAGCGCGGTGTTGACCGCGTGCGCCTTGCCGCCGTTGGGGATGCTGATCAGCCGCACGCGCGGCTCGGCGGCGTAGTGCTCGCGCACCACTGCGGAAGTGCCGTCGGTGGAGCCGTCGTCGACCACGATCACCTCGAGGTGGGCGTAGCGGCTCTTGAGGATGCGGCGGATCGAGCTGGCGATCACCTTCGCCTCGTTGTAGGCGGGAATCAGCACCGAGACCAGTGGGGGTTCGTCCGGCAGGGCCGGCGGTGCGCGCCGGCGCTCTTGCCAGCGGTTGACCAGCGCCAGCCCGCCAAGCAGCAGCAGCCGGGCCACGCCGAGCGTGATCGCGGCGGTGAGCAGCCAGCGGATCAGGTGGCCGAACCAGCCCAGCGCGAGGAACACCGAGCGGTCGGCCCACTGCGACAGCGAACCGGGCGCCAGCGACGGCATGGTCTGTTCGCGGCTGAGCCCGGCCAGCGTCGAGACGGTGGCGAAGTCGTAGCCCTTCGCGCGCAGGCCATCGATGATGCGCGGCAGCGCCGCGATGGTCTGCGAGCGTTCGCCGCCGGCGTCGTGCAGCAGCACCACCTGGCCGGTGCGCTCGGAGTTGCTGGCGGCGACCTGGCTCAGCACGTTGTCGACGATCCGGTCGACGCCGGGGCGCTGCCAGTCTTCCGCGTCGACGTGCAGGCCGACCGAGATGTAGCCCATCTTCTGGGCGATGCCGATCGGCACCAGTTCGTCGGCGGTGGTCGGTTCGGCGTCGCCGAAGTAGGGCGCGCGGAACAGCCGCATCGAATGGCCGGTGAGCGCCTCGAACAGGCGCTGGGTGGCGTTGAGTTCCAGCGACACGATGCCTGCGGGGCTGTCGCCGAGGTTGGGGTGGGTGAAGGTGTGGTTGCCGACATCGTGGCCCTCGGCGACTTCCCGCTGCACCAGCTTGGGCGACATCTCGGCGTTCTCGCCGACGATGAAGAAGGTGGCCGGCACGTGCTTCGCCTTGAGAATGTCGAGGATCTGCGGTGTCCACTGCGGGTCGGGGCCGTCGTCGAAGGTCAGCGCGATCTTGTGCGGCAGCGTGCCGGCACGGCGGATCACGTAGGAGCTGGGCAGCGCGCTGTAGCTCTCGTCGTCGATGCTGCCGTCGTCCTTGTCCACTTCGATGCTGCGTGCGCCGGGCGACGGCTGCGCAGCAATTTCCAGCACCTCGCCCTGGCCCTCGATGTCGATGTCCTCGCCCTGACCGATGGTACGCAGTTGCTCCGGCGCTGCCGCGCCGTAGGGCCGGCCGAGCACCGACCACACCGACGGGTCTTCCGAGCCCAGCCGCCACAGCGCGTAGCCATAGGGTCGGTAATCGTCGGCGGCGTGGATCTGGTTGTAGGCGGTGACGCCGTCGAGGAACCAGACCTGGTGCGTGCTGCCGTCGTCCTCGCTGTAGGAGAAGTTCGGGTTCTGCGTGTCCGGGTCGAACGCGATGTCGGCTTGCGCGTCGCCGGCGCGGTCCATCGCGTCCTGGAAGGTCAGCGCCTCGGCGTTCTGGCCGTGTGACCAGTCGTAGCCGTAGCTGCCGATTGCGACGATGACCTGGTCCGGGTCGAGCGCCTTCATGCGCTTGTCGAGGGTGCTTTCAAACCAGTCCTGGGCGGCGATGCTGCCCGGGTCCTTGCCGGCCCAGTGCTGGTCGTAGGCCATCAGCAGCTCGAAGTCGACGATGTCGGCGTAGCCGGCGTAGTCCCAGCTGGCGTCGTCGAACGGCACCGACAGCACGATGCCCCAGCCATGCGGGTCGAACGCGTCGTTGAGTTCGTTGAGGAAGGCCTTGAGATCCTTCTGCGAGGTTTCGGGCACTTCCTCGAAGTCGACGGTCACGCCCTGGAAGCGGTTGGCGCCGAGGAACGCCACGATCTGCGCGATGCGTGCCTGGCGCACGGCCGGGTCGGCCAGCATGCGCGCCAGGCCGGGGCCGTCCCAGTTGCCGTTTGCCGCGTTCTGCAGCAGCGGCAGGATCGGCGTGGACGGTTTCTGTGCGCGGATCAGGTTCAACGCCTTGGCGTCGATGCTGGTGTGCAGCGCCATGTCCGGGCCGCTGAGGCTCATCCAGGTCGGGATGACCCAGTCCAGCGTGGGCAGCGCGCGCTTCAGCGACGGGTAGCTGTTGTCGTCCCAGTTGACGTAGAAGCCGATCGCCAGCGGCCGGCCGGCCGGCTTGTCCAGCGACGGCGGCGGCGTGTGCGTGGAAGCAGCCTTGCTGGCGTGCGTGTGTCGCAAGTGCAGCAACTTCTGTCGGGCGCGCACCTCGGCGGCCAGCCGGGCCGCCGGCTTCAGCAGTTCCGGTTCGGCCGCCTTCACGCCGGCCAGCGCGTGCCGGGTCCGGCTGTGCTCGCCGATGTGCAGGCCGGCCATGCTGGGCCACACGAACAGGCTGGCCGCGCACGCCACCACGAACAGCGTGCTGACCACCGCGGCAACCAGCGCCAGCCGCGAGACGTGGCTGGCCCGCCGGCCGGTGGGGTCGAAGAAAATCGGTTTTTTCTGCATGCGGGGATCGGGTCGGCGAACGCCGTGCTGCGTGGCTCTGCGTGGATCTCGGCGCCGCCCTGGCTTGGCGCGGCGCCGGGATGCGCAGTATCGCCGATCCGGATCCGGCCACGCAGCGGGCCGGTGAAGGCGGTCAGCCTGCGTTGCCCATCCGCCGGCTCAGCCGATCAGCGGTCCCGCCACCGGTTTGCTGAAGTCCTGCGGCGTCAGCGTCTGCGTCAGCCGGAACACGCCTTCGTGGATCTTGCGTGGCAGCACCACGTCGAGCACGGTGGTCTGGTGCGGCCCGAGCATGGCGAACAGGTCGTCACCGGCGTCGCTTCTGGCCAGCGCGTGATGGACCAGACCGTCGAGGTCGACCGGCCGCACGCTGGCGCCGTAGGGGCGGTGGCTGGCGACGGCGGGGCGCAGTGTCTTGCGGCTGTTGCGCGGGTCGGCCACGCGCTCGTCGCCGGCGAGCAGGCTGTGGTCGAGGAACAGCGAGATGGTGGTGCGCTGCTTCGAGTTGGCCTGGCGGTCGAGCAGGAAGCCGTCCGGCAACAGGTTGGGGCTGGCCTGGCTGCCTGCGGTGAGCAGGAAACCGGCACCGGTCAGCGCTTCGCCGGCCTCGTCGGCGAGCCGCACGATCAGCAGGCTGCGCGGGTCGTGGATGTGCACGCGCGGGGCGAACGGCCCGGCCGGTTCCAATTCCACCTTGTCGGCGTCGCGCGCGGCGTTTTCACGCTCGAAGGCGTCGCACAGGCCTTCGTAGTCGTCGGCGCCGCGCACCTGCAGGCAGCGCAGGATCGCCTGCACGGTGGCCGGCGCGGCGCTGGCCATGATGCCGCGCTCTTCGCCCGAGTGCGCCGCGCCGGCGATCAGCTTGAACGCGCAGCGCGGTCCGCGGCTGAGGGTGAGCGCCAGCGTGTCGATGCCACCGGCGCCGCTGGCCTGCGGCGACAGCACGGCGTGGTGGGCGTTGAGGTTGGCCGCGGCGATGCGCACCACGCCGTCGGAACCGTCCTCGCCGGTGTAGCTGTTGAGGTGGTCGTACAGCTGGCGGTCGGGTCGATCGCCGGTCAGCACGAACAGGAATTGCCCGCGCTGCGCCGGGTCGTCGCCATGGATGTAGTCGAGGTTGAGCGACAGCGATGCGGCACTGCCCAGTTCCAGCCAGTCGAGGATGCGCTGCCCCGGTTCCACCCCGCCGAACCATGCCTTGAGCCGGCCGAGCAGGCCCTTGCCCAACTGCGCCAGCGCCGAGCCGAAGTTCGCCGGTGCCAGCATCACCAGGTGGCTGAGCCGGATCGTGCTGTGCGTGGCCGGCTTGTCGCGTTGCGCGCGCAGCCACTCGCGCACCACCGGACCGCCGGTGGAGTGGGTGACGCAGGCGAAGCTGGCGTCGAGCAGGTGCAGGTCACGCAGCGCGTGGTCGAACGCGCGCACCAGGTCGGGCATGGTCACCGCGTCGTCGAAGCTCACGTATTCGGACAGCCAGATGTCGGCCAGGGTCAGCGCGAGGCCGGCGGCGGCCGCCTGCTGCTGCAGCTGCTGCGGCAGCTGGCCGTAGGTCGAGGTATTGGTGACGCTCCAGCCGTGGACGAAGACGAGGGTGGTCATGGCTCAGCTCCGGTGCAAGGGTCCGGTCCGGCGAAGACTGTGCGCAGAGCGGTTCAGTCCGCGCCATGCCTCGGCATAATGGCACCCTCGCCCCGCCATCTCCACCGGCCTTGCCCATGACCGTGAACGTGCTGCTGATCCTGATCGTGCTGGCCGTGGCGTTGGCGCGGCTGCGTTGGCGCCGTTGCAGCTACGCGCTGCTGGCGTCGGCGCTGGCCCTGCTGCTGGCCACCGGCTGCGGGCCGTTGCCGATCTGGTTGCTGGCGCGGCTGCAGGCGGGCTATGCGACGCAGGCCCCCGCCTGGGGCCAGCGCAACGCGATCGTGCTGCTGGGCGCCGGCACGGTGCGTGCAACCGGCGGCGAGGTCGAGCCGAGCCTGCTTGCCTACGGCCGCATCAGCAAAGCCGCCGAGCTTTACCGTGCGTGCCGACAGGGCGGGCGCGAGTGCAAGGTCGAGGTGAGCGGCGGCGACGCGCGCGGACTCGGCCGGCCGGAGGCGCTGGTCTATGCAGGCAACCTGCAGCGGCTCGGCGTGGATGCCGCCGACCTGCTGCTGGAGCCGCGCAGCATGAACACCTGGCAGAACGCGCAGTTCAGCGGCCCGCTGCTGCAGGCGTACGGCGCCGACCGCGTGCTGCTGGTGTCGTCCGGCTACCATCTGCGCCGCGGCCTGCTGTACTTCGCGCACTTCGGCGTCCATGCCGAAGCGGTGCGCGCCGATTACGTCGACGGCGTGCGGTCCTGGTTGCCGCTGTCGTACAACTTCGCCATGGCCGACCTGGCCCTGCACGAGTACGCCGGCATTGCGCGCTACCGCGTGTACAACGCGATGGGCTGGAACGCGCGGGCGACGAAACCCGGCGCACTGTAGGAGCGCACCCCGTGCGCGATGGCTCTTCACCACGTGACGGAAAGCATTCGCGCACAGGGTGCGCTCCTACATGGATTCGCGCATCACCATCAGGCGAATCTCGCTCATGTCCTCGATGGCGCTGCGCACGCCCTCGCGGCCGAGGCCGGACAGCTTCACGCCGCCGTAGGGCATGTTGTCCACGCGGAAGCTGGGGATGTCGTTGACGATCACGCCGCCTTGTTCCAGCTCGTTCCAGGCGCGCATCGCATGGTCGAGGCTGTCGGTGAAGATGCCGGCCTGCAGGCCGTAGTCGGAGTCATTGACCATCGCGACGGCGTCGTCGAACTTCTCGAACGGGGCGAGCAGGGCGAACGGGCCGAACGCCTCCATGCGGTTGGCCTTCGCATCGGCCGGCACGTTCTCCATCAGCGTGGCGTCGAGCATGTTGCCGTGGCGCTTGCCGCCGCAGAGGATTTTCCCGCCGGCCTTCTTCGCCTCGAGAATCCAGCCGTGCAGGCGTTCGGCGGCGGCCGCGTCGATCATCGGGCCGAGGAACACGCTGTTGTCCTTCGGGTCGCCCGATTTCAGTTTCTTCGTGGCGGCGACCAGCTTGCGCTTCAGCGCATCGTAGACATCGGCATGGGCGTAGATGCGCTGCACGCCGATGCAGCTCTGGCCGGACTGGTAGAACGCGCCGAATACCAGCCGCTGCACGATATGGTCCAGCTTGCCGTGCTGATCGGCGTCGACGATGCACGCGGCGTTGCCGCCCAGTTCCAGCGTTACCTTCTTGTGCCCGGCGCGCGCCTTGAGCGCCCAGCCGATCTGCCCGCCGGTGAAGGAGAGCAGCCTGAAACGCGGATCCTCGACCAGCGGAGCGGCATGCGCGCCGTCCAGCGGCAGGATCGAGAACGCGCCGCGCGGCAGGTCGGTCTCGGCCAGCACCTCGCCGATGATCAGCGCGCCGATCGGAGTCTTCTCCGACGGTTTCAGCACGAACGGGCAACCGGCGGCGATCGCTGGCGCCACCTTGTGCGCGACCAGGTTCAGCGGAAAGTTGAACGGCGTGATGAAGGACACCGGGCCGATCGGCACGCGTTTGGTGTAGCCGTGATAGCCGTCCAGTCGCGCGGCCAGTTCCAGATTGATCGTCTCGCCGTTGATGCGCACCGCCTCCTCGGCGGCGATGCGGAACGTCTCGATCAGCCGCGTCACCTCGCCGGCCGCATCCTTGATCGGCTTGCCGGCCTCGATGCACAGCGCCTCGGCCAGTTCGTCGCGGCGCTCGGCGAAACGCGCCGCGCAATGCTGCAGCACCGCCTGCCGCGCCCACGGCTTGAACTCGCGCATCGGCTTCGCCGCTTTCACCGCGGTGGCGATGGCCTTCTCGACGGCCCTGGCATCGGGCACCGCCACGCGGGTGGCGAGCTTGCCGCTGAACTTGTCGAAGACGTCCAGCATCGTCTTCGCGGTCTGCGGCTGGTTGGCGAGGTAGTAGGGGTAGCTCTTGTTCAACATGGTGCTTGCCTGCGGCTGCGATCCGACAAGCATAGGGCGTCGCGGTGTTCAGGGGTCGTGAGGCGGGGTGCCCGTGTGGCGCGCGTCACGCCGCGCTGATGCCCGGCGCGAAGTGGTTGGTGGTGTTGCCCGATGGCCCGACGGCAAGCGGGACCACCGCGGTTCCGGTGCACTCATGCGGCCAGCGCGATCAGGTCTTCCACGCAGCAGAACAGGTGTTCCGGCTGGATGAGTTCCAGCGAAGCGCGCGTGGCGTAGCCCCACGCGACGGCGCCAAAGGCCACGCCGGCCGCGCGGGCGGCCTCGGCATCGGTGGCCTGGTCGCCGATGTAGATGGTGCGGGCCGGATCGATGCCGGTGGCGTGCAGGGCGCGCGCGATGCGACGGCGCTTGCCGAAGATCGACGCGCCGCACTCGACATGGACCAGCCGCTGCCAGTGAGCGTCGCCGAGGATCCTCCGGCAGTTGCCGGCGGTGTTGGACGAGACCAGGGCCAGCGCCGCTCCGCTCTGCTGCAGGCGTTCCAGCACCGGGCCGATGCCCGCGAACAACGGGATGTCCGCCTCGCGCATCAACCTGGCGAAGCTGCGCGCGACCAGCGGCAGCTTCCAGCGCGGCAAGCCCACGTGGCGCATGATCTCGCGCGCCGGGCGACCGCGCAGCGTCTCGATTTCCGCCGGCGCGATACGGCGGAAGCCATGGCGGTCGGCGAGCTGGTTGTGCACGCTGACGAAGAACGCGAAGGAATCGGCAAGCGTGCCGTCCAGGTCGAAGATGATCAGGTCGTATGGCATGGAAAAGCCCGGGCGGCGCGCGTGATGCGCACCGCCCCTGGGGGTGAAGTGCTCAGGCACCCGTCTCGCCGCAACGGCACGGCTGGCCGGTGCCGCAGCCGCAGCCGCAACCGGACTGGCTGGCAGGTGCGGCCTGGCAGCCGCAGGTGCAGGTGGCGCCGGCGCAGCTGGGGCAACGGCAGGCGAAGGTGTCGATGGTGTTCATGGTCGTGTCCTCGTTGGGTTCGGAAAGGGCTACGGAGGCTTGCTCCGTGGTGCCA
This sequence comes from Rhodanobacter sp. KK11, assembly GCF_033345435.1. Lineage (NCBI taxonomy): Bacteria > Pseudomonadati > Pseudomonadota > Gammaproteobacteria > Lysobacterales > Rhodanobacteraceae > Rhodanobacter > Rhodanobacter sp. KK11. Next base: position 159,755 of record NZ_JAWPMI010000003.1, read on the forward strand.
TTGTCGGCATCGCCCCTATCGGGCGCTTGAACCAAGGGGCTAACCTTCGCACGTCCTGTCTCGACGCGAAGAGCCGCCATGCCCCGATCCACGCCTGCCGCAGAACCCCGTCGCGCGGTCGTCGGCGTCGGCCGCGTGGCGATGTGGAAAGGCGGCAGCGTGTGGATCGGGCGCGACACGGGCCAGGCGCAGCCGCACAGTCACCACGCCATCCAGATCACGCTGGCCGCGGCGCAGCCGTTCCGCATCCGTGGCGCGGCGGCGGGCGCCTGGCAGCAGACCTCGGCCGCCATCGTCATGCCGGATCGGCCGCACTTGTTCGACGGTTGCGGCCACACGGTGGCGCTGGTGTTCGTCGAGCCGGAGACGCTGGCCGGTCGCGAACTGATCGCGCGCCATCGGCAGCACGACGTGGACCTGTTGCGCGACGAAGGGCTGGCGGCCCGCACGGCGGCGCTGCATGCCGTGTTCGAAGCACGTGGTACGGACGTTGCGCTGGTGGAGGCCGCGCAACGCATCGTCGAGCATCTGGCAGCCCAATCCACGGGACCGCAAGCCGTCGATCCGCGCATCGCACGGGTGCTGGATCGCATCCGCGAGCGCCCCGATGCAGAACTCACCCTGGCCCTGGCGGCCGCCATGGCGCACCTGTCGCCGGGCCGCTTCCGGCATCTGTTCGTGGCGCAGACGGGCATCTCATTCCGTGCCTACCTGTTGTGGGCGCGCGTGGGGCTGGCCGTGGCGCGAGGCATGGCGGGTGACTCGTGGACGGACGCGGCGCAGCAGGCTGGCTTTGCCGACTCGGCGCACCTCAGCCGTACCTGCCGCCGCATGTTCGGCATCGCGCCGACGATGCTGGTGCGCGAGGACGCGGCGGGACAGAACCGGGTCTAGGCAAAGCCGGACCGGACGCGCTTACCCGCGCGGCTTCGCCGGCCGGCACTCCCTCACCAGTAGCCCCAGTTCCCCATCCACCAGGCGCGCGCGCAGCGCGCTGCCGGCTGCGACACCCTGCACCGAGCGCAGCACCTGGCCGTTTGCATCGAACAGGATCGCGTAGCCGCGTTCGAGCGTAGCCAGCGGGCTGACTGCGTGCAGTGCATGGCCGGCGTGGCGCAGCACTGTCTGCCGGCGTTCGAGGGCGTGCGCGATCGCGCGGCGCAGGCGCTGATCCTGTTCGGTCAGCCGGCGCGCCAGCAGTGGCAGGCGTGCACGCGGATGCTGGGCCAGTAGGCGCGCGTGCAGGCGCTCGAGTCGGGTGCGGCGACGCTGGCCTTGCTCGCGCAGCACGGCAGTGAGGCGGTGCTGCAGGTGCTGCAGCCGTTCGCGGTCGCGTTGCAGCCGCGCCTGCGGCCGCTGCGCCTGCAGGCGCGCCAGCAGGTGGTCCACGCGTTGCGCATTCGCCTGCATGCGGCGTTGCTGGAGGGTGGCCAGGCGTTGCTGCAGCTGGCGCAAGTGGCGGCCGACCGCCACCGCGTCGGGCACCAGCAATTCGGCGGCGGCCGACGGCGTGGGCGCGCGCAGGTCGGCGACGAAGTCGGCGATGCTGAAGTCGATCTCGTGGCCCACCGCGCTCACCACCGGCACCGCGCTGGCGTGGATCGCCCGCGCCACCGCTTCGTCGTTGAACGCCCACAGGTCTTCCAGCGAACCGCCGCCACGGGTCAGCAGCAGCGCGTCGTAGCGCGCACTGGCCGAGGCCTTGCGCAACATGTGGACGATCGCGGGCGGCGCTTCGCGCCCTTGCACCGGCACCGGCAACACCTCGACCTCGGCCAGCGGCCAGCGCCGTGCCAGCACGCTCATGACGTCGCGCACGGCCGCGCCGGTGGCCGAGGTGATCACGCCGATGCGTCGCGCGTAGCGGGGCAGCGGGCGCTTGCGCGCGGTGTCGAACAGGCCCTCGGCGTCGAGCCGCGCCTTGAGCTGCTCGAACTCGCGCTGCAGCGCACCTTCGCCGGCCGGCTCCATGGATTCGACCACCAGCTGGAACTCGCCGCGCGGTTCGTACAGGCCGACCCGAGCGCGCAGCAGCACCTGCATGCCGTCGGCCGGACGAAAGCGCAGCGCGGTCGCCTTCATCTTGAACATCGCGCAGCGCACCTGGGCGCCGCTGTCCTTCAGGGTGAAGTACAGGTGCCCGGACGCGGGCTTGGCCACGTTCGACAGTTCACCTTCGATCCACACCAGCGGCAGCGCGTCGCCCAGCAGGTCGCGCACCAGCCGGTTGAGCGAGCTGGGGGTAAGGACGTGGCGTGGCGTGGAGTCGTCGAATGGCGCTGGCATAAGGGCGCGAGCCTAGCACGCTGACGGTATCAAATTGCGGGAAAACATCTGCTTGACGCAGGAAACGAATGAAAAGCCTCAAGAGATGAAGTCGGCTTCAGTCGTCATCGGCGTGGCGCAGTTCGCGCCAGCGGCGCTTGCGCGCGCGCCAGCTGCGGATGCCCAGGTTCAGCGCGAACCAGGCGGCGAGGGTGCCGAACGGCCAGCCGATCCACGCCGGCCATACGAATGCGATGGCCGCCAGCGCGGCGAGCGCGAGGGTACCGAGCACCAGCGGCCCGCTGCCGGCGTCGCCGAGCACGCGGCGGTTGGCCAGCACGGCGCCCATGCTGTTGGCGAGGCGCAGGGCGCCGGCGGCGGCGCGGCCGGAGCTGCCGCCGCCATGGCGCACCCGCGGCGACCGGGCGTTGCTGCTGCGGACCCGCTCGCGGTTGCCGTGGCCATGGCGGCGAGGGCGCGAGGCCAGCACGATCTCGGTGGCGTTGTCCAGGTCCTGCTCGTATTGCGCGACGAGCTGGCCGGCAAAGCCGGCGTCCTCGATGGCCACGTCGAGTTCGCGGTTGCCGAGCCAGCTGGCGATGTTGAGGTTGGACGAACCGACCCGCGCCCACTGGCCGTCGGCCACCGCGGTCTTGGCGTGCAGCATCGAGCCGTTCCATTCGAACACGCGCACGCCGGCCTTCAGCAGCGGTCGGTAGCCCGAACGCGACAGGCTCGCCACCGCGGGGATGTCGCTGCTGCCGGGCACCAGCAGGCGCACGTCCACGCCGTCGCGTGCGGCTGCCACCAGCGCCTGCACGTACGGCGCCAGGCCCACGAAGTAGGCATCGGTGAGCCACAGTGTCTTGCGTGCCATCGCGGCGATCATCTGGTCGAGCCGGTACATGCCGGCGGTGGACGGCTGGGTGGCGATCACCCGCAGTGCCACCTCGCCGGCCGGCGCGGCGGCTTCCGCCTGCACCGCGAACGGCCCCAGCGCCGGCCCGGTCTCGGACCAGCTCTGCGCGAACGCGACCTCCAGTTCGGCCACCGCGGGGCCGCGCAGCGCCACGCCGGTGTCGCGCCACGGCGGCACGCCGCGCCGCGGGTTGCCCAGCCACTTGGCGCTGATGCACACGCCGGAGAGGAAACCGTGGGCGCCGTCCACCACCAGCAGCTTGCGGTGGTCGCGGCTGACCCAGCCGAACGGCTGGCCCAGCTGCGGCGGGTTGAACACCCGCACCTCGCCGCCGGCCGCGCGCAGCGGTGCCCAGAACGCGCCGCGCGACTGCCCGAGGCAACCGAGCCAGTCGACCACCACCGCGACGAACACGCCTGCCTGCGCGCGTTCGACCAGCGCGTCGCGGAAAGCGCGCCCCACCTCGTCGTTGCGGATGATGTAGTTCTCCAGCAGCACGCGCTGCCGCGCACCGCGGATCGCCGCCAGCCAGGCGTCGTAGTGGGCGGCCGCGTCGATCAGCAGTTCCACCGCGTTGCCGCCCAGCAGCGGCGCGCCGGCGGTGCGGCTCAGCGCCTGTTCGGCGAGCAGTCGGCTCGGGGCGGAAGGAAGCAGCGGCGTGGGCATGGCCCGAGTGTAGGCGATGGTTCGGCGGTGCGTCGCCATCACGGGGCTTTCGGCGTGACCGTACATGCCGCCGGCCGCCTGGCACCACGCCGCCATCGCAGGAACCCGCTCGCGGGCAATGCTTTCTGCTGTTGCGGATCCCGCATACCGGAACCCGGCCTTCAGGGCATCCCTAGGGCGGGTCCGTGGGATGGGGTTCGGCGGGCGATGCCGGCACGGGCTGATCGTCGTCCAGCAGCGGCAGTGACGCCGGGCTGTCCAGGTCGTCGAACTGCTGGTGGTTGACCGCCCAGAAGAACAGCCACACCCCGACCCCCACGATCAGCGAGGTGACCGGGATCAGCACCAGCAGGATGTTCATGCGTGCAGCTCGCGCGGGCGCAGTGGCGGGCCGGGGACGTCGGCCGGAGCGACGGCTCCGGTGTTGCCGACGCGCAGGGCGTACAGCACCACCAGCAGCGAACTCAGCGACATGCCGATCGCGGCGAGCCACGGCGTCACCAGGCCAAAGGCGGCAAACGGCACGGCGGCCAGGTTGTACCACAGCGACCAGCGTCGGCCCCGCCGGGTCACCTGCCGCAGCTGACGGGCGATGGCGCGGGCATCCGCCAGGCTGCCGAGGTGGCCGTCGAGCAGCAGCAGGTCCGCGTGGGATTGCGCCAGCTCGGTGCCCGAGGCCAGTGCGGCGGAGACGTCGGCGCCGGCCAGCAGCGGAGCATCATTGCTGCCGTCGCCGACGGCGAGCGTGATGCGGCCTTCGGCGTGCGCCGCCTGCAGTCGGGCCAGCTTGTCGTCGGGCGACTGCCGCGCGTAGCGGTCGGCGACGTCGAGGCGGTCGGCCAGCGCGCCCACGCGGGATTCGTGGTCGCCGCTGGCGATGGCGATGGCGATGCCGTCGGCGCGCAGCGTGTCGAGCAGGCGGCGAGCCCCGGCGCGTGGCTGTTCGGCGAGATGGAAGGCGGCGATCGCGCCGTCGGCATCGGCCAGCACCAGTGCGTCGGCGTCGGCCGGCAGCGGGTGGCCGGCGGGCGCCAGCGCGAAATCGGCGCGACCCAGCCGCAGCATGCGGCCGTCGACCTCGCCGCTGATGCCGGCACCGGCATGCACCCGCACCGATCGCGCCTGCAGCGGCAGCGCCTGCTGGCGGGCCGCGTCGGCCAGCGCGCGGGCCAGCGGGTGCGAGCTCTCGTGGGCCAGCGCGTCGGCCAGTTGCAGCACGTGCTCCGGCGTGTCGCCGCGCAACGGTTCGATGGCGCGACGGTCCAGCTGCGGCACGCCGAGGGTGCCGGTCTTGTCGAACAGCGCGTAGTCGACCCGGGCCAGTGTGTCCAGCGCCTTGCCGTCGGTGACCAGCACGCCGCGCGCGGCCAGCACGCCGAGCGCGCGGGTCAGCGCGGCCGGGCGGGCCAGCGCGAACGAGCAGGGGCAGGCCACCACCAGCACCGCCACCGCGGCCTCGAATGCGCGCGACGGATCGACCAGCAGCCAGCCCAATGCGGTGAGTGCGGTGAGCACCAGCACGCGGGCGACGAAGCGGCCGATCTCGCGGTCGCTGGGCGCGATCAGCGAACGCGCCTGCCGCGCACGGGTCGCCAGCGCGCCCAGCCGCGCCGCGACGGTGGTGGCGCCGCTGTGTTCCACGCGCAGTTCGGCCGGCCCGGACAGCAGCACGCTGCCGGCGACCAGGCGCTGGCCGCGCGCGCGCCGTACCGGGCGCGACTCGCCCGACAGCAGCGCTTCGTCCACCTGCGCGCCGGCACTTTCCAGCACGCCGTCCGCCGGCACGGTGCCGCCTTCGGCGATGTGCACGCGGTCGCCGGGCAGCAGGGCGATCGCGGGGACCGTCTCCAGCTCGCCGTCGGCGCGGCGTCGCTGCGCCAGCAGGGGCGCCGCATCGATGGCGGCGTCGCCCAGCGCGCCGCTGCGGTGGCGCGAGCGCAGCTCCACATAGCGCCCGGCCAGCAGCAGGAACACGAACATGGTCACCGAATCGAAGTAGATCTCGCCGCTGCCGCGCAGCGTGTTGAATCCGCTGGCCAGGAATACCAGCAGCACCGCCAGTGCCACCGGCAGGTTGATGCCGAGCCGGCGCCCGCGCAGCTCGCGCACGGCGCCGGCAAAGAACGGCTGCGCCGAGTAGAACACCACCGGCAAGGTGGTCAGCAGGCCGAGCCAGCGGAACAGGCTGCGCGTGCTGAAGTCGACGAAATCGACCACGCCGACGTAGATCACGAACGCGTACGTCATCACCTGCATCGAGCACATGCCGGCGACCAGCAGGTGCTTCAGCGCCTGGTGCTGTTCCCGCGCGCGGGCGTCGTCGATGCTGTCGCGCGGCAGCGGCTGCGCCGGGCAGTCGGCGGCGGCGAAACTCTCGAGCAGGGCCGGCAGCGGGGTGCGTTGCGCGTCCCACACCACCCGCACGCGCTGCGCCGGCCGGTCGATGGCCACGCGCCGCACGCCGGGCAGCGCGCGGATTCGTTGTTCCAGCCACAGCACCTGGCGTGCGTCGTGCAGGGACTCGACCCGCAAGGCGATTTCGCTGCAGCCGTCGCGGCGCGGGCGCAGCACCTGCGCGGCGAGTTGCGGGTGGGCCCAGGCCGCGTAGCCGTTCATCGCGGCGGATCGGTGGGCGGGTGCGGCGGTGTGGCGCTGCTGTGCGCGCTCACCGGCACGCCGAACACGGTGTGCGGGGTATCCAGCGGCGTGTCGGCATGGTTTGCGCCGAGCACGATGATCCACACGCAGCCGGCCAGCGAGGCCACGAAGATGAAGGCGCCCAGCCACAGCACCGGCTGGCGATACCAGGCCGATGCCGTGCGGGCGACGATGTCATTGCCTGCCTTCATCGGGCTGGTGCGACAGTTGGTAGACGTAGGCGGCGAGCACGCGGATCTGGTCGTCGGACAGGCGCGGGCTCCACGCCGGCATGTGGCCCTGGCGGCCCTCGCCGATGCTCTTCTCGATGTCGGCCACGCTGCCGCCGTGCAGCCACACCTTGTCGGTGAGGTTGGGTGCGCCCAGCGCATGGTTGCCCTTGCCGTCGGCGCCGTGGCAGGCCGCGCAGGTGGTGAACAGCGGCTGCGCCGCCGCCGCCTTGGCCGCGTCGTGCGGCGAACCGGACAGGCTCAACACGTACTGCGCGAGGTTCTTCACGTTGTCTGCGCCGAGGCTGGCCCACGGCGGCATCACGCCGCTGCGACCGTCGTGGATCGAGGTGACGATGTCGCTGCCGCTGCCGCCGTACAGCCAGTCGTCGTCGCTGAGGTCGGGCGCACCGAGCGTCACGTTGCCCTTGGCGCTGCGCTGGTGGCAGGCGGCGCAATTGTCCTCGAACAGCACCTTGCCCATCTGCAGGGCGGCCGGGTCGTTGGCCAGCTGTTCCACCGGATACAGCTTGAAGCGCTCGACCAGTGGGGCGCGCCTGGCTTCGTTGGTGGCCACTGCCTGCGCCAGTTCGCCGTGCGAAGTCCAGCCCAGCACGCCCTTGAAGCTGCCGAAACCGGGGAACAGCACCAGGTAGACGAAACCGGCCACGAACATCGCGCCGGACAGCACGATCCACCACATGGGCAACGGACGCACGCCTTCGCGCAGCACGCCGTGGGCCCAGACGTGGCCGCTGGTGCCGTCGGGCAGGGTGGGGATCTTCGCGCGCGGCCCCCACAGGTACAGGAAGAACGTGATGCCGAGGTTCAGCACCACCAGGAACATCACCCAAAACGACCATCCCGTACTCATGGGCGATCCTCCTTGCTGTCGAACTCGGGCTCGTCTTCCATCGGCAGGCGTGCCATGCGGTTGAACGTGGGTACGTGGTACTTGCGCCAGGCCCAGAACCAGATGCCGATGAAGGTGAACATCATCAGCAGGATCAACACCCCGGCGAGGTGGCCCCAGAGCGGATTCATCGGCGTCATGGCGTGCCTCCCGTGCCGGTGGATGCGGTGGCCTTGGCGCCAGCCGCGTCGGGCTCGTTCTTGATGCCGAGTCCTTGCAGGTAGGCGATCAGCGCATCCATTTCGGTCTTGCCTTCCACCGCGGCGGGTGCGGCGGCGATGTCGGCGTCGCTGTACGGGTCACCCAGCTTGCGCAGGGTGCGCATGCGCGCCTGGATGTCGGCGGCGTCGAGTTTCTTGCCGACCAGCCACGGGTAGGCCGGCATGTTCGACTGCGGCACCACGCTGCGCGGATCCAGCAGGTGCATGCGCTGCCAGGCGTCGGAGTACTTGCCGCCCACCCGGGCCAGGTCCGGGCCGGTGCGCTTGGAGCCCCACTGGAACGGGCGGTCGTAGACCGACTCGGCGGCGGTGGAGAAGTGGCCGTAGCGCTCGGTCTCGAAGCGCAGCGCGCGGATCATCTGCGAGTGGCACAGATAGCAGCCCTCACGCACGTAGACGTCCTTGCCGGCCAGCCGCAGCGGGTCGTACGGGTGCACGTTCGGCGGCGCTTTCAGCGAATGCGCCTCGACGAACAGCGGGGTAATTTCGGCCAGGCCGCCCAGCGAAACCATGATCGCGGTGAAGATGCCGAGCAGGCCGGCGTGTTTCTCGATCAGTTCGAAATGCTTGTAAGCCATGATGGATCTTCCTCAGCCGGCAGCAGGCAGTGGTGCGGGCACCTGGTGCGGCACCGGCTCGGGAATGGGGACCGGGATCGGCTTGATCAGCCGCGCGCGCGCATCGGCCGCGGTGTGCCACAGGTTCCACGCCATCACCACCATGCCCGACAGGATCAGCACGCCGCCCAGCCAGCGGATCAGGTACATCGGCTTGATCGCGATCAGGCTGTCCAGGAAGCCGTAGGTGAGCGCGCCGTCGGGCTGGGTGGCGCGCCACATGTGGCCTTCCACGCCGCCGGCGGTCCACATCGCGCCCACGTACAGCAGGGTGCCCATGATGTGCAGCCAGAAATGCACTTCCATGCCCTTGTGCGAATACATCTCCGGGCGGCCCAGTGCACGCGGCGCCATCGCGTACAGCGAGCCGATGGTGATCATCGCCACCCAGCCCAGCGAGCCGGAGTGCACGTGGGCGACAGTCCAGTCGGTGTAATGGGTGAACTGGTTGACCGTCTTGATCGCCATCATCGAGCCTTCGAAGGTCGACGCGGCATAGAACACCAGCGACATCACCATGAATTTCGCGGCAGGGTCGGTCTTCAGCTTGTGCCAGGAGCCGTTGAAGGTGAGCAGGCCGTTGGCGGCCGAACCCCAGCTCGGCATCAGCAGCACCAGCGAGAACGCCATGCCCACCGACTGCACCCAGTCAGGCAGCGCGGTGTACATCAGGTGATGCGAACCGGCCCACATGTAGACCGAGATCAGCGCCCAGAAATTGACGATCGAGAAGCGGTAGCTCCACAGCGGCTGCTGCGCCTGGCGCGGCACGAAGTAGTACATCATGCCGAGGAAGCCGGCAGTGAGGAAGAACGCCACCGCGTTGTGGCCATACCACCACTGCACCATCGCGTCGACCACGCCCGAATAGATCGGGTAGGACTTGGCCCAGGACACCGGAATGGCGAGGTTGTTGACGATGTGCAGCAGGCCCACCGCGATGATGAACGCGCCGTAGTACCAGTTCGCCACGTAGATGTGCTTGATGCGCCGGCGCGCCAGGCTGCCGAAGAACACCACGCCGAAGCTCACCCAGACGATCGCGATCAGGATGTCGACGAACCATTCCGGCTCGGCGTACTCCTTGCTCTGGGTCAGCCCCAGCGGCATCGTGGTCATCGCCAGCACGCAGACCAGCTGCCAGCCCCAGAAGGTGAACGCGGCCAGGTTCTTGAACGCCAGCCGGGCGTGGCCGGTGCGCTGTACCACGTAATAGCAGGTGCCCATCAGCGCCGAGCCGCCGAAGGCGAAGATCACGCCGAAGGTGTGGTCGGGGCGGATCCGGCTGAAGGTCAGCCAGGGGATCTCGAAGTTCAGTACCGGCCACATCAGTTCGGCGGCGGCATACACGCCGACCGACATGCCGATGATGCCCCACACTGCCGCGGCCAGCAGGAACTGGCGTACGACCTTGTCGTTGTAGTACTCGGTGTTCGGCATGGGCTTCCCCGAAAAAATAGCGGCGCATTTTGGCGCGAAGCATGCAGCGGCATCATGACTTCGATCAAGCAACTGCGGCAATCCGTCCATTGCACGCGGGCAGTATGCGCCGTACCGGGCTGACCGGCGCATCGCGTGCGGCGGGTCGGCAGCGGTTCGCCCGGGGAGACGAGTGGCGCGCGGATCGCTCCCGGCGATTGGCTGGTTGCCGGCGCACGTTTCTGCGACCGCGGCACGGGCCTGCCGCGGGGAAAGGCGGCCGATCGGGTATTCTTGGCGGGTCGTCGCGGACGATCGCGACCTGTCATTTCGGTTGATTCCATGAGTGAGCTTGTTTCGCAGGAACCGCGTCCGGCCGCCCCGGCTCCGCGCCGGCCCAGCGTGGCCGTACAGATAGGCAAGGTGAGGGTAGGTGGCGGCGCGCCGGTGGTGGTGCAGTCGATGACCAACACCGACACCGAAGACCCGGCCAGCACCGCGAAACAGATTGCCGAGCTGGCCCGCGCCGGTTCCGAACTGGTGCGCATCACGGTCAACACGCCGGCCGCCGCCGCGGCGGTGCCGCGCATTGCCGAACGGCTGGCGATGATGGGCGTGGACGTGCCGATCGTCGGCGACTTCCACTACAACGGCCACCAGTTGCTGGAACGCGAGCCGGCCTGCGCTGAGACGCTGGCCAAGTACCGCATCAATCCCGGCAACGTCGGCTTCGGCAAGAAGCACGAAAGCCAGTTCGCCTCGATCATCGAAAAGGCGCTGCGCTACGGCAAGCCGGTGCGCATCGGCGCGAACTGGGGCTCGCTGGACCAGGGCATGCTCACCGCGCTGATGGACGAGAACGCCCGTCGCGCCGATCCGTGGGACGCCTCGCACGTGGGGCGCGAGGCGCTGATCCGCTCGGCGCTGGACTCGGCCGCGCTGGCCGAGAGGATCGGCCTGCCGCGCGAGCGCATCATCCTGTCGTGCAAGGTCTCCGGCGTGCAGGAGCTGATCGCGGTGTACCGCGACCTGGCCGCACGCTGCGACTACGCGCTGCACCTGGGCCTGACCGAGGCCGGCATGGGTTCCAAGGGCATCACCGCCTCCAGCGCCGCGCTGGCGGTGCTGCTGCAGGAAGGCATCGGCGACACCATCCGCATTTCGCTGACGCCGGAACCGGGCGCCTCGCGCACCGGCGAGGTGATCGTGGCGCAGGAACTGCTGCAGACCATGGGCCTGCGCTCGTTCACCCCGCTGGTCACCGCCTGTCCGGGCTGTGGTCGCACCACCAGCGAGTTCTTCCAGGAACTGGCCAAGACCGTGCAGGAACACGTGCGCGAGCAGATGCCGATCTGGCGCATCAAGTACGACGGCGTGGAGAACCTCACGCTGGCGGTGATGGGCTGCATCGTCAACGGCCCGGGCGAGTCCAAGCACGCCAACATCGGCATCTCGCTGCCCGGCAACGGCGAGGCGCCGGCGGCGCCGGTGTTCATCGACGGCGAGAAGGCGATGACCCTGCGCGGCGACCGCATCGCCGAAGAGTTCGTGGGCATCCTCGACGATTACGTCGCGCGCAAGTACGCGATGCGGGCGGGCTGAGGCGCCGGTCACAGCGTCACGCCGGGCCTTGATTCATATTCTCGTCGACGTGCAGGGCGCGCGGCACGTGCGTGCGCCGAATGAGCCTGGCAGGGGAGCGTCTGTGAGAATCAGCCCGCAGTTCCGTACGGTTCTGCTCTACGTGTTGCTGTCTGCGTTGTGGATATGGTCGTCCGATCGCGTGCTGGATGCGCTGGTGCGCACCCGGGCCGAACTGAGCTGGTTGCAGAGCATCAAGGGCTGGCTGTTCGTGGCGTGTACCGGCGCGCTGCTGTACTGGATGATCGCGCGTGACCTGCGTCGGCTGCAGGCTGCCAACCGCAGGCTGCTGGACGGGCATGAGCAGGCTCTGCGCGTGCTGGTGTCGGCGATGGACATCCGCCACCGCGAAACCGGCGACCATTCCGACCGGGTGATGCGCATGGCCACCGGCTTGGCCCGGCTGGCTGGTGTGCATGGCGAGGCGCTGCGCAACCTCAGCTTCGGCGCGCTGCTGCACGACATCGGCAAGCTGGCCTTGCCGGACGCGGTGCTGATCAAGCCGGGCAAGCTGGACGACGAGGAGCTGGCGGTGATGCGCCAGCACCCGCAGCTTGGCCACGAACTGCTGCAGCGGGTGGATTTCCTGCGCGACGCCGGCGATATCCCGTACAGCCACCACGAACGCTGGGATGGCAGCGGTTACCCGCAGGGCCTGCGCGGCGAGGAAATTCCTTTGGCGGCGCGCATCTTCAGCGTGGTCGACGTGTGGGATGCGCTGATCACCGCGCGCGTGTACAAGCCGGCGTGGCCCGAGGCGGACGTGCTGGCCTATCTGCGCGCCGCCGCCGGCAGCCAGCTCGACCCGGACCTGGTGGCGCTGTTCCTGGGCAATTACGACGAGCTCAAGGCGCTCGCGCGCTGACCTTCAGCCGCCGCAGGGCTGGATCAACCGTGGCGTGAAGGCGGCCCAGCTGCCGACCAGTCCGGGCCGTTGGCCGAGCCGGGCGATCTGCCGCAGGAACTCCGCGCGCGGTACCTCGACGGCGCCCAGACCGAGCGTGTGCGGGTTGCTGACCTGGGTATCGAGCAGCGGGAAATCCATTTCGTGCAGCAAACGCGCCAGCGCGACCAGGGCGAGCTTGGAACCGCCGCTCTCGGCGCTGAACATCGATTCGCCGCAGAACAGCCGGCCAATGGCCACGCCATAGATGCCGCCGACCAGACGCTCGCCGTCCCACACCTCGACGCTGTGCGCATGACCGAGCCGGTGCAGTTGCACATACGCGTCGATCATCGCCGGCACCAGCCAGGTGCCGGAGTCGTTCGCACGCGGCGCGGCGCAGGCACGGACGACCTGCTCGAACGCGTGGTCCACGCTGAGCCGCCACCGCTTGCCCCTGAGCTGGCGGCGCAGGCTGCGGTTGATCCGCGGGTTTCGGGTATGGAACACGCAACGCGGATCGGGCGACCACCACAGGATCGGCTCGTGTTCGCCGAACCATGGGAAGATGCCCAGGCTGTACGCGGCCAGCAGCCGCCGCGGCGACAGGTCGCCGCCGAACGCAAGCAGGCCGTTCGGCTCGGTCAGCGCCTGGCGCGGATCGGGAAAGCGGTCCCAGGCCTCGGGGTCCAGCAGGGGCAGCCGGTTCATCGTGCGACCTTGCCGTGTTCGGCATAGGGGCTGTGGTCCAACAGCTCGGCGGCATAAGCGTCGACCGCTTCGGCTTCGCTGGCAAGCGCCTTCGCCACCGCGGCACGGAAGTCCGGGTTCGCCAGGTAGTGGCGCGAATGCGTGCGCGCCGGCAGGAAGCCGCGCGCCAGCTTGTGTTCGCCCTGCGCGCCAGGCTCGAAGCGCTGCAAGCCCCGGGCGATGGCGTACTCGATGCCGCGGTAGTAGCACAGTTCGAAATGCAGGCCCGGTACCTCCGCTGCCGCACCCCAGTAGCGGCCGTACAGCACGTTTCCACCCTGCACGAACAGCGCCATCGCCACGATGGTACTGCCGTCGCGGGCCAGTGCCAGCTGTGCGGTCGATCCCAGCGTGCCGAGCCGGCGGAAGAACGCGGCAGTCAGCGCCGCGTGGTTGCCCTTCATGTCGAAGGTGGCTTCGTACAACGCATGCACGCGCTGCCATTCGTCGTCATCGAGCGTGTCGCCGCTGCGCCACTCGATGGCCAGTCCACTGGCCGCCACCTGGCGGCGTTCGTGCAGGATGTTCTTGCGCTTCTTGTGGCTGAGCGCGGCGAGGAAATCCGGGAAGTGGCGGTAACCGCGGTTGTGCCAGTGGAACTGCACGTCGGAGCGCGCCAGCCAGTTGTCGCCGAACGCGGCCAGTTCGGCGGGTTGCAGGAAATTCGCATGCACCGACGACAGGCCGAGCCGTGCCGCCTCGTCGTGCATGGCATCGACCAGCGCGCGCTGCAGCCGCGGCGTGCGTCCGTTGCTGCCGGCCAGCAGGCGCGGACCGGGCACGGGCGAGTAGGGCACGCCGTTGAGCAGCTTCGGGTAGTACGCGCCGCCGGCGCGTTCCCACGCGCGCGCCCAGCCCCAGTCGAACACGAACTCGCCGTGCGAGTTGCCTTTCAGGTACAGCGGCGCGGCGGCGACCAGTCGATCGCTTTCGTACAGGCCCAGGTGATGCGCCTGCCAGCCCCAGTCGGGGCGGATGCAGCCGCTGCGTTCCAGCGCGAGCAGGAATGCATGCGACACGAACGGGTTTTCGTCGGCGCGCAAAGCGTCCCACTCCGCGGCAGGCAGTTCGGCGATCGCGTCGTGGAAGCGGATCTCGAGCATGGCATGGCTTGGCGTAAGAGCCCGCTCGCGGGCGATGCTTTTGGCCGGGATTCTCAAAAACAAAAGCATCGCCCGCGAGCGGGCTCCTACAGTGCGGGCGTCAGCCGGCCGGGGCCTGCTGGTCCAGCCAGCGTTCGGCATCCAGCGCGGCCATGCAGCCGAAGCCGGCCGAGGTGACGGCCTGGCGATAGATGTGGTCGGCCACATCGCCGGCGGCGAACACGCCGGGCACCGAGGTCATCGTGGCCATGCCGTGCTGGCCGCTGCGGATCCTGATGTAGCCGTCGTGCATGTCGAGCTGGCCTTCGAAGATGCCGGTGTTCGGCGTGTGGCCGATCGCCACGAAGAAACCGGTCGCCGCGATGTCGCGGGTGGCGCCGGAGTTGACGTCCTTCACGCGCACGCCGGTGACACCGGAATCGTCGCCCAGCACTTCGTCGATGGTGTGGTTCCAGACCAGCTCGATCTTGCCGGCAGCAGCCTTCTCGAACAGCTTGTCCTGCATGATCTTCTCGGCGCGCAGCTTGTCGCGGCGATGCACCAGGTAGACCTTGCGGCCGATGTTGGCCAGGTACAGCGCTTCCTCGACCGCGGTGTTGCCGCCGCCGATCACCACCACGTCCTGGTCGCGGAAGAAGAAGCCGTCGCAGGTGGCGCAGGCGGACACGCCCTTGCCCTTGTACTTCTCCTCGCTTTCGATGCCGAGGTACTTGGCGGTGGCACCGGTGGCGACGATCAGTGCGTCGGCGGTGTATTCGCCGGAATCGCCCTTGAGCCGGAACGGGCGCTGTTTCAGGTCGACCGTGTGGATGTGGTCGAAGATCATCTCGGTGTGGAAGCGCTCGGCGTGCTCGGCCATGCGCTGCATCAGCGCCGGACCCTGCAGCCCCTCGACGTCGCCCGGCCAGTTGTCCACGTCGGTGGTGGTCATCAGCTGGCCGCCCTGCTGCAGGCCGGTGATCATGGTCGGCTTGAGGTTGGCGCGGGCTGCATACACCGCGGCGGTGTAGCCGGCGGGGCCGGAGCCGAGGATCAGCAGACGGCTGTGTCTGGGGGCGACGCTCATGGTTATAATCCTTGGGTTTTCTGGTGATTTGAGTGGTTATTCGCTCGAGCCCCTGCGGCGGTTTCCCCGGGGGCCGCATCGGTGATGACGACGGAGCGCATGACCCCCGAAGAATGGGGAATGTGCAGCACCGATTCAAGGCATCGGCAGACCGGCGAGCTTGCCGCGGCGATTGCACGATGGATTCACCCTCCCACAGGATTCCTTCTTCATGCGCATCGGCATTCCCTCCGAAACCAAGACCCTGGAGGGCCGTGTCGCCCTCATTCCCGCCGCTGCCGCCGACCTGGTGCGTCGCGGCCACGACGTGTTCATCCAGTCCGGAGCCGGCCTGAAGAGCGGCTTTGCCGACGCGGCCTACGCCGGGGAAGGCATCCGGGTCGTGCCGGACGCCGCCGCGCTGTACGAGGCCGGCGAGTTGATCGTGAAGGTGAAGGAGCCGATCGCCGGCGACCTGGCCTTGCTGAAGAAACACCACCTGTTGTTCTGCTACCTGCACCTGGCCGCCGAACCCGAGTTGACCAGGCGCCTTCTCGACATCGGCCTGACCGGCGTGGCGTTCGAGTCGGTGACCGAGAACGGCGTGCTGCCGCTGCTGTTGCCGATGTCGGTGATCGCCGGCCGCATCGCCATCCAGCTCGGCACCACGCTGCTGCATCGCCCGCAGGGCGGCAAGGGCAAGCTGCTCGGCGGCATGGCTTCGACCACGCGCGGCAAGGTGGTAGTGCTCGGCGCGGGCGCCGCCGGCGGCAATGCCGTGGCGCTGGCCGCCGCGACCGGTGCCAACGTGGTGGTGTTCGACAAGCGCCAGGACCGCCTGGCCGACATGATGGTGCTGGGCCCGAACGTCACCGCGCTGTATGCCTACGAGTCGTCGGTGGCCGAGGAAGTGCGCGATGCCGACATCGTGGTCGGCGCGGTGCTGATCCCCAGCGCCCGCGCGCCGCACGTGGTCAGCGAGGCCATGGTGAGGACGATGGAGCCCGGCAGCGTGCTGGTGGACATCGCCATCGACCAGGGCGGCTGCTTCGAGACCTCGAGGCCGACCACCTGGGAGAAGCCCACCTACGACGTGCACGGCATCACCCACTTCTGCGTGACCAACATGCCCGGCGCGGTGCCGCAGACCTCGTCGCTGGCGATCTCCGCCGCGATCCTGCCCTACGTGCAGCGCCTGGCCGCCGGCAACGAGTGGCGCCAGTTCGAGCCGCTGAAGGTCGGCATCAATGTCGACGGCGGCAAGCTGGTGCATCCGGCGCTGCAAGGTATGCTCTGACCTTGGCAGGCAAGAAAGGGGCACCCAGGGTGGCGCGCAGCACGAACGTCAGGCAACAACCGAAGGAAGGCCTCAGCGAGGAGCTGAAGCGCCGGCTGCGCGAAGCCGGTGCCCTGCTGCTGCTGCCGCTGGCGCTGTACCTGCTGGTGTGCCTGTTCAGCTACGACCCGCACGACCCCAGCTGGACCAACGCCGGCCAGCTGGAGCACGCACGCAATTTCGGCGGCACCGTGGGCGCCTACATCGCTGACCTGCTGCGCTGGATCTTCGGCCTGGTCGCCTACTGCTTCCCGTTGCTGTTGCTGTTGCTGGGCGTGCAGGTGTTGCGCCAGCGCGGCGAGCAGGTGGTGCATCCGTGGGAGCCGGCATTGCGCCTGATCGGCTTCGTGTTCTTCTTCATCACCGGCCCGGCGCTGCTGTACCTCAATTTTCATGAACAGGTTCTGCCGCAAGGTGTCGGTGGCATCGTTGGTGAGTGGACTGGCAAGGCCCTGCTCAGCGCGTTCGGCGACAAGGGAGCGCCATTGCTGCTGCTGGCCGTGTTCCTGATCGCGGTGACCCTGGCCACCGGCTTGTCCTGGTTCAAGGTGATGGACCTGACCGGGCATGGCGTGCTGAAGCTGCTCGACTGGGCCAAGGGCAAGCTGCGCGAGGCGCCGCAGGCACTGGCGGCGCGGCAGGCGCGCAGCGAGCGCGAGGTGGTCAAGAAGGCCGATGCGGTGCGCCAGGCGAAGCGCGAGCCGGTGCGCATCGAGGCGCCGCCCGCGCCGGTGACCAAGAGCGAGCGGGCCAAGCTCGAAACGCAGATCCCGTTGTTCGTCGGCGCCGCCACGCCGGGCGAACTGCCGCCGCTGTCGCTGCTGGACGAGGCGCCGCCGCAGGGGCCGGGCTATTCCGAGGAAACCCTCGAGGTGCTCTCGCGCCAGGTCGAGTTCAAGCTGAAGGACTTCAAGATCGACGTGAAGGTGGTCGGCGCCTATCCGGGCCCGGTGATCACCCGCTTCGAGATGGAGCCGGCGCCCGGCGTGCGCGGCTCGCAGGTGTCCAGCCTGGACAAGGACATCGCGCGCGGCCTGTCGGTGGTCAGCGTGCGCGTGGTGGACGTGATTCCCGGCAAGAACGTGATCGGGCTGGAGATCCCCAACACCCACAAGCAGATCGTCTACCTCTCCGAGATCCTGCGCTCGGACAAGTACGACCAGACGAAGTCGCCGCTGTCGCTGGCGCTGGGCAAGGACATCGGCGGCAAGCCGGTGGTGGTCGACCTGGGCAAGATGCCGCATCTGCTGGTGGCCGGCACCACCGGCTCGGGCAAGTCGGTGGCGGTCAACGCGATGGTGCTTTCGCTGCTGTACAAGGCCAGCCCGAAAGACGTGCGGATGATCATGATCGATCCGAAGATGCTGGAGCTCTCGGTGTACGAGGGCATCCCGCACCTGCTGGCGCCGGTGGTCACCGACATGAAGGAAGCGGCCAACGCGTTGCGCTGGTGCGTGGCCGAGATGGAGCGCCGCTACAAGCTGATGGCCGCGGTGGGCGTGCGCAACCTGGCCGGCTTCAACAAGAAGGTGAAGGACGCCGAGAACGCCGGCCAGCCGCTGCTGGACCCGCTGTTCCGGCCGAACCCGGAGATGCCGAACCTCGCCGCCGAACCGCTGGAGCCGCTGCCGTACATCGTGGTGTTCATCGACGAATTCGCCGACATGATGATGATCGTCGGCAAGAAGGTGGAGGAGCTGATCGCCCGCCTGGCGCAGAAGGCGCGCGCCGCCGGCGTGCACCTGATCCTGGCTACCCAGCGCCCGTCGGTGGACGTGATCACCGGCCTGATCAAGGCCAACATCCCCACCCGCATCGCGTTCCAGGTGTCCAGCAAGATCGACTCGCGCACGATTCTCGACCAGAGCGGCGCGGAGACCCTGCTCGGCCACGGCGACATGCTGTACCTGCCGCCGGGCACCGCCACGCCGGAACGCGTGCACGGCGCCTTCGTCGACGACCACGAGGTGCACCACGTGGTGGCCTGGCTGAAGTCGCAGGGCGCGCCCAACTACATCGAGGGCGTGCTGGAGGAAGTCCAGGCCACCGCCGACGGCAAGTTCATCAACGACGCCGGACTGCCGCAGGAAGGCGAGGAAGGCGGCGACGCCGATACCCAGCTGTACGACAAGGCCGTGGCGGTGGTCACGCAGACCCGGCGTGCCTCGATCTCCGGCGTGCAGCGCCACCTGCGCATCGGCTACAACCGCGCCGCGCGGCTGGTCGAGCAGATGGAGCAGGACGGCGTGGTCAGCGCCCCGCAGCACAACGGCAACCGCGAAGTGCTGGCGCCGCCTCCGCCAAAGAACTGAAGTCACTCGGCAGGGCGGGCACGGCCCGCATCCTGCGAAGCCCGAAGAACATCGCCCGCCGCTCCTACCGATCCGTTAAGCCGGCACTGTCCACAATCCACCGCCACCGCCACGTTCCGGGGAATCCGATGAAACGCTTCATGCTTGCCCTGTCCGCCGTCGTGATGACGCTGTCGCTGAGCGCCGTGGCGCAGGCTGCCAGCGGCTCTGCGCGCGCCCGGCTGGACGCATTCGCCACCGGCCTGCATTCGCTCACCGGCCACTTCAGCCAGACCCTCACCGACATCAACGGCCACGCCGGCAAGAACAGTTTCGGCACACTGGCGCTGCAGGCGCCGCGCCAGTTCCGCTGGGACACGCTTGCGCCGTACAAACAGACCATCGTCGCCGACGGCAGCCGGGTGTGGATGTACGACCCCGAACTCGAACAGGTCACCGTGCGCGTGCAGAGCACCGAGGAGGCGCACAGCCCGCTCACCGTGCTGACCGATCTCAAGCAGATGGACAAGGACTTCAAGGTGGTCGAGCAGGGCGAGCATGACGGCCTGCTCTGGCTGCGGCTCAGCTCCACCGCGAAGGACCCGCAATTCGACTACGCCGACCTCGGCTTCGACGCCAACGGTCTGGCCCGCATGACGTTCCGCGACCAGCTTGGCGCCACCACCGACATCCGCTTCTCCAACTGGCAGCGCAACGCGCCGATTCCGCCGGCCACCTTCAACTTCGTGCCGCCGAAGGGCGCTGACGTGATCGGCGATGCGCCGGTGATCGACGTGCAGCCGCTCAAGGACTGATGCGGTCATGCCCGTGCTGCGCCGATTGCCGCGCTGGGCCTGGATCGGTGGCGGCATCCTCGCCTTCATTGCCGGCATGGTCAACGCCGCCGGCTACATGGGTTTCCGCCACCAGTCGATCACCAACCTCACCGGCTCCACCAGCCTGCTCGGCATTGCGGTGGGCACCGGCGACGGCGGCGAGACATGGCACTGGCTGCTGTCGATCGGCGCCTTCGTGCTTGGCGCGCTGCTCAGCGGCCTGATCGTGCAGCAGCACACGCTGAAGCTCGGCCGTCGCTACGGGGTGGCGCTGGTGCTGGAATCGCTGCTGCTGTTTGCCGCGGTGCCGCTGCTGGACAAGGGCAGCTCGTACGGCCTGGACCTGGCCGCGATGGCGGCCGGGCTGCAGAACGGCATGGCCAGCACCTACAGCGGGATGGTGTTCCGCACCACCCATGTCTCGGGCATGTTCACCGACCTTGGCATCTACGTCGGCCAACGCCTGCGCGGGCTGGAGGTGGACACCCTGCGCATCCGTGTCTGCCTGCTGGTGGTCATCACTTTCACTTTCGGCAGCGCGGTGGGCGCCATGCTGTTCCGCGTGCTCGGCGAGCACACCCTGCTGATTCCGGCCGTGCTCACCGGCCTGTGCGGCGTGGGCTACGGCGTCTATCGCCAGTACACGCTGGTCCGGGGCATCGACGCCGATGCGACCTGAGCGCGGTGCGCTTCAGCTGGCGACGGCGCAGCGGTTGCGGCCGGCGCGCTTGGCCTCGTACAGCGCCTTGTCGGCGCGCGACAGCCATTGCTCGATGGATTCGCCCGGACGCAGCGCGGCAACGCCGATGCTGGCAGTCACCGGGATCGGGCGCCCGTCGTGCTTCACCGTGGTGGCGGCCAGCGCCGCGCAGATGCGTTCGGCGATGTCCCGCGCCAGCGGCAGTGGAGTATCGGGCAGGCACAGCACGAATTCCTCGCCGCCATAGCGGCCCACCAGGTCGCCCTGGCGGCAGTGCTGCCTGATCACCTCGATCGCGCCGCGGATCACCGCGTCGCCGGCCAGGTGGCCGTGAACGTCGTTGATCAGCTTGAAGCGGTCCAGGTCGAACAGCGCGATGCAGGCCGACCCGCCCTGTGCCCGCTCGCGCTCGCGCGCGGCCAGCTCCAGGAAGCGGCGGCGGTTGTAGACGCCGGTCAGCCCGTCGGTGCTGGCCAGTTCGTCCAGGCGGCGGTTCGCCACGAGCAGGTCGCGCGTGCGTTCGTCGACCTGCCGCTGCAGCTGGGCTGCCTGCCGCCTGAGGTACAGGGTGCGCAGATGCACCAGCGCAGCCATCAGCGCCAGCAGCAGCAGGGCGGCAATGGTCCGGCTGAGCGTGGTTTCGTACCAGCGCGGCCTGACCTCGACCGCAAGGTCGGTCTCCACCGTGCGCGGCTGCAGGCCGCGGGTGGTGGCGCGCAGGCGCAGCCGGTAATGGCCGTGCGGCAGGCTGGTGTAGATGGCGCTGGGCGGGTTGCCTTTGGGGATGACTGTCCAGCCCTCGTCGAGGCCGTCCATGCGGTAGCTGTAGGCGGTTTCCGTCGGTGCCTGGTAGTCGAGCAGGGCGAAGTCCAGGCGCAGGTTGCGGTTGCCGTGCTCCAGCGCGATCTTTCCGCCGCTGGCGGGCAGGCGGCCGAACGGCATGGTGGCGCCGCCGACGATGGCGTTGGTGATGGCCAGCGCCACGTTGGCGACCGGCGGCGACTGCCAGTGCGGGCGGATCACGGTCAGCCCGCCCAGCCCGCCGAACAGCAGCTCGCCGCCGGGCGTGCGCGCCGCAGCGACGTTGACGTAGCTGGCGATGTGCAGGCCGTCGCGGGTGCCGAGGTTGGCGGCTTCGAACGTGTCGCCGTCGATCCTGGCCACGCCGTTGGACAGGCTGGCCCAGAGCCGGCCGTGGTCGTCGGTCAGCACCGCATTGACCTTGTCGCTGGACAGGCCCTGCGCCAGGCCGACCGTGCGGAAGCTCCACGGTTCGCCGTCGAGCGGAGGGGTGACGACGCCGAGCCCGCCGAAGGTGCTGACCCATACCTGGCCGTGCGGACTGCTGCTGATCGAGCCGATCAGGTTCTGCGGCAGGCTGTCCGGGTCACCGGCGCGGTGGCGCAGGTTGGTGAAACGGCGCGGCAGGCTGTTGCCGCGGGCGATGCTGATGCCGTTGCCGGTGCCGTACCACCAGTCGTTGCCTATTCGCGCGATGTGCCGCACGGTATCGCCGGCGAGGCTGTCCGGGTCGTTCGGCACATGGCTGGCGTGGTCGAGTGCGCGGGTATGCAGGTCGTAGCGATAGAGGCCGTCGTAGGTGCCGATCAGCAGGCGCGGGCCGTCCGGCCGCAGGCTCAGTACCGGCTTGTCGTGCAGTGCTGGCAGCACGGAGTCCTTGATCGCAAACGTATCCGGGTCGACCTGCGCCAGCCCCTGGGTGCCGACCCAGATCGAGCCGTCGGCGGTTTCGGTGAGGCTGCGCACGTCGCGTTGGGTCTGGCTGCCGCCCAGGCGAAGGTGGCGCATGTCGCCGGCCTCGAGGTCGATCACGTCGATGTGGCCGGCACCGAGGCCGAGCCAGATCCGCCCGCGCGAGTCGACGAAGATGCTGTGCACGTTGGTGTCGGACAGCGCGTTGCGTTCCAGTGGCGAAGGCAGCAGCGAGAACGCGGTGCGCGCCTGCGGATTGTTGCGGGCGACGCCCAGGTCGGTGGCCGCCCAGATATTGCCCCAGCGGCCGCGCAGCAGTGCGCGCACCGCGTCGCCGGGCAGGGACGAGGGCACCGCCGGGTCGTGATCGATCCGGCGCACGCCGGCTTCGCCGGGCGCGTATTCGATCACGCCGCTGCCGTCGGTGGCGATCCATACCTTGCCGGCGTCGGTCTGCAGGAAATCGCGCACGGTGGGGTGGCGCATGCTGCCCGGGTAGCCGCTGAAGCCCGGCACGCCGTGCCAGCGGTCGCCGGTGTCCCGGTAGGCTGCGCCGGCCTGGCCGCTGCCGACCCAAAGGCGGCCTTCGCGGTCCTGCATGATCGCCCAGATCTGGTTGCCGAGCACCGTGGCGGCAGGTTCGTCCGTCGCCATCGGGCGCACGAAGGCGTCCGTGCCGGCGCGACGCACGAACAGGCCGTTGTTGTTGCCCAGCCACAGGTTGCCGTGCCGGTCCTGCATCACGCTGAAGTTGCGCGGCGAGGTTTCCGGCCCGGTGCCTACCCGGCGGATCCTGCCGGTGCGCAGGTCGAGGTGGTCCAGTCCATTGTCGGTGGCGATCCAGACGCCGCCGGCATGGTCGTCGCCCAGCGCGAAGACCTTGCGGTCGGAGAGGCCGCCGGCACCGATCGGATAGACGTGGAAGCTGTTGTCCGCCTGCTCGAAGCGGGCCAGGCCGCCGGCATTGGTGCCGATCAGCAGGTCGCCGTCCGGCAGCGCGAGCAGGCTGCGCACGTAGGCATCGGGCAGGCCGGGAACCTTGTCGCTAGCGGCGCCGAACACCTGCAGGCGATAACCGTCGTAACGGACCAGGCCGCCCATGGTGCCGATCCAGATCAGGCCGTCGCGGTCCTGGGCGATGGCCGTGGCGATCGAGTGCGGCAATCCGTCGGAAATGCCCACCTGGTCGAACCAGGGGGCATCGAACGGCGCCCACGGGTCGCGGCCGGCATGCAACGGGGCGCACAGGCAGAACAGCGACAGCAGCAGCCCGGCAAGGGTCGGACAGAAGCGGCGGACGGCGTTCATGCGTTGGGCGACAAGCCGGTCCGTTGCGCCCAGGCACGGCCTGTCGCGATGGAAGGAACTTGCGTCCTCGCCTTCACCTGCGTCCTGCCCCCGGCACTGCGTTGCGGAGCAAGGCCGCAACGTGCGGGCATCATAGCGGCAATCGCCCGACCGGATGAACCGGCAGGCATGGCTTATCATGCCCGCATGCCCCGTCCCGCCTCGCCATCTGCTCCCGGTCTGTTTGCCGAACCCGACGCACTCAAGCCGCTGGCCGAGCGCATGCGTCCGCGCAGCCTTGACGAAATCGTCGGCCAGCAGCGCCTGGTCGGTCCGGACAAGGCGCTGCGCCGTGCGCTGGAAGCCGGGAAGATCCATTCGATGGTGCTGTGGGGGCCGCCCGGCTGCGGCAAGACCACGCTGGCGCTGCTGGTGGCGCGCTACGCCGACGCGGATTTCCGCGCGATTTCCGCCGTGCTGTCCGGCCTGCCGGACGTGCGCAAGGCGCTGGCCGAGGCCGAGGCGAACTTCGCCCAGGGGCGGCGCACCGTGCTGTTCGTCGACGAGGTGCACCGCTTCAACAAGACCCAGCAGGACGCCTTCCTGCCGCACATCGAGCGCGGCGTGATCATCTTCATCGGCGCCACCACCGAAAACCCCTCGTTCGAGTTGAACTCCGCGTTGCTCTCGCGCTGCCGCGTGCACGTGCTGGAGCCGGTTTCCACCGACGACATCATCGCCGCGCTGAAACGCGCGCTGGTAGATACCGAGCGCGGCCTGGGCGAATTGCAACTGCAAGTTTCCGACGAATCGCTGGAGTCGATCGCCCAGGCCGCCGACGGCGACGTGCGCCGCGGGCTGACCCTGCTGGAAATCGCCGCCGAGCTGGCCGAAGACAGGCGCATCGACGAGACCACGCTGACCCAGGTGCTGGCCGACCGCACCCGCCGCTTCGACAAGCAGGGCGAACAGTTCTACGACCAGATCTCGGCGCTGCACAAATCCGTGCGCTCGTCCGACCCCGACGCCGCGGTGTACTGGCTGTGCCGCATGCTCGACGGCGGCGTCGACCCGCTGTACCTGGCCCGGCGCATGACCCGCATGGCGGTGGAGGACGTCGGCCTGGCCGAGCCGCGCGCATGGCGCATGGCGCTGGATGCGTGGGATACCTACGAGCGCCTGGGCAGCCCCGAAGGCGAACTGGGCCTGGCCCAGCTGGCGATCTGGCTGGCCATCTCGCCCAAGAGCAACGCCGCCTACATGGCCTACAACAAGGCCCGCACCGCGGTGCGCGAGGGCGGCACGCTGGAGGTGCCGATGCACCTGCGCAACGCGCCGACGAAATTGATGAAGGGTCTCGGTTACGGCAAGGGCTACCAGTACGACCACGACGCCGAAGGCGGCATCGCGCTGGACCAGCAGTGCCTGCCCGACGCACTGGTCGGCAGCGTGTTCTACGAACCGGTCGAGCGTGGCCTGGAACTGCAGCTGCGCGAAAAGCTGCTGGCCCTGCGTGCCGCCCGCGCCAAGGCCCGCGGCAGATAACGCCGGCTGCTGCACGCGCCCTTGCCGCTGCCCCGACGCACGGCCTAGATTCGCCGCACCAACCGGGGAGGATGAACCATGCGCGTACTCGTGGCGGGTCTGATCGGCGGCATCGTGATGTTTGCGTGGGGTGTGGCGGCGCACATGGCGCTGGGGCTGGGTAACGTCGGCATCCAGATGCCGGCCGACGAAAACGTCGTGTTGAACAGCCTGCATGAAGGTCTCGGCAATCAGCCGGGCGTTTACATCCTGCCGTCGCTGGACCCGAAACGGATGGGCGACGAGGCCGTGCTCAAGGCTTATTCGGCCAAGGCGGCGACTTCGCCCTACGCCTTCGTGGTCTACCTGCCGCAAGGCGAGGACATGATGCAGATGGGGCCGCAGATCGGCCGGCAATGGGCGTCCGACACGCTCGCCGCGCTGGCGCTGGCCTTCGTGCTGGGGCTGGCCGGGCTGGGTTTCCGGCGGCGCGTGGTGCTGGCCGCGGCCGCGGCGGTCTTTGCCTGGCTGTGCACGGTGGTGCCGTACTGGAACTGGTATCGCTTCCCGCTTGACTTCACCCTGGCCGCGCTGGTCGAGCAACTCGTCGGCTGGCTGCTCGCCGGCGCCGCCATGGCCTGGTGGCTGGGCCGCAGCGAACGCAGGATGGCCAGCTGACGCTCGGCATCTCCCTCCCCTGCAAGGCAGGGGAGGGTTGGGGTGGGGTCAGCTCTGAGTTCGGCGCCAGTCCGGGGCAACCCCCTCCCAACCTCCCCCTGCAGGCAGGGGAGGAGCCGAATGCGGGGGAGCGGGGGAGAGAGATGCGCCCCACGCCAAGCACGTGTCGCATTGCGACTGCGCCCGCCCGGCAGCGATAATTCACGGTTCAAGCCTTCACCTGGACTCTGATCATGCTGGATCCCGCCCTGCTGCGAGCGCACCTCGCCGAAACCGCCGCGCGTCTCGCCGAAACCCGCGGCTACACGCTCGACGTGGCCGCCGTGGAGTCACTGGAGAGCGCACGCAAACAGCTGGCTACCGAAACGCAGGATCTGCAGAACCTGCGCAATACGCGCTCCAAGGCGATCGGTCAGGCCAAGGCGAAAGGCGAGGACACTGCATCGCTGATGGCCGAAGTGGCCGGCATCGGCGACAAGCTCAAGGCCAATGAGGCCCGGCTGGCCGAGGTGCAGGCGAAACTGGCCGGCATCGCGCTGGGCATCCCGAACATCCCGCACGCCTCGGTACCGCTCGGCAAGGACGAGCACGACAACGTCGAGGTCGCCCGCTGGGGCACGCCGCGCGAGTTCGCGTTCGCGGTGAAGGACCACGTCGAACTGGGCGAGCGCCACGGCTGGCTCGACGGCGACGCCGGCGCCAAACTGTCCGGCGCGCGCTTCACCGTGCTGCGCGGCCAGCTCGCCCACCTGCACCGCGCACTCGGCCAGTTCATGCTCGACCTGCACACCGGCGAGCACGGCTACCTCGAATGCAACGTGCCGGTGATCGTCAACGCCGACAGCATGCAGGGCACCGGCCAGCTGCCGAAGTTCGAGGAAGACCTGTTCGCCACCGAGGTCGGCGAGACGAAGCGCTACCTGATCCCCACCGCCGAAGTCTCGCTGACCAACCTGGTGCGCGACACCATCCAGGACGCCGACGCGCTGCCGCTGCGCATGACCGCGCACACGCTGTGCTTCCGCGCCGAGGCCGGCAGCTACGGCCGTGACGTGCGCGGCATGATCCGCCAGCACCAGTTCGAGAAGGTCGAGATGGTGCAGATCGCCCGTGCCGGCGACTCCTACGCACAACTGGAGGAAATGGTCGGCCACGCCGAGAAGGTGCTGCAGAAACTCGGCCTGCCGTATCGCAAGCTGCTGCTGTGCACCGGCGACATGGGCTTCGGCTCGGCCAAGACCTACGACCTCGAGGTGTGGCTGCCCAGCCAGCAGACCTACCGCGAAATTTCCAGCTGCTCCAACTGCGAGGATTTCCAGGCCCGCCGCCTGCAGGCCCGCGTGCGCAACGCCGACACCGGCAAACCCGAGCTGGTGCATACGCTCAACGGCTCCGGCCTCGCCATCGGCCGCACCCTGATCGCGGTGATGGAGAACTATCAGAACGCCGACGGTTCGATCGACGTACCCGAAGCGCTGCGCCCGTACATGGCTGGCCTGGACCGCATCGCATGAATGCACCGACACCAGCAGGCGGCAGCTGGGGCAGGGTGGAGTTCTATACCAGCTTCTCCCTGCTGATCGTGCTGGCCACGGTGATCGGCATGCGGCTCGGCTTCGAGAGCGTGTGGCACCTGCCCACGCTCGATCTCGACCTGTCCGTGATCGCCTTGGCGCTGGTCCTCGCCAGCTTCTGGCTCGCCCGCCACAGCCGCCGCTGGCGCCTGGCCATCGTCGCCTTCGCCAGCGCTACCCAGTTGGTGCCGATGGTGGTGCGCGAACCGGTGTTGCTGCTGCCGCTGCTCGGCGCATTGGTCCCGGTGGGAATCCTGATGGGGTGCCTGGTGGCGTTGTCGAAGAAGGACACCGGACTGTAGGAGCGCACCCTGTGCGCGAACTCTTCGTTACGTTACCGAAAAGCATCGCGCACAGGGTACGCTCCTATAGAACCACGATCATCCGGCTTCCTCGGCAGGCACCCGCCTGCCGTGTTCCTGATAGCATTGCGACCCTCGCAGAAGGATCGCGAACAAGTTGGAGAGATGGCCGAGCGGTTTAAGGCAGCAGTCTTGAAAACTGCCGTAGTGGTAACACTACCGTGGGTTCGAATCCCACTCTCTCCGCCAGAAGTGCAAAAAAAGCTCCTGATTCCAGGAGCTTTTTGTTGCGCTATTTTTTGTTTCGTGTCGCGCCGCCGCTTGTGGCAAATTGTGGAATGGCTGGCGCTTAGCGCCTGCTTCGCCGGCTCCTCCAGATCTCCGGGTCGGCTCGCAACAGTGCCGTTCGATCCCGTTACTGGCTAGGCTCCCATCATGCATATCGTTCGCGAGCTTGAGCTACTCATAGAGCGGTCCCGTGCCCTGTTGGCGTTGGAGATAGAGCATCTGCAGCGCGTGGTTGCCGCGGGGCTTGATGCTACGGATGCGCAATGGACGGTCGATCGGCGCTGTCGCTACATCGAGCGCCTCGAACTTCAGCATGACCGGGTTCTCGCGCACCGGACCGCCATCCACGAAGCGGAGCAGGAGGCCGCAGGTGGCAAGCCCACTCCCGATCTGAGCTATACGCCAGGTCGGTCATAGCGCCGCGTTTCAGTCCCTTTCGGCTTCGCCCTGCGCGTGCCGGCTGCTGCCAATCGCGGCGGTCGGCTTGGACCAGGTTCGCGGGACCAGGGGCAACCCGTCGAGCAGCGGCCCCACGGGTCGGCGGAATCCCCTGGGCTGGGGGATGGCCGGGGTGCGGGCAGCGCTTTCGCGGGTGGCCACCCCTACCGCTGCCCTGTCGCGGCGAACGGCGCCAGTGACGGGTGTGCCGCGGTGGCGAAGCTGTCGCCAACAGAGTGATTTCACGCACGCAATACCAAAGGAGGGCTTTTTCGACTGAAAGGGGCGGAGTAGGTTGCGCCGGAGGGGGATACAAGGCCAACCAGAGGGGAGAGAAGATGCCCAACCATACAGGTGTCAACGTAGTGCTTTTGCGTGCGGTGCGCACGGCGCTTGCCGCCGCCACGCTGCTCGCGTGTTCGGCGCAGGCGCAGGATCCGGGAGCGTCGGACAGCGGGCAGGCCACGGCCAGCCAGGCGAGCGGAACGCAGCAGCGCAGCGATGCGCCGAAAGACAAGTCGACCACCAACCTGCAGGAGGTCGTGGTGACCGGCACGCATCGGGCCGGCCTGTCGCCGACCGAATCCCTTTCGCCGATCGACGCGTTCAGCGGCAGCCAGATCGCGAACCAGCCCTCGGCGGATCTCACCGACGCGCTGACCAACATCGTGCCGTCGCTGACCACCCAGCGCTTTCCGATCGCCGACGGCACGGCCTTCGTGCGGCCGGTGTCGCTGCGCAACCTGTCACCCGACCAGACCCTGGTGCTGGTGGATGGCGTGCGCTTCCATCGCTCAGCGCTGGTCAACCTGCAGATCGACCCGCTCGGCACCTTCAACCAGGGTGCGCAGGCGGTCGACTTCTCGGTGTTCCCGTCCAACGCGGTCGAGCGCGTGGAAGTGTTGCGCGACGGCGCCTCGGTGCTGTACGGCTCGGACGCGATCGCCGGCGTGGTCAACGTGATCCTGAAGAAGGCGCCCAAGGGCGTGACGGTCAGTGCGGAGCTGGGCAAGTACGGCAAGGGCGACGGCTCCCTGCGGCGCTACGATGCCGATGCGGGCTTTCCGCTCGGCACCGACGGCTTCGTGCATGTGAGCGCCGAGCGCGAAACGACCGACCCCACCTCGCGCGGCGTGCCGCAGGGCGGCGCGGCCGCGGTGGCGGCGGTGGTGGGCGCGAACCTGGTGCCGTACGACGGCCTCGGCCAGCGCTGGGGCGATCCGCAGACCAAGACCAACAAGCTGTTCGTCAACGCCGGCCTGCCGCTGGCCGGCGACGCGCAGCTGTACGGCTACGGCAACTTCATGGACAAGAAGGTGCTGTCCAGCTTCTTCTACCGCAGCCCGGTGCTGCCGGCGCAGTACGGCATCAGCGGCCGCTCCACCCTGGTCAGCTACGCCGACGGCACCCTGACGCCGGCGGACGCGCCGCAGTCGCTGGTGGACAGCATCGTGGCCGGCGGCGGCAACCCGGCGAATTACCTGACGGCCAATGCCGCCAGCCCGAGCGGCTGGATGCTGCTCAATCCGATCTACACGCAGTTCCCCGGCGGCTACAGCCCGCTGTTCGGCGCCGACATCGCCGATCACCAGCTGGTTGGCGGCGTGCGTGGCGGCGGCCAGGGCAACCTGCAGTGGGACGTGCATTACCGCAACGGCAGCAACGAGGTCGATTACCGCCTGCAGGGTTCGATCAACCCCAGCCTGGGCAGCCTTTCGCCGACCAGCTTTCGCCCCGGCAAGCTGACCCAGCGCGAGCAGGGCGCCGGTGCGGATTTCGTCCGCTCGTTCGACAACTCGCCGCTCACGCTCGCCTTCGGCGCGCAGTGGCGCCAGGAAACCTACATCATCCACCAGGGCGATCCCGGCTCGACCGAAGTGGGGCCGACTGCCTCGGTGTTCGGCGTGGGTTCGGACGCGTTCCAGGGCTTTCCGGCCAACGCGGCAGGGCGCTTCACGCAGAACAGCGATTCGGCCTATGTCGACGCCGAGACGAATCTGACCGACAAGTGGTCGGGCGCCGCGGCGGTGCGCTACGAGCATGCGAACGGCTACGGTTCCAAGGTGGTGTACAAGCTCTCCAGCCGCTACGCGTTCACCGATGCGTTCGCGCTGCGCGGCACGTTCAACACCGGCTTCCGTACGCCGACCCCGGGCCAGGCGAACACGCTCAACGTCACCACCACGGCGAACGCCCAGGGTGGCCTGATCCCCAGCGGCACCTATCCGGTGAACAACCCGGTGGCGCGCGCGCTCGGTTCCACGCCGCTGCAGACCGAAACATCGAGGAGCTTGTCGGTGGGCGCGGTGTGGACGCCGACCGACAGCATCACGACCAGCCTGGATTACTACCGGATCCGGATCGCCAATCGCATCGGCCTGGTCAGCAAGACCGTGACCCAGGCCACCGTCGACCAGCTCGCCGCCGGCGGCTACCCGAATGCGCAGCTGCTGCTCGGCAGCGACGCCAGCTACTTCGGCAATGCGTTTGACTCCCATGTCAAAGGCATTGATTTCGTGGTCGACACGCGACACCAGCTGGGCAATGGCACGCTCAACGTCGACTTCCGCTACAACCGCAACAAGCAGGACGTGGTCAAGGTCAGGCCGAACACGCTCAACGACGATTTCGTGTACGACCTCGAGCACCAGGTGCCGAAGAGCCGCGCAGTGCTCAGCTTCGACTACGGCTTGAGCCAGTTCGACTTCATCGCGCGGGTCAACCGTTACGGCGGCTGGAGCACCACGGTCGGTCTGTTCGGCAGCAACAACCCGCCGGAAGACGTGGACCACTACAGCGGCAAGACGCTGCTGGACCTGGAGGCGCGCTACAAGTTCAACGACACCTTCTCGGTAGCCGTCGGCGGCAACAACGTGTTCGATACCTACCCCGGCAAGGAACAGAACGCCACGCTGCAGTACTTGGGCGTCAAGTACGCGCTCACCTCGCCGTTCGGTTTCAACGGTGCCTTCTGGTATGCGCGGGTAACGGCCAGCTTCTGACCGGCGTTGCCATGTAGGACCATCTCCCCGGGCGTGCCCGGGGAGATGGGATATCCAGGTCAGTCCCGCCTGTTATCCGGGTGCACTGACGATTGGCGAACCACTGCAATCCCGGGGTGGCTCCTGACGGTCAGTGCGGCCGTCAATTCTCGCGTCCCGGCGGTGCCGCGCCCGGATCGGGTGCCTCGGCATGACGTTCGTCGCGCGCCTCGATGACCTGCCTGGCGCGGCCGGCTTCCAGCATATCCTGCAGTTCGAGCATGGCCGCACCGATGGCGGAACCCTTGGCCCGGCGCCTGCGCCAGTAGATCCAGCCGCGGGCCTCCATCCACAGCGCAAGGCGATCCAGGGCAAAGAGGGCGACCCCCGCCAGCGTGGCCCAACCCGTGATGATCCAGCCGTTCATATGGGTTTTCCTCCGTCCTGTGTCGGCTTGAGCGCTTCAGCGAAGCTTCGATGGCATGACCGGGCAAGGGCGACCCGGAGAGTTTCACCCGGTATTTTTGATGGCAGGGATAATCACAAAACTGTCCTGTATCGGCAATGCGCCTGTCCGTGTACGGGCAGGGGGCGATTACACGCCGTAATAGCCGCGATACCAGTCCACGAAGTTGGCGATGCCTGTTTCTATCGAGACCTTCGGGGCGTAGCCGACCGCGCGGATCAGTTCCGACACGTCCGCCTCGGTGTCGGGAACGTCGCCGGCCTGCATGGGCAGCATCTCCATCTGCGCCTTGCGCCCCAGGCACTGCTCCAGCACCGCGATGTAGCGCATCAGCTCCACCGTTTCCGCATTGCCGATGTTGTACAGCCGGTACGGCGCAACCCCGCTGCTGGCCGGGTCGGGGGCGTTGCCGTTCCAGTGGCTGTCCCTGGCTGGCAGTGTGTCCAGCGTGCGGATCACGCCTTCGACGACGTCGTCCACGTAGGTGAAGCTGCGCTTGTGCCGGCCATGGTTGAACACCTTGATCGGCTCGCCGGCCAGGATCGCCCGGGTGAACAGGAACAGTGCCATGTCCGGGCGCCCCCATGGCCCGTAGACCGTGAAGAAGCGCAGGCCCGTGCACCGCAGGCCGTACAGGTGCGCATAACTGTGCGCCATCTGCTCGTTGGCCTTCTTGGTGGCGGCGTAGAGGGTCAGCGGATGCTCGGTGGGCTGATGTTCCGAGAACGGCATGGCGGTGTCGGCGCCATACACCGAGCTGGTGGAAGCGAATACCAGATGCTCCACCTCATGCCGGCGACAGCCTTCCAGCACGTGCAGGAAACCGGTGACGTTGCTGGCCACGTACGCGTGCGGGTTCTCGGCCGCATAGCGCACGCCGGCCTGCGCCGCGAGATTGATCACGCGCTGCGGCTTGTGTGTGGCGAAGGCATTTTCCACCGCCGTGCGGTCGACAAGATCGGCATGGACGTGCGCATAGCCGGGATGTGCGATGAAGCGTGCCAGCCGCGCCTTCTTCAGGTTGACGTCGTAGTAGTCGTTGAGGTTGTCGAGGCCGACCACCTCGTCGCCGCGTGCGAGCAATTGCAAGGCGACGTGCGAGCCGATGAAGCCGGCGGTGCCGGTGACCAGTACTTTCATGGCATGAAGTCCCGCTCAGAGGCGGCCGTCGACGGCGTCGCGCGGCAGCAGGCATTTCACGTCGTACAGCACCGAGGCGGCCTTGCCGAACGCGCGGATGCCGGCCGGGCCCATGCCGACGAACTGCTCGTGGCCGACCGCGATGATCACGGCGTCGTAGCTGCCGGTTTGCGGCTGCGCAAGCGGCGTGATGGCATATTCATGTTCGGCTTCGGCGGCGTTGATCCATGGGTCGTGGACGTCGACCTGGGTGTTGTAGCCGCGCAGCGCCAGCACGATGTCGACCACGCGGGTATTGCGCAGGTCCGGGCAATTCTCCTTGAACGCCAGGCCAAGGATCAGCACGCGCGCGTGTACCGGGTTGATGCCCTTGCGCACCATCAGCCTGATCACTTCGCCGGCGATGTACGGACCCATGCCGTCGTTGGTGCGGCGACCGGCCAGGATCACGTCGGAATGGTGGCCCACCTCCTGCGCCTTGTGGGTGAGGTAGTACGGGTCCACGCTGATGCAATGGCCGCCGACCAGGCCCGGGCGGAACGGCAGGAAGTTCCACTTGGTGCCGGCTGCCTCGAGCACTTCCAGCGTGTCGATGCCGAGCTTGTTGAACAGCATGGCCAGGTCGTTGACCAGCGCGATGTTCAGGTCGCGCTGGGTGTTTTCGATCACCTTGGCCGCCTCGGCCACCTTCAGCGAACTGGCCTTGTACGTGCCGGCGGTGATCACCGAGCCGTACAGGCGATCGACGAAATCGGCCGTCTCCGGCGTGGAGCCCGAAGTGACCTTGCGGATGCCGGTGACACGATGCTGCTTGTCGCCCGGGTTGATGCGCTCGGGACTGTAGCCGGCGAAGAAATCGCGGTTGTAGACCAGGCCCGAGCCCTTTTCCAGGATCGGGACGCATACCTCTTCCGTGCAACCGGGATACACGGTTGATTCGTATACCACCACGTCGCCGGGCTTGAGCACCCTGGCCAGGGTTTCGCTGGCCTTGATCAGCGGCTTCAGGTCCGGGCGCTTGGCCAGGTCGATCGGCGTGGGCACGGTGACGATGTAGGTGTTGCGGTCGCGCAGATCATCCAGCTCGGCGGTGAAGCGCAGCTGCCTGGCTGCGGCCAGCTCCGCCGCATCGACTTCCAGCGTCTTGTCGTGGCCGGAAGCCAGCTCGTCGATGCGGTCCTGGTTGATGTCGAAGCCGACGGTGTCGTAGTGCTTGCCGAATTCCACGGCGAGCGGCAGGCCGACATAACCCAGGCCCACGATGGCGAGCTTGGTGTTCTGGATGTTCCGCATACGGTCACCTCGGAGGCTTGGGTGGGACGCGCCGATGCGCGCGTCGATCGGCATTCACAGCCACGACCGGGCGCGCTTGTGGATCAGCGTTCAGGTAAGGTGCCAGCAGCCGCGGAACGGTGGAGACGCGCGTTGCGCGGGCCGCAGCCGTGGGACCACGGCGGCGGCATGCCGGGCGGCGGGGGCCCCGAGGCCGGATCCGCTGGCCATCCCGTGTTCACGCGCCGTCATGGCCACTCGCAGAAGGCCTGCGTACGTGGCGCGACGGGTTTCACGTTGCGCTGACACTGACATGGTGCCGACTATGCCAAGGTGGACTGTGCACGAATCGTGCACGCCGGCGTCCGCGGACCGGTGGGGAGCCCCGAAGATCGCCGCACCTGCACGCGAAACATCGGAAATCACAGATGGGGTTCCCAGCTACTGACACCCTGCGTGATTATCTGGTGAACATGCTCGAATACTTTCCGCTGCTGGCGATAAGGGTCGGGAATATCTTTTCCGCGCAGCCATTTGTCGAGCAGATAAACCTTGCCGCGAACCTCGGGCGCCAGTTGCACCATTGCCGCCACATGGCTTTTTTCCATACCCAGCACCAAATCGGCGTCACGCAGAATGGAGGGCGTCAGCTGGCGCGCGCGGTGCATGCCGCCGTCGATGCCGTTCTCGGCCAGCACTTGCAGGGCAGTCGCGTCCATGGGACTGCCGACGAGCGCGCCGAGTCCGGCACTGGCGAACTCGATGTCACGCCCCGCCATGCGCTGTCGAAACAGGTATTCGGCCACGGGGCTGCGGCAGATATTGCCCATGCAGACGATCAGTATCCGTTTGACCACGATGCCGATTTGCTCCCGGAGCCACGTCAGTCGGCGTCGGTCAGGACGCGAGAAATGGCGGGCGGATTATTTACTGTCCCATTTCCCGAGGGCTGGCGCCGTAATCGCCGGAAGCATTGCCGCAGGCAACCTGGCGTGCGCCTCGTGGTAACGGGTCGATAATCAGGCAACAAAGCCTGTCGCCTGTTCATTTGATTATCCAATGCTTGCAGTCGTGAAAAGTTCGCCTGGTCGCTTTGGATGCTGCTGCATGCCGGCGAGGGAACCGTCACGTGGCCTCGGATCATTGCACGTTCGAATTGGCTGGCAGTGAATATTGACCAAACGGAGCATCCAATCCGCGCAAGTCATGAAAATGTGAATGCAAGTGTGAATGCGATTTTCACGCCAGCTTGTCCTGATCATGAAGTCGAGCGCGCGAAGGTGAAACGAGTCTGTTTCCCTGACGGGGATGGGGGCACCGCCTGCGGCGAAGTCGTCCGGGAGCCGCCGCGTGTCTGGCGGCCTGCTTGAGGAACTCCGGCGTCGTCGCCCGTCAGGCCCCGATGTCCCGCCCGAAGCGGGAGGGTGGCATGGCACACCCGGCAGTGAGCGCCGCGGCGTGCGGTGAGCATGCCGTCTTCGCCGTCCATGAAGGAGTCGCTCATGAACCACAGCGTCCTCGTCACCGGCGGCGCCGGATACATCGGCAGCCATGTCGTGCAGCAGCTGGTCGCACGTGGCGAGCGCGTGGTCGTCGTGGACAACCTGTGCACCGGATTCCGCGATGCGGTGCGGGGCGCCGAACTGGTGGTCGGCAATGTCGGCGACCGCGCGCTGGTCTCGCGCGTGCTGGCCAGGCACCGCGTCGATGCGGTGCTGCATTTCGCCGCGCATACGGTGGTGCCCGAATCGCTGAGCGATCCGCTCAAGTACTACGGCAACAACACCTGCAACACGGAAAACCTGCTTGCCTGCTGCGCGGAAGCCGGCATGCGGCACTTCATCTTCTCCTCCACCGCGGCGGTCTATGGCGTCACCGAAAGCGGCATGGCGGACGAGGACACGCCGACCCGGCCGATCAATCCCTACGGCATGTCCAAGCTGATGTCCGAAACCATGCTGCGCGATCTGGGCGCCACCGGGGCCATGCGTCACGCCACGTTGCGCTACTTCAACGTGGCCGGCTGCGATCCGCAGGGCCGCATCGGGCACTCGACGCTGCATTCGACGCTGCTGATCAAGGTGGCCTGCGAGCATGCGGTCGGCAAGCGCGCCAGCGTGTCGATCTTCGGCAGCGACTACGACACGCCGGACGGCACCGGCATCCGCGACTACATCCACGTCGAGGATCTGGCCGCAGCACATCTGCGGGCACTCGACCACCTGCGCGATGGCGGCGAGTCATTGACCCTCAATTGCGGCTACGGCCATGGCTACAGCGTGCGCGAGGTCATCGACGCCGTGCAACGCGTCGGCGGCCGCCCGCTGGCGGTGATCGAGCAGCCGCGTCGTGCCGGCGACACGCCGATGCTGGTGGCGCGCAGCGACCGCCTCAAGCAGCAGCTCGACTGGAAACCGCGGTACGACGACCTGGATTTCATCGTGCGCACGGCGCTGCTGTGGGAGCAGAAGCTCGCGCAACAGCCGGTAGCGTCGGGGGCGTGAGTTTCAGCGCAGTCTCTCGCTGCGCGCCTGCTCCACCGCCACCGGCTTGGCCAGGTTGCGCGGCCGGTCGACGTCGGTGCCGCGCAGCACGGCGACGTGGTAGACGTTTGGCCGTCCATCGCAGGCAGCCGTGATGGCGCCACCGATGCGCAGTGTGATCGACCGCTCGAGGGTCTAATTTCGCCAGGTGGCGAACATGACCGCCACGGCCGCCGCCATCGCCGCCGTGGCCAGCCAGCCGAACAGTTTCAGCGGCCACGGCATGGTGAATTCGCCCATGACCTTGCGCTGCGAGCCCATCAACATCATCGCGACCATCAGCGGCACGGCGGCGACGCCGTTGATCACCGCGCTCCAGTACAGCGCCTTGATCGGGTCGAGCGGGGTGAGGTTGAGCGCGATGCCGAGCAGGGCGGAGCCGATCAGCACGCCGTAGAAGAAACGGGCTTCGTGCGGCTTGTGTTCGAGCCCGCTGCGCTGGCCGAACGCGCCGGCGACGGCGTAGGCGGTGGCGCCGGCCAACACCGGCACGGCGAGCAGGCCGGTGCCGATGATGCCGGCGGCGAACAGCGCGAACGCCAGGTCGCCGGCCAGCGGCCGCAGGGCTTCGGCTGCCTGGGCCGAGGTCTGGATGTCGGTCTTGCCGTGCGCGTGCAGCACCACGGCGGCAGTGAGGATGATGAAGAACGCGATCAGGTTGGAGAAGATCATCCCCACCGCGGTGTCGATGCCGATCCGGCGCAGCGCGCTCGGCGCCTGTTGCGGTGCGTCCTGCAGCGGCTTGCGTTGCGGGCTCGATTTGATCTCCTCCACTTCCTCGGCGGCCTGCCAGCAGAACAGATAGGGGCTGATGGTGGTGCCGAGCAGGGCGACCAGGCCCACGGCGTACGCCGCGTTCCAAACGATCGGCGGCAGCACGATGCTCCTGAGCACGACGCGCCACGGCACGTCTATCACCAGCACGGTGGCCACGTAGGCAAACAGGCTCAGGGTGAGCACTTTCAGGATCGGCGCATAGCGGGTGAACGGGATGAAGATCTGCAGCAGCAGCGACAGTACGGCGAAGCCCGCGGCATAGAGCAGGGCCGATCCGCCGACCAGCAGTTTCAGGGCCGCGCCCATGGCGCCGATGTCCGCCGCCAGGTTGATCACGTTGGCGATGAAGATCGACGTGACCAGCGCATACACCAGCTTGTGCGGGTAGTACTGGCGCATGCCATCCATCAGGCCATGGCCGGTGACCCGGCCGATGCCGGCGCTGATCGCCTGGATGGCGATCATCAACGGCATGGTCAGGAACGCGCACCACAGCATGCCGTAGCCGAACGCCGCACCCACCTGCGAGTAGGTGGCGATGCCGCTGGGGTCGTCGTCGGCCGCGCCGGTGATCAGGCCGGCGCCGAGGTTGGCCCAGGGAGGGGTTTCCGGGCCGCCGTCTTCAGTGTTTTCGCGTACGGCCATGCGGTTGTTCCGGTGGGTGGCCCAGGCCGGACGCTACGCCAGCAGGACGCGGCAGGTAAAGGTGTCCGGATGATGGCGTCGTCAAACCCGCGCGGCGAGCTGCCGCAGCGGGATTCCCAGCCCGTGGGCGGCATGGTTTGCCGCGCCGGCTTACCGACAGACCAGCACCGGAACTTCGCTCAGCAGCAGCACCTTCTGCGTTTCGCTGCCCACCATCAGCCGGTTCAGGCCATGCCAGCCATGGGCTGCCATCACGATGAGGTCGCAATGATGTTCGCCGACAGCTTCCAGGATGGCCTGATGGGGGAGCTCGCCGAAGGCGTAGCGGCATTCGCAGGGTACCCGTGCGTCCATGGCCAGCTTCTTTGCCTCGTCCAGATAGCGCGTGGCGCTTTGCACTGCCTGTTTGCTGTAACTCAGCTCTGCTGCGACGAGAAACTCGGTCATGTAGGCGATGGAGTTGAACGGCGGCACGACGTGCAGCGCCAGCACCCTGGCGTCGAACGCCTTTGCCAACTCCAATCCCAGGCGGAAAGCCCGCCGCGACAGGTCCGATCCATCGATCGGCAGAAGCAAGTGCCGGAACAGCGCTTTCCGCTTCCCTTCGGCGACGTCCGGACTCGGAGAGGTCTCGGTGGACATGGACGAATGTCTCCAGAGCTTGGGGATGCCGCGCCTGTATTCAGTCGCGTTGGGCGCCATGGTGGCCTGAACGTTTCCCGCGGTATTGATCGCGGTCAACTCGTCGCTGCGGGAACGGGTGTCGCCGGGCCCTGCGGCAACGCGAGAGAGGAAAGGTAAGGATCAGTTGATCGTCATCAAGACGGGCTCCGACAGTCAACCCAAGCTGTCGTCGGCTTGATCGAAAGAGCCGCCATGCGCGTGCCGGAGCTTCGGCAATCGGCCGGATGCGGTCGTTGGCCCATGTGCCCGGCCGCTCATGCCCGGCGGCCACTGCGCAACGCGGCGTGGCCGCCCCCGCGTGTGGAGGCGTGCCATGAAAAACCATGTCGCCAAACGAGCATTTTCGACGTCGTCAGCGTGGTGGCCACGGTGGTCAGCCCGATCCGTGACGCGCGCAGGCAACCCGGCATTTCACCGCATCCGTGCGACCGGAAAGGCCTTGTCGAATTCTCTGGAACAGCCACCGATGCGACCGCAGTTCGCGAACCAGCGAGCCCCAACGGCGCCGGTGACGATTGACCCAGATCAAACCGAGCACCCCGCGTTCTGCGAGTGTCGACGCGGCGAAGTCCGCCGCGGGACGCCGTCATGTTCGAGATTCTGGTCAACGTCGAAGAAATGCGCGATGACAACCCTGTCGTACAAACCGGCTTTTCGCTTGCAAGCCGCCACCACGCCTATGCGACCGGGCTGAACATCGTCGAGGTATTTCCTTCGACCATGGCCATGCCCGATGTGATGGCCGCGCTGGCGACGCAGGAGCACGAAGCCAGGCGGCGCGACGCCTGGTGGGCGAAGCAATGTTCCGAACACGGCGTCAACGGCACCTGGGAAGTGATTCGCGGCGTCTACGTGCCGGTGCTGGCGCGGCGTTCGTGCATGGCGGACATCACGGTGAGCCGCCTGCCGAACCGTGAAGCCGGCTTTCCCGCAGGCATGGACTATGTGACGAGGGTATTGCTCACTGCTGCGTCCGCGATGCTGCTGGTTCCGCCGGATTGGGATGGGAGCTTCCGGCATGAGAGAGTGCTGGTGGCATGGAACAGCACGAAGGAATCCATGCACGCATTGCGTGCTGCCGTGCCTTTTCTGCGCGAGGCCAAACAGGTGTGCCTTGTCGATGGTGCCAACGACGAATCCCCCGGCGTCGCTCCGCCGCCTTTGCCCGTGCACGACTGGCTTGCGCGGCAAGGCATCACGCCGCACTCGGTGCAGCAATTCCCGGCCACGGCCAAGGCTGGCGAAGCACTGCTCGTCCAGGCATTTGCCATGCATGCCGACCTGCTGGTGATGGGCGCATGGGGCCATTCGCGGATGAGCGAGCTGATACTTGGCGGTACCACGCGCTATGTGCTCAATCACGCCCCATTGCCGGTGTTGCTGTCGCATTGAACCATTGAACCTGACGACGCCTCGGGCGGACCCGGCCGCGTCCGGCCGCGTGCGGCCGTATCCGGTACACGGCAACGCCCGCTCCCCGGACTCCGGGCCAGCCGGCGAAGGCGGCCCGACGTGCGTCAGACGCCTGCCGGGCGGACCACGGTTACAAACCGTTACGCACTGTTGCCGGATCGAGCTATTGCCGTTACGGGCCAGGTCTAGAGTCGTCAGCCTATTCCATCGCGACCGCACCCCGGGGGTACGTGTCATGGCAGCGCAGGCGACCGACATACGCATCACGCAGGCTGGCAATCTTCACGCTTCCATGATCCTGGCCGCCTCCGACACCGACCTGGGCATCGATATGGAAGCCATCCGCGAACATGTCCCGGTGCGGCGCTGCAAGCATGCCGCGGGGCAGAGCATCTATCACGCCGGCCAACCGTTCCGCGCGATCTACCTGGTGCATGCCGGTTCCTACAAAACCTGCGAACTGGCCGACGATGGGCGCGAACAGGTCACCGGCTTTCGTATGCGCGGCGAGTTCGTGGGCATGGAATCCATCGGCCTGAAAGCCTATGCGAGCGATGTGATCGCCCTGGAGGCCAGCGAGGCCTGGGAGCTGCCGTACCCGGCGGTGTTGCGCGCCTGCCAGCATGTGCCGGAACTCCAGTCGCGGCTGACCGCGGCATTGGCCGCGGAAATACGCTGCGATCGCTCCTGGATGCTGATGCTGGGCACGCTGGCGGCGGAGCGCCGCGTGGCCGCCTTCCTGCTCGACGTTGCTGCCCGCTATGCGCGCCTCGGCTACAGCGCGAGGCATTTCATATTGCGCATGAACCGCATCGACATGGCCAGCTTTCTTGCCCTGAAGCACGAAACCGTGAGCCGTGCGCTGTCGCACCTGCATGACCTGAGCTACATCGACGTGCAGCGCCGCGAGATACGCATGCTGGATGTCAAGGGACTGCGTTCGATGGCGGGCGCAAGCAGTACCGCGGTGAACTGAGCGGTATCACTTGCCACCGGCGCGATCGAGCGCCCGGCGGACCGCCACGTCAAGCTGTTCGCGCCGATAAGGCTTGCGCAGAAGTTCGAAGCTGCCGAAAGCGCGGGTGTCGATACCCATCGCGGCGTATTCGTAGCCGGAGGTGAAAAGCACGGGGAGCTGGAGATGCTTTTCGCGCGCTTTCATGGCCAGTTCGAAACCCGTCATCCCGCCGCCAAGCACGATATCCGTAAAGAGCAGATCGATCTTCGAACGTTTCGCCGCCAGCTGCGCCAGCGCGGCGGCAGCATCGGCGGCTTCGCAGGGGATATACCCCAGCGTACGCAGAAAGGCGACGGCGACGCGCCTTACTTCCTGTTCGTCTTCCACCACGAGAACGGTTTCGTGGCCGCGGCGCGATGGTGCGCTGATCGTTTCCTGCACAGTGGCCGAAGCGGCTGCCGGCAGAAAAAGCTCGACACGGGTGCCGTGGCCCACCTGGCTCTCGATATGGAAATGGCCGCCGGACTGCTTCACGAAACCGTAGACCATGCTGAGGCCGAGTCCGCTGCCTTTGCCGGCTTCCTTGGTGGTGAAAAAGGGTTCCAGCACGTGTTCCAGGATGTCCGCCGGGATGCCTTCGCCGTTGTCCGACACGGTAAAGACCACATACGTGCCGGGGGCAAGCCTTGGGTCGTCCTCGGCGCTGGCGACGTGGTAAGGGCGGGCCGCGATGGCAAGGCGGCCGCCGTGCGGCATCGCATCGCGCGCATTGAGCGCCAGATTGATCAAGGCCGCTTCCAGTTCGCCCTCGTCGGCGTATACCGCAGGCACTTCGTTGCTGCACTCGGCGATCACGGCGATGCGTTCGCCCAGCGTTCGGCCCAGCATCTCGCTCAGGTCGGCCAGCAGCTGCACCGTGCGCACGGCGCGCGGCAACAGGTGCTGGCGGCGGGAGAAGGCGAGCAGCTTGCGGGTGAGCGCCGCGCCACGCTCGACCGCGCGCGATGCGCTGGCGAGGGTCTTCCGGGTTGCCGGATCCTCCGGCAGGTCGATCTCCAGCAGTTGCAGATTGCCGGAAATCACCGTCAGCAGATTGTTGAAGTCGTGCGCTATGCCGCCGGTAAGCTGGCCGAGTGCGTCCAGCCGCCGCGCATGCGCCAGTTGCTCATCGCTGCGTTCGCGCTGAATGGACGCGGCCAGGATATTGCCGACCGATCGCAGAAAGTTCAGCCGGTCCCGGTCAAAACTGCTCTTCTGGTGCGCAAGTGCCAGCAGCATCCCCATGGGGCCACGCCGGTCCGGCAACGGCACGAGGGCAGCCTCCTGGTAATGCTCGCTCAGGGACGGACATATGCCGCGGAGGACCTCGATGACGCTGCCTTGCACGGGTGAGGGCTCATCGGTTCCCGGTGCCTGGCTGCACATCACGCTCAGCGACTCGTGGGCGCTCGACAGGCTTTCCAGTACGGCTTGCGGCAAACCCTTCGATGCGATGGTGCGCCAGCCTGCACGATACGGGTGATTGATGAGGATCGCTGTCGCAGGAATGTCGAGGGTAGCGGCCACCAGCACCGGAATCTCGCCGACGGCCTTTTCGTGATGGGTGGCCTCAAGCAAGTGTCGGCCCATCTGGGCGATGGCAGCGTCGAAACGGGAGCGCTCCTGAGCCTGGCGCGCGCGCCGGGTTTCGGAGATATCGCGGATCGATGCCGCATACAGCGTCCCCTGCGAAGCGGTAACCGGGCTCAGCCCGATTTCCACCGGAAACGATTGGCCGTCGGCACGTATGCCGGTCAACTCATAGCCGGCGCCCATCGTGCGCTCGCGCGGATGGGACACGTAATGGGCGCGATGGGCGACGTGCGCCTGCTTCAGCGAAGCCGGCAGCAGCGCTTCCACCGGCAGGCCGACAAGCGTCCCCGCCGCATAGCCGAACAGGCGCTCGGCGTGCGCATTGGTCAGCACGATGACGCCCTGCCGGTCGACCACGATCATGGCATCCGGCGCCGCCTCGAACAGCGAGCGGAACAGGGCGGCATCGGGAGCCTGCTTGCTGAACATGGCGCTGCCTATATCTGCCGGACCGTCGGCGAGAACAGATAACCGGCGCCACGGATCGACTTGATCCATTGCGGATGGGCGGGGTCCGGCTCGATCTTGCGGCGCAGGCGCCCGACCTGCACGTCGATCGAACGATCGAACGGCCCTGCATCGCGGCCATGGACATGCGTCATCAGCTGGTCGCGGGTAAGCACCTGGTTGGCGTGTTCGAGGAAAATCTGGAGCAGGGTGAATTCGCCGCTGGTCAGCGGGATGAGTTCGCCGTGCGGCCCGGTCAGGCTGTGCGATTGCGGATCGAACACGCAACCGTCGAACCACAGGCGCCCGGCCTCTGCCCTGGGTGGAGCGGATGCACGGCGCAAGACGCTGCGCACGCGAGCCAGCAGCTCGCGCAGATCGAACGGCTTGGTAACGTAGTCGTCCGCGCCGAGTTCCAGTCCCACCACGCGATCCACCGATTCGCCGCGCCCGCTCACGATGATCACCGGGCCGTGCCAGTGCGTGCGCAAACTCCGGGTCAGGCTGAAGCCGTCTTCGCCGGGCAGGCCGATATCCAGCATCACGACATCGACCGCTTCGCTGTCCAGGACATGGCGCATGCGAACGCCGTCGCCGGCCGCGCTGACGCGGAAGCCATGGCCGCTGAAGTAGCGGCTGAGGATATGGACGATCTCGGTGTCGTCGTCGACCACCAGCAAGTGCGCCGGCGGAATCGTGGATGACGCAGAACTGGGCGAGACGGCCATCGGAACTCTCGATCCGCAGTGGTACCCGGTCAAGTGGAGCGTTCGGGCCGGAGCATACGCCTGCGCCCGTCGGCTTGCAGTGACTGACCGGCGCACCGGGCCATACGGGGCGCCGCGGCTGCAGCGACGGCCGGCGTCGCTTGCTCCGCGGAGGCGCGTTGAGCCATGTCAACCGGACCGCGACGGCGTGCGCGATGATGAGGCCACTCGGAGCGAGGACAAAATCATGCGCGCCATGGTGCTTGGCAAGGTCGGTGGGCCATTGGCGCTGCGGACGCTGCCCGACCCGCTGCCGGGCGACTACGAGATCCGGTTGCGAGTGGAGGCTTGCGGCGTATGCCGCAC
Organism: Rhodanobacter sp. KK11; assembly: GCF_033345435.1. Classification (NCBI taxonomy): domain Bacteria; kingdom Pseudomonadati; phylum Pseudomonadota; class Gammaproteobacteria; order Lysobacterales; family Rhodanobacteraceae; genus Rhodanobacter; species Rhodanobacter sp. KK11. The sequence goes on from NZ_JAWPMI010000003.1 coordinate 204,062, forward strand.
GGATCTTCACGTCATCGACGGCGAGCTGCCGAACATCGTGATGCCGCTGATCCCGGGGCACGAGTGCGTCGGTCTGGTCGAGGCGCTTGGCCCCGGTGTTACCGGGCTGAAGCTCGGGCAGCGGGCAGGCGTGCCATGGCTGGGCGGCAGCTGCCAGCGTTGCGAGTACTGTCGCGACGGCCGCGAAAATCTGTGCGATATGCCCGAATTCACCGGTTACACACGGCCGGGCGGGTTCGCCAGCCATATCGTTGCGCGCGCGGATTACTGCGTGCCATTGCGCCATGATGCCGACCCCATCGCGATCGCCCCGCTGCTGTGTGCCGGCCTGATCGGCTGGCGCTGCCTGGTGAAGGCCGGCCCGGGAAAGCGCATCGGCCTGTACGGCTTCGGGGCGGCGGCGCACATCGTCACCCAGATCGCCGGTCGGCAGCAGCGCCGGGTTTACGCCTTTACGCGGGCCGGCGACGTCACCGCGCAGGTTTTTGCGCGCTCGCTCGGTGCCGCATGGGCCGGCTCGTCCGACGAGCTGCCGCCCGAGCCGCTGGACGCGGCGATCCTGTTCGCGCCGGTCGGCGACCTGGTGCCGCAGGCGTTGCGTGCCGTGAAGAAAGGCGGCCGGGTCGTGTGTGGCGGCATCCACATGTCCGACATCCCGTCGTTTCCGTATCGCTGGCTGTGGGAGGAACGCGAGGTGGTTTCCGTCGCCAATCTCACCCGTGCCGATGCGCGCGATTTCTTCGCGGCCGGAGCAGGCAGGGACATAAAGACCACCACGCACGTCTATCCGCTCGAGCAGGCCAACCAGGCCCTGGATGACCTGCGCGCGGGACGTTTGAGCGGCGCTGCGGTGCTCAAGCCGTAACCCGCCGCGACATGCCGCATGGCGAAAGCAAGGCTTTGGCCGATGCGCCCGACCGCGCTAGGCCATGGTCGCCTTGAGCAACGCGCGAAGTCTCTTCAGCGGGAGGGTGTTGATCACGTCTCCGCTTTCCAGCCATCCGCGTTGCGCCTGGCCGATGCCGAAGCGCAGGGCCGCGAAGCCGTTCGGGTCATGCGAATCGCTGGAGATAGCCACCCGCACGCCGCCGTCCCTGGCCATCCGGCAGCCGACGTCGTTCAGATCGAGGCGATCGGGGTGCGCGTTCGCTTCCAGGAAGCACTTGCGCTCGCCGGCGTGGCGGATGAGCCGGTCCAGGTCGACCTCGTAAGCCTCGCGCTCGCCGATCAGGCGCCCGCTCGGGTGCGCCAGGATGCTGAAGCAGGGCTGGTCCATCGCGCGCATGATCCGTTCGGTCTGGCGGGTGCGCGACAGCTTGAAGTGGCTGTGGACGGCACCGACGACCAGGTCGAGCCGGCGCAGCACGGACGCAGGGAGGTCGAGCGTGCCGTCTTCCAGGATCTCGATCTCGATGCCTTTCAGCACGACGATGTCCCTGGAGGTCTCGTTGAAGCGATCGATCAGCTCGATCTGCCGCGCGAGCCGGCCCGCGTCGAGTCCGTGGGCGACGCCGAGCCCGCGAGAATGATCCGTGATGGCGACGTAGGAAAGACCGGCCTTGCGTGCCGCATCTACCATGTCGGCGAGGCTGGCATGTCCGTCCGAGGCATCGGTATGCACGTGCAGGTCGCCGCGCAGGTCACTGCGTTCGATCAGCGCCGGCAGCCGGTGTTGCCGGGCGGCTTCGATCTCGCCGCGGTTCTCGCGCAGCTCGGGGGGGATCGGCGGCAATCCCAGCGTTGCATAGACCGACTGCTCGGTGTCCCCCGCGATGCGGCGTGCACCGCGGTAGACGCCGTACTCGTTGATTTTCAGGCCATCCTTCCGGGCGATGCGTCGCAACGCCACGTTGTGCGCCTTGGAGCCGGTGAAATACACCAGCGCTGCGCCGAAGGCATCGGGTTTCATCACCCGCAAGTCGATCTGGAGCCCGCTTTTCAACACGATGCTCGAACGGGTCGGCCCTTGCGACAGCACGCGTGCCACTTCCGGGTAAGCCAGGAAACGGCGGCTGACCGCCGCCCCCTGGTCGGCGGCAACCAGCACGTCCAGGTCGCCGACCGTGTCCTGCTGCCGGCGGTAGCTGCCGGCGACAGCCAGCGCGTCGATGTCTTTCGATGCGTGCAGGTACCGCGATATCGCTTCGGCTTGCTGGGCGGCAAACGAAAGCTTCCAGCGGTGTCCGCTGGCCAGATGGGCCGCGGCCGCTTGCAGCAGGTCGGCTTGCATGCGCGGTCCGAAGCCCTTCATCGTACTCAGGCGGCCGGCGCGCGCGGCGTCCACCAGGCGGCGCGGCGTGCTGACGCCCGCCTCGTGGAACAGCCGGCTGGCCCGCTTCGGGCCGATGCCGGGGATGTGCAGCAATTCGCGCAGCCCGCGCGGGTGAGTCCGACGCAGGGTCTTGAGCTGGGCACAGGAGCCGGTATGCACGATCTCGTCGATCTTTTCCGCGAGATCCTCGCCGATGCCGGGCAGTTCGGCATAGGCGGTTTTCCCGTCGGCGGCCTCGGCCAGCGGCTTCGGCCACGAGGTGACCGTGCGCGCCGCGTTCCGATAGGCCCGGATGCGGAACGGGTTGGCCTGGTCCAGTTCCAGCCAGTCGGCGATCTCGTCGAAGATCGCGCCGATGCCGGCGTTGGTCGCGCTCATGCGCCGGGCTCAGGTCGGCAGATACGCGCGAAGTTCGGTGGGGGAGAGCGCAAGCAGGTCGCTGCCGACCTCGGCCGTGACGCACTTCAGCGTCTGATCGTCGAGGCGGTCGCGCAACACGCCGAGGAATCGCGGCGGCGCCATCAGCACGAGCTGGTCGTACTGGTTGTCCAGGCGTCCCTGTCGAACGGCGTCGCGCAGCAGGTCGGCGAATTGCAGCGCATGCTTTTCCCGCAAGGTGGTGTGCGGCTCGATGGCATGGCGTGCCGGGCTCGCGCTTTCCTGGCTGCGCCCCTGCCGCCCATGCTCGGGATGCTGCCCCGGGGAGCGGCCGTCGGGGTTGGTGTAGCACGCAATCTCCGTCAGGTTTCCGCCTTTCCTGGGCATCTCGAACAGGCGCGCCTTGGCGGCGTCGGCGACCAGTAACCAGATCTTCGGCATGTTGGCGTTCTCCCGTTGACCATGACGGCCGCCGTGGCCGGAAACGGCTGGCGGCAGCGGCGCCCGAAAGCCCTGTCTGTCGATCGCGATTCTCGGGACGACGACATGCTGGAAGGCTATGCCCACGGCCGGCACGCAACTTGACGCCAGTCAACAAACGACTACTGGTTCAACTGTTCGAAATGCCGGCCCAGTTCAGCCCGGGAAGCGCATATGAAGTCTTCGGTCAGGCCGTAGCCGATTTCCAAGGCATCGCCTTCCAGCTTTTTCATGACGGATTCCACAAACGTGGCTGCGCTCAGGCCAGCCGTGAAATGCCTTCGCTTGGCCCGGCCCAGCGGATTGAGTTCGGTATCGACGGCCGGCGGCACGATCTCGAACACCTGGATGCCGATCGACGACAACTGTTTGCGGATGGCCATCGAGTAGGCATGCAGGCCGGCCTTGCTTGCGCTGTAGACGGGCATGCGCGCAGACGGCACGAAACCCAGCCCCGAAGACACATTGATGATGGCGGCCTGCCGGTTCTTTGCCAGCATCGAGATGAACAGGCCGCACAGCACAATGGCGGCTTCCAGATTGGTCCGGAGCTCGTTTTCTCCGTTCCGGAAGTCGTCGCGGCTTCGCCGCGGGCGAGTTGACCTGAATCAACCTGGCCCGCGGGCCATTCGCCCGGATGCGCCGCAAGGTTGATCTTTGTCAACACACGCAGACGGCTCGTTTCTACAGTGACCACGCATCGATGGCGAGTTGCCGCTTCGCATCGACGTGCCATTCGTGCTCGCGCAACCGTGTGTGGAATATCCGAGGAAAAGCCCATGAAAACCGATCGTCAACTTCAAGAAGACATTCTGGACGAGCTCGATTGGGAGCCGTCGGTGAACGCCAGCCGCATCGGCGTCGAAGTGTCGCAAGGGGTGGCTACGCTGTCGGGCCACGTGGACAGCTTCACGCAGAAGTGGGCGGCCGAACGCGCGGCGCAGCGCGTCGCCGGCATCAAGAGCGTCGCGATGGACATCGACGTGGTTCTGCCCGGGCCGCATCAACGCGATGACACGGAGATCGCCAGGGCGGCCGCGGATGCCATCGGTTGGAATGCCTCGATTCCGAAGGATACGGTCAAGCTGGTGGTCGAAGACGGCTGGGTCACGCTTTCCGGCGACGTCGAGTGGGCGTTCATCCGCAACGCTGCGGAAGCCAGTGTCCGCCACCTGTACGGCGTCAAGGGTGTGGTCAACAAGATCGGCATTCGTCCGCGCATCGAGCCGCACGGCGTCAAGACCAAGATCGAGGCGGCGCTCTATCGTCGCGCGCACCTCGACGCGACTGCCATCACGGTCGGCGTGGACAAGGGTACGGTGACCCTGACGGGCGAGGTCGATTCGCTGGCCGAGCGCAACACGGTCGAATGGGCAGCGTGGAGCGCGCCCGGCGTAAAGAAGGTCGTCGACAACCTCGTGGTCGCTTGAGCAGTCGTCCGGGGGAGGGAAGGGCTGCATCCATGCGGCTCCTTCTTTTTTTGCGGAGCCGCGTTCCATCGGCGGCATCGACCCGGGCTGGGGCGCGCTTGGCCGCGTGCGACTCAGGTGATTTAGGTCAACAAGTCCCGCCACTCCACGCGTAGGTTGATGAGCCTCGGAATGGGCGGGTATCGATTCGCTGACCATGCGTCGCCGCACGCATTCACCAAGAAGGAACCAGCCATGTATTCCTATCGCCGTTTTGCTTATGTCACGCTCGGGGTGGCGCTCATCGCCCTCGGCGGCTGCACGGGCTATGTGAAAAAGGCCGATTTCGATTCGATGGTCAGCGAGCTGCGCGCCAACGATCAGAAGCAGCAGCAGGAGATCGACAATCTTTCGCAGCAGATGCAGCAGCGCTTCGCTGCCTATGACGCCAAGATCGCGCAGATGGGCGGGCGCGTACGCGTCGACGCCATTTCGCACTTTGCCTTCAACGACGCGACCCTGCGCGACGAGGGCAAGCCGCTGCTGGATGATTTCGCCAAAATCGTCTCGGCGCATTACCCGCAAGTCATGGTGACGGTGGAAGGTTTCGCCGACGCTGCAGGCGGCAGGAGCTACAACCTGCGACTCGGACATGCACGTGCCGAGGCAGTGCGCGATTACCTGATGAAGAGCGGCGAATTGGCTGCCGACCAGGTCCGCACAGTCAGCTACGGCAAGGCGGAAAACCGCCAGGTCCTCAAGGGCAAATGGGGCGACGGCGCCGAGCCGAACCGCCGCGTGACGCTGGTGGTCGACTTTGCCGGGTCACCGGCGGCACCGTGAACCTTGATCGCCGACGTCAGCCGCATGGCCCGGAGGCCGATGACCATGACGCAGTGGCAAACCGACGGCTTTCGCGACCGCACTGATGCCGGGCAGCAACTGGCGCAGGCGCTGTCTTCGCTGCGCGGCAAGCATCCGCTGATACTGGCCATCCCGCGCGGTGGCGTGCCGATCGGCCGGATCGTTGCCGATCGCCTGGACGGCGAGCTGGATATCGTGCTGGTGCGGAAAATCGGTGCGCCTGGCAACCCGGAGTATGCGATCGGCGCCGTCGATGAAGCCGGGGCGATCCAGCAGTCGGACGACGCACGCCTTGTCGATGCCGATGACCGCTACATCAGGCGCGAGGCGGCCAGGCAGCTGGCCGTCATCCAGGCCCGCAGGCAGGGCTACGGCCTTGGTCATCCACCGATCGATCCGGCCGGACGCACCGTGGTCGTCGTCGACGACGGATTGGCAACGGGTGCCACGATGCGGGCGGCGCTGCTGGCCGTGCGTGCGCGCAAGCCGGCGCGGCTGGTTTGCGCCGTTCCGGTGGCGTCGCCGCGTGGTCTGGTATCGGTGGCGGACGTGGCAGACAGTCTCGTCTATCTGTCCGCGCCCGATCACTTCCAGGCGGTAGGGCAGTTCTACGCGAATTTCCCCGCGGTCGATGACAGCGAAGTGGTGCACCTGCTGATGCGTTCCCCCTCCGGATCGCCCGTGCCTGTGCGTGCCGAGGACGTGCGGATTCCTGCCGATGGCCTGCTGCTCGACGGCAACCTGCAGCTGCCGCAGGAAGCCCGCGGGCTGGTCATCTTCACGCATGGCAGCGGCAGCAACCGGCATAGCCCACGCCATCGCCTGGTCGCCCAGGCCATGCACGCGAAAGGCCTGGCGACCCTGTTGTTCGACTTGCTGAGCGAGGATGAAGCCGCGGACCTATCCGCACGCTTCGACATTCCCAGACTCGCGGCGCGGCTCGACGCCGCCACCCGCTGGGCCATGCACCATCCGCGCACGCAGGCGCTGCCCATCGGCCTGTTCGGCGCCAGTACCGGCGCAGCGGCCGCCCTGGTGCTGGCCGCGCGTTACCCGAAGGTGATCAAGGCCGTCGTGTCGCGAGGCGGCCGCCCGGATCTTGCCGGGCACGGCGCACTGGCGCGGGTGCAGGCGCCCACCTTGCTGATCGTCGGCGGTGCGGACCACGAAGTCGTCGCGCTGAACCGCTCCGCTCTGTCGGTAATCCCATGCCATGTCGAACTGGTGCTGGTTCCGAATGCCACGCACCTGTTCGAGGAGGAGGGCGCCATCGAGCGGGTGGCGGAACTTGCCACGCACTGGTTCGTGCGGTGGATGCCGGATCAAGGCCGCGGCGTCACCGCCGACGTGCGCTGAACTCGTGAGCGGTTCTTTCCTGAATCATGCGCACGACGTTGATGTGGATCAAACCCGCTCCGCGTCGACTTCCTACGCTTGCCGGTGATCCCAGCCTGCCGGGAGCGGCAGGCCGGGGGCCAACCCAGCGACATCGAATGTCTTTCGTGGAGGATTTACCCATGGCAAACCTTACCCGTTGGAGCCCCTTCAAGGCCCTGTCACGGTTCGAGCAGGGCGCTCCTTTCGACGACTTCTTCCGCGGTTTCGGGCTGCGGCCGCAGTGGTCCGAACTGGAGGCGCCGAATGTGCGCATCGACGTTGCCGAAAGCGAAGGCGCCTATCGCGTCAAGGCGGAAATGCCCGGCGTGGACAAGAACGACATCGACGTCTCGATCAGCGGCAACCAGGTCGCCATCAGCGCCGAGGTGAAGCGCGAGAGCAAGAAGAAGGACGACGAACGGGATATCTACACCGAGCGCTATTACGGACAGGTCTACCGTTCGTTCAGCCTTCCCGACGAGGTGGACAACGACAAGGCCACGGCCCGTTACGAAGGCGGCGTACTTATCCTGGAACTCCCCAAGAAGGGGAACGGCAGTGCCCGCAAATTGACGATCAGCTGATCGCCTCCTGCGCTGCCCGCTGCCTGGCGGTCGTCCCGGCAGGGGCAGCGTGAACTGGCGCAATCACGCGGCGACGCCGATGCCCAACCCTTCCCACACCGCGCTGGACGTCATCCGCAACGAAGCCCTGCGACTGGATGGCGACGAGCACGATTACGATGCACTGCTCGATGCCATCGGGGAGCGCAGCCTGGTGCTGCTCGGTGAAGCCACCCACGGTACCCGGGAGTTTTACCGGATGCGTGCCGAGCTGACGCTTCGCCTGGTGGTCGAAATGGGGTTCGATGCCGTCGCCGTGGAGGCGGACTGGCCCGATGCCTATCGCCTGAACCGGTTCGTGCGCGGCGAAGGGTCCGACCAGGCCGCGTCGTTCGCATTCGACGATTTCCAGCGCTTTCCGCGCTGGATGTGGCGCAACGAAGAGGTCCTGCGCTTCGTGGAACGCCTTCGCGACATCAACATGACGCGGCAGGCCGACGAGCGCGTCGGCTTCTACGGCCTCGACATGTACAGCATGTACCGATCGGCCAACGCCGTCGTCGATTATCTTTCGGCGGTGGACGAGGAGCAGGCGGCGATCGCCAAAAAGCAATACGCCGCCCTCGACCATGTGCGCGATCCGCAGCGCTATGGCTACGAGGCGGCACTGGGCCTTCGCCCCGCTTGTCGCGAGGCGGTACGGCAACGGTTGCTGGACCTGTGGACGCTGGCCCCGGAATATCTGGCTGCCGACGGCCGGGGCGCCGTGGACGCGTATTTCTTCGCCGAGCGCAACGCCCACGTCGTGGCCAGCGCCGAAAGCTATTACCGCGCCATGTTCGGGCCGAGGGCGGCGAGCTGGAACGTCCGCGACGAACACATGGCGCAGACCCTGTTCGCACTGCAAGAGCACCTGCGCGCGCTCGGCAACGCCGGCAAGGTGGTGGTGTGGGCGCACAACTCGCACCTCGGCGATGCGCGCGCCACGGAAATGTCGCGTGCCGGCGAATGGAACGTCGGTCAGCTGGTACGCGAGAGGGCCGGTGCCGAAGCCGCGTGGCTGCTCGGCTTCACCACCTGCAGCGGCACGGTGACGGCGGCCTACGAGTGGGACGGTGAGGCCGAGTGCCGTCAGGTCAAGATGGCAAGGCAGGACAGTTATGAGGGGCTGTTTCATCGCACCCGGCTGGACCGCTTTTATCTGCCCATGCAGGGAGAAGCGGCGCGCGTGTTGCGCGATCCCCTGCTCGAGCGGGCCATCGGCGTGCTGTACCGCGCAGATACCGAGTACGAGAGCCACTATTTCATGGCGTCGATCGCCGCGCAGTTCGACGCGGTGTTCCATCTCGATGAAACCACCGCGGTCGAGCCGCTGGACACGGCGGCCTCGCGGCTTGAAATGCAGCCCGGGTAGCGCGCCCCGCATGCGCGCTCAGTGACGCATCAGTACCGGAATCACGGTCTGCTCGAGCACCTCCCTGGTGGCGCCGCCCAGGATCCATTCGCGAAGCCGGGCATGGCCGTAGCCGCCCATCACCAGCAGGTCGGCCTGGGCATCGCCTGCGGCGCGAAGCAGATCGCTGCCGATCGCTCCGCCGCGATCGGGCAGCACCTGGGTCTGCGCGATGACGCCGTGGCGCTGCAGATAATCCGCCAGCTCGAACTCCGGCAGCCATTGGTCCATGGGGGAAGCCCGATTCCCGCCCCGATTGAGAATGACCACCTTCCGCGCACGGATCAGCATCGGCAGCGCCGCGTACACGGCTCTCAGCGCTTCGACCGAACCGTTCCAGGCGATCGCCATGCGATCGAGAACCGGTGGCCCGGCGTGCACCTCCGGCACGATCAGGCAGGGTGCGCCGCCGCAGCCCAGCACGATGTCGCCGATGGCCGACGACGAACCCCAGCCCGGGCTGGAGGTGCGTCCGAGCACCAGCAGGTCGTGCCAGTTTCCGATCAGCTTCATGCTGCGCGGTACGTCGCCATCGGCGACCTGCCAGAAAGCGTCGCTCGCGCCCAGTTTGCGCGCCAGCGCCAGGAACGAGGCTTCGGCCGCGTGGGCGTCACTCATCAGCTGGCGCGCCTCCTTGATCGATTCCAGCACAAGGACTGGCGCGTCGTGCGCGGACATCACCGTTTCGGGCGACGGGCAGACGCAGACGCCCGTCACGCTTGCGTCGAACGCCGCGGCCAGGCGGATCGCGTATTCCACATGCGGGAACCAGGCCTTGAAGCTTTCCGAGTACACGGCAATGTTTTTCATGGCGTATCCCCGGCGGGCCGTGGCGGCCGTTCCGCAGCGGCGTGCTCGTCGGACCATCCGAGCGTCGACAGGCCTTCCTCCAGGAAATCGCCCGCCATCGACATGCCAAGCAGGTAATCGGCCGTCCGTGCGTTGTGCGCCTCGGCGGCTTCCTCGCGGGTCGACCGCCAGTCGGCGGCCGAACAGTTGTCGCGACCGAGCCACGCCAGCGCCACCAGGTCGACTTGCTGGTCCTCCGGCAAGTCGCCGATGACTGCGTGCAGTTCCTGCAGCACGGTCGCGTTGCGGTAGTCGTTCTCCTGCTCGCGCAGCACGTCGACGTCCTCCGACTCCAGCGGGGAAGGATCTTCCACCGGTTCGGCCAGCATGTCGCGGCTGTCGTATTCGCGAAGTTTGCCGATGATGAAACGGACCGTGTCGACCGGTATCGAGAGTACTGATTCGGATGCGTTCATCGGCGGTTCGGCAGCAGACGGGTTCATGGGATTCTTCCGATTCGGCCGGGCCGGGGCCGTTCAGGTTTTCGGGTAGCCGACCGTCCGGACGAAGGTGACGAACAGGTCGTCACCCAGCCTCGGGGCCTGCGCCAGTTTCTTCGGGTCGAACGCGCCGCGGAACACCGTGGCCGGGCCTTCGGATGCGCAAAACCGGGATTCGCGCAGACGCAAGGGATATTTACCGCCCCATGCGACCGCGCTTGTTGATGTGGCTCAATATCCCGAGCCGCGCAGAGGCGCCGTGAGTGGTTCCAGGCACGGGCCCGTGGACGGTGCGGTCGTTCCGGTCGCAGCCGACCTGCAGCTGAGGCAGTCCCGATTGATGAAGATCAAGCCGGCTGGCCCTGAAGCGGCGTAAATGGAGAACGCCCTCCATGGCCGGCCGGTCGTCCATGTCCGCTCAAACCACAGGCTTTGAAACCTTTCCCCGGCCGCGTCTCGAGACGGGCTACCTGCGCCGGCTCGGCATCGATACCGGGCATGAGCACGTCGTCTACCTCAACAAGGATTCGCCGATCTGCCGCAGCGAGGGATTCGGTGCGCACTCCCGCCTCGAGTTGCGCGTGGGCGCGCAGCGGGTGCTGGCGACGCTGAATATCGTGCAGGACGGCTTGCTGGGCGTGGACGAGGCCGGGCTGTCCGAGTCGGCATGGCTCGCCCTGCAGCCTGGCGCCGACGAGCGCGTGATCATTGCCCATCCGCCCAGCGTGGATTCGCTGGCTTCGGTGCGGGCGAAGATCTACGGCAAGGAACTGGACGGGCCCGCACTGCACGCGATCATCCGGGACATCGTCGGAAACCGGTATTCCGCCATCGAAATGGCCGCGTTCATCACCGCCGCCGGCGGTGATCGCCTCAGCCTCGATGAAATCGTCGCACTGACGAAGGCCATGGTGCATACCGGCACGCAGCTGCACTGGCGGCAGCCGCTGGTGGTCGACAAGCACTGCATCGGCGGGCTTGCCGGCAACCGCACCACGCCCATCGTGGTGGCGATCGCGACGGAGCTGGGGCTCACGATGCCCAAGACGTCTTCGCGTGCGATCACCTCGGCGGCAGGCACCGCCGACACCATGGCGATGCTGGCGCCTGTCGATCTGGACGAAGCGCAGATACGCCGCGTCGTGGAGACCTGTGGCGGCTGCATCGCCTGGGGCGGCGCCATGAACCTGGCTCCTGCAGACGAGAGGCTGATCCGCATCGAGCGTGCACTGGACATCGACAGCGCCGGCCAACTGGTGGCTTCCGTGCTGTCGAAAAAAATAGCCGCCGGCTCCACCCACGTGGTGATCGACATGCCGGTCGGGCCGACTGCCAAAGTGCGCGATCGGCCGGAAGCCGAGTCGCTGGCTGCGCTGCTGCAGAAAGTGGCGGCCACGTTCGGCTTGCAGCTGCGCGTGTTGATCAGCGACGGCACCCAGCCGATAGGGCGGGGCATCGGCCCTGCGCTGGAGGCGCACGACGTGCTGGCAGTGCTGCGCAACGAACCTCATGCGCCTGCCGACCTGCGCGCCCATGCCCTGGCCATCGCCGCCGCCGTCCTGGAGTTGGGCGGCGTTGCGGGTGTCGGCGCATCGCTGGCGATGGCGACCAGCTGCCTGGAAACGGGCAGGGCGTGGCAGCGCTTCCAGTCCATCTGCGCCGCGCAGGGCGGCATGCGCACGCCGGGGCAAGCGGCTTACCGGCAAGCGGTTCCGGCTGCGCAGTCGGGGTGCGTGACGGCGATCGACAACCGCCGCCTGTCCCGCGTCGCCAAGCTGGCCGGTGCGCCCGCCGCGCCGCTGGCCGGAGTGACGCTGGATGCACACCTTGGTGAAGCGGTGGCGGCCGGGCAATCGCTTTTCACGCTCCATGCGCAAAGCCCCGGCGAGCTCGCTTACGCCATGGAATACGTTTCCCGGCATCCCTGCATCGTCTGCGTCGGGGCGTCCGCATGAACACGCTCTATGCCATGCCCGGCAACGATACCTTTGCCGAACTGTTGTCGCTGCATACGGGCTATCGGCGCCAACAACTGCTGCTTCATCACTTCCCGGATGGCGAAACGCTGCTGCAGATGGCTGCGCCGGTTGCCGGCGGCGACGCCGTGATCGTATGCACGCTGGACCGACCGGATCCCAAGCTGCTGCCGCTGATGATGGCGGCAGCGACCGCGCGCGAACTGGGTGCCGCGCGTGTCGGCCTGGTCGCGCCTTATCTGGCCTACATGCGCCAGGACACGCGCTTCCACCCCGGCGAAGCCATGTCCGCCAGGATCTTCGGCGATTGGCTGGGCCGCACCTTCGACTGGCTGGTCACGGTGGAACCGCATCTGCATCGCCACGCGACGCTGGCCGAGGTGTATCCGCACGCTTCGCATGTCGTGCATGCGGCCGCGCAACTGGCCGCCTGGATCGATGCCCATGTGGCCAGGCCACTGATCATCGGGCCGGATGCCGAAAGTGCGCAGTGGGTGGCCGCCGTGTCCCATCTGTTGCGCGCACCGAACGTGGTGGCACGCAAGGAGCGTCATGGCGATCGCAAGGTGGAAATCTTCCTGCCGGATATCGACAGTTGGCGCGACCACACGCCGGTCCTGCTCGACGACATCGTCGCCAGTGGCGCGACCATGATCCAGACGCTGCGCTGCCTGCGCGGGCGGACGTCGTCGCCGCCCGTCTGCGTGGCTGTGCATGGCCTGTTCGCCGATGAGGTACGCGAAGCCATGCGGGCCGAGGGAGCCGGGTCGATTGTCACCAGCAACAGCATCGTCACCGACACGTCGCAGATCGACATCAGCAGGCCGGTCGCCGAGGCGATGGTCGGCCTGTGTGCGACCCATTCGGCCGCAGCAGGGAGGCCGGCGCCGGCATGAGTTGCGAAGCCCGTCCGCCATCGCCAGCGAGAGCCTGGTTCATGGCGTCCGCCGGGTCATGGCGGTCGGCGCGTGCGGGCCCAGCATTGGCGATTCGGCCTTACCAGGGGCTGTCCTTGATGCCCAGGCGATGCGAGAGCCGGTTCACGGCGATGTCCCCCACGAAGCTCATCAGGGCGATAGCCGCCACGTCCGTCGCGCGCAGGCCGGCACAGGCCCCGGTCAGCGCCAGTGCGCCGACCACGAAGTCGAGCTGGTCGAAGGGAATCCATCGCGCGCCCGGACGGATGTGCAAGCTGCGCTTGATGAGACTCTTCAGCACATCGCCGAGCATCGCGCCGCCACCCAGGCCGAGGCCAAGCAGCAGCCAATGCCGATAGTCGACCAACGACCACGGTGCATGGATCCGGGATTGCACGGCGGCCACCAGCACCCCCGCAGCAACGCCAGCCAGAAAGCCGAGCACGGTCTTGTGGCTGCCGAGGAGGCGCTCGTGGATGGGGCGATTCCAGCCGCGCCAGTAGCGGAGGAAGGGCGGCGCCATGTTCGCGCAGTAGGCGGGAAGCATGAAGTAGGCAAGTTGCAGCAGACGGGCACCCAGGGCATTCATGAAGCCGTGCTCCCGGCGCTCGCCGTGTCGTCGTGCGCAGCGGAGACATCGTCAGCGGAGCGCATGAATCGCCGCTTGGCCATTTCGACCAGCAGCAGGTAAGTCACCGTCGCCACGACCAGGAATACAAAGAAGGCGGGCGGCAGCAGCACGAAGCCGAGGTCGGCCGCCAGCGGCGTCGCAGGAAGGAGGATCCCGGCGACAAGGGCCGCCAGCACGCTGGCGAGCAATGCCTTGCTTGGCCGGCTTCGCAACGGATTGCCCGAGGTCCGGATGACGAACAGCACGAGTGTCTGGGTGGCCAGCGACTCGATGAACCAGCCGGTGTGGAAGGCCGCTTCCGAAGCATGCAGCCAGTGGAGCAGGACGTAGAAGGTCAGGAAGTCGTAGAGCGAACTGATCGGCCCGATGCCGAGCATGAAACGCCGGATGAGGGCAACGCTCCAGCGGCGCGGTCGGCGCAATTGCACGCTGTCCACGTTGTCCGTCGGGATGGTGGTCTGCGCCATGTCGTACAGGAAATTGTTCAGCAGGATCTGGGTCGGCAACATCGGCAGGAAGGGGAGGAAAAGCACGCCGATCGCCATGCTGAACATGTTGCCGAAGTTCGAGCTGGTGCCCATGAGCAGGTATTTCATGACGTTCGTGAAGGCTCTTCGTCCTTCGATGACACCGGCATGCAGTGCCTTCAGGTCGCGCTCGCGCAGCACGATGTCCGCCGCCTCCCGCGCAACGTCCACGGCGCTGGCGACTGAAATGCCGACATCGGCGGCGTGCAGCGATGGCGCATCGTTGATGCCGTCGCCGAGAAAACCGACCACGCAATTGCGCGCCTTGAGCGCGAGCACGATGCGGTGCTTCTGTGCCGGATTGACCCGCGCGAAGATGCTGGTCCGTTCGGCCAGCATGCCGAGCGCGGTTTCCCCGAGGCTGTCGATCTGCGCGCCGGTAACCAGCCGGCTGGCGTCGATGCCGACCTGTGCGCAGACATGACGCGCCACGCGCTCGTTGTCGCCGGTCAGGATCTTCACTGTCACGCCGTCCTCGGCCAGCGCACGCAGGCATTCCGCCACACCGGGGATGATGGGGTCGGCGAACAGGGCGAACCCGACGAGGGTCAGATCAGACTCGTCGCTGGCGGCATAGCGTTCCTGCGAGGGAACGTTGCGGCAGGCCACGGCAAGCACGCGCAGGCCCTGTTCGCCAAACGCCTCGTGGGTGCGCATGCAACGTTCCAGCGATGCGACATCCATGGGCCGCACGAGGCCACCCGTCTCGTACCGCGTGCATTGGGCGATCACCGACTCCGGTGCGCCCTTGACGATCAGCAGCCGCTCGTCGTTGCGCTCGACGACCACGGACAGCCGCCGCCGTTCGAAATCGAACGGAATCTCGTCCAGCTTGTGGTACTCGCCCGTCGCAAGTGTCCGGCAGTTCAGTATCGCCGTGTCGAGCGGGCTGCGAATGCCGGTCTCGAACGACGCATTCAGGTAGGCCAGCAGCTGTGGCCGCTCGGACGCGCCGCCGAACGGGTCGACCGTCGAGGCCAGTGACGTCTCGCTGCTGGTCAGCGTGCCGGTCTTGTCGCTCAGCAGCACCGTCATGCTGCCGAAGTCCTCGATGGCGGCGAGATGCTTGACGATGACCCGCTGGCGCGCCATGCGCACGGCCCCGCGCGCCAGGGTGACCGTGGTGATCATCGGCATGAACTCGGGCGTGAGGCCGACCGCCAGGGCCAGCGCGAACAGCATGGTCTGCAGCGGTGGCCGATGCGAAGCGATGCCGATGAGCAGTACGGCGAGCAGCAGGAACACCATGGTGTACATGATCAGCCGCGCGAAATCGCTCAGCCCGCGCTCGAATTCGGTGGGCGGCGGGCGCTCGGCCAGCGCCTCGGCAACGTCGCCGAACGCCGTATGGCGGCCGGTGGCAAAAACCAGCGCGGTTGCCGTACCGGCGACGACCGATGTGCCAAGAAAGACCAGATGCCGCGCGTCGGCGCTGCGATCCGGGCCCGCTTGTCCAGTGGCCGCCTCCTTTTCCACGGGCATCGACTCGCCGGTGAGCGCGGCCTGCAGCACATGCAGGTCGCGCGCGCTGACCAGGCGCGCGTCTGCAGGTATCCGGTCCCCCGCGGCCAGCCGGATCAGGTCGCCCGGCACCAGCTCACGGCGGGGGCGCTCCTGCCAGCGGCCGTCGCGGCAGACGGTGGCCGTCGGTGCGATCTCGTCGCGCAGACGATTGGCCGCACGCTGGGAGCGGTAGCTCATCGCGAAATTGAGGGTGACGCTGAGCATCACCATGGCCGTGATGATGGCGGCACCGACGATGTCCCCGAGGAATCCGGAGACGCCGGCGGCCAGCAGCAGGATGACCACCAGCGGATTGGTGAACAGCAAGAGCAGGGCCGAGATGGCGCCGCCATGGCCGGCGGTGCGGGTCTCGTTCGGTCCATACCTGGCCTGCCGGTTTTGAGCCTCGCGTTCCGCCAACCCCTCGGCGTGGCCCACGGGCACATCCGACGGGGCACCTGCCGGCTTGCCGGCCGAAATCCGCGGAAGCGGGGCGGCTGTAGGGGTGTCGTGCATGGTGCCGGCAACGCTAGGAAAAACACCGTGCCGCCATATTGATGCTCGTCAACACCCCATGCCGAGGTTGCCGCCAAGGTGGGGCCTGACGGCGAAGCTGCCGAACTCCGTGCGGCGAGCTGTCACAGCGAAATTCACGCTCCGGGGTGTACACAGTGCGCCGAACCGGGTTTCCTCCACGTCCACCGGGATGGCCAGATCATGACTACCGACAGCTTGGCTCGCCAGCCGCTCGATTCCGTCGAACTGCATGGCGTCGACGCCTGGTGGCGCGCCGCGAACTACCTCTCGGTCGGGCAGATCTACCTGCGCGCCAACCCCTTGCTGAAGGAGCCGCTGGCACTGGCCCACGTCAAGCACATGTTGCTGGGTCACTGGGGCACCACGCCCGGACAGAACTTCATCTATGCACACCTGAACCGGGCGATCCGGCAGCACGACCTGGACATGATCTACCTCTCCGGCCCCGGCCACGGCGGCCCCGCGGTGGTGGCGAACGCCTACCTGGACGGCACCTACAGCGAGGTCTACCCGGACATCAGCCGGGACGAGGCGGGACTGCAGCGGTTGTTCAAGCAGTTCTCGTTTCCGGGCGGCATCGCCAGCCACGCCTCGCCGGAATGTCCCGGCTCGCTGCATGAAGGCGGCGAACTCGGCTATTCGTTGAGCCACGCGTTCGGCGCGGTGTTCGACAACCCTGACCTGATCGCGGCCTGCGTGGTCGGCGACGGCGAGGCGGAAACCGGGCCGCTGGCCACGGCCTGGCATTCGAACAAGTTCCTCGATCCGGTGGGCGACGGCGCGGTGCTGCCGATCCTGCATCTGAACGGCTACAAGATCGCCAACCCCACGCTGCTGGCGCGGATCGGCCGCGACGAGCTGGAACAGCTGCTGCGCGGCTACGGCTGGACGCCGTATTTCGTGTCGGGCAGCGAGCCCGCGGCGATGCATCAGACGATGGCGGCGACGCTGGATGCGGTGGTGGCGCAGATCCGGCAGATCCAGCGCGGCGCGCGCGAGCAGGGGGTCAAAGCGCGGCCGCGCTGGCCGATGATCGTGCTCGATTCGCCCAAGGGCTGGACCGGACCGAAGCTGGTGGACGGCAAGCCGAACGAGGGCACTTTCCGCGCGCACCAGGTGCCGCTGTCGGTTTCCGCCAGCAGCCCGCCGGAGCACCTCCAGCAGGTCGAGGTGTGGCTGCGCAGTTACCGGCCGGAAGAGCTGTTCGATGCGCACGGCCGGCTGCGGCCGGAACTCGCCGCGCTCGCGCCCGTCGGCACGCGCCGGATGAGCGCGAACCCGCACAGCAACGGCGGCCTGCTGTTGCGCGACCTGCGCCTGCCGGACTTTCGTGACTATGCGGTCGCGGTGCCGCAGCCCGGCGTGGGCGGCAGCGGCGACACGCGCGTGCTGGGGCCGTTCCTGCGCGACGTGATCCGCTTGAACGAGTCGTCGCGCAACTTCCGCGTGTTCGGTCCGGACGAGACGATATCGAACGGCCTCGGCGCGGTGTTCGAGGTCACCAACCGCCAGTGGCAGGTCGCGCTGAAGCCGAACGACGAATTTCTAGCGGCGCAGGGCCGGGTGGTGGAGATGCTCAGCGAGCACCAGTGCGAAGGCTGGCTGGAGGGCTACCTGCTGACCGGGCGGCACGGCCTGCTCAACTGCTACGAGGCGTTCATCCACATCGTCGATTCGATGTTCAACCAGCACGCCAAGTGGCTGAAGATGACCGCGGCGATCCCGTGGCGGCGCCCGCTCGCCTCGCTGAACTACCTGCTGGCCTCGCACGTGTGGCGGCAGGACCACAACGGCTTCACCCACCAGGATCCCGGCTTCATCGACCACGTGGTCAACAAGAAGGCCGAGATCGTGCGGGTGTACCTGCCGCCGGACGCGAACTGCCTGCTGTCGGTGATCGACCACTGCCTGCGCAGCCGGCACTACGTCAACGTGGTCGTGGCCGGCAAGCATCCGGCGCCGCAGTGGCTGGCGATGGACGCGGCGCAGCGGCACTGCAGCCTGGGCATCGGCCTGTGGCCGTGGGCCAGCAGCGACCAGCACGGCGAGCCCGACGTGGTGATGGCCTGCGCCGGCGACGTGCCCACGCTGGAGACGCTGGCGGCGGTGTCGATCCTGCGCCGCTACCTGCCGGAGCTGAAGGTGCGCGTGGTCAACGTGGTCGACCTGATGAAGCTGCAGTCGCCCAGCGAACATCCGCACGGCCTGCACGACGACGATTTCGACCAGCTGTTCACCCGCGACAAGCCGGTGATCTTCGCGTTCCACGGCTATCCGAGCCTGATCCACCGGCTGACCTACCGGCGCACCAACCACGACAACCTGCACGTGCACGGCTACAAGGAGGAGGGCACCATCACCACCGCGTTCGACATGACCGTGCTGAACGCGCTGGACCGCTTCCACCTGGTGATCAACGTGATCAACCGCGTGCCGCAGGCGGGCGAGCGCGGCATCTACCTCAAGCAGAAGCTGCTGGACAAGCTGATCGAGCACAAGCAGTACATCGACGAGAACGGCGAGGACCTGCCGGAGATTCGCAACTGGGTATGGGGCGCCCCGGAGGCCGGCGTGCTGGCCTAGGATCGGCAGCGGACGAGCGCCGCGGCGGCCGTGGCGGCCACCCATTCCTCGTTGGTGGCTTCCACTACCACCTTGACCCGGCTGGCGGCGCTGGAGATGACCGGCGCATGGGCGGCGTTGGCGGCCGGGTCGAGCGCCACGCCGAGAAAGCCCAGGCCGCCGCAGACGCGCTCGCGGATCGCCGCCTGGTGCTCGCCGATGCCGGCGGTGAAGGCCAGCATGTCCAGCCCGTCCAGCGTGGCCGCCAGCGCGCCCACTTCGCGCACGATGCGGCGCACGTACAGGGCCAGTGCCTCGCGTACCGGCGCTTCGTCCTCGCGCGGCAGCAGTTCGCGCGGGTCGGAGGACACCCCGGAGACGCCGAGCAGGCCGGATTCGTGGTAAAGCATGCGCCCCACGCGCTCGAGCGACAGCTTGCCGATCTCCATCAGGTAGATCACCGCGCCGGGGTCCAGCGCGCCGCAGCGCGTGCCCATCATCAGCCCGTCCAGCGCCGAGAAGCCCATCGTGGTGGCGACGCTGCGCAGGTTGCGCATCGCGCACAGGCTGGCGCCGCTGCCCAGGTGCGCCACGATGGTGCGCCCACGCGCGGCGTCGCCGTAGCGCTCGCCCAGCACCTGCGCCTGGTACGCGTAGGACAGGCCGTGGAAACCGTAGCGGCGCAAGCCCTGATCCCACGCTGAGCGCGGCAGCGGCAGCATCTTCTCGACGGTCGGCATGCTCTGGTGGAAGGCGGTGTCGAAGCAGGCCACCTGCGGCAGCTGCGGCAGTTCGTCCAGCAGCGCGCCGATCGCTTCCAGCGCGAACGGCTGGTGCAGCGGCGCCAGCGGGATGTAGCTTTTCAGATCGGCCAGCACGGCGGCATCGACCCGCACCGGCTCGAAATACTTGCTGCCGCCGTGCACCACGCGGTGCGCGATCGCCACGATCCGGCGACCCTGCAACCGCGCCACGATGCGCTGGCGCAGATAAGTCAGCGCGGCATGGTAGGGATGCTCGCAGTCCAGGGCCAGCGTTTCGGCCGCGGCGCCGCTTTCGCTGAACGCCGGGGCGTCGCCGGTGATGCCCTCGATCTTGCCGCCCCATGCGGGCGTGCGCGCCAGCGGCGTCGCGTCCGCGTCGAACAGTGCGAACTTGATGCTGGACGAACCGCAGTTCAGCACCAGGATCAGCGCGTTGCCGCCGCGGTCGTTCATGGCGGGCTGAGCCGGTAATGGTGGGCCACCAGTGAGGCGAGCGCGCATGAGGCGATGCGTGATTCGCGCGAGTCGGCGCGGCTGGTCAGCACGATCGGCACGCGCGCGCCCATCACCAGCGCCGCGCTGCTAGCGCCGCCCAGGTATTCCAGTTGCTTGGCCAGCATGTTGCCGCTTTCCAGGTCGGGCACCAGCAGGATGTCGGCGAGGCCGGCCACGTCGGAGACGATGCCCTTGATCCGCGCGGCGGCGACGGAGATCGCGTTGTCGAACGCCAGCGGCCCGTCCAGCACGGCGCCGGTGATCTGGCCGCGGTCGGCCATCTTGCACAGCGCGGCGGCGTCGAGCGTGGTCTGCATGCGCGGGTTGACCGTCTCCACCGCGGCGAGGATCGCCACGCGCGGCACGGCCACGCCCACGATGTGCGCCAGGTCGATCGCGTTGCGCACGATGTCGGCCTTCTCCTCCAGCGTCGGCGCGATGTTGACTGCGCCGTCGGTGATGATGAACGGCCGCGGATACGCCGGGCTGTGCATCAGGTAGCAGTGCGAAATGCGCCGCGCCGTGCGCAGGCCGGCGGCGGAGGCCACCACGGCCGCCATCAGCTCGTCGGTGTGCAGGCTGCCCTTCATCAGCGCGTCGACGCGGCCGCCGGCGGCCAGCTCGACCGCGCGCGCGGCGGCGGCGTGGCTGTGCGGCACGTCCTCGATGGCGATGCCGGAAAGATCGAGACCGGCCCGGCGCGCCACTTCCGCGAGTTTCGCCTGCGGCGCCACCAGCAGCGGTTCGATCAGCCCGGCCGCATGCGCGTCCAGCGCGGCGGCGAGGCTGGTTTCGTCGCAGGGGTGCACTACTGCGACGCGGATCGCGCCCAGCGACAGTGCGCGGGTCGCCAGCGGAAGGCCATCGACGCCGGGCACGCGCACTTCCGGCAGGCAGGTGCGCGCGTATTCGATGCGCGCATCCGGCGCGGTCACGTCGACCGTGCCGTCGATCGCCAGCACGCCGTGCTGGTTGGTGCAGCGGCAGGCGAAGCGGATGCGTCGGGTCGCCGCGTCCCGCGCGATCGCCTGCACCTGCACCGCCAGCGTGTCGCCGATGCGCACCGGCGCGTGGAAACGCAGCGCCTGCTCCAGGCAGGCGGTGCCGGCCCCGGGCAGGCGCGTGCCCAGCACGGCGGAGATCAGCGCCGCGCCCCACATGCCGTGGCCGATCACGCCGTGGAGGCCGGGCGCGGCGCCGCACGCCGGGTCCAGCGGCTGCGGATCGCCGTCGCCGTAGAGGGTCGCCAGCAGCTGCGCGTCCTCCGCGGTCAGCGTGCGCTCGATCGTCGCGCTGTCGCCGACGGCGATCTCGTCGAACGTGCGGTTGCGGATCGGCGGCGCGGTGTCGGGCGGGGTCTCGTCCATGCGTCTGCTCCGGTCGGTGTCGGCGGTACCGGCGGCGCCGGTGCGGACAGCGTAGCGCCGCCGGGCCCGGCGCGTCGAAGCGGCATTCAGCCGCGCACGTCGGGAACCTCGACCGGGCCGGCGCTGCGCTTCAGCAACCACGCCAGCACCGGCGGCGTCACCATCGCGGTAAGCAGCGACATCGCCACGATGATGGCGTAGATGCGGTTGTCGAATACGCCGGCGGCGAGGCCCAGGGTGGCGACCACGATGCCCACTTCGCCGCGCGGCACCATGCCGAAGCCGATGATGGTGGCGCTGCGCCGGCCCAGCGTGATCGAGCCCAGCCAGCCGCCGATGAACTTGGAGACGATGGCGATCGCAGTGACCACGGCCAGCATCCACAGTGCCTCGGCGCTGGCCAGCTCGTGCAGGTCGACCTTGCTGCCGGTGACCACGAAGAAGAACGGCGTGAGCAGGGCCAGCAGCGGCTGGGTCTGTTTTTCCAGGGTGTGCTGCTGGCGGGTTTCCGAGGCGATCATGCCGGCCAGGAACGCGCCGATGATCGCGGCCAGGCCGAACCGGGTGGACAGCCAGGCCAGGCCCAGGCACAGCGCCAGCACAATCATCAAGGGCGAGTGCGGGCCCAGCGGCCGGTCCAGCCAGCTGGAGTTCCAGCGCATGATGCGCGCGCCGCCCCAGCCGATCACCGCGATGAAACCGACCGCGCCGGCCAGCACCACCAGCAGGTGCGAGGCGTTGATGCTGCCGCCGCCTTGCAGCGACACCACCACGCCGAGCAGCAGCATGGCGAGGACATCGTCGATCACCGCCGCGCCCAGGATCACCTTGCTCTCGATGCGCTGCAGCGCGTTCAGTTCCTGCAGCACGCGCGCGGTAATACCGGCCGAGGTGGCCACGAAGGCAGCCGCCACGAACAGCGAGCGGTCCCAGTCAAAGCCGTTGCCATGGGCCCACACGCTGCCCATGCCGAACGGCACCAGCACGCCGACCACGCCGACCACGAACGCCACCTTGCCCACTTTCTTCAGGTCTTCCAGCCGGGTTTCCAGGCCGACTGCGAACAGCAGCAGGATCACGCCGATCTCGGCCAGCACGTCCAGCGGGGTGCCGGTGGCGATCTGCCCGGGGGTGATCCAGCCCAGCAGCGAGGGGCCGATCGCGCAGCCGGCGGCGATCTCGCCGACCACGCCGGGCAGCTTCAGCCGTTGCGCGATCTCGCCGCCGATCTGGGCGGCGACGAACACGACGAACAGGGTGAACAGGATCTCGCTGGCGTGGTGCATGCGGTGCGTGTCCGGACTTTCGACAAAGACTGCATGCTACATGCAGCTTCCCGCGTCATGCAGCGCCGGGCAACGGGCGATCATGCCGCAGGCGGCTGAACACGCGGCTGGCCAGCGCGGTGATCGCCGCCAGCAGGATCATCGTCCAGCGGAATGCCACCACGTAATCTTCATGGGCGTGCCCTTGCAGCATCGCTTCCATCAGCAAGGTGGACAGTGCGATGCCGAAGCTCATCGCGAGGTATTGCACGGTCGAGGCCATCGACGAGGCCATCGAAGCGTGCCTGATGTCGAGGTCGGTGTAGATCAGCGTGTTCATCGTGGTGTATTGCAAGCCGGCAAAGGCGCCGTAGGCGAACGTCAGCAACGCGATCACCCACACCGGCGAGCCCGGGCCAAGCAGGGCGAACGTGGCCAGCAGCGCGGCCACGATCAGCGTGTTGCCCAGCAGCAGGCGGCGGTAACCGTAGTGCACCAGGGCGCGGTTGACCGCCCATTTCGCGATGATCGAGCCCAGCGCCTGCGGCACCATCATCAGGCCGGCCATCAGCGGCGACCAGCCGCAGCCGACCTGCAGGAACAGCACCAGCAGCAGGAACATGCCGGAGATGCCGAGCCGGGTGAACAGCCCGCCGGCCAGCGATACCCATACGCTGCGCACCTTCAGCAGGGCCAGG
This sequence comes from Rhodanobacter sp. KK11, assembly GCF_033345435.1. Classification (NCBI taxonomy): domain Bacteria; kingdom Pseudomonadati; phylum Pseudomonadota; class Gammaproteobacteria; order Lysobacterales; family Rhodanobacteraceae; genus Rhodanobacter; species Rhodanobacter sp. KK11. The sequence continues at coordinate 227,389 of NZ_JAWPMI010000003.1, forward strand.
TCCGCCACCGGATGGCGGGTGCGCCGGCTGTGCCACACGTAGACCGCACCGAGCAGCACGGCAACCAGCGTGCACAGGCCCATCTGCAGCCACGGCACCGGCGCACTGCCGGCCAACTCCGAGGCGGTGAGCAGCAGGGCCGAGGCGGCGGCAAACAGCAGGAAACCGGGCAGGTCGAAACGGTTCGCGCGGTCGAGCCGGTAGTCGGGCATGTCGCGCCGGTTCATCCACACGCCGGCGATCGCCACCGGCACGTTGATCAGGAAGATCAGCCGCCACGAGGCGAACTCCACGATGGCGCCGCCCAGCAGCGGCCCCAGCACCGAACCGAGCAGGCCGAAGGTGGCCACCGTGCTCATCGCCCGCACGAACTCGCGCTTGTCGATGCTGCGCACCAGCACGTAGCGGCCCACCGGCATCAGCGCGGCGCCGCCGATGCCCTGCACCACGCGCGCGGCGACCAGCTGCGGCAGCGTTTGCGCGATGCCGCACAGCAGCGAGCCCAGGCCGAACACCACGATCGCCGCGCCGAACACCCGCCGCGTGCCGAAGCGGTCGCACAACCACGGGCTGGCCGGGATCAGGACCGCCAGGGTCAGCACGTAGCTGGTCAGTGCGGTGCGCATGCCCAACGGGGTGACCTGCAGCGCGTCGGCCATCGCCGGCACCGCGGTGTTGACCACGGTGGAATCCAGCGACTGCATGAAGAAGGCAGCGGCGACCAGCCACAGCAGCCCGCGGAAGCGCTCGCGCGTGGACATCGCGGACAGGCCTTCGGCTCCACCAGCTTCTGGTGCAGGAGCATCGGCGGCGACGGCGTGGGTATCCGCGGCGGTATGGGAAGGCATTTCCGGCATGGTAACCGCTGTGAAAGCTTGATTTTCGTCGGCAGTATCCGCACAGTTGGCCTTGTTTCACCTGCCAGTCATGCCCATATGGGCATCAAGGCCATCGACAACCACGCGCGCCGGGGCGACTTCGTTCCGGCGTGCGCTTTTGTGCGGCAGGAGCCGCGAGTACCAGGAAAAGCCATGAGCAAGCCACCGATCACCGTTTCCCGCATCGACCTGGAACGCATCGAAGCGTTGTTGGAACGTCTGCCGGCCGCCGAGGCCGACAAGCTCGACGCGTTGCGCGCGGAGCTGGATCGCGCCGAGGTGGTCGAGCCGGCGGCGATGCCCGGGCACATCGTGACGATGAACTCCACCGTCACCTTCGAGGACGAGAGCAACGGCGAGAAGCTGACCCTGACCCTGGTCTACCCGGCGGGCGCAGGCGCGCCCGGTACGGTGTCGATCCTGGCGCCGGTGGGCAGTGCGTTGCTCGGGCTGGCGCGCGACCAGCAGATCGACTGGCCCACCCCGGACGGCCGCAAGCGCCGCCTGAAGGTGCTGGAGATCGCCTACCAGCCGGAAGCGGCCGGGCACTTCCACCGCTGAGGCCGCAGCACGCGCCGGTGTCGTTAAACTGCGGGGAGATCCGAAGGAGACCCGCATGACCGAACGCCCGGCCCCGGCCGAGACTGTCGCCCGCGCCGCCGCGCTGCGGGCGCAGATCGAGCAGGCCAACTACCGCTACCACGTGCTCGACGACCCGGACATCACCGACGCCGAGTACGACCGGCTGATGCGCGAACTCGAGGCGCTGGAGGCCGAGCATCCCGCGCTGGCCTCGCCCGATTCGCCCACGCGCAAGGTCGGCGCGCGCGCGCGCGGCGGCTTCGCCGAGGTGCGCCACGCGATCCCGATGCTGTCGCTGGGCAATGCGTTCGAGCAGGACGGCGAGTCGGATCGCGAACGTTTTCATGAAGTGGCCGAGTTCGAGCGCCGCATCGAGCAGACGACGAAACGGACCCAGCCCGTTTTCTCGGTGGAACCGAAACTCGACGGCCTGGCGATCAGCCTGCGCTACGAACACGGCGTCTTCGTGCAGGGCGCCACCCGCGGCGACGGCGAGACCGGCGAGGACGTGACCGCCAACCTGCGCACCGTTCGCGCCATACCTCTGAAGCTGCGCGGCACGGGCTGGCCCGACGTGCTCGAAGTGCGCGGCGAAGTGGTCATGCTGCACAAGGATTTCGAGGCGTTCAACGCCTATGCCCGCAAGCACGGCGAGAAGCCGTTGGCGAATCCGCGCAACGGCGCCGCCGGCTCGCTGCGCCAGCTCGACCCGGCGGTCACCGCGAAGCGGCGGCTGAGTTTCTTCGCCTACGCGGTGGGCGAGGTGAAGGGCGGCGAGCTGCCGCCGACCCATTCGGCCACGTTGCGGCAACTGCGCGAGTGGGGTTTCCCGGTGTCACCGGAAGTGGACATCGCACACGGTTTCGACGGCCTGATCGCGTACTTCCGGCGCATCGGCGCGAAGCGCGACAGCCTGCCGTACGACATCGACGGCGTGGTCTACAAGCTCGACGACTACGCCGGCCAGCGCGCGATGGGCTTCGTCTCGCGCGCGCCGCGCTGGGCCATCGCGCACAAGTTCCCGGCACAGGAGCAGACCACCACGGTCGAGGCGATCGAGATCCAGATCGGCCGCACTGGCGCGGCCACTCCGGTGGCGCGGCTGGCGCCGGTGCAGGTGGGCGGCGTCACCGTCACCAACGCCACGCTGCACAACGCCGACCAGGTGGCGCGACTGGACGTGCGCGTGGGCGACAGCGTGATCGTGCGTCGCGCCGGCGACGTGATCCCGGAGGTGGTGCGGGTGATGCCCGAACTGCGGCCGCCGCACGCGCGCCCCTGGCATATGCCCACGCGTTGCCCGGTATGCGGCTCCGCGCTGCTGCGCGAGGAGGGCGCCGCCGCGTGGCGCTGCTCGGGCGGACTGGTCTGTGCCGCGCAACGCAAGGAGGCGCTGATCCACTTCGCCTCGCGCCGCGCGATGGACATCGAGGGACTGGGCGAGCGCTTTGCCGAGGCGCTGGTGGAGCTCGATATCGTGCACTCGCCGGCCGACCTGTACGGCCTGGGCGTGGACGATTTCGTTGACATGAAGCGCCGCATCGACGAGCGCGACGGCACCACGCCGGAGACGGTGAAGGCCGGCAAGGTGGCGACCAAGTGGGCAGAAAACCTGGTGGCCGGAATCGAGGCCAGCAAGCACACCACGCTGGCGCGTTTCCTGTATGCGTTGGGCATCATGCATATCGGCGAGAGCACGGCGAAGACGCTGGCGGCGTGGCTGGGCCGGCTCGATTTCGTGCGCAGCACGCCGGCGCCGGTGCTGCGCGTGCTGCCGGACATCGGCAGCGAAGTGGCGACCTCGATCGCCGGCTTCTTCGCGCAGGCAGGCAACGAGCAGGTGGTCGACGCGCTGCTCGAAGCCGGCATTACCTTCAGCGACGAAGGCGCGCCGTCGCCGCAGCTGCGCGAACGCCTGGACCTCGGCGTGCTGCTGGGCATGGCCAGCATCAACAAGCTCGGCCCGAAGAGCTGCACCTTGCTGGCGCAGCATTTCCCCACGCTGGACCGGTTGCTGGCCGGCGGGCCGGCGCACTGGATCACCGCCGGCGTGCCGCAGGCGGCGGCGACCAGCCTGCAAGACCACCTTGCCGATCCGGCCGCCCTGGCCGGGTTGCGCGAGGCCGAGGCGGCGATGCAGCGCCTGCTTGCAGCCATCCCGAACACGGCGAAAGCGGCGACGGCGCCGCTGGAAGGGCAGACCTTCGTGCTCACCGGCACGCTGGCCTCGCTCAGCCGCGACGAGGCGAAGGACCGGCTCGAAGCGCTGGGCGCCAAGGTCTCCGGCTCGGTGTCGAAGAAGACCAGCGTGGTAGTCGCCGGTGAGGCCGCCGGCTCCAAGCTGGACAAGGCGCAGGAGCTGGGCGTGCCGGTGTGGGACGAAGCGCAGCTGCTGGCCCTGCTCGGCAAACACGAGGCAGCTTGATGGGCGTCGAACCACTTGCCGCACTGCAACTGCGTGCGCGGCTGTACGCACTGGTGCGTGCGTACTTCGCCGAACGCCAGGTGCTGGAGGTGGAGACGCCGATCTTGTCGGCGGCCGGCAATACCGAGCCGAATATCGAGAGCTTCAGCACCAGTTTCAGCGGCCATGTCGACGCCGGCGCGCGCGAGCGCTGGCTGCGCACCTCGCCGGAGTATCCGCTGAAGCGGCTGCTCGCGGCCGGCATCGGTGACTGCTACGAACTGGGTCGGGTGTTCCGCAACGGCGAGGCGGGCGGGCGGCACAACCCCGAGTTCACCATGCTGGAGTGGTACCGGGTCGGCTGGGATCATCGCCGGCTGATGCAGGAAGCCATCGCGCTGGTCGAGGCCGCGCTGGCGATGGTGGAACGGCGCGCCGAGGTGTTGGTGACGAGTTACCGGCAGCTGTTCCTGGACGAACTGGGCATCGACCCGGCGCATGCCTCGATCGACGAGTTGCGCGCACCACTGGCGGAGTTCGGCATCGGCCCGGAAGGGTTGGGCCACGATGACTGGCTCGACCTTTTGATCACGCACCGGCTGCAGCCGGTGTTCCCGCGCGACCGCATCACGGTGATCCACGACTACCCGGCCAGCCAGTGCGCGCTGGCGAGGATCCGCCCCGGCGAGCCGCCGCTGGCCGAGCGCTTCGAGCTGTACCTGGGGCCCTACGAACTGGCCAACGGCTATCACGAGTTGAACGATGCAGCCGAACAGCGCGCGCGCTTCGAACGCGACAACGCGGTGCGCCGCGCGCGTGGCCTGCGCGAGCTCCCGCTCGACGAGCGCCTGCTCGGCGTGCTCGACGCGCTGCCCGACTGCGCCGGCGTGGCGCTGGGCGTGGAGCGCCTGCTGATGTGCCTGGCCGACACCGATGCGATCGCCGACGTGCTGGCGTATCCCTTTTCCGAAGCTTGAAGACAACGACCCCGCCGGGTGGCGGGGTCGGACGCGGATCAGTCGCGGCTTTCCAGCAGGTAGCGGTAGATCAGTCCGCCGACGATGCCGCCGATCAGCGGCACCAGCCAGAACACCCACAACTGGTCGATCGCCCAGCCACCGTGGAACAGCGCCACGCCGGTCGAGCGGGCCGGGTTGACCGAGGTGTTGGTGATCGGGATGCCGACCAGGTGGATCAGGGTCAGCGCCAGGCCGATCGCGATGCCGGCGAAACCGGCCGGCGCGCGCTTGTCGGTGGCGCCGTGGATCACGACCAGGAAGAACGCGGTGAGCACCAGCTCGGCCACGATCGCCGCGTGCAGCGAGTAGTGGTCGGGCGAGTGCTCGCCGTAGCCGTTGGAGGCGAAGCTGCCGGCGGTCACGTCAAAGCCGGCCTTGCCGCTGGCGATGATGTACAGCACGGCACCGGCGGCGATCGCGCCGAGCACCTGGATCACCACGTAGGGCACCACGTCCTTCGCCGGGAAACGGCCACCGGCGCACAGGCCCACGGTGACTGCCGGGTTGAAGTGCCCGCCGGAGATGTGCCCGACCGCATAGACCATGGTCAGCACGGTGAGGCCGAAGGCCAGCGCCACGCCGGCGAAACCGATGCCCAGTTCCGGGAACGCTGCCGCGAAGATCGCACTGCCGCAACCACCAAACACCAACCAGAACGTGCCGAAGAACTCGGCACCGAGTCGCTTGCTCATGTTCATCGTGGAGACTCCTGCTGCGAAGGGAAGGAGATGCCCGGCGTGCCCATGCGCATGCTGCGGCAGCGCATGGCGTGCCAAGTCAAGCACACCCCAGTGCCGCCCGCCATGCCGGATGCCGTCGTAGCCGGCGCACCCGGAGCGATCTGCGGTAAGGTGGCGCGCCTTCCGCCGCGGGGACCCGTCCGTTGATGAATGCGCCGTCCGTAGCCGACCACGAGCGTCTGCGTCCACGCGACGTGAAGACCCTGCTGCTGTCCGCGCTGGGCGGCGCACTGGAGTTCTACGACTTCGTGGTGTTCGTGTTCTTCGCGATTCCGCTGAGCCATCTGTTCTTTCCGCCCGACACGGCGCCGTGGCTGGCCCAGTTGCAGGTGTTCGGGATTTTCGCCGCCGGATATCTGGCGCGGCCGCTGGGCGGCATCGTGATGGCGCACTACGGCGACACGCTGGGGCGCAAGCGGATGTTCACCCTCAGCGTGTTCCTGATGGCGGTGCCGACCCTGGCCATCGGCCTGTTGCCGGTGTACGCGCAGATCGGCCTGCTGGCGCCGCTGTTGCTGCTGTTGCTGCGGGTGGTGCAGGGCATCGCGGTGGGCGGCGAGGTGCCCGGCGCGTGGGTGTTCGTGGCCGAGCACGTGCCGCCGAAGCGGATCGGCTTCGCCTGCGCCAGTCTCACTTCGGGGCTTACCGTGGGCATCCTGATCGGCTCGCTGGTGGCCGCGGCAATCAACAGCCGGATGACCCCGGCCGAGGTGCTCGATCACGGCTGGCGGCTGCCGTTCCTGGCCGGCGGCGTATTCGGCTTCTTCGCGGTATGGCTGCGCCGCTGGCTCAGCGAGACGCCGGTGTTCGAGGCGATGCACGCGCGCAGGGAACTGGCCGCGGGCCTGCCGTTGCGGCAGGTATTCGAACGGCACCTGCCCGGCGTGCTGCTGTCGATGCTGGTGACCTGGATGCTCACCGCGGCGATCGTGGTACTGATCCTGATGACGCCGACGCTGGCGCAGTCGGTGTTCCATGTGGCGCCGGCGCGCGCATTCCTCGGCAACAGCGTGGCTTCGTTCGCGCTGGCGCTGGGCTGCCTCTTCTACGGCTGGCTGACTGACCGCCTCGGCTACGCGCAGGCGCTGCTGGCGGGCGCGATCGGCTTGCTGGCGTGCGGTTACGCGTTGTACTTCGACCTGCAGGCCGGCGCCGCGCACTTCGTCGCGCTGTACGCGCTGGCGGGTTTCGCCGTGGGCGTGGTCGGCGTGGTGCCAACGTTGATGGTGGTGGCGTTTCCGCCAGCGGTGCGTTTCTCCGGCCTGTCGTTCTCGTACAACGTCGCCTATGCGTTGTTCGGCGGATTGACGCCGCCGCTGATCGGCCTGCTGATGAGGCGGTTCGGCGTGCTCGCACCGGCGCACTACGTGGCGTTCACCGCCGTGATCGGTATCGCCGTGGCAGCCTGGCTGCTGACCGCACGGCGCGCGGCAGTTCCTGCCTAGAACTCCAGTTCCTGCGCTGCGCACAGGTAGTCGACTAGTGGCGCGACGCGCTTGAACGTGGCCACCGTCCACGGCAGCAGTTCTTCCGAACAGGCCAGCGCTTCATCGAACGCGGTGGTGGCGACGAAGTCCTTGCGCTTGAGGTCTTCGATCAGCTCGTGCGCGGGGTCGTAGCCGCGCGGCGGGCGCACCAGCGATTCGCCGCCCAGCTGCAGGTGCTCGCGGAACGCCTTGCCCTGCGTGGCGCGCTTCCACGCGGCCGGGTTGTCGACCAGGAATTCGCGGATGTGCTTCAGCGCCTCCGGTTCCGGGTGCCACATGCCGCCACCGGCGAAGCACTCGCCGGGTTCGATGTGCAGGTAGAACCCCGGTGCCTGGATCTCGTGCCGGCGCTGGTGGAAGAAACGCGAGCCCTGCCACGACTTGTACGGCAGCTTGTTGTTGGAGTAGCGGGTGTCGCGGTAGATGCGGTACAGCGAGCCGCCGTTCTTGCGCGGATCGGCGCGGTAGTGCGGGCTGATCTTTGCCAGCGGCGCCTGCAGGTCGGTGATCAGCTGCAGGAACGGTTCGCGCACGTGGCGCTCGTAGTCGTCCTTGTGCGCGTGGAACCAATCGCGGTTGTTGTTGCGCCCGACGGCGCGCAGGAAGCGGAAGGTGGCGGGGGTGAAATAGCTCTGGGGCATGGTGGGTCTTGAGGACGGATCGGGTGGGTTGGATCAGAGGGGTTCGACGCTGACGGCGAGTTGTTCGCCCCAGGCCTGCAACTGGTCGAGCAGGGCCAGCTTGTGCTGCACCTGCGGATCGTGGCGCAGCTCATCGAGGCGGGCGAAATAGTCGTCGAGGGTGAGGCCGGTCAGCGGCGTGTGCCGGGTGAGGCGTGCCTGGCGGAAGCTTTCCCAGCGCGCGCGTTCGTCGGCGTCCAGCGTCTCGGGCCAGTTGCGTGCGCGGTAGCGGAACAGCAGTTCCGGATACCGCGGGTCGCGGAACGGGAACGCGCGCGTGCCCAGTTCCTGCGGCGGCGTGGCACGGACCTGGGCGAGCAGGCGCTTGTCGGCATCGGGAAGGAAGCCGCCGCCGTACAAGGCCAGTTCGGGGTCTTCCGGCGGCGTCAGTTCGGCGGCGCGCTGGAACACGCGGCGCAGTTTCTCGGCCAGTCCGTCGACGGCGTGCAACACGTCGCGGTGGGCCTGGCAGCGGGCCAGGTCCAGTCGCAGTCGCTGCAGGTCCACGCCCTGCAGCACCGACAGCGGCGCCAGCGCCGGCGCGTGGTTCGCGCGCACGGTGCGCAGCGGGATGCGTTCGACGTCCTCGGGCAGGTCGGCGCGTGCGGTGAAGATGCGGTCGGCGATCTCGTCCTCGTCCAGCGCCAGCCATGCGGCCGGGTCGGTGGCGAGGTCGTACACGATCACCTCGCCGGGGCGGCTGGGATGCGGCGCCAGCGGCGCGATCACGGCCAGGCAATGGCGGTTGGCCGGGTAGCGCGAGGAGACGTGCACCAGTGGCGTCATGTTCACCACGTCGAGCAGCTCGAACACCTTCTGCTTGCGGCGCAGTCCGTAGTACCAGTCCCACAGCCGCGGCTGGCGCACGCGGATCAGCCGGGCCAGCCCGATCAGCGCATGGACGTCCGACAAGGCATCGTGGGCGCGCTCCTGGGTGAGTTGGTTCGCACCGGCCAGGTGTTCCAGCTTGAAGCTGGGCGAACCGTCCTCGCGAGTCGGCCAGACGATGCCTTCGGGCCGCAGCGCCTGGCACAGGCGCACCAGGTCGATCAGGTCCCAGCGCGAGTTGCCGTTCTCCCACTCGCGGCCGTACGGCTCGTAGAAGTTGCGGTAAAGCATCTGCCGGGTGAATTCGTCGTCAAAGCGCAGCGAGTTGTAGCCCACGCCGCAGGTGCCCGGCGCAGCCAGCTGCTCGTGCACGCGGGCGGCGAATTCGGCCTCGCTGACGCCTTCACGCTCGGCCTGCTGCGGGGTGATGCCGGTGATCAGGCAGGCGTCGGGGTGCGGCGGCATCTCCAGCGACGGCTTGCCGTAGAACATCACCGGCTCGCCGATGATCTCCAGTTCCATGCTGGTGCGGATACCGGCGAACTGCAGCGGACGGTCGCGCCGCGGGTCGGCGCCGGAGGTTTCGTAGTCATGCCAGAAGAAGGTCTGCATGGAACGGATCATCGCATGCTGGCAAGGCTGATAAACTGCGGCGCACAAGGAGAGCCCATGAGCCAAGCCCACGAAGACAACCTGATCTGGATCGATCTGGAGATGACCGGCCTCGACACCGACAACGACTCGATCCTGGAGATCGCCACGATTGTCACCGACAAGGAACTGAACGTGCTGGCCGAAGGGCCGGTGTTCGCGATACGCCACGAGATCGACCGGCTGGAGTCGATGGACAGCTGGAACTCCAATCAGCACCACAAGTCGGGGTTGTGGCGGCAGGTGCTGATATCGGAAACCGACCACGCGATGGCCGAGCAGGCCACGGTGGATTTCCTGCGCACGTGGGTGCCGCCGGGCAAGTCGCCGATGTGCGGCAACTCGATCTGCCAGGATCGCCGTTTCCTGCACCGGCAGATGCCGCGGCTGGAGCGCTACTTCCACTACCGCAACCTGGACGTCTCCACGCTCAAGGAACTGGCCCGGCGCTGGGCGCCGGAGATCGCCAAGAGCGTCGGCAAGGAATCGGCGCACACCGCGCTGTCGGACATCCGCGATTCCATCGCCGAGCTGCGCCATTATCGCCGCTACATGGGCGAACTGGGCGGCAGGATCGAAGCCTGAGTGCCGTTTCCGGACATTGACGAGGTCATGAGCATGTCGAACGATCTGTTTGCGCCGGTGCTGGATTGCGCCGGGCGCCCGTTGCGGCTCGACCGTGCACGGGTGGTCGGCATCCTCAACGTCACCCCCGATTCGTTCTCCGACGGCGGCACGCACGACAGCGTGGAAGCGGCCGTGGCGCACGGCCTGCGCCTGGCGGAGGAGGGCGCCGACATGATCGACGTCGGCGGCGAGTCGACCCGTCCCGGCGCCGCCGACGTGCCGGTCGAGGAGGAACTGCGCCGGGTGCTGCCGGTGATCGAGCAACTGGTCGCGCGCACCACGCTGCCGATCGCGATCGACACCTCCAAGCCGCAGGTGATGCGCGCGGCGGTGGCCGCCGGCGCCGGCATGATCAACGACGTGTACGCGCTGCGCCGCGACGGCGCGATGGAGGCCGCGGCCGAGCTGGGCGTGCCGGTGTGCCTGATGCACATGCAGGGCGGGCCGCGCAGCATGCAGGCCGAGCCGCACTACGACGACGTGGTCGGCGAAGTGCACCGCTTCCTCGCCGACCGGCTGTTCGCCTGCGAACTGGCCGGGATCGACCGGCGCAAGGTGATGGTCGACCCGGGTTTCGGCTTCGGCAAGACGCTGCAGCACAACCTGGCGCTGCTGCGTGCGCTGGAACGCTTCGCTGACCTCGGCAGCGGCGTCTATGCGGGGCTGTCGCGCAAGTCCATGATCGGCGAGCTGACCGGCCGCCGGACGCCGGCCGAGCGCGGCGCAGGCTCCGTGGCTGCCGCGTTGATCGCGGCGCAACGCGGTGCGCGCCTGCTGCGCGTGCACGACGTGGCCATCACGGTGGACGCCCTGGCGGTGTGGCAAGGTGTGCATGCCGGTGACGAAGCGCCTCGCCGTGATCCCGCCCCAGCCGTACCGCGCTGGCCCGACGACGACTGAACATCACGACCATCGGGCACGACGGGACAACGGACTGCAGGGCCGGGCCGCCCGGCGGCAGTCCACCGGGAGACGATACGCATGATCCAGCACAAGTATTTCGGCACGGACGGCATCCGCGGCACGGTGGGCGTGTGGCCGATCAATGCCGAGTTCATGCTGCGCCTCGGCCGCGCGCTGGGCGCGGTGCTCGGGCGGCAGGGCACCGCGCGGCGTGGCGTGCTGATCGGCAAGGACACCCGCATTTCCGGCTACATGTTCGAAGCCGCGCTGGAGGCCGGGCTGGTCTCCGCCGGCGTGGACGTGCGCATGCTCGGGCCGATGCCGACGCCGGCGGTGGCCTTCCTCACCCGCTCGCTGCGCGCCGAGGCCGGCATCGTGATCAGCGCCTCGCACAACCCGCACCACGACAACGGCATCAAGTTCTTCTCCGCCCACGGCGAGAAGCTCAGCGACGCGATGGAGGAGGCGATCGAGGCGGAGATCGACGCACCCTTCGTCACTGTGCCCTCCGAGCAGTTGGGCAAGGCCCACCGCATCGACGATGCGGCGACCCGCTACGCGGAGTTCTGCAAGAGCACGGTCGCCGGCGACTTCAACCTCAACGGCCTGAAAGTGGTGCTGGACTGCGCCAATGGCGCCACCTACCAGGTCGCGCCGAAGGTGTTCGCCGAGCTGGGCGCCGCGGTGATCGCCATCGGCGACAAGCCGGACGGCTTCAACATCAACCGTGAGGTCGGCTCGACCCACCCGCAGGCGCTGCAGCAGGCCGTGCTGGCGCAGGGCGCCGACCTCGGCATCGCCTTCGACGGTGACGGCGACCGCGTGCAACTGGTCGACCGCCACGGCGTGCTGGCCGACGGTGATGACATCCTCTACGTGCTGGCGCGCAGCTGGCATGTGCAGGGGAAACTGCAAGGGCCGGTGGTCGGCACCCTGATGAGCAACTACGGCCTGCAGCAGGCGCTGGCCGCGCTGGACGTGCCGCTGATCCGCGCCAACGTGGGCGACCGCTACGTGCTGCAGCTGTTGCACGAGCGTGGCGGCATGCTGGGCGGCGAGACGTCCGGCCACATCCTGTGCCTGGACCGTGCCACCACCGGCGACGGCATCGTGGCCGCGCTGGCCGTGCTGGAAGCGCTGGCGCATTCGGGCGAGGACCTGGCCACTGCGCGGCAGGGCCTGCGCAAACTGCCGCAGGTGATGCTGAACGTGCGCGCCGAGGGCGCCCGCCGGGCGTTGGCCGACGAGGAAGTGCAGCAGGCGTTGGCCGAGGTGGAACACGCCTTGCAAGGTCGCGGCCGGGTGGTGCTGCGCGCCTCCGGCACCGAGCCGCTGGTGCGGGTCACCGTCGAGGGCGCCGATGCGGCGGAAGTGCAGCAGTTGGCGGAAAGGCTGGCAGGAACGGTAAAATCCGCCGCCGAACGCTCGTGAACCTGTAGTTGTACCGGGTCGCCATGGATTGGCCCGACGTGCCCCGCCCTCTGCGGTGGCGGATGAATCGACCGCACGCCCAACCTGGTGACTACAGCCATGAAGAATGTTCCCACCCTCGACATCCGCCGCTACGACACCGATCGCGACGCCTTCGTCGCCGAGATCGGCGCGGCCTACCGCGAATTCGGCTTCTGCTGCATCAGCGGCCACGGCATCGCGCGCGAGCTGATCGACGGCTCCTACGACGCGTTCCGGCGTTTCTTCGCGTTGCCCACCGAAACCAAGATGAAGTATCACGTCGCCGGCAGCGGCGGCGCGCGCGGCTACACCCCGTTCAAGGTGGAGACCGCCAAGGACAGCCAGTACGCCGACCTCAAGGAGTTCTGGCACATCGGCCGCGAGATCCCGCGCGATTCGAAGTTCGCCGACGTGATGCCGCCGAATGTCTGGCCCAGCGAAGTGCCGGACTTCAGGCAGTACGGCTACGGCCTGTACGAGGCGCTGGACCAGCTCGGTACCCGCGTGCTGCGCGCGTTGGCGCTGCACATCGGCGAGGCGGAGAACTTCTTCGAGGACAAGACCGACCTCGGCAACTCGATCCTGCGGCCGATCCACTACCCGCCGATCACCGAGGAGAACATCCCGAACGTGCGTGCCGGCGCGCACGAAGACATCAACTTCATCACGCTGCTGGTCGGCGCCAGCGCGGAAGGTCTCGAAGTGCTCACCCGCGAGGGCGAGTGGCTGCCGATCACCACCGAGGGCGACGCCATCGTGGTGAACATCGGCGACATGCTGCAGCGGCTCAGCAACCACGTGTACCCGTCCACCACGCACCGGGTGGTCAACCCGAAGAACGAGAACGCGCGCAAGCCGCGCTACTCGGTGCCGTTCTTCCTGCATCCGAACCCGGACGTGGTGCTGGACCCGCTTGATTCGTGCATCACGCCGGACAATCCGCGCCGCTACGACAGCTCGATCACCTCGCACGAGTACCTGCTGCAGCGCCTGCGTGAGATCAAGCTGATCTGAGCCGGGATGCGGGGTTCGGGAGAGCCTGGCGAAACCGGGTCGGCAGTCACGCCATCCAGAAGAACACGGCGGTCATGCGCTTGCTGGCGGTACCCTCCAGACCCCAGTACGCGCTGGCGCTGTGGATCAGGTTGGCCTTGTAGAGCAGCAGCCGGTTGCAGCGGTGCGCCACGCGCACGTCCTCGACAAACGCGTTCGGCTGCACGAAGCGGTTGCCCAATGCTTCGGCCAGGTTGCGGTGCGGCGGCAGCACGATGTTGCCGCCGAGCTGGCCGCCGGGCATGCGCTGGCGGAAGAAGCTGGTGCCGCAGTGGTCGGGCACGTCGGGGTTGAGGTACAACACGGCGGCGTAGCGGCACAGGTGCGATGAATCGGTATGTGGCTTGACCGCACCCTCGACCGCGCCGACCACCTGCACGCAGTTGTGGTTGAGCCGGATGCCGGCCTCGGTCTGCTCGACCCACAGCTTCTTCGCACCGGTAAGCCGGCGCACCTGCGCCTCCAGCATGGCCAGTTCGTCATCCAGCAGGGCGGGGCTGGCGCGCATGCCCGGCCAGACTTCGCCAGTGTACGGATAGCCCATTTCCCAGTCGGTCCTGGCCAGACAGCGCGTGCGTACCTCACCGACGTTCGGCAGCGCCTCGTCCATCACCCAGTAGTCGCGCCCCTCGACGGGCTTGCGGTAGGGCAGCGGGCGCATCTGGGTCGGAAACAGGGACATGGGTCGGCGCTTGTGGGAAGTCGTGGATGATGTTTGCGGAAGGGGACGCACAGCCTAGATCGAGGTGTTCCGGTAGCGCCTCGATTCGCGCGCCGAAAGCCGCATGGCCAGTCGGTCCGGCAGCAACTGCACCAGCGTCTTGATGGCGCGGTTGACCCGCCCCGGGATGTACACCGCCTCGCCGCGCTCGACGGCGGCGATGCCCTGGCGTACCACTTCTTCGGCGCTCAGCCACAGGAAGCCGGGCAGCCGGTTCATCTTGTCGCGGGTGCCGGTGACATCGTGGAATTCCGACCAGGTGAAGCCCGGGCACAGCGCGCAGACGTGCACGCCGGCGGCGTGGTTCTCCAGCGCCAGCGACTGCGAGAATTTGATGAGGTAGGCCTTGCTGGCGGCGTACAGGGTGTGCCCGGCCGGGCCGGGAACGTGTCCGGCCAGCGAGGCGACGTTGATCACGCGGCCGTAACCACGTTGGCGCATGCCCGGCAGCAGCCGCCAGGTCAGTTCGGTCGGCGCCGCCAGCAGCACCTGCAGGAACTGCGCATGGGTTGTCCAGTCGTTGGCGACGAAGGTGCCGGGTACGCCGTAGCCGGCATTGTTGAGCAGCCAGTCCACCTGCAGCCCGCGCCGGTCCAGTTCGTCGCACAGTATCTGCGGCGTGGCCGGATCGGCCAGGTCGTGCGGCAGCACGGTGACCTGTGCGGCATGCCGTTCACGAAGTTCGGCAGCGAGGGCTTCCAGTCGGTCGGTGCGGCGCGCAGTCAGCGCCAGGTTGTGGCCGAGCGCCGCGAGTTGCCGGGCAAATTCGGTGCCGATGCCCGAAGAGGCCCCGGTGATCAGGCTGAGCGGACGAGTCGGCGTCATGCGGCGTTCCACGTGGCGAATCGTCATTCTTGACCGGCTCGCCAGGGCGGCGCCAGTGGCACAGGCCCGTTCCGGCGGTTTGCCCATCTCCTGGACCGTCGGTAAGCTTGCGGTTTTGACCGCAGCGGAAGCCGCCCCATGCGCAAGAAACTCGTCGCCGGCAACTGGAAAATGCACGGCAGCCGTTCGATGGCCAAAGCCTTGATGGCCGACATCGCCGCCGGCGTGCCGGACGGCGTCGAGGTGGCGGTATTTCCACCGTTTCCCTATGTGGCCGAGCTGGCCCGGCAGTATGCCGACTCCAGCCTGGGCATCGGCGCCCAGGATGTCAGCGAGCACGAGGGGCAGGGCGCGTATACCGGCGAAGTCTCTGCCGCGATGCTGGCGGACGTCGGCGCGCAATGGGTGCTGGTCGGCCATTCCGAGCGGCGCCAGTACCATGGCGAAAGCGACGAACTGGTGGCGCGCAAGTTCGCCGCGGCTCGCGCCGGCGGCCTGACGCCGATCCTGTGCCTGGGCGAAACGCTGGAACAGCGTGAAGCCGGCGAAACCGAGGCGGTGATCGCCCGGCAGCTGCAGGCCGTACTGGCGACCAACGGCGTGGCCAGTTTCGATACGGCGGTGATTGCCTACGAGCCGGTCTGGGCCATCGGTACCGGCCACACCGCCAGTCCGGAGCAGGCACAGCAGGTGCACGCCTTCATTCGTAGCCAACTGGAAAAAGAAGATGTTATGATTGCCCGTCTGACCCGACTGCTTTACGGCGGTAGCGTCAAGGCGGCCAATGCCGCGGAATTGTTCGCGCAGGCGGACGTGGATGGAGGGCTGATCGGCGGGGCCTCCCTGGCCGCATCCGACTTCCTTGGAATCTGCGCCGCGGCGCATCAGGCGCCACAGGCTCGATAGAAACCTTATGTTCGTCATTTTCAGCGTGTTCTACATCCTGATCGCTGCAGCGATGATCGTGCTGATCCTGCTGCAGAACGGCGCTGGCGCCGATGCCGGCTCGGGCTTTGGCGGCGGCGCTTCGGCCACGGTGTTCGGTGCACGCGGCTCGGCCACGTTCCTCACCCGTGCCACCGGTGTCCTGGCAGGCCTGTTCTTCCTGCTCAGCCTCGGCATGGGTATCTACCTGCATGGCAACGGCGCGCCGCATGCCAATACGGAAGATCTCGGCGTGATGGCCGCACTTGCCGACAAACCCGCGGCCGGCAAGCCGACTCCGGCCGCACCTGCGGCTGGTACGGAAGTGCCATCGGCGGTTCCCGCGACGACGAACCATGCCGTTCCGGCTGCGGTACCGGCGGCAACTCCCGCCCCGACCCAGGGTCAGGGCGAACTGCCGGCAGCCACTGAGCCGCCGGCGAAACACTGAGCAACACACCTGCCCAGGTGGCGGAACTGGTAGACGCACTACCTTGAGGTGGTAGCGACGCAAGTCGTAGGGGTTCGAGTCCCCTCTTGGGCACCAATCACGATCCATGTAGACCAACGATCCAGGGTAGCTTCCACGCTACCCTTTTTCGTAAGGCGACACCTCTGTCACGCAGGTCTCACGGTGTTGCGGTCGGGTGTCACGCTGCATGTCCAGCGCCGGCACCGCGCCGCCAGGCATCGCCGGCATCGGGCGCATAACCTCTTTGGTGGCCGCCACGACCCAGGGTCGGACCGGTGTCGCGGGGCAAATGTTCAGCGCTGCTCACCAGTGGCAGGCCACCTTCATCCCTTTTCAGCGGCCAGGGCTCTGGGGCTTTCATGAAGGGCCGTGTCCCTTCGTTCCTGCGCGGGGCGGGCTGCGGGCGTCCTCGCCACAAGCCATGCCCCATCATTCCCACTGGCCCGCTCGAAAATGCGCAGGCGAGACGGAAGCACTGAACGACGCGGTTGAGCGCTGCGCGGGTGGCGGATGGGCGGTGCTTTTCAGGCCGTGCTTTGCGGGTTGCATGAGCACCGACTCGGGACTGCCTCCTGGGCTACATGCGGATGGCTTCGACAGACGTGCCCGAGGCCGCAACACAAAATCACGGATTGAAGGTTTTTTTGCGTGCCGTGATACGTGAACGGAAAAGGGTGTGCGTCGGCCGGCGGCATCCGAAGCAGCAGAAGAAGGTGATGAACGTCGGCAATTCGTGCAGGCATCACAGCACCTTGCGTACAGCGGGCGTAGGCGCCGGCCGACATATCGAGCGTTGGGACCATGACACAGTGCGCCAGGCGACGAAGGGGAGCCGAATGACCGGTCTTGTCGCTGTCAGATTCTTCGTGGCGGGGGGGCTGTCCATGATGGCGATTTTGTTGAAGCGGGAGCTCGGGGCTGGCCCAAGGCGAGTACCAGTGCCCTGCGCGCCGGGTTCGCGCGAAAATGCCCGGGACGATTTTCATGATGGTGCTGTGCGTCGTGCCGGCGTCGACGAAGGCGAGAGCGAGGCCGTCCATACGCCGGTGGCCTGAGCGATGCTGGACCAGATGCCTATATCGCGCCTGGTGCGGCCGTCGCTGGCCGGCTTTCCCTGCCGCACGACAACCGCTTGCAAAGGGGCGCCGTGCGACCTAATTTCATGCAGCCCAACCAAGGAGGGCGTCAAGTGATCAATGTGGTCCTGGTGGACGATCACGAGCTGGTTCGTACCGGTTTTCGGATGATCTTGCAGCAACAGCCGGACATAAAGGTCGGCGGCGAGGCAGGCAGCGCCGAAGAGGGCCTGCAGTTGATCCGGACGCTGGCGCCGGACATTGCCCTGGTCGACGTGCACATGCCGGGCATGAGCGGCATCGAACTCACCGAGCGCGTGTGTCGTTCGAAACTGCCCACGCATGTCGTCATCGTGACGGTGGTCGACGACGCGCGTTTCCCCAAGCGCCTGCTCGACGCCGGCGCGCTCGGTTACCTGACCAAAGGGTGCAGCGCCGACGAGCTGGTGTCCGCCGTGCGTCAGGTGGCCGGCGGCCGGCGTTACCTTGCCCCGGCCGTCGCCCAGCAGCTTGCGCTGGCTACGCTCGATGGCAGTGCCTCGCCGTTCGATGTCTTGTCCAGTCGCGAACTCGAAGTGGCGATGATGCTGGTGCGCGGCAAGCCGCTGACGATCATCGGCGAGCAGCTCAACCTGAGTCCGAAGACCGTCTCCACCTACAAGCAGCGACTGATGGAGAAGCTGCACGTGGACCATGTGCTCAGCCTGGCGCATCTGATGACGGTACATGGCCTCATCGACATGCCGAGTCATCATGTCGGCAACTGACGCGGCGGAGCATGCCGCCGCATGATTCGAAGCGATAAAAAAACCGGACCAGGGGTCCGGTTTTTTCGTGCTGCATGACGCTGCCAGGACTCAGCCGCGCGAGTTGCCCTCATGGGTATCGGGCTCGGTGCGTGACCGCGACATGGCCGGTTCGCTTTCCTCGGTGGCCGGCGGCACCGGGCTTGCTGCCGGAAGAGTCACCGGCTGGGCCAGCAGGTCGCCTTGCTCGGGCAGCGGCAATGAATCCACCGCGTCGACCGGCGCCGGCGTTTCAGGCGTGTCGATGGTGTCCGATGCCGTCGTCACGTCAGCCGGGCGCTCTGCCTGATCGGCCGACGAGGCTGCAGTCGTGGCCGGTGCAGGGGCCACGTGAGAGGCGGGCGTCGGGGTTGCCGGAGCCGCCGTCGGGATCGGTTGTGCCGTCGACGGAACTCCGACGGTCGATGTCGCGTCGGAGACCGGGCGGCTGATCGTCGTTGGCGTTGCAACAGCCGTAGTGACGACTGCCGGTGCAACAGCCGTGTGGGAGTCTGCACTGTTCGCCGTGAACGGGGTCGTTTGCGGTTTCGGCTCCGGGGCAGCCGCGGAGGTGACTGTCACGACGTCTTGTTCATCGGTCGCGGCGGTTGCCGTCGCGGATTTCACCACATCGGGGATCGGCGGCAGGGGCGGCAGGTTGAACGCCGTGACGGCGGGCACAGCAGCGCTGACCGCCGCGGCTGCCGAGGCGGTGGCGGCCTTTTCGATCGGCTGGACCGGTGTCGACTGACGAACCGCGGGAGCGGCGGCCGCCATCGTGGCGTTGTCGTTCGGGCCGGCCGTGGGCGACGAGTCATGCGGCGACGGCCCGGTGTGCGCGACCGGAATGTCTGCGCCGGCGGCCGTAGCAGTTTCGTCGCGGTCCTCGTCGTCGAGTGCTTGCACCTGAGCGTTGTCGATGCCCGCGCTGCCGGCGGCGGCTTCGTCGTGACGGCGGCGGCGGCGACCACCGCGGCGGCCGCGGCGACGGCGCGACTGGCCGCCTTCGGCATCCGTGGTGTTGTCGACGGACTCGGGAGCCGTCGAAGTGACCGGCGCCAGCGGCAACTGCTCGGCTTCTTTCGCCGCGTCATCCAGCGGAGCTGCGGTCGGACGCTCATCGGCGGCGGCACGAGGCGGCCGTTCGGTCTTGGGCGCTTGCTGTGGATTCGGTTTGCGTTCCGTTCGTGCCGGGGTGCCCTCGGCGGCGGCCGGTTTGGGCTGACGCGGTTCCGCCTTGGCCGCCTGCGCCTGCTGTGCCGGACGCGGCTGGCCCTCGTTGTTACGTTGGCGATTGCCGCGCGGCTGCTGGGTGGTGGATTTCGCCGGGCCTTGCTGGGTGTTCTCGCGCCGTGGCTGGCGCGACGACGGAGCATTTGCGCTGGCGCCGTTGCGATTGCCGCGCTCGTCACGACGGTTGCGGTCGCCGCCGTCCCTGCCGGCGCGCTGCGGCGCCGACGCTGCCGTCTCCGC
This sequence comes from Rhodanobacter sp. KK11, assembly GCF_033345435.1. Taxonomy (NCBI): domain Bacteria; kingdom Pseudomonadati; phylum Pseudomonadota; class Gammaproteobacteria; order Lysobacterales; family Rhodanobacteraceae; genus Rhodanobacter; species Rhodanobacter sp. KK11. The sequence continues at coordinate 246,969 of NZ_JAWPMI010000003.1, forward strand.
ACTGCGGAACCAGCCCAACAGGCGCGAGATGATGCCGCCGGCGGGGACCGCGGCAGCAGGGGCCTTCGGCGGAATGGCTGCCGGCTGACGGCGTGCAGCTGGCTGCGCCGCGGAGGCTGGGGCGACGACTTCCTCGCGCACCGGTGCCGGGCTGGCCGGTACGATGCCGCTCACCGCGGGCTGTTCGCCGCTGCCCAGGGTCTGGCCCATCTTCGGGATCGGCGTGGCCTCCACCGTGGTGAGGCGCTCGTAGCTGGGCTTGCTGTGCTCGCCCATCTCCGCCTCGCGGATGCGCTGAATCTCGATGTGCGGGGTTTCCAGCTTCTCGTCGGCGACGATCACCACGTGCGCCTTGTGGCGCAGCTCGATCTCGACCACGCTGGCGCGTTTTTCGTTGAGCAGGAAGTTGGCAACGCTGGTGGGCGCCTGCACCAGCACCTGGCCGGTGTTGTCCTTCATTGCGTGTTCTTCGATCAGGCGCAGGGTGGACAGCGACAGCGATTCGACGCCGCGAATGTGGCCGTGGCCCTCGCAGCGCGGGCAGACGATCTGGGTCGCTTCGCCGAGGCTGGGGCGCAGGCGCTGGCGCGACATCTCGAGCAGGCCGAAGCGCGAGATGCGGCCGATCTGCACGCGGGCACGATCCTGTTTCAGCGCTTCCTTCAGGCGGTCTTCCACTTCGCGCTGGTGCCTAGGGCTGTCCATGTCGATGAAGTCGATCACGATCAGGCCACCGGCATCGCGGATGCGGCACTGCCGGGCGATTTCCACCGCCGCTTCACAGTTGGTGTTGAACGCGGTTTCCTCGATATCCGAGCCCTTGGTGGCCTTGGAGGAGTTGATGTCGATCGCGGTGAGCGCTTCGGTCTGGTCGATCACGATCGAGCCACCGGAGGGCAGGCGTACCTGGCGGTCGAACGCGCTCTCGATCTGCGTCTCGATCTGGTAGCGGGTGAACAGCGGGGTGTCGTCCTTGTACAGCTTGAGCTTGCGCAGGGCGTTGGGCATCACCTGCTGCATGAAGTCGCGGGCATCGTTGTACAGCGATTCCTCGTCGATCAGGATCTCGCCGATATCGCTGCGCAGGTAGTCGCGCAGGGCGCGGATGAACAGCTTGGACTCCTGGTAGATCAGGAACGGCGCCTTCTGCTTGCTGGCTGCCGCGGAGATCGATTTCCACAGCTGCAGCAGGTAGTCCAGGTCCCACTGCAGCTCTTCGGCGTCGCGGCCGAGGCCGGCGGTGCGCACGATCAGGCCGACGTCATCGGGAACCGTGACGTGATCCAGGGCTTCCTTCAGTGCCTGCCGGTCCTCGCCCTCGATCCGGCGCGAGACGCCGCCGGCCTTCGGGTTGTTCGGCATCAGCACCATGTAGCGGCCGGCCAGGCTGATGAACGTGGTCAGGGCGGCGCCCTTGTTGCCGCGTTCCTCTTTCTCTACCTGGACGACGACTTCCTGGCCTTCCTTGATCAGCTCGCGGATGTTCGCCTTGTGCGGATCCAGGCCCGGGGCGAAGTATTCGCGGGAGATCTCCTTCAGCGGCAGGAAGCCGTGGCGCTCGGCACCGTACTCGACGAAACAGGCTTCGAGTGAAGCCTCAACCCTGGTGATTCGGCCCTTGTAAATATTGGACTTTTTCTGTTCCCGCGAAGGGATTTCGATGTCCAGGTCGTACAGGGTCTGGCCGTCGACAATAGCCACGCGCAACTCTTCACGCTGAGTCGCGTTGATCAACATGCGTTTCATGGTGGTAATCCTCGGCTAGCCGCGCGTCGCGTGCCACGGTGGCGCCACCATGGCGGCCTGCCGGAGATCGCGCCGCTGCGGTTAAGCGGCAAAAAAACGGCACCGTTTCCGGCGTCGGGATGATTCGGTCAGCAGCGCCCACCGCCCCGACACCGCAATGGCATCGGACAAACAGCGACCCAAACCGTTACGATGAAAGGGAGTCGCAACCGGCCGCCACAAGGCAATCGGAGCAACCCTCGCCGACATCCGGGAGGGCATTCGGCCCGGTCCGGATTGCGGCGGGCAGAATGTAGCGCCCGCCGAGTATCCTATTTAAACAGGTTTTTTTCAATGCAGACGGCAACTTCCCATGACGCATCTCACGGTGTACGTCAAGTCGAGATCGGCCCCGAGCGCGACGGCCAGCGTATCGACAATGCGCTGGTGACCATCCTCAAGGGCGTGCCCAAGAGCATGATTTACCGACTCTTGCGTACTGGCCAGGTACGTGTGAACGGCAAGCGGGCCAAACCCGACACTCGTCTCATTGATGGCGATACGTTACGTATTCCGCCGGTCCGGGTGGCGGAGCGAGCGGAGCAGCAGGGGCCATCCGAGGGGCAGGTCGCCGAGCTGGCCGAGGCGGTCATCTTCGAGGACAAGCACTTCCTGGTGATCGACAAGCCCGCCGGGGTGGCCAGTCATGGCGGCAGCGGAGTCAGCCATGGCGCGATCGAACTGCTGCGCGCAGCCCGGCCGCAGGAACACCTGGAACTGGTGCACCGGCTCGATCGCGATACCAGCGGTGTACTGGTGTTTGCCCGTACGCGAGCGGGGTTGACCGGCCTGCAGGCAGCGATCCGTGCCGGTGAGGTCACCAAGCAGTACCTGTGCCTGATGCTCGGCCACCCGTCCAAGGCCAAATTCGACGTCAATGCGCCATTGCTCAAGTCCGTGCTGCAAGGCGGTGAGCGGATGGTTCGGGTGTCGGACCACGGCAAGCCGTCACTGACCTTTTTCCGCGAGATGGAGCAATACCCCAGCGCCCGCCTGATGCAGGCCACGCTGGGCACCGGCCGCACCCACCAGATCCGCGTGCATGCGGCGCATGTCGGCCATCCGCTGGCCGGCGACCCGAAGTACGGCGATCGCGAGATGAACAAGCGCTATCGCGAGATGGGCCTGCACCGGATGTTCCTGCACGCATCGCACATGAGCTTCGACCTGGACGGGCGCTCCTACAGTTTTTCCGCGCCGTTGCCGCAGGACCTCAAGGATTTTCTCGACGTGCTGGCGGTGAAGGGAAAGCGGCTGGTGTGGATGCAGGAGAAATCGCGCACCGGCTCCTGATCAGCGCGCGAGCAGGGCGTCGACCCGTGCTGCGCAAACGAAATCGTTGAGCGACAGGCCGCCCACGTCGTGGGTCGACCACAGCAACCGGCAGTGGCCGTAGCCGGCTTCGATGTCCGGGTGGTGGTCTTCCTGGTTGGCCATGAAGCCCACCGCGTTGATGAAGCCCAGGGTGTGGTGGAAGTCGGCGAAACGGAAATCCTTGACGATGGCCGTGCCGTCGCGGTGCAGCTGCCAGCCCGGCAATTGCCGCAACAGCTCGGCCGCCTGCTCGGCGTTCAGGGCGTGCTCTTTGCCCTTGCGCGGTTGGCAATGCCCGTTGGCCAGGTCGTTGGCGTTCATCGTGATCTCCGTCGAGGCTTGAGTCTTGGGGATGCGAAGCGTCGAAGTTGTGCGCGCAAATGTCAAAGCGCGCGCGGGACCCTAAACAGGACTAAAATGGTGCTATTTAGCCGATTTCCATCCATCGGCACTCATCGGCGACCCTGGAGCAGGCATGATCGAAATCTCGGAACGCGCGCAGCAGCATTTCCTGCGGCTTCTTTCACAGCAAGGCATCGACGGGCTGGGCATCCGCCTGCGGGTGACCTCACCGGGCACGCCGGCGGCCAACTGCGAGCTGGAGTTCTGCGAGCCCGCGGATCTGGCCGGCGGGGAATGGACGATCGAGTGCGCCGGCTTCGACTTCCATATCGATGGCGACAGCGCCAGCTGGCTGGATCAGGCCAGCATCGACTTCGAGCCCAATGCCACCGGTGGCCAGCTCAATATTCGCGCACCGAAGATCAAGGGCGACGTGCCGGGTGTGGAAGCAGGCCTGATCGAGCGCGTGCGCTATGTGCTGGAGGCGGAGGTCAACCCGAAGCTGGCCTCGCACGGCGGCCGGGTCAGCCTGCTGGAGATTGACGCCGACGGCGCGGTGCTGCTGCAGTTCGGTGGCGGCTGCCACGGCTGCGGGATGGTCGACGTGACGCTGAAGCAGGGAGTGGAGAAGACGCTGCGCGAGCGGGTACCGGAGATCACGGCGGTGCGTGACGCCACCGACCACGCCGCCGGCAAGAAGCCTTACTACAGCAAGCCGGAGGGCAAGTCGGCGATTGCCTGAACGACAACGCCGCCGCAAAACAAAAGGGTCCGCCAACGCGGACCCTTGATGTTTTCACGCGACTAGGCGGACCTAGTTGCTGCCGCTGATATGCCCCTTCAGCGTATCCAGCTTGCTCGGCAAGCTGGAGAAATAGGTAGAGATGTCCTCGATATCCTGGTCGGACAGGGTGGCCACCATGCCTTTCATGATCGGATTGTCGCGCTCGCCGTCCTTGTACTCGTGCAGCACTTTCTGCAGATAAAGGTTGTACTGGCCGGCCAGGCGCGGGTACTGCGGGTCGACCGCGTTGCCGTCTGTGCCATGGCAGGCGAAGCAGGTGGCCGCCTTCTGCTTGCCGTTCTCGGCGTTGCCGGCAGCAATCGACTGGGTGGAAGCGAACGCCAGGATGGCGCCGAATGAAAGCAGGATGATTGCACGTTTCATGCGGGAAGTCCTTGGCAACTTACTTGGCGAGGCTGGAAAGATAGGCGGCGATGTTCTGGATGTCCGTGGCGGACAGGCTCTGTGCCTGCGCATCCATGGTCGGATGCTTGCGGCCGCCGCTCTGGTAGCCTTGCAGGGCATTGACGATGTATTGCTCGTTCTGTCCGGCAATCTTCGGCACCGGGTACTGCGGATAGGCGTTGGTATAGCCGGGCACGCCATGGCAACCGGCGCACGTGTAGATCAGTTTGCGACCGGCAGCCTTGTCGCCTTCGGCATGTACGCTGGCGGCGGCAAAGAGGCTTGCGGTTACGGCCAGGCCAAGCAATTGCAATCGAGTCATCGAGATCATTCCCACTGTGCGACGAATACGGGAGCGCGCAAGTCACCAAGTATAGACGTTGCGTTAACGCACGAACAACACTCGGCTTGACGTTGGTCAATGTTTGCACAGTGCGTATCCGCTACAGGCCTCCTCAATCGTGCGGCATTGCCGTTACGATCCGCGCCCCCATATACTGGCGTGGTCCGCTCGTTCTTCCGGGGGTGTCCTGGCTTCGACGGAGGTAGTGAGACGACTTGGTGCATGCCGAGGGGGCAGCTTTCCTCGTTAATCCAGCAGCAAACTCATAGTTGCCAACGACGACAACTACGCTCTGGCCGCTTAAGGCCTAGCCCCGAACCCACTTGTGCTCATGCTCGTCGGTGTAGGGTCATTATCATGAGATCGCCGAACGCTGCCGCCTGGCGGTTCTAGGCTAAATCAATCAGGCTGGTTCCGCGGTGCGCCTTGCCCATCGTGCTTGTCGCGGAACGAGATCGAACGGCGGGCTAAGCATGTAGATCCAGGCGTTGAACGCCTTCGGACGCGGGTTCGACTCCCGCCACCTCCACCAATGCAAAACCCCCGGCTTGCCGGGGGTTTTTCTTGCACTTCCTGCGGCGGCTTCAGGCTGCACGGTTGTGCGAGCGCATGGTGCGCTGCTTTTCGATCTGCCAGTCGCGCTGCTTTTCGGTATCGCGCTTGTCGTGTTCCTGCTTGCCGCGGGCAAGGCCGATCTCGAGCTTCACCTTGTTGCCCTTCCAGTACATCGCGGTGGGCACCAGGGTGTAGCCCTTGCGCTCGACTGCGCCGATCAGCTGGTCGATCTCCTTGCGATGCAGCAGCAACTTGCGGGTGCGCCGATCCTCGGCGACGACGTGGGTGGAGGCGCTGATCAGCGGGGGGATCGAGGCGCCGACCAGGAAGATTTCGTTCTTCAGTACGACCGCGTAGCTGTCGCCGAAGTTGATCCGGCCTGCGCGCAGGGCCTTCAGCTCCCAGCCCTGCAACGCGAGGCCGGCCTCGAAGCGCTGGTCGATGTGGTACTCGAAGCGCGCGCGCTTGTTGAGCGCGATGGTGCCGCTGCCCTTGTTGTCCTTGTCCTTCGCCTTTGCCATGTCCGCTAAACTTAGGGCCTCTGGGCGGCCGTATTGCCCGTCGCCCCATCGGAGCGACGCATTTGTCGAGAGTGCACCCCGGGAAGGGCGCTCATTTGATCTTCGCATTCATGGATGAATGCACAAGCCCAAGAGGTTGCCGTGATCGAAATCCGCCGCAGTGCACTGGTGAAGTATTCGCCGGCGCAGATGTTCGAGCTGGTCAACGAAGTTGAAGCATACCCAAAGCGCTTCACCTGGTGTGCCGGTGCCGAGATCATCGGACGCAGCGACGACGTGCTGGTGGCGCGACTGGACCTGAAGTTCGCCGGATTCCATCAGAGTTTCACCACGCGCAACACGCTCGACCCGCCGCGGCGCCTGCGGATGGATCTGGTCGATGGTCCGTTCCGCAGCCTCGAAGGCGTGTGGAATTTCATCGCGCTGGGCGAAACCGGGTGCAAGGTCGCGTTCGAGCTGGATTTCGACTATGCCGGTCGGCTCGGCGGCGGCGCACTGAAACTGGGGTTCCAGGGACTGGCCGGGCGCATGGTGGGCGATTTCTGCCGCGAGGCCGAGCGGGTTTATGGCTGAACGCACGATCCGCGTCGAGGTGGTCTACGCTGGATCCGAGCAGGTGGTCCGGCGCCGGGTCGAGTTGGCCGTTGGCAGCACGGTGATGCAGGCGATCGCGGCCTCGGGAATGGTCGCCATGCTCCCAGGCGAGGCGATCGACCCATCGCGCCTGGGCATCTTCGCGCGGAAGGTGGGACCGGATCGGCCGGTGCGGGAAGGCGACCGAATCGAAATCTACCGACCGCTGGCACTTGACCCGATGGAGGCACGCCGCCGGCGCGCCCGCTGAGGGGATGCTGCCGGGTCAGTGGCCGTCGTTGCCATCCGGGTTGCCGCCCTGGCCAAAGCCGCCATTCTTCTTCTCGTCCGGGGACGTGTTCTTGTCGCCCTGGGTTTCGGTGGCCGGATAGCCGGCGTTGTACTTCTTGCTGTCCTTGACCAGTTGCTGGGCATCCTGCGCGAAGAAATCGCCCTCGGTGCGCACCAGGGTGTCGTTGTTGAAGGTCAGGGTGAACGTGCGCACTTTCATCGCGCCGCCCCGGTGCGACATGGTCGACACGTAATCCCAGCGGCTCTGGTCGAACGGCGTGTTGACCGAGGGGGTGCCCATCAGCACCAGTACCTGGCGCTTGGTCATGCCGGGCTTGAGCTGATCCACCGTTTTCTTGTCGAGCAGATTGCCTTGCTGCACGTCCGGTTTGTAGACGATGTGGCAGCCGGCGACGGAAAGCGCCAGCATGGCGAAAACCAGCAGGGTGATCAGCTTTTGCATGCGTGTTGCGTCCGGGTCGTGAGGGTGTCGGATGATACACTACCGGCCTGGAAACGCCGTGTGCGGGGGTGAATCATGGAACAGGAAACCAAAGAGTTGCGCAGGGTTGGTCTCAAGGTGACCCATCCGCGCATGCGCATCCTGCAAATCTTCGACGAAGAGGGCGCTCAGCACCTCACTGCCGAAGACGTCTACAAGAGGCTGCTTGCCCACCAGGAAGACATCGGCCTGGCCACGGTGTATCGCGTGCTGACCCAGTTCGAGGCGGCCGGTATCATCGTCAAGCACAATTTCGAAGGCGGTCAGGCTGTCTACGAACTCGATCGCGGCAAGCATCACGATCACATGATCGATGTGGACAGCGGGAACGTGATCGAGTTCGTCAGCGAGGAAATCGAGCGGCTGCAGCACGAGATCGCGGCGAAGCACGGCTACGTGATCGAAGATCACAGCCTGGTGCTGTACGTGCGGCCGAAGCAGCGCGCACGCAAGGACTGAGCCGCCACCCTGGCTGCAAAGTGCTGGCCGGCGCGGGAAGCGGCGTGCAGGCGGGCACAAAAAAGCCGCGGGGAGGACTCCTGTCCGCCCGCGGCTGCTCCCCTACCTGCCGATCGGCGGCGCGAATGGCTCGCTGTCGCCTTTTGACCATCGCCAGGTAGCGGCGAAACGGCATCCTGCCGTTGTTTCAGGGCCCCCGTCCCCACGGTGACCCTGATCCACCATCTTGCGATGGTGGCTCCCCCACATCGATGAAGCGATCCTAACGGGGGCTTCACGTTCCCGGTATCGGAAAAATTCCTAGTCCTACCGGCTGTTCTCGGTGGGATGGTTGTTGCTGCGCAACAGAATACGCAGATGAACGCCGGCAGGTGCCGGACGCAGGCGGAACTGCCCGCCAAGTGAGGTGACGCGGTCGCGCATGCCTTGCAGGCCGCGACCGCCCCGTGGCAGCCGGCTGGGCAGGCCGGTGCCGTCGTCGCGCAGATCGAGCAGGGCCACTGGGACGCCCTGGCGCTCGCCGATGCGCAGGCGCAGGCGGAACTCGCTGGCCTTGGCGTGCTTGACGGCATTGGTCGCGCTTTCCTGTACCAGCCGATAGATCGCGGTGCGGGTGTCGTCGTCCAGCAGGCGCGGATCGCCGTGCAGCTCGGTGCGGTAGGTCATCCCGGCGGCATTCAGCAGGTCGCGGATCGGGCCCTCGTCGAGGGCGCGCAGCAGGCCGAATTCGTCCAGCACGGCAGGGCGCAAATCGTCCAGCAGGCGATGCAGGGCCCGCCGCATGTGCGCGAGGATGGTATTGATCGAGGCGCTGATGTCCTCCATGCCGGCCTGGTGCAGGCGGGCCTGGGCCAGCTTCACGTGGGTCTGGATCGCGGTGATGTTCTGGCCCAGCTCGTCGTGCAGTTCGGCAGCCAGGTGCCGGCGCTGGTTCTCGTCGGCCTGCAGGTTGCCGCGGGCGGCATCGCGCAGTTGGTGGGCCAACTGGTCCAGCCGGCGGTTCACCGCGCCCAGATAGACGTTCTGCTCGGCGACCCGCTCGCTGCTCCGACGCAGCGCATCGGTGGCCGAGCCCAGCATCAGCGCACCCGTCCCGGCTACGGCCAGGAACAGGTAGGCCGCGGCGTTCGAAGGGGCATGGCCCAGGTGCTGATCGACCAGGGTCATGCCAAGGCTGGTGATGAGCATGGCCAGGCTGGCGCCGCGCCAACCGTGACGGAAGGCGAAGAACAACACCGGCGCCAGCGACAGCACGCGGGCGAATTGCGGCTGGGGAGCTGCCTGTTCGGACAGCACCAGCAGGATCGTCATGGAGGGCAGCATCACCAACAGCCCGTCCATGAACAGGCTGACCAGGGCTCGCTGCTCGATCCGGGTGCGCAGCAGCATGATCATCAGCGGCACGATCAGCAGGATGCCCAGATAGTGGCTGAGCAGTTCTTCGCCGAGCACGCGGATGATCAGTTCCGGCGAACTCGGCGTGCTGACCAGCGCCAGCAGGGCCGCATCGACGGCGGTGGTGGCGGTCACCACCAGCACCACGGAGAGCAGCAGGCGGGTCACTTCCTGCGGGCTGTGCAGGCTGGCGTGCAGGTTGAACCGCCGCAGCAACCACAGGCCGGCAGCCATCACCAGCGGCTCCGGCAGCTCGTCGACGGCGAAACCGACCCAGCCCTGCGGCAGGCCATGGGTCCAGCTGATACCGGCGGTGGCGACCAGCTCGGCACCCAGCAGCCAGCCCCAGTAACGAACCGGAGTGAGCAGCAGGGCACCGAAACGCAGACCGTAAGGCAACATCCAATACGGCTGCACCGTCAGCCACAGCAGCAGCCACAGCAGCAGGTAGCCGGCAGCGAGCAGGGGGCCGGAGTCGGGCAGGCGTAGGGGCTTCAGGCGCATGCGCGGATGTTACATGGGCACCCCCGGTCCTGCCGTCGGCGTGCCGGAGGGGAGGTGCGTGGCAGGGGAGTCCGTGTGTAAAGTAGCGGGATGTACAGCATCGTTCTGGTCGACGACCACGCCATCGTTCGCGAGGGTTTCAAGCGGCTGATCGAGATGGAGCCCGATCTCGACGTGGTAGCCGAGTGCCGCAGCGCCGACGATGCGGTCGAGGCGGTAAGCCACTGGCATCCCGACCTTGTCGCACTGGACCTCTCCCTGCCCGACGGCAGCGGCCTGCCGCTGATCGAACATCTGCTCAGCGTGCACGCGCAAACCCACGTCGTGGTGTTGAGCATGCACGACGGCGAACCGTACGTATCCGAGGCGCTGCGCCGCGGTGCCAGCGGTTACGTCACCAAGGGCGTGGCGCCGGAGGAACTGGTGGCGGGCCTTCGTGCGGTGATGCAGGGCGAGTGTTTCCTCAGCTCGGACTTGCGCCAGCGCCGGGCCGATCGCCCGGACGCGGCATTGGACCCGATCAACCGGCTGACCGCGCGCGAGCGCGAGGTATTCCTGCTGCTGGCCGGTGGCCGCGCCCCGAAACAGGTGGCGGCGGAACTGGGGATCGGGCAGAAGACGGTCTACATCCATCGCGCCAGCCTGATGGGCAAGCTGGGCGCCGGTTCGGAACTGGATCTGTACCGGATGGCCACCGAGCGCGGGATGCTGCCGCCGACTGGATGACCGGTCGCCGGATCAGGCGGTCTGCGCCCGCTCCAGCATCTGCTTCGCATGGGCCCGCGTCTCGCGGGTGATCTCTACGCCGCCCAGCATGCGCGCCAGTTCATCGCGGCGACCGGCAGCGTCGAGCCGTTCGATCTGCGTACGGGTGGAGTCGCCGTCGCTATGCTTGCTGACCTTGAGGTGCGCATGGCCCTGGGCGGCTACCTGCGGCAGATGGGTGACGCACAGCACCTGGCGCTGGGTGCCCAGCGCGCGCAGTTTCTGCCCGACCACTTCGGCGACCGCGCCGCCGATACCGGTATCGACCTCGTCGAAGATCATGCTGCCAATGGTGTCCTTGCCCAGCGTGGCGACCTCGATCGCCAGGCTGATGCGCGCCAGTTCGCCACCGGAGGCAACCTTGCGCAACGGGCGCGGCGGCTGGCCGGGGTTGGCGCTGACCAGCAGCTCGCAGCGTTCCCCGCCCTGCGGGTCCGGCTCGCCGCCGGCAGCCGGTTCCAGCTCGACGCGCAGCAGGCCACCGGCCATGCCCAGCTCGGCCATCAGCACGCTGACCTCGTCACCGAGCCGGGCGGCAGCGGCGGCGCGTGCTTCGCTGAGTCCGGCTGCTGCACGGGTGTACTCGTCCAGCAAGCGCTGGCGTTGTGCCGCCAGTCGTTCCAGCGCGTCACCGGCGCCTTCGAGCTCGGCCAATTCGGTTCGCAGGGCGGCCAGCCGGTCGTACAGCTCGGCCACCGGCAGTCGATGCCGGCGCGACAACTCGTGCAGGCGGGCCAGGTGGTTGTCGACCTCGGTATAGCGCTCCGGATCGAGGTCGACGTCCTGTGCATAGCGCGCCAGGCCGTCGGCAGCTTCGCCAAGCTGGATGTCAGCGTTGTCCAGCAGCTCCAGCAGCGGGTTCAGCGCGTCGTCGAGCGCGGCCAGTTTGCCGAGTTCGGTTTGTGCCCGGCCGAGTGCGCGGCGTAACGCGAATTCACTGTCGCCGTCGAGCAGCTCGACCACGCCTGCGGTACCTTCAGCCAGTCGGCCGGCATTGGCGAGGCGCTTGTGGTCCGCCTCCAGCTCGGCCAGTTCGGCGGGGGGCAGCGCCCATTTTTCCAATTCGTCGATTTCGTGGCGCAGCAGTTCGATGCGCTGGTCGCGATCGTCGCCGCCGCTGAGCTTGCGCATGTGCGCACCCAGCTCACGCCACTGCACTGCGCTGCCGCGCACTTGCGCCAGCAGGTCGTCGTGGCCGGCGTAGGCATCGAGCAGGGCCAACTGGTGCGGGCGCGACAGCAGCGCCTGATGTTCGTGCTGGCCGTGGATCTCGACCAGCAGTGCGGCCAGCTCGCCGAGCTGGCGGGCATTGGCCGGGCGGCCGTTGATCCAGGCCTTGGAGCTGCCTTCGGCGCGGATCACCCGGCGCAACTGGCAGCCGCCGTCCTCGTCCAGTTCCTCGCGTTGCAGCCAGTCGCGGGCTGCGGGCAGCTCGGCCAGGTCGAACTCGGCCGCCAGTTCGGCACGGTCGCTGCCGGCGCGCACCATGCCGCTGTCGGCGCGGGCGCCGGCCAGCAGCATCAAGGCGTCGACCAGCAGTGACTTGCCGGCGCCGGTCTCGCCGCTGACCACGGTCAGACCCGGGCCGAACGCGACCTCGGCGGCTTCGACGACGGCAAAGTGACGGACGTAGAGCGAGGTGAGCATGGGCAGGCTGCTGATGGAGTGACCGGATTGTAGCGGCAGCCCGGTGGCGCGACATGTTTCACTTGCAAGCTGCGCGCGCAGACCTTATTTCTGTCGGGTCTCAAGGATCGCTACAGCCGCATGATCAATCCGCATGGCCACGACCTCGATGCGCGTGCCCGCCGCCTGTTGCGCACGCTGATCGCCCAATACCTGGCCGATGGCGAGCCGGTCGGCTCGCGCACGCTATCGCGCTCATCCGGTCTGGACGTGAGTCCGGCGACGATCCGCAACATCATGGCCGACCTCGAGGACGCCGGCCTGGTCGCCTCGCCGCATACCTCGGCGGGTCGGGTGCCCACCCCGCGCGGCCTGCGTCTGTTCGTGGACAGCCTGATCGAACTGCAGCCGCTGCCGCAGGCGGAGATGGCGCGCCTGCAGCGCAAACTGCCGCCGGGGCCGACCACCACTCGCGACCTGCTCGGCAACGTGTCGACCCTGCTGTCGGCGATGACCCGCTTCGCCGGCGTGGTCACGGTGCCGCGCCAGGCCGATTTCCCGCTGCGCCACATCGACTTCGTGGCGCTGCCGGACGCACGGGTGCTGGTGATCCTGGTGTTCAGCGACAACCAGGTGCAGAACCGCATTGTGCAGCTGGCCAAGCCGCTGGGCGCACGCGAGCTGGAGCAGGCCGCCAACTACCTCAACAGCCATTTCGCCGGGCTGCGCGTGGACGACATCCGCGCCAGCCTGCTGGCCGAGGTGCGCACGGCCGGCAGCGAGCTGAACCGGATGCTGGCCAGCACGGTGGAGCTGGCCACTGCCTCGTTCGCGCCGTCGGCCAGTGGCCCAAGCGGCCCGGACGTGCTGGTCAGCGGGCAGACCAACCTGATGGGCTACGCCGAGCTGGCCGACCTGCAGCGCCTGCGCGAACTGTTCGAGGCGTTCCAGCAGAAGAACGAATTGCTGCAACTGATGGAAGTCTGCGCCCGCGCGCCGGGGGTGCGGCTGTTCATCGGCGAGGAATCCGGCTTCACCGCCCTCGACGGCTGCAGCGTGGTGACCGCCAGTTACGGCGCACAGGGACGCGTGCTGGGCGCGGTCGGCGTGATCGGCCCGACCCGGATGGCCTACGAACGGGTGATCCCGGTGGTGCAGGCCACCGCCGGATTGCTCAGCGACGCCTTGAATCGCGCTGCCACGACCCTATAACCGCCCCGGGAGCGGGATTTCTCGCGAATCTGGGCGGTCGGCGCGTGTGTCGGCCACGAAACTTTGTTTTGGAGTGAGCATGCAGAACAACGATCCGCAGTCGCCGGGCGAAACGCCGCTGCAGGGCCAGGGCGCCGAGTCGACGACCACCGAACTGGCAAGTCTGCAGGCGCGTGTGGCCGAGCTGGAAGCAAGCAACGCGGAGTTGCGCGAGACGGTGTTGCGAGAGCATGCAGAGCTGGAGAACCAGCGGCGCCGCCTTCACCGCGACCTGGAACAGGCCCGCCGCTTCGCCAACGAGAAACTGCTGAGCGAGCTGCTGCCGGTCTACGACGGTCTGGAGAGCGGGCTGGCGATCGAGGGCGGCGACTTTGCCTCGATGCGCGAAGGCCTCGTGCTGACCCTGAAGGCGTTGCTCAAGGTGGCCGAGAACCATGGCATGGCGCAGGTCGATCCGCAGGGCCAGCCGCTCGACCCGGAACGTCATCACGCGGTGAGCATGGTCGAGGCCCCGGGCCAGGCGCCGGGCACCGTGGTCAGCGTGCTGCAGAAGGGCTATGTGCTCAACGATCGCCTGCTGCGCCCGGCTCTGGTCGCGGTGGCAAAGGACTGAACGGCGGCGTCCGGGGCCGCCTGAACGGTGCGACGGCGGGCGCCGCGAAATCACATCGGGGGCCTTGCCGGCATTGAATCGCCAAGGCCGGGCCCCATCTGGAAACCGGTGCGGCCGCGGGGGCCGCAAAAAAAATTTCGGAGATCGCACACATGGGCAAGATCATCGGCATCGACCTGGGCACGACCAACTCCTGCGTGTCCGTGATGGACGGCAGCACGACCAAGGTCATCGAGAACTCGGAAGGCGATCGCACCACGCCCTCCATCGTCGCCTTCACCAAGGACGGCGAAGTGCTGGTGGGCGCCTCGGCCAAGCGCCAGAGCGTGACCAACCCGAAGAACACCTTCTATGCGGTGAAGCGCCTGATCGGCCGCAAGTTCACCGATGCCGAGGTGCAGAAAGACCTGCACATCGTGCCTTATGGTGTCGTTGCTCATGACAACGGCGATGCCTGGGTGCAGACCTCCGACGGCAAGAAGATGGCGCCGCAGGAAATCTCCGCCAAGGTGCTGATGAAGATGAAGAAGACCGCCGAGGACTACCTCGGCGAGACGATCACCGAGGCGGTGATCACGGTGCCGGCGTACTTCAACGACAGCCAGCGCCAGGCGACCAAGGACGCCGGCAAGATCGCCGGCCTGGAAGTCAAGCGCATCATCAACGAGCCGACCGCGGCCGCGCTGGCCTATGGCTTGGACAAGAAGGGCGGCGACCGCAAGATCGCGGTTTACGACCTGGGCGGCGGCACCTTCGACGTGTCGATCATCGAGATCGCCGAAGTCGACGGCGAGAAGCAGTTCGAGGTGCTGGCCACCAACGGCGACACCTTCCTCGGCGGCGAGGACTTCGACATGCGCGTCATCGACTACCTGGTCGAGGAATTCCAGAAGGAGCAGGGCATCGACCTGCGCAAGGACCCGCTCGCGCTGCAGCGCCTGAAGGACGCCGCCGAGCGCGCCAAGATCGAGCTGTCCTCGAATCACCAGACCGACGTGAACCTGCCGTACGTGACGGCCGACGCGTCCGGTCCGAAGCACCTCAACATCAAGCTGACCCGGGCCAAGCTCGAGGCGCTGGTCGAGGACCTGGTCAAGCGCACCATCGAGCCCTGCCGCACTGCGTTGAATGACGCCGGCCTGCGTGTGTCCGACATCGACGACGTGATCCTGGTCGGCGGCCAGACCCGCATGCCGAAGGTGCAGGAGGCGGTGAAGGATTTCTTCGGCAAGGAGCCGCGCAAGGACGTCAATCCGGACGAGGCCGTCGCCGTGGGCGCGGCGATCCAGGGTGGCGTGCTGGGCGGTTCGGTCAAGGACGTGCTGCTGCTCGACGTCACCCCGCTGTCGCTCGGCATCGAGACCATGGGCGGCGTGATGACCAAGCTGATCGAGAAGAACACCACGGTGCCGACCAAGGCCTCGCAGACCTTCTCCACCGCCGACGACAACCAGACCGCAGTGACCGTGCACGTGCTGCAGGGCGAGCGCGAGCGCGCCAGCGCGAACAAGTCGCTGGGCAAGTTCGACCTGCAGGGCATCGAACCGGCGCCGCGCGGCATGCCGCAGATCGAAGTCACCTTCGACATCGACGCAAACGGCATCCTGCACGTGTCGGCCAAGGACAAGAAGACCGGCAAGGAGCAGAAGATCGAGATCAAGGCCGGCTCGGGCCTGTCCGAGGAGGAGATCGCGCGGATGGTCGCCGACGCCGAGGCGAACAAGGAAGAAGACAAGAAGTTCCACGAACTGGTGGCCACGCGCAACAAGGCCGACCAGCTGGTGCACGCCACCCGCAGCGCGCTGAAGGAGCACGGCGGCAAGGTGCCGGCCGACCAGCTCAGCAGCATCGAGGGCGCGTTGTCCGACCTGGAGAAGGTCAAGGATAGCGACGACAAGGCGGCGATCGAGGCCAAGGTCGAGAAGCTGGAGCAGGTGGCGCAGGCGCTGTATGCGGCCGCGCAGGGCGGCCAGGCCGATGCTGGCGCGCAGTCGGCACCGGGCGGTTCTGCTCAGCCGGACGACGTGGTCGACGCCGAGTTCACCGAAGTGAAGGACAACAAGCAATAATCACCGGCCGTCAGCGGTACGGCCGATCGACCAGCCCGCGCCAGGCAAACTCCCGGCGCGGGCTGTTTTGCTGGATGGGGCAGGGGCGTGACAAGCAGTGTGGATGCATGAATGAGCAAGCGTGACTACTACGAAGTGCTGGGCGTCGAGCGCAGCGCCAGCGAAGCCGAGCTGAAGAAATCCTTTCGCCGGCTGGCGATGAAATACCATCCGGACCGCTGCCCGGACGATCCCACCGCGCAGGACAAGTTCAAGGAGGCCAAGGAGGCCTACGAAGTCCTGTCCGACGCTTCGAAGCGCGCGATGTACGACCAGCATGGCCATGCCGCTTTCGAGAACGGCATGGGCGGTCGCGGTGGCGCCGGCTTCGGTGACATGGGCGACATTTTCGGCGACATTTTCGGTGACATCTTCGGCCGCGGCGGCGGGCGTGGCCGCCCGCGGCGCGGCGCCGACCTGCGCTACATCATCGAGCTGAACCTGGAGGAGGCCGTGTTCGGCGTCAGCCGGCAGATCGAGGTGCCGACCCAGGTCAACTGCCACCATTGCAACGGCAGCGGCTCGGAGGACGGCAAGGTCAGCAAGTGCAAGACCTGCCACGGCCACGGTCAGGTGCGCATGCAGAACGGCATCTTCTCGATCCAGCAGGCCTGCCCGCATTGCGGCGGCAGCGGCCAGGCGATCGAAAGGCCGTGCCGGAAGTGTCATGGCGAGGGCCGCCTGGAAGAAACCCGCACGCTGTCGGTGCAGATCCCCGAGGGCGTCGACAACGGGGACCGCATCCGCCTCTCCGGCCAGGGCGAGGCCGGCCCGGCCGGTGCGCCGGCCGGCGACCTGTACGTGGAGGTGCGCGTGCGCGAACACGACATCTTCCAGCGCGACGGCAACGACCTGTACTGCGAATTGCCGATCCGTTTTTCGCAGGCGGCGCTCGGTGCCGAGCTGCCGGTGCCGACGCTGGAAGGCGAAGTGCCGATCAGCATTCCGCCGGAAACGCAGACCGGCACCCAGTTCCGTCTGCGCGGCCGCGGCGTGAAGTCGGTCCGCAGCAGCCGCCACGGCGACCTGATTTGCCGCGTGGTGGTGGAGACGCCGGTACGCCTGACCAGGCAGCAGCGCGAGCTGCTGGAGTCCCTGGAGGCCACCTTCGCCGGCAGCGACGCCGGCAAGCACACGCCGCGCGCCAAGGGCTGGGTCGACGGCGTGAAAAAATTCTGGTCCAGGGTCACCGCGTAGGCTTCGCTGCGCGGTTAGCATGTACGGCCCGACCACTGGAACGCCGCCGATGCCCCGTCCTCTTCGCCTCGCCCTGAACGGCGCCTCCGGTCGCATGGGGCACGCATTGCTCGACCTGCTTGGTGCGGACGCAGGCATCGAGCTGGTGCATGCGGTGGTCGCGCCGGGCTCGGTCCACGACGGCCAGCCGGTACCCGGCCTCGCGACGGGTTCTCTGCACTATGCGCACGACTGGACACTGGCGCCGCCGATCGATGTCATCGTCGACTTCAGCAATCCGGCTGCGCTGGCACGGGCGCTCGATCATTGCCTGGCGCACGGCACGGCCCTGGTCAGCGGGACCACCGGCATCGACGCAGCACTCGAAACACGCCTGGCCGATGCCGCCCGCCACATCGCGATCCTGCGCGCTGCCAATTTCAGCCTCGGCGTGGCGGTGTTGACGCGCCTGCTGCGCGAAGCGGCGGCGGCCCTGCCGGACTGGGATCTGGAAATCGTCGAGGCGCACCACGGCCGCAAGCAGGACGCACCGTCCGGTACTGCGCTGGCGCTCGGCCGGGCGGCAGCGGCGGCACGCGACACCGTGCTGGAAACGACGGCGACATACCACCGCGAAGGCCACACCGGCGAGCGTGCCGAGGGCAGCATCGGCTTCGCCGTGGTGCGCGGGGGCGACATAGTCGGCGAGCACACGGCCATGCTGATCGGGCAGGGCGAACGGCTGGAGCTGGCACATCGCGCCACCGACCGGTCGATCTTCGCGCGCGGCGCCCTGTACGCGGCGCGCTGGCTGACAGGCCGGCCGGCCGGCCGGTGGCAACTGGACGACGTGATCGCCACGTTGCCCTGAGCCGGTCTCGAAAGATCGCGCGTTGACGGCGACGAGCGGTGGGGCAGTTGTCGCGCGTGGCCAGGTCGTCGCGGGGCAGGCTCAGTCGGGGTGCGAGGCGTTGCGGCCGCGCCCGGCACCGAGCTTGGCATCCAGACGGCCGAATAGCTTCTTGAATGCGCGCGAGAACTTGCCGCGTTTGGTCTTGCGCAGCTTCTCTTCTTCGCTGGTCAGCCAGGCCACCTGGATCACCCGTCGTTCGCCCTCGTAGGGCAGGTGGCCATGAAAGGAGTTTTCGCAACGCTTGAACACGGCGAACTCGCCGTAGAGCGGCGCCAGCTCGGGAACCACCACGCTGTCGATGTCGTCGATCTTGTGCAGGAAACGCAGGCAGCCGTCGCTGGTGTCCGGCCATTGCGGATTCAGGTAGATCAACGCGGTGGCCACCTTGGACCTGCTGTCGGTATGGATGGTGCCGTGGCGCTTGTTGAGCAGGCGACAAAGCGTCACCAGGGTCGGGTACTGGTCGAGCTGGTCGATGCCCAGGCGCTGGCCGATGGCGCGGGCGAACGCCGGCGCTGTCATGTTCTCGATCAGCGTATTGATGCTGGGGCCGCACTCGGCCGGGTCGTAGGGGAAGAAGCCGGCGCTGACATAGCGGGGGAAGTCGCGATCCAGCTCATCACGCGCCTCGTCCGGCAGCTGCCCGTGCGCCATCATGAACGGGAAGGGCTGGTGCTGAACCGTGGTATCCGGACGATCGAGGCGGGCGGGATCGAGCAGGACGGCGGCACTCATGGGGCATCGGACTCCGGCGAAATGTCGCCTAGTGTAGCGCCGCTCGATCGGGGCAAACGGCCTCGAATGCGCAATATTCACGTTCCGTAAGGTGGACAGAAACGGCCCCGCCGCCTATCATTTCCACCCGCCCGAATTTCTTTCCCTGTCAAGTTCCACAAGCCGGCAATCCTGCGGCTTGCGGACTTCGCTGTATCCAAAAGGCGGTTACCCGATGCCTATTTCTGCCCTGCTGGCCCTCGAAGACGGCAGCGTGTTTCACGGTCACGCCGTCGGCGCCCTTGGCGAAACCGTCGGCGAGGTGGTCTTCAACACCGCGATGACCGGCTACCAGGAGATCCTCACCGATCCTTCCTACGCGCGCCAGATCGTCACGCTGACCTATCCGCACATCGGCAGCACCGGCGTCAACGCCGAGGACGTGGAGTCCACCGCCGTGCACGCAGCCGGCCTGATCGTGCGCGACGTGCCGCGCCGGGCCAGCAACTGGCGCAGCACCGAAAGCCTGCCCGACTACCTGAAGCGTCACGGCACGGTCGCGATCGCCGGCATCGACACTCGCCGGTTGACCCGCATCCTGCGCGACAAGGGCGCGCTCGCCGGCTGCATCGTGGCAGGTGAGCAAGTCGACGCCGATGCGGCGCTGGCCAGGGCACGCGCGTTCCCCGGCCTGAACGGCATGGACCTGGCCAAGGTGGTCAGCACCGTCAAGCCGTATGCGTGGAACCAGGGCGTGTACGACCTCGATCGTGCTTCATTCAACCAGCCCGCGCTGCGCTTCAAGGTGGTCGCCTACGATTTCGGCACCAAGCTCAACATCCTGCGCCTGTTGGCCGAGCAGGGCTGCGAGATCACCGTGGTGCCGGCACAGACGCCCGCCGCCGAGGTGCTCGCCATGAAGCCCGATGGCGTATTCCTCTCCAATGGCCCCGGCGATCCGGCGGCCTGCGATTACGCCGTCGCGGCGACCCGGCAATTCCTCGACGCGAAGATCCCGCTGTTCGGCATCTGCCTCGGCCACCAGTTGATGGGCCTTGCGCTGGGCGGCAAGACGCTGAAGATGAAGTTCGGCCACCACGGCGCCAACCATCCGGTGAAGGACCTGGACGACGGCCGCGTGCTGATCACCAGCCAGAACCACGGCTTCGCGGTGGACCCGGCCACACTGCCGGCGCACGCGCGTGTCACGCACGTCTCGCTGTTCGACGGCTCGCTGCAGGGTTTCGCGCTGACCGACCGCCCGGCGTTCTGCTTCCAGGGGCACCCCGAGGCGAGCCCCGGCCCGCACGATATCGGCTATCTGTTCCAACGTTTTGCCGCACTGATGCAGGAGGCCCGCACGCATGCCTAAGCGTACCGACATCAAGAGCATCCTCATCATCGGCGCTGGCCCGATCGTGATCGGCCAGGCCTGCGAGTTCGACTACTCCGGTGCGCAGGCGTGCAAGGCGCTGAAGGAAGAGGGCTACCGGGTGATCCTGGTGAACTCCAATCCGGCCACCATCATGACCGACCCGGATACCGCCGACGCGGTCTACATCGAGCCGATCAACTGGCAGACGGTAGAGCGCATCATCGCCAAGGAACGTCCGGACGCGGTGCTGCCCACGATGGGCGGACAGACCGCGCTGAACTGCGCACTGGATCTGGCCGACCACGGCGTGCTGGAGAAGTACGACGTCGAGCTGATCGGTGCCAAGCGCGACGCCATCCGCATGGCCGAGGACCGCGAGTTGTTCAAGCACGCCATGACCGAGATCGGGCTGGAAAGCCCGAAGTCGGACGTGGCCAAGAGCTTCGAGCACGCAGTGCGGATCCAGACGCAGCTCGGTTTCCCCGTGATCATCCGTCCCAGCTTCACGCTGGGCGGCACCGGCGGCGGCATCGCCTACAACAAGGAAGAGTTCGAGACCATCGTCAAGCGCGGCCTCGAAATGTCGCCCACGCACGAGGTGCTGATCGACGAATCGGTGCTGGGCTGGAAGGAATTCGAGATGGAGGTGGTCCGCGACACCGCGGACAACTGCATCATCATCTGCGCCATCGAGAACCTCGACCCGATGGGCGTGCACACCGGCGACTCGATCACGGTGGCCCCGGCGCAGACGCTCACCGACAAGGAATACCAGCGCCTGCGTGATGCCTCGATCGCGGTGCTGCGCAAGATCGGCGTGGATACCGGCGGCTCCAACGTGCAGTTCGGCATCAACCCCGCCGACGGCCGCGTGGTGGTGATCGAGATGAACCCGCGCGTGTCGCGCTCCTCGGCACTGGCGTCGAAGGCCACCGGCTTCCCGATCGCCAAGGTCGCCGCCAAGCTGGCCGTGGGCTACACGCTCGACGAGCTCAAGAACGACATCACCGGCGGCAGGACGCCAGCCTCGTTCGAGCCGTCCATCGACTACGTGGTCACCAAGATTCCGCGCTTTGCCTTCGAGAAGTTTCCGCGTGCCGACGCGCGCCTCACCACCCAGATGAAATCGGTGGGCGAGGTGATGGCCATTGGCCGCACGTTCGCCGAGTCGCTGCAGAAGGCGCTGCGCGGGTTGGAAACGGGCAAGACCGGCTTGAACCCCACCGGACTCGATATCGGCACGGAAGAAGGCCTGGCCACCCTGAAACGCGAGCTGCGCGAGCCGCGTCCCGATCGCGTGTTCCATCTTGCCGATGCATTCCGCGCCGGGTTGTCGCTGGAAGAGGTGCACGAGCTCAGCCGGGTCGACCCGTGGTTTCTCGCCGCATTCGAGGACATCGTTCTCGCCGAGGGTGAGGTCAAGGCGCAGGGCATCGCTGCACTGGACGCCCCGCGCATGCGCGCGCTCAAGCGCATGGGCTTCTCCGACGCGCGCCTGGCCGAGCTGACCAGCTCCGACGAGGCGGCCGTGCGCCACTTGCGCCGCACCCTGGGCGTGCGCCCGGTGTACAAGCGGGTGGACTCGTGCGCTGCCGAATTCGCCACCACCACGGCCTACATGTACTCGACCTACGAGGAAGAGTGCGAGGCCCACCCCACCGACCGTGAGAAGATCATCGTGCTCGGCGGCGGCCCCAACCGCATCGGCCAGGGCATCGAGTTCGACTACTGCTGCGTGCACGCGGCGCTGGCGCTGCGCCAGGATGGCTATGAAACCATCATGGTCAACTGCAACCCGGAAACCGTCTCCACCGACTACGACACTTCCGACCGCCTGTACTTCGAGCCGCTGACGCTGGAGGACGTGCTGGAGATCGTCGATCTCGAAAAGCCCAAGGGCGTGATCGTGCAGTATGGTGGCCAGACCCCGCTGAAGCTCGCGCGGGCCCTGGAAGCTGCCGGCGTGCCGATCATCGGCACCAGTCCCGATTCGATCGACCTGGCCGAGGATCGCGAGCGCTTCCAGCACATGATCGAGAAGCTGGGCCTGCGCCAGCCGCCGAACCGCACCGCGCGCAACGCCGACGAGGCGCTGGCGCTGGCGCGCGAGATCGGCTACCCGCTGGTGGTGCGCCCCAGCTACGTGCTCGGCGGTCGCGCGATGGAGGTGGTGTACGACGACGCCGACCTGTCGCGCTACATCCGCGAGGCGGTGCAGGTGTCGAACGATTCGCCGGTGCTGCTGGACCGCTTCCTCGACCACGCGGTCGAGGTGGACGTGGACGTCATCGCCGACGCCCAGGGCAACGTGCTGATCGGCGGCATCATGGAGCACATCGAAGAGGCCGGCGTGCACTCGGGCGATTCCTCCTGCTCGCTGCCGCCGTATTCGCTCAGCACCGAAGTGCAGGACGAACTGCGCCGCCAGGTTGCCGCGATGGCCAGGGAGCTCAAGGTGATCGGCCTGATGAATACCCAGTTCGCCATCCAGGGCGAGACAGTGTTCATCCTCGAGGTGAACCCGCGCGCTTCGCGCACGGTGCCGTTCGTTTCCAAGGCCACCGGCGTGGCGCTGGCCAAGATCGCTGCGCGCTGCATGGCCGGCAAGACGCTGGCCGAGCAGGGTGCCACGAAGGAAGTGATCCCCGCGTACTACTCGGTGAAGGAGGCGATCTTCCCCTTCATCAAGTTCCAGAACGTCGACCCCATCCTCGGTCCCGAGATGCGCTCCACTGGCGAGGTGATGGGCGTGGGCCGCAGCTTCGGCGCCGCGTTCGCGCGCGGCCACGATGCTGCCGGAATCAAGACGCCGCCGAAGGGCAAGGTGTTCGTGTCGGTGCGCGACGCCGACAAGGACCGCCTGCTGCCGGTGGCGCAGGACGTGCTGCGCCGCGGCTTCAGTCTGGTGGCCACTGGTGGTACCGCGGCCTATTTGCAGAGCCACGGTGTCGCCTGCGAGCGGATCAACAAGGTGCTCGAAGGCCGCCCGCACATCGTCGACCTGATCAAGAACGGCGAGATCGTCTATATCGTCAACACCACCGAGGGCAAGCAGGCGATCGCCGACTCGTTCTCGATCCGGCGCGAGGCGTTGCAGCATCGCGTCACGTACTCCACTACAGTGGCGGGCGCCCGCGCGCTCGTGCATTCGCTGGACTTCCACGGCGACGGTGAAGTACACAGCCTGCAGGAACTGCACAAGGAGCTCAGCGCATGAGTCGCGCCCCCATCACCAAGACCGGCGCCGAGCGCCTGCGCGCGGAACTGGAACGGCTGAAGTCGGTCGAGCGCCCGCGCATCATCGCGGCGATCGCCGAGGCCCGCGCCCACGGCGACCTCAAGGAGAACGCGGAGTATCACGCCGCACGCGAACTGCAGAGTTTCACCGAGGGCCGCATCGCCCAGCTCGAAGCCCTGCTGTCGACCGCCGAAGTGATCGACGTGGCCCGGCTCAATCCCGGCAAGCGCGTGGTGTTCGGCGCCACCGTCGACCTGGAGGACGAGGACAGCGGCAGCAGCGTGACTTACCAGATCGTCGGCGACTTGGAGGCGGACATCAAGCAGCGCCTGATCGCGGTGTCCTCGCCGATCGCCCGCGCGTTGATCGGCAAGAACGCCGGCGACAGCCTCGAGTTCACCGCACCGAACGGCGTCAAGCACTACGAGATTGTCGACGTCCGCTACGAATGACGGGTGCCCCGCGCCAGCAACGGCGGCACGCCCACTCGCCCACAAGAAAGGCCGCTTGCGCGGCCTTTTTCATGAGGTCGACAGGCTGGGCTCAGCGCTGGCGGGCCTTGAAACGGGGGTTGCTCTTGCAGATCACGAACACCTTGCCACGACGGCGCACAACCTTGCAGTCGCGATGCCGCACCTTGGCGGACTTCAAAGAGTTAAGCACCTTCACGGCCAGCTCCTGACGCTAGACTAAAATGTAAGCACGCAAGTGTAGCGGTTCCAATGACTTGTCACAAGTCCGGCGCGATGGCCGTTTCCGCCACCGTGGCCAGGAATTGTTGCAGGGCGGGGGAGGGGTCGTCGGATCTGCTGGCTACGGCCAGCAGCAGGAAGGCATCGGGATCTTCCAGTGGCACGTAGCTGACTCCGGCCAGGCGCACGGTGCGCATGCTGGCCGGGACCAGAGCCAGCCCCAATCCGGCGGCAACCAGGGCCAGCAGGCCGTTGATCTGCTGGGCATGCTGGGTGATCGACGGCTGGAAACCGGCACGCGTCGCCAGCTTCACTAGCCGGTCGTAGAGCGTGGCGGCGAGTTCGCGCGGTTGCGACACGAACGCGTCGCCGGCCACCTCGGCCAGGCGCAGGCTGCTGCGCCCGGACATCGGGTGGCCGGCGGGCAGGGCAAGCATCAGGGGCTCGCGATCAACCACGCTGAGGCGCAGGCTGCCGGCATCCCGCACGCGTGACGGCTCGTCGCGGACAAAGCCGACGTCGATCTGGCCGGCGAGCAGGGCCGCAAACTGGGGCTCGGTATACATCTCGCTGAGTTGCAGGCGCACATTGGGAGCAAGCTGGCCGAAGCGCAGCAGGGCCTGCGGCATGGCTGGATGGAACGAGACCGAAACCGTGTAGGCCAGCCGCAGCTGGCCGCTGTAGCCCGCCGCGGCAGCCACGACCTGGCTGCGGGATTCATCGACCTTGGCCAGGATCTGCCGTGCGTGCTCCAGGAAGACCCGGCCAGGTTCAGTCACTGCCACGCTGCGTTTGGTGCGCTCGAGGAGGCGCACGCCCAGATCCTGCTCCAGCGACTGGATCTGCTGGGACAGCGGCGGCTGGGAAAGATGCAGGCGCAGTGCGGCGCGGGTGAAGCTCAGTTCTTCGGCGACGGCCACGAAGTAGCGCAACTGGCGGAGATCAAACATATAGCTATCACGAATAAATGATGGCTTAAATATATATTAGATACTTTATTCGGTCGATCATAAAATCATTCCCGTCCCGCCACTTCCCCTCCCCCCTAGTGGCGGCGGCCCTCGCCCCGCAGCGACGCTAAACACGGCATCTGGTTCAACTCCCCCCCTGAACCCATGTCGATGCGTCTTCCCTGCGGGGCGCTTTCTTTTGCACGGTCGATACCCTGCTGCCCTCAGGCAGCAGGGTATCGTGCCGGGCCTAGATTTCGCTGGCCACGCGGGTGCCCTGGGCGATGGCGCGCTTGGCGTCCAGTTCGGCAGCCACATCGGCGCCGCCAATCACATGCACTTTCACGCCGGCCGTGATCAGTTCGTCGGCCAGCAGGCGGTTCGGCTCCTGTCCGGCGCAGACCACCACTTGGTCCACCGGCAGGATCTGTGGTTTGCCGTCGACGCTGATGTGCAGGCCCTGGTCGTCGAAGCGCTCGTAGCCGACCTTGCCCAGCATGGTCACCCGCTTCGCCTTGAGCGCAGCCCGGTGCACCCAGCCCGTGGTCTTGTTGAGCCGTGCACCGAGGCGCCCCTCGCTGCGCTGGAGCAGCCAGATCTGGCGTACCGGCGCTTCCGGTTGCGGCGGCTGCAGGCCGCCGCGCTGCCGCAGCTGCATGTCCACACCCCATGCCCGGGTCCAGCGGACCACGTCGGTGGTAGGCGAGGGCTGGTGCTCGACCAGGAACTCGGCCACGTCGAAGCCGATGCCACCGGCGCCGATGATCGCCACCCGCGCGCCTACCGGGCGGTGCCGGGCCAGCACGTCGAGATAACCCAGCACACGCGGATCGTCGCTGCCGGGAAAGCTCACCCGGCGCGGCGTAATGCCGGTGGCGATCACCACTTCGTCATAGCCGCCTGCGCGCAGCGAGGCGACATCCGCCGTCTGGCCGAGCCTGACGTTGACGCCGGTGTCGTCCAGTCGGTGGCGGAAGTAGCGCAATGTCTCGTGAAACTCTTCCTTGCCCGGAATCTGCTTGGCGTAGTTGAACTGGCCACCGATCTCGCTGGCCTGGTCAATCAGGGTCACCGCGTGGCCGCGCTCGCCCAGGGTGGCGGCGCAGGCCATGCCGGCCGGACCCGCACCCACCACGGCAATGTGCTTGCGTCGCGTCGTCGGTTCGATCTTCAGCTCGGTTTCGTGGCAAGCGCGCGGGTTGACCAGGCAGCTGGCGCGCCGGTTCTGGAACACGTGGTCGAGGCAGGCCTGGTTGCAGGCGATGCAGGTGTTGATGCGCTCGCCGCGACCGGCCTTTGCCTTGTTTGCCCATTCGGGGTCGGCCAGCAGCGGCCGCGCCATCGAGACCATGTCGGCCCGGCCGCCGGCGAGGATGCGTTCGGCCACGTCCGGCATGTTGATCCGGTTGGTGGCGACCAGCGGGATCGCCACCTCGCCCTTGAGCTTCTGCGTGACCCAGGCGAAGCCGGCGCGCGGCACGCTGGTGACGATGGTGGGTACGCGCGCCTCGTGCCAGCCGATGCCGGTGTTGATGATGCTGGCGCCGGCCGCCTCGATCGCCTTGGCCAGGGTCGCGATCTCGCTCCAGTCCTGGCCACCATCGACCAGGTCGAGCATCGACAACCGGTAGATGATGATGAAGTCGCGGCCTACGGCTTCGCGCGTGCGGCGCACGATCTCGACCGGAAAGCGCATGCGCCGCGCGGCGTCGCCGCCCCAGGCGTCGTCGCGCCGGTTGGTGTGCGCGGCGATGAATTCGTTGATCAGGTAGCCTTCCGAACCCATCACCTCGACGCCGTCGTAACCGGCATCCCTGGCCAATTTCGCGCAATGCACGAAATCGCCGATGGTGCGCTCCACGCCGCGCGCGGTGAGCGCCCGCGGTGTAAACGGGGTAATCGGCGACTTCAGGCGCGAAGGTGCCACCGACAGCGGGTGGTAGCCGTAGCGCCCGGCGTGCAGGATCTGCATGCAGATGCGCCCGCCTTCGGCGTGCACGGCGCGGGTCAGCTTGCGGTGGCGCGGCTTGTGCCAGGGCATGGTGAGGCGCCCGCCGAACGGTTTCAGCCAACCCTCGATGCTGGGTGAGATGCCGCCGGTGACCATCAGGCCCACGCCGCCGCGGGCGCGCTCGGCGAAATACGCGGCCAGTTTGTCGTAATCGCTGGCCTTGTCCTCCAGCCCGGTGTGCATCGAGCCCATCAGAATGCGATTGGGCAGAGTGACGTGGCCCAGATCGAGCGGGGCGAACAGATTCGGGTAGTGCATGCGGTCCACACGAGGCTCAAACGATCGTATGAATGTGCCGGCGTTCGGCTCCGGAAAGCAAGCGCCGCATGCGAAAGGTGAGCGGGATCAGGCCAGCAACTGATGTACCAGCGCGATGTAACGACGCATGGCGTCCTCTGCGGAAACGCCGCTCAATTGCGCCCAGGCCTCGTGCTTGGCGGTGCCGACGAAGTCGAAGAAACCGGGCTGGGCACGCTTGAGATCGCCCTCCGAACCCTGTTTGTAGAGCGCATAGAGTTTCAGCAGGGTGTCGTTGTCGGGACGCCTGGCCAATCGCTGGATGTCCTTGGCAGCCTGTTCGAACTCGCGGCGAAGATCGGTCATAAGCGGATCGGACATGGCAGGCGGGCTGAGCAAACCGGCTAGATAGCACGCGCCCCGGGCGTGGTCAACGCGGTAAACTGGTCGCTTTAGCCACCCCCATCAGGATCTTTCCATGAGCCAGGCCCACGCCGTCCCGGTACTCACCATCGACGGACCGTCGGGGTCGGGCAAGGGTACCGTCAGCGCACTGGTGGCCGAACGGCTGGGCTGGCGACTGCTGGATTCCGGCGCGTTGTACCGTGCGGTGGGCTATGCCGCCGGCATGGCCGGGCTGGATCTGTCAGACGTGGAGGCAGTGACCCGCTGCGCGCAGAACACGAAGATCCAGTTCCGCGCGGCCAGCGACGGCGGCGCGACGCGGGTAATCGTCAACGGGCACGATGCCACCGACGAATTGCGCACCGAGACCGCCGGTGCGGCGGCTTCGGCGATCGCCTCGATGCCATCGGTGCGCGAGGCACTGGTGGCGTTGCAACTGGGCTTCCGCAAGGCTCCCGGGCTGGTCGCCGACGGGCGCGACATGGGCACGGTGATCTTCCCTGATGCACCGCACAAGGTGTTTCTCACCGCGAGTGCCGCCGAACGGGCAAAAAGGCGCTATAAGCAGTTGAAGGAAAAGGGACTCAGCGTTACACTTGCCGGCCTTCAGCGCGAGATCGAGGCCCGCGACAGCCGTGACGCATCACGTGCGGTTGCGCCGCTCAGGCCCGCCGAAGATGCCGTACTGGTGGATACCACCGGCATGGGCATCGACGAGGTCGTCGCGAAAGTACTTGCCGTCGTGCAGCCTTGACCGGGTCGCGCGGCGGTTTCTGTGCCCCTGCTGCGGCAGGGGGTTTTGACCAATGGTGACGATGGTCGGTTCAGTGGAACCACCTGAAGGCGCCCTCAACCGGTGGACCGGAAGTTCGTGCGCAACACCCTAGCAGACGCGACGAACCACGGTCTTTTCCCACTATGGAATCAACATGACTGAAAGTTTTGCCGAACTGTTTGAACAGAGCCAGCAGGCCATCTCCAAGCTGAAGCCCGGCGCCATCGTCACCGGCATCGTGGTGGAGATCCGCAACGACGTCGTCGTGATCAATGCGGGCCTGAAGAGCGAAGGCATCGTCCCGATCGAGCAGTTCAAGGACGAGAACGGCACCCTCGAGGTGAGCGTTGGCGATCCCGTGAAAGTGGCTCTCGAGGCCATGGAAGACGGTTTCGGCGAAACCAAGCTGTCACGCGAGAAGGCCAAGCGCTCGATGGTGTGGGACGACCTCGAGGAGGCGTTCGACAAGGAGGAGACCATCAAGGGCATGATCTCCGGCAAGGTCAAGGGCGGCTTCACCGTCGACATCAAGGACGTCCGCGCGTTCCTGCCGGGCTCGCTGGTCGACGTGCGCCCGGTGCGCGAGCCGACCTACCTCGAGGGCAAGGAACTCGAGTTCAAGATCATCAAGCTGGACCGCAAGCGCAACAACGTGGTGGTCAGCCGCCGCGCCGTCGTCGAGACCGAGTTCTCCGAGGAGCGCGAGAAGCTGCTGGAGCGCCTGACCGAGGGCGCGGTGGTCAAGGGCGTGGTGAAGAACCTCACCGACTACGGCGCGTTCGTGGACCTGGGCGGCATCGACGGCCTGCTGCACATCACCGACATGGCGTGGAAGCGCGTGCGCCATCCGTCCGAAGTGGTCAACGTCGGCGACGAGCTGGACGTGCGCGTGCTGAAGTACGACAAGGAGCGCAACCGCGTTTCGCTGGGCCTGAAGCAGCTGGGCGACGACCCGTGGGTCGCCATCGCCCGCCGCTACCCGGTCGGCAGCCGCCTGTTCGGCAAGGTCTCCAACGTCACCGACTACGGCTGCTTCGTCGAGATCGAGCCGGGCGTGGAAGGCCTGGTGCACGTGTCCGAGATGGACTGGACCAACAAGAACGTCAACCCGGCCAAGGTGGTGCAGGTCGGTGACGAGACCGAAGTGATGGTGCTGGACGTGGATGAAGAGCGTCGCCGCATCTCGCTGGGCATCAAGCAGACCCGCTCCAACCCGTGGGAAGCCTTCGCCGCCATGCACAAGAAGGGCGACAAGGTCTCCGGCCAGATCAAGTCGATCACTGACTTCGGCGTGTTCATCGGTCTGGAAGGCGGCATCGACGGCCTGGTGCATCTGTCCGACATCTCCTGGCAGATGTCCGGCGAGGACCTCGTGCGCAACTTCAAGAAGGGCGACGAGATCGAGGCCGTGGTGCTGGCGGTGGATCCGGAGCGCGAGCGCATCAGCCTCGGCATCAAGCAGATGGAGCAGGATCCGTTCGGCCAGTTCATGGCGGCGAACCCGCGCGGCAGCATCGTCACCGGCACCGTCAAGGAAGTCGACGCGAAGGGCGCCGTGATCGACCTGGGCGAGGGCGTGGAGGGTTACCTGCGCGCCAACGACATCGCCAAGGAGCGCATCGACGACGCCACCCAGCACCTCAAGGTGGGTGACAAGGTCGAGGCCAAGTTCACCGGCATGGACCGCAAGGGCCGCCAGCTGGCGCTGTCGATCCGCGCGAAGGACGAAGAGGACGCGCCCGATACGTCGGCGGACTACTCGTCCGCTGCCAGCGGCACGACCAAGCTTGGTGCGCTGCTCAAGGAGCAGTTCAACAAGGCCGACTGATCGCCTTGCAGCAGCTCGGACGCGTGGCGGTGGCCAGTCCCGCCGCCACGCCGTCTCATGTCACGGACGTAGGGGCCCATGACCAAATCCGAATTGATCGAAGCGCTGGCCAGGCGCCAGACCCATCTTGCGTTCGCTGATGTCGAGATGGCCGTCAAGAGCATCATCGAGCAGATGAGTCACGCATTGGCTCATGGTGAACGCATCGAGGTACGCGGCTTCGGCAGCTTCGCGTTGCACTACCGTCCGCCGCGCATGGGGCGCAATCCCAAGACGGGCGAGGCCGTGGCGCTGCCCGGCAAGCACGTTCCGCACTTCAAGCCCGGCAAGGAATTGCGGGAACGCGTCAACCAGGATCCGCAGCAGAAAACCGCCTGACGCGCGGCTCATCGTCAGGAGCAACCGACCGGAGGCAGGCGACGCAAGTCGATCCTGCCTTTTTGTTGCGGTGCCCTCCGCCATGGCTGCAGGCCGCCATCAATCGATACATTGCTGCCCGCACCGTCCGCGCTGCCTGTGCCTGTCACGAGCAATCGGGTAAAGTCTCGGCCATGCGACTGCTCGCCATCATCGTCCTCATGATCTTCATCGCCGCCGGCGTCGTACTGGGTGCGCTCAATGCCGACTTGGTCGGTTACGACTTCGCGCTGGTCCGGCTGCAATTGCCCAAGGGTGCTGCCTTGCTGGGCGCACTGGTGGTCGGTTGGCTGCTGGGCGGGCTCACTGCATGGTTCGGCATGAGCATGCGCCAGCGTCACCGACGGATGGGCGCGGACAAGACGTTGCCGGCCAAACCATGAATCTCCTGTATGTGCTGGTTCCGCTGGTGCCAGTTGCGTTCGTGCTGGGCTGGTGGGCCTCCCGCCAGGTCGGCGCACGCCGTTCCGGTGCCGCGGTCAGCGAGCTGTCCTCGGACTATTTCCGCGGCCTGAACTACCTGCTCAACGAGGAGCAGGACAAGGCGATCGAGGTCTTCCTCAAGCTGGCCGAGTACAACCGCGACACGGTCGAGACGCATCTGGCGCTGGGCAACCTGTTCCGCCGCCGTGGTGAGGTGGACCGGGCAATCCGGTTGCACCAGCACCTGGTCTCGCGCCCCGGCCTGACCGACGCCATGAAGACGGTGGCGCTGCTGGAGCTGGGCGAGGACTACATGCGTGCGGGCCTGCTCGACCGTGCCGAGGCGCTGTTTTCGGACCTGGTGGCGATGGACGCGCACGCGCCGTCCGCGTTGCGCCACCTGATCGCGATCTACCAGCACGAGCGTGACTGGCACAAGGCGATCGAGCACGCGCGTCGGCTGGAGGTGATGACCGGCGAAGACGAGGCGCCGATGATCGCCCAGTTCTACTGCGAGCTGGCCGACCGCTCACGCCAGCATGGCGCGCGCGCCGAGGCGCGCGACTACCTGCACCAGGCGTTCGAGTGCCAGCCGAATTGCGTGCGCGCGTTCATGCTGACCGGCCGTCTGCTGTCCGAGGACGGCCAGCATGCCGAGGCGGCGGCGGCGTACGAGGCGGCGATCAACGCCGACATCGCGTTCACCCCGGACATCCTGCCGCCGCTGCTCAACAGCTACGCCCGCTCGCAACAAATGGAGCGCGCCGAAAGCTTCCTGCGCGACATGCTGAGCCGCTATCACGGTGTCTCGCCGGTGCTGGCGCTGACCCACCTGTACCGCCAGCGCGACGGCGAGCGCGCGGCGATCGACTTCCTTACTGCACAGTTGCGTCTGCGTCCGTCGGTGCGTGGCCTGATGGCCCTGATCGACGCCACCATGGACAAGATCGAGGGCGAGGCACGCGAGAATTTCCTGATCCTGCGCGATCTGACCCGCAAGCTGCTGGAAGGCCAGGCGATGTACCGCTGCAGCCGCTGCGGCTTCGGCGCCAAGGCACATCATTGGCAATGCCCCAGTTGCAAGAGCTGGAGTACGATCCGGCCGATTCATGGTGTCGCCAGCGAGTGAGTGGAGCATGTACCTGACCATGGGATGGTTGCTGGCCAGTTTTTCGATCACCTTGCTGCTGGTGCGCGGCGCGATCGGCTATGCGCATCGGCGCGGCATGCTGGACCAGCCCGGACAACGTCGCTCGCATCACCTGCCCACCCCGCGCGGCGGTGGCGTCGGCATCGTCGCGGCGATGCTGGTCTGCCTGCCGGGCATGCTGCTGAGCCTGCCGGCGCCGTGGCCGGCGAGCGTGACCGCAGGCTTGTGCGGCGCATTGGCGCTGGTGGCACTGGCTGGCTGGTGGGACGATCACCGGTCGCTGCCGATCCTGCCGCGGCTGGGTGCCCAGTTGCTGGCGGTCGGGCTGTTTTCACTGGGCCTGCTGGCCACCGGTTTGCCTGGGTGGTGGCTGCCATTGCTGCTGCTCGGCGGCACCTGGAGCATCAACCTGCACAACTTCATGGACGGTATCGACGGCCTGCTGGCACAACAGGCGTTCTTCGTAGGCACAGGCCTGGCTCTGCTGGCGCGGGCGACGGCACAGCCTGCGCTGGCCACCGCAGCGGCGGCCCTTGCGGCATCGGCACTGGGTTTCTGGTGCTTCAACCGGCCGCCGGCGCGAATCTTCATGGGCGACGTCGGCAGCGGCAGCGTGGGCCTGCTGGTCTTTGCGTTCAGCGCGATGCTGTGGCGCGTCGAGCCGGCGCTGCTGTGGCCGGCGCTGATCCTGTCGTCGGCCTTCGTGGCGGACGCCAGCCTGACCTTGTTGACCCGCATGTGGCGCGGACGGCGCTGGTACACTGCGCATCGCGAACACCTGTACCAATGGCTGGTGCGTCGCGGGGGAACGCACGCACGGGCGGATATCGCCTATGCGGGCTGGAACTTGCTGGTCGCGGCACCGTCGGCCTGGTTGGCCTGGAGTCATCCACCCATGGCACTGCCGATTACCATAGCCGTCCATCTTGGCGCTGCAGCCGCATGGCTGGCGCTGAAACGTCGCTGTCTGCGACGCCACCTGCCCAAGGCGCCCCATGTCGCTGCGTAAGCTTGTCGGCTTCATCCACCCGCGTATCGCCGTCGTGCTGCACGACCTGGCCATGGCCGCGCTCGCCTGGTGGATCGCCAAGCTGCTGCGCTACGTGCTGCGGCCCGATGAGCTGTTCAGCTTCCAGCCGCTGGAATTTCCGATCGTGCTGCTGGTGCAGGGGCTGATCTTCCGCTGGACCGGGCTGTACCGGAGCGTTTGGCGCTTCGCCAGCCTTCCGGATCTGTGGAACATCGTGCGCGCCGTGGTGATCGGCTCGCTGCTCATTGGCCTGTCGTTGTTCCTCTACAACCGGCTCGAGGGCGTGCCGCGCTCGATGCTGGTGCTCTATCCGCTGCTGCTTGCCGTGCTGCTCGGAGGTCCACGCCTGGCCTACCGCTACTGGAAGGACAGCCGCAACGACCTGTTGCAGAACCAGGTCGTGAAGCGGGTCCTGATCGTCGGCGCCGATCGCGCCGGCGAGGTGCTCTCGCGCGACTTGCACCGCGACCCCCACTATGCCGTGGTCGGCTTCGTCGACGACAAACCCAGCCTGCGCGGCGCCAGCATCAACGGCCGCCCGGTACTGGGCCGCTTCGACCAGTTGCCTGAGGTTGCCCGCGAAGTGGCGATCGACATGCTGCTGATCGCACTGCCGGGCGCCTCGACGGCCGAGATGCGGCGGGTGGTTTCGCTGTGCGACGCCACCGACCTGCCGTACCGGACCATACCGCGGCTGGAGGACGTGGTGGCCGGCCGCGCCCAGTTCAACCAGATCAAGGAAGTGGCGATCGAGGACCTGCTCGGCCGCGACACGGTGGAACTGGACTGGACCGCGATCCGCGAAACCCTGAACGGGCGCCGCGTGCTGATCACCGGCGGCGGCGGCTCGATCGGCTCGGAACTGTGCCGCCAGGTCGCCCGGCTGGGCGCGCAGTCGCTCACCGTGGTCGAGCAGAGCGAATACAACCTGTACCGGATCAGCCAGGAACTGCGCGCGGATTTCCCCGAGCTGATCCTCGACGGCGTCCTCGCCAACTGCGGCGACCAGGTCGCCATGCGGAAGGCGTTTGCGGACGTCAGGCCGCAGGTGGTGTTCCACGCCGCAGCCTACAAGCACGTGCCGATGCTGCAGGGGCAGCTGCGCGCGGCGTTCCGCAACAACGTGCTGGGCACGCGCACGGTGGCCGACGTGGCCCGCGAAACCGGGGTCGAGTGTTTCGTGCTGATCTCCACCGACAAGGCGGTCAACCCGACCAGCGTGATGGGCGCCTGCAAACGCATCGCCGAGATCTATTGCCAGAACCTCGATGCGCACGCCGAGACCCGTTTCATGACGGTGCGCTTCGGCAACGTGCTCGATTCGGCCGGCTCGGTGGTGCCGTTGTTCCGCCGGCAGATCCGCGACGGCGGCCCGGTCACCGTGACGCATCCGGAAATATCGCGCTACTTCATGACGATTCCCGAGGCCTGCCAGCTGATCCTGCAGACCGCCAGCATCGGCAAGGGCGGCGAGATCTTCGCGCTGGACATGGGCGAGCCGGTGAGGATCCGCGATCTGGCCGAGCAGATGATTCGCCTCGCCGGCAAGAAGCCGGGCAGCGAGATCCCGATCGTCTACACCGGCCTGCGTTCCGGCGAGAAGCTGTTCGAGGAACTGTTTCATCCGCTGGAGAACTACAGCGCCACCACGCACGCCAAGATCTTCCTGGCGCAACACCGCGAGGTGTCGTGGGAACTGTTGCAGGCGATGCTGCACAAGGCTGCCGAGGCGGCCGACGTTTTCGATGAGGAAGAACTTCGCCGCTGCGTGTCCAGCCTGTTGCCTTCGTTCCGCTGGAGCGAATCGGCGCAGCCGGACAACGTAGTGTCGATCCGCCGCGCCAATCCGGAGATCAACGAGTGAGCAAGCCCCTGCGCAAAGTGGTGTTTCCCGTGGCCGGACTCGGCACGCGCTTCCTGCCGGCGACCAAGGTGGTGGCCAAGGAAATGCTGCCAGTGCTCGACAAGCCGCTGATCCAGTACGCCGTCGACGAGGCGGTGGATGCCGGTGCCGACACCCTGGTTTTCGTCACCAACCGCTACAAGCATGCGATCGCCGACTACTTCGACAAGGCCTACGAGCTGGAGTCGAAGCTGCACGAAAAAGGCAAGGCCGAACTGCTGGCGCTGGTGCAGGGCACCTTGCCGCGGCACGTGCGGGCGATTTTCGTGACCCAGCCCGAAGCGCTGGGCCTGGGGCATGCCGTGCTGTGCGCCAAGCCTGTGGTCGGCGACGAGCCGTTCGGCGTGATCCTGCCGGACGACCTGATCTGGAACGGCGCCGGCAAGGGCGCGTTGCGACAGATGGCCGAACTCGCCGAGGCGCAGCAGGCCGGCGTGATCGCGGTGGAGGAAGTGCCGCATGACCAGACCGACAAGTACGGCATCGTCGACGCCGTGCCGGTCGACGAGCGCAGCGCGCAGATCCGCAGCATGGTCGAGAAGCCCAAGCCGGCCGATGCACCGTCGAACCTGGCCGTGGTCGGTCGCTACGTGCTACCGGGCCGTATTTTCCGGTTGCTGGAGCAGACCACGCCCGGCGCCGGCGGCGAGATCCAGCTCACCGACGCGATCGACGCGCTGCTGAAGGAACAGGGCAAGGTGCTGGCCTACCGCTTCGAAGGCATCCGTTTCGATTGCGGCAACAAGGCCGGGCTGGTGCGCGCCACCATGCACATGGCGATGCAAGACCCGAAACTCGCGCCGACCGTGCGTGCGTTCCTCGGCCAGCTCTGAGCCACGGCTGCCGCAACGTCCGGGCATGAGGGATATGCTTGCCCGATTGCGGACACCGGTGCCACCCGTCGCTGCAGCATGAAATCGTCTTCGTCCACGTCCTACTACCGCGCCACGGCCACGCCGTACCCGACCTGGGCGCCGCTGCAGGGCAGCGCGCATGCGCGCGTCGCCGTGGTCGGCGGCGGCTTTGCCGGCCTGAACACCGCACTCGGACTGGCCGAGCGCGGCGTGCGCGACGTGGTGTTGCTGGAACGCGAGCAGGTCGGTTTCGGCGCGTCCGGCCGCAATGGCGGCTTCGTCTTCGCCGGCTACTCGCTGGGCGAGCAGGCGCTGCTCGATCAGCAGGGCGAGACCCGTGCACATGCGCTGTTCAAGCTCACCACCGAGGCGGTCGGGCGGATCCGCCGGCGCGTGGCCGACTACGCGATCGCCTGCGATGCGGTCGACGAGGGCGTGATCTGGGCCAACTGGTTCCGCGATCCGGCCGTGCTGCGCCGGCGCCAGCAGTTGCTGGCCGACCATTACGGCGTGCAATGGCACTGGCTGCCCGAGACCGAACTGCGCGCGCTGGTGCGCAGCGAGCGCTACCACGACGGCCTGTACGAACGCGATGCGCTGCACTTGCATCCGCTCAACTACGCGATCGGCCTGGCCGCCGCGGCAGCCGGGCAGGGCGTGCGCATCCACGAGTACAGCGGCGTGCGCAGCCTCGTGCGCGAAGGCCTGCAATGGCGCCTGCGCACGGCGCAGGGCGAGCTGCTGGCCGATCAGGTGGTACTGGCCTGCGGCGGCTATCTGGCCGGGCTGCGCAAACCGATCGACCGGGCGATCCTGCCGATCGCCACCTACGTGATGGTGACCGAACCGCTCGGCGAACGCCTGGACGAGTGCCTGCACACCCGTGCGGCGGTCTACGACAGCCGCTTCGCGTTCGACTACTACCGGGCGCTGCCTGACACGCGGCTGCTGTGGGGCGGGCGCATCTCGGTGCTCAACCGTTCGCCGCGCGGGGTGCAGCGGTTGCTGACGAGGGACCTGCTGCGCGTGTTCCCGCAGTTGGCGGGCGTACCGATCGAGTACGCATGGTCGGGCCTGATGAGCTACGCGCGGCACCAGATGCCGCAAATCGGCGGTGACGGCCATGGGCTGTGGTGGGCCCAGGCCTTCGGTGGCCATGGTCTGGCGCCGACCTGCGCGGCCGGCGAACTGCTGGCAGCGGCGATCGCCGAGGGCGATGATGGCTGGAAACGGTTTGCCGGCTACGACCTGGGCAGCACCCATCGCCCGTTCGGTTATCTTGCGGCGCAGGCCAGCTACTGGTGGCAGCAAAGCCGCGACTGTCTGAAAACGAGGCTGGAAGGATGAGTGCAACGAATCCCCCCGAAATCAGCTGGGCCGATTTCGAGAAAGTCCTGATCGTCGCCGGCACGGTGACGAAAGTGGAACCGTTCCCCGAGGCGCGCAAGCCGGCGTGGAAGGTATGGGTGGATTTCGGCCCCTACGGCGAGAAGAAGACCAGCGCGCAGATCGCCGCGCTGTACCGCGCGGAAGATCTCGTCGGCCGACAGATCGTGGGCGTGATCAACTTCCCGGAAAAACAGATCGGCCCGTTCCGCTCGCAGTTCCTGCTGACCGGTTTTCCCACCGACCAGGGCGTGGTGGTCACGGCGGTCGAGCGGCCGGTACCGAACGGCACCCGGCTGGCCTGAAGCGGCCGCGCACTGCCCGCGATTCGCCCGCAACGCGCCAGTGCAGGTTCTTCGTGGGCGGCTACCATGCCCGCTTCGCCCCCACCACGGAGTTCCGCATGAACCGAATCATCCGCACGCTGTGGATCGGCGCCGGCCTGATCCTGGGCGGCCTGGCGCACGCACAGACGGCGAGCTGGAGCCAACCGCAGCAGCCGTTCCGCATCTACGGCAACAGCTGGTACGTGGGCACGCAGGGGCTGAGTGCGATCCTGATCACCTCGCCGCAGGGCCATGTGCTGATCGACGGCACGCTGCCAGGCAATGTGGCGCAGATCGAGGCGAACATCCGCGCGCTCGGCTTCCGCCTGCGTGACGTGAAGCTGATCCTGAACTCGCATGCGCATTTCGACCACGCCGGCGCCATCGCCGGGCTCGCGCACGACAGCGGTGCCACGGTAGCCGCCAGCGCGGCCGGGGCGAAGGAGCTGCGCTCCGGCGGCAACGACCCGGATGATCCGCAGTACGGCATGGCGACACCGTATCCGGTGGTGGCCTCGGTGGAAGTGGTCGCCGACGGCGCGGCCGCGCGGGTGGGGTCGATCGCGGTCACGGCGCATTACACGCCGGGCCACACGCCCGGCGGCACGTCGTGGACCTGGCGATCGTGCGAGAAGGAACGTTGCCTGGCGTTGGCCTACGTCGACAGCCTCACCGCGCTGAGCCGCGACGACTTTCGTTATACCGACGACCCGGCACGGGTGGCAGGTTTCCGCCGATCCTTCGCGACGGTCGCCGCGTTGCCCTGCGACATTCTGATCACCCCGCACCCCGAGGCCAGCGGCTTCATGCAGAAGATCGCCGCACGTGATCGCGAGCATTCGCCGGCGGCGCTGATCGACACCAATGCTTGTCGCGCCTATGCCGCGGCTGCAGAACCGCGCTTCGAGGCACGCCTGGCGAAAGAGCGGCAGGACGCGCGCGGCCAGTGAAGCAGCCGCGACCGAAGCTCAGCGGCCCAGCCACACCTCCAGCCCCTGCGCGTTCAGTTCGATGTCCATGCCCAGCAACTGGCGCAGCACCTCGCGCCCCTGGTGCCAGCCATGGGCCTCGGCGCGGGTCGCGTAAAGCCTGGTGAGCGATTCCGCCAGCACGGCATGCCGGTCGGGCCTGCCGTGCGCGGCGCAGGCCAGTTCGACCATCGCGTCGATCTGCACGTGCAGGTCCGCCGCCAGACGCCCGACTTCCTCCACCCGGCCATAGTGGGTGAGGTACATCGCCTGCGGCCGCAGCGCGACCAGTCGCTCGATCGAGGCATGCAGCGCTTCGGGATCGAACTGCACTGGCGAGGTGGTGGGCAGGATGAACGGGCCGCGCGCGGTGTCGAAGTCGCGGTACGACAGGCCGAATACGTCACCGGTGAAACACACATCGGCGCGCGCGTCGTGGATGGCGATGTGGTGGCGCGCGTGGCCGGGCGTGTCGAGGCAGCACAAGGCACGGCCGGCGAGATCGACGACGTGGCCGTCCGCCGCCTCGACCACGCGCTCGGCGGGGATCGGGCGCAGCCGGCCATAGGTCTGCTCCATCACCGACTCGCCGTACACCGCGCTGGCGCCGGCCCACAGCGCGGCGGGATCGATCATGTGCCGGGCGCCGCGCGGATGCACCACCAGCTTCGCGTTCGGCAGCTGCGCGATCAATTCGCCGGCGCCGCCAGCATGGTCCAGGTGCACGTGGGTGAGGATCAGCCAGTCCACCGCGGCAACGGAAATCCCGGCATCGTCCAGCGCCGCCAGCATGCGCGGCACGGCGAAGTTCGTGCCGCAGTCGATGAAGGCGCCGCGGCCGTGCTCGACCACCAGATAGGCTGCGTCGAACCGCGGCCGCACGAAGCCGGTGTCGATGGTGTGGATGCCGTGGATGGATGCCATGCTTGCCTCGCGGACCGGACGATCCGGCGAGGGTAGCAAGCCGGGGCGGGACGGGCATTTGCACCATGGTCGAGGGCGTGCCGAGGCCGCCCGCCGGGCGCGGGAACCTTAGGAGGCGTCGCCGCATCGGATCGGCAGCTGTCCACTTCATCAACGCACCACCCGGGGGAAACGACATGCTGCTCTATGCGATTCTGGTTTTTGCGGTTGCCGCCATCGGCGGTCTGGTGCTGGCTTCCAGCGTGCTGCGCGGCAAGCTGGCGCCGTGGGCGATTTCGGCGCTGCACGCGCTGCTTGGCGCCAGCGGCCTGGTGTTGCTGATCCTCGTGGTGCTGCAGGGTGCGGCGCCGGGGCGGCTCACCGCGGCGCTGGCCCTGCTGGTGCTGGCGGCACTGGGCGGTTTCTTTCTCGCCTCGTTCCATCTGCGCAAGCAGGTCGCGCCGAAGGTCGTGGTGTTGGTGCACGCCGGTGTCGCGGTGGTCGGCTTCCTGACCCTGCTCAGCCTGCTGCTGGCCTGAGCCGCCGCCATGCGCCATCCGCTGCATCCGGCCCTGGTGCATTTTCCGATCGCCTGCTGGTCGCTGGCCACGGCGGCGGATCTGGCCAGCCTGGCCTGGGGCGAGCCGGCGTGGCGGTTCGCCGGCGTGTTGCTGCTGGCGGGGATCGGCTTCGCGATCCCCGCCATGCTGGCCGGCCTGCTCGAACTGGCCAAGCTGGCCCAGGACAACCCGGCGATCAAGGACGTCAACCGGCACATGCTGATGGTGATGGGCGCGCTCTGCTGCTACGTGGCCAGCCTGTTCCTGCGCCTGCACGGCACGCATTTCATCGCGCCCGGGCTGCCGGCGATCGGACTGAGCGTGCTGGGCTTCCTGTGCCTTGGCGTGGCCGGCTGGCTGGGCGGCAAACTGGTGTACGGACACCGGTTGGGCGTCAGCCCGCCGGCTCCCTAGCCTTTGCCTTCGGCGGCCGCGGCACGCGCCACAGGTACCAGGCTGCGGCGGTGCGGTACGGGCTCCAGGCCGCGCCGATCACGGCCAGTGCCTTCGGCGCGGGCGCCGTGTCCAGCGACTTCAGCAGGCGGTAGCCTTCACGCACGCCGAAGTCGTCCACCGGCAGGATGTCGGGCCGGTCCAGGCCGTAGATCAGGAACATTTCCGCGGTCCAGCGGCCGATGCCTTTCAGCAGGCAGAGCCGGGCGATCAGTTCCTCGTCCGGCAGCGCCAGTGCCGTGGCCAGGTCGGGAACGACGCCGCCAACCGTGGCCGCGGCGATGCCGCGGATCGTCTCGATCTTGCGTGCCGAAAAACCGCAGCCGCGCAGGGTGGCGACGTCGGCGTCGAGCAGTTGCGCCGGCAACGGAAACGCCCGCTGCGGATGCAGCGCCAGCAGCCGCGCCAGGATCGCGTCGCCGGCCTTCACGTGCAGTTGCTGGTAGGCCACCGCACGCACCAGCGTTTCGTACGGCTCGCGCGTGGGCCTGGCGACGTGTGCGCACGGGCCGGCCTGCGCCACGAGGCGCGCCCAGTCGGCGTCGAGCGCGGCGAGAAAACGCGCGGCATCCGTACCTCGCTGCACCTAGCCGGCCTTGCGGAAGGTGAGGTTGATGCGGCACTCGCCTAGTGCCTCGTGATGGTTCGGCTTCAGCGGCAGCACGCCGTGGAAGCGCAGCCGCGCCGCTCCACCCCACACCACCACGTCGCCATGCACCAGCGGCACGCGCTGCACGGGGTCGGTGCGCCGCAGGCCGCCGAACCGGAACATCGCCGGGATGCCCAGCGACACCGACACGATCGGTAGCCCGAGGTCACGCTCGTCACGGTCCTGGTGCAGGCTGAGCCGGCTGCCGGGTTCGTAGCGGTTGAGCAGGCAGGCGTCCGGCACGAAGCCAGGAAAGCCGGCGCGCGCGGCGGCAGCCACCGCCAGGCGCATGAATGCCGGCGGCAGCGGCGGCCACGGTCGACCGCTGTCCGGGTCGATCGGATCGTAGCGATAGCCGCGATGATCGCTGACCCAACCCAGTGGCCCGGCATTGGTCATCGCTACCGACATGCGCAAGCCGCCGGGCGTGACCAGGTGGCGGAACGGCGCCTGCGCCGCGATGGCCGCGACGGCCTGCAGCAACGGCGCCTCTTCGGCCAGGGCGAAGCCGCGCAGCACCATCGCGCCGTCGCCCAGCGGCTCGTCGCGGCGGGGTGTCTGGCTGGCGGCGAACAGGTCGGCCGTGGTCATGCGGCGTCGTGAAAGATGATGCCGAGGGTGTGCCGGCGACCGCTGCGCACGCGGCTGACGCCGTGGCGCAGGTTCACCCGGTAGCTGCCGCGCGTGCCCCGCATCGGCCGCTGGTGCACCGCGAACAGCACCGCATCGCCCTGGCGCAGCGGCACCACCTCGGCGCGGGACTGCATGCGCGGGCGCTGCTCGGTCAGCACGAATTCGCCGCCGCTGAAGTCGCGTCCCGGTGCGGACAGCAAAATCGCCAGCTGCAACGGAAACACGTGCTCGCCATACAGATCCTGGTGCAGGCAGTTGTAGTCGCCCGCGCCGTACTGCAGCAGCAACGGGGTGGGGCGCCGCTGGCCGGCGGCATGGCAGCGCGCGATGAAGTCGGCATGCGTTTCGGGGTATCGCACGGCCAGCCCCATCGACGCGCTCCAGCGGTTCGCGATCGGCGCCAGTCGTGGGTAGACCGCAGCGCGCAGCCCGGCCACCAGCTCGGGCAACGGGTAGTTGAAGTAACGGTATTCGCCACGACCGAAACCGTGGCGACCCATCACCACGCGGCTGCGGAAGCGCCCGTCGTCCGCGTACATGCCGGCCAGCGCCGCGCACTCCTGCGGCGACAGCAGTGCCTCCAGCATCGCGCAGCCGTGCGCATCGAGTTCATCGGCGATCCCGCTCCAGTCGTACACCTGCAGCCGCGGGTCGGTTTCGAGGGCAGGGCGCCATTGCGCATTCATGCCTGCGCCTCACGCTCCAGCAACGCGCGCTTGCGCTGCACGCCCCAGCGGTAGCCTGACAGGCCGCCGTCGTTGCGCACTACGCGATGGCACGGAATCGCCACCGCCAGCAGATTGCTGGCGCAGGCCTGCGCCACCGCCCGCGTGGCCGCGGGCGAACCGATGCGCCGCGCGATCTCGCTGTAGCTGGCGGTGCTGCCGACCGGAATCTCGCGCAGCGCCTGCCACACCCGCTGCTGGAACGCGGTGCCGCGCACGTCCAGCGGCAGGTCCAGGCCGATCGCCGGCGCCTCGACGAAGCCGACCACCTGCGCCACCAGCCGCTCGTAGTCGCGATCGCCGCCGATCAGCCGGGCCTTGGGGAAGCGATCCTGCAGGTCGCGCG
Source organism: Rhodanobacter sp. KK11 (assembly GCF_033345435.1). NCBI lineage: Bacteria > Pseudomonadati > Pseudomonadota > Gammaproteobacteria > Lysobacterales > Rhodanobacteraceae > Rhodanobacter > Rhodanobacter sp. KK11. The sequence continues at coordinate 290,106 of NZ_JAWPMI010000003.1, forward strand.
CCAGTGCGTCCGGGTCGTCGCCGAGCAGGATCGCGCACACGCCGCGCGCGCTCTGCGCGACCAGGATCGCCCCCAGCGAGCATTCGCCGATGGCGAAGCGGATCTCGCTGTCGGCGCCGCCGGCACGGTAGCTGGAAGGCGTCATGCCCAGCATCCGGTCGGCATTTTCGTAGAAGCGGCTGCTGGCATTGTAGCCGGCGTCGAAGATCGCCGCGGTCACCGAGGCACCGCGCTCCAGTTCATTGCGCACGCGACGGCTGCGATGTGCCGTGGCGTACTGCTTCGGGGTCACGCCGGTGAGCGCCCTGAACACGCGATGGAAATGGAACGGGCTGAGCCCGGCCGGTTTCGCCAGTTGCTCGAGCGTGGGCGCGGTCTCGGCCTGCTCGATCGCGCGGCAGGCCGCGGTGACCATCGCCGCATGCTGCTCCGCCAGCGACGGCTGGTCGGGCCGGCAGCGCTTGCACGGGCGAAAGCCGGCGCGCTCCGCCTCGGCGGCGGTGGCATGGAACACCACATTCTCGGGGCGAGCTGCACGCGCAGCGCAGGAGGGCCGGCAGTACACGCCGGTGCTGCGCACCGAATAGACAAAGCTGCCGTCGGCGTGCGCGTCGCGCGCCTGCACTGCATCCCAGCGCGGGTCGGCAAGGGTGGCGGCACGTGCCGCCTGTTTGTCGGAGGTTTTCATGGCTGTTCCTTCCGTCGGATTATCGCTCAAGGCGCAATCTACGGACCGGCAACCGCCGCAGCACTCCGGGTCTTGCGGTCGAATTCGAACGGGGCTGCGCCGGCCCGCCCATCGCGACGGAAGCGTGCCGGGTGAGCCCCGCCACCGGGACGGCCGGCATACCTGAAGCTCAGGGCGCGGTGTCGACCAGCACCAGCTCGGCGTCTTCCAGCGCCGTCATCTTCAGTACCGGCTCATGGCGGATCGCGGCGCCGTCGCGGGCGTCCAGCTTCACGCCATTGAGTTCCACCTTGCCGGTGGCCGGCACCAGGTAGGCGTAACGTCCGGGAGCCAGCGCGTACTCGGTGCTCTCGCCGGCTTTCAGGGTGGCGCCGAGCACGCGTGCATCGGTGCGCAGCGGCAACGCCTCAGTGTCGTCCTTGAAGCCGCTGGCCAACGCCACGAAGCGGCCCGAACGATCGCTCTTGGGAAACGGCCGCGCGCCCCACGACGGCGGCTTGCCGTTCTCGTCGGGGATGATCCAGATCTGGAAGATGCGCGTGGTCACGCCCTCCCGGTTGTACTCGCTATGGGTGATGCCGGTGCCGGCACTCATCACCTGCACGTCGCCGGCTTCGGTACGACCGGCGTTGCCCAGACTGTCCTTGTGGCTGATCGCGCCCTCGCGCACATAGGTGATGATTTCCATGTCCGCGTGCGGGTGTGGCGGAAAGCCGGTCTGCGGCGCGATGGTGTCGTCGTTCCACACGCGCAGCGCGCCCCAGCCCATGCGCCTGGCATCGTGGTAGCCGGCAAACGAGAAATGATGTTTCGCCTTGAGCCAGCCGTGGTCGGCCCCGCCCAGGCTGTCGAAGGGTCTGCGTTCGATCACGGCTGTTCTCCCGATGTCGTGTCGCGCCCGACTGGCGCATGCCCGACAACATAGGGCCGTACGGATCAACTTGAAATGATCGTCCCGGAAACGGATCGTTGCCGTATCGCGAACTTCCCACGCTCGGAATCACGCCCCGCACGTGGCCCTGCGGCCATAAGGCATACCCATGACCTATGGCCCTTCGACGGACACCGCGAGTCCGCATAGGCTGCGCACGGTCAACCGGCAATGCCGGTCATTTGTCGGTTGGCCGTGGACGGAAACGTGAGGCTGCGTGCGCTGATCAGTTGAACGCATGGCAGGCGGGCAAGCCGTCCGGTACTCCCCATGAGCCGATTGCCGAAAATGATTTCTGCAGGCTCGTATCCCCATGGTCGTTACAGAAAAAATAAGGATGTCACATGAACAGCATGCATAGTGAGCACAACCGCCCCGTGCGCCGTCGCGGTCTCTCGGCGTGGAGCCTGGCGCTGGCCGTCGTCATCGGTGCCGGATCCGTCGCGGTCAACGCGCAGTCCACCGCAGGAAGCGTTTTCGGCGTGGCCCCGGCAGGCCAGACCATCATGGCGAAGAGCACCACGAACGGGCTAAGCCGTCACGTCAAGGCGGACGCCAAAGGCCGCTACACCCTCGGCGCGCTGCCGGTCGGCGTGTATACGGTGACGCTGGAGAAGGATGGCCAGGCTGTCGAGCAACGGTCGAACGTCAAGCTGGTGGTGGGTCGTGGCATCAAGGTCGACTTCACCTGCCCGCAGGAAGGTTGCGCGGAATCCGCAAGCAACCAGTAAGGGGCGCGGACCGCGCCGCTTCCCGCAAGAGCGACGGGGAACAGCGCAAACACGGTCCGGCTGCGATCCTTCCATCTGAAGCCGCGTTCGCCACAAGATGCCCGGTGCCGGAAAGCACCGGGCATCTTGTCGTATGAGCCGGTCGCTACGGCAGCCGGCGTGCCTCACCAGTCCGTCGGCCGGTAATCTTTCAGGAACTGACCCCACACGTGCTCGCCGGTGTTGATGCCGTGGATGATCGGGTCGACGATGCGGGCGGCGCCGTCGACGATGTCCAGCGGCGGGTGGAAGCGTTCCTCCCGCACCTTCTTGGCAGCCAGCTCGGCCGGGTCCTCGTCGGTCACCCAGCCGGTATCCACGCTGTTCATGTGGATGCCGTCGTTGTGGTAATCCGTGGCGGAAGTGCGCGTCATCATGTTCAACGCGGCCTTGGCCATGTTGGTGTGCGGGTGGCGGGTGGTCTTGAAGCTGCGGTAGAACTGGCCTTCCATCGCCGACACGTTGACGATGTGCTTGCCTCGCTCGTCCGTGCGCAGCATCAGCGGCTTCAACCGCGCGTTGATGATGAACGGTGCGATCGCATTCACCAGCTGCACCTCCAGCAGCTCCACCGACGGCACTTCGGCCATCAGCAGCCGCCACGAATTGCGCTTGCGCAGGTCGACCTGCTGCAGGTCCTGGTCGAGCCGGCCTTCGGGAAACAGGTGGCTCTGCACCAGCAGCTCTTCAGGCAGCAGCGGCAGCTGCGACAGCTCGGCGGCGCGGCGCAGCCCCGGCAGGTCGGAAGCGCGGCCGGCTAACGCCGTCGCACCGGCTTCAGGCAGGATGTTCGCGCCGCGCAGGCCTTCGTAGTGACCGACCAGCCGGCGCACGTGCTCGGGCAGTTCGTGCAGCGCCGCGGTTTCGCCTTCCATCATGTGCGCGTAGAAATCCGGCGGCCGGCGCACGGTCTGGCAGGCGTTGTTGATGATGAAGTCCAGCCGCGGCCGGGTGGCCACCAGTTCCTGGCAGAACGCCTCCACGCTGGGCGTGTGGCGCAGGTCGAGACCGTAGACCTGCAGGCGATGGCCCCATTCGGCGAAGTCGGGTTCGGCCGCGTAGCGCGCCGCCGAATCGCGCGGAAAGCGGGTGGTGACGATCAGCTCGGCGCCGGCGCGCAGCAGCTTCAGGCCGGCCTGGTAGCCGATCTTCACGCGGCCGCCGGTGAGCAGCGCCACGCGCCCGCGCAGGTCGGCGAGCTCGCTGCGCTTGGCGTAATTGAACGCGGCGCACTCGGGACACAGCTGGTCGTAGAAGAAATGGATGGCCGAGTACTTGCGCTTGCACACGTAGCAGTGCTTCGGCTCGACCGACTCGCGCGGCTGCGCGGCATCGGCCTCGGGCGGGACGTCGTGCGGCAGGAAGCCTTCCGGCGCGAACACGTTCGGCGTGGTGAACACCGGCTTGCGCCGCAGCGTGCGGATGCCGGTCTGGTTCAGCACGCTCTCCTCGGTCTGGATCTTGCTGGCATGACGCGCCTTCTCGGCTGCCTTCAGCTTGATCCGGCGCTCCACCGGGTCGGGGTGGTAGACCTGCGCCACCGCCTGGTGCAGGCGCTGGCGGTCGTCCGCCGGCAGTTGGTCCAGCAGTCGGCGATCGGCCGCCACCGATTCCAGCAGGGCCGCCGCGGCACGCAGGCGCTCCAGCAGGGCGGTATCCGCGTCGTCGGTCAGGGGCGTGGGAGCAGGTGTGGTCGTCAAGAGGGTCATCCGTAGTTCGGTGCAAAAGGCAGGCAGGCGCGCCGCCAGCCGGCTATTTTGCCTGTTTTCCGGCCTGGCCCGGGAAATGCCGGCGCAGCACCCGGACCGGCTGCCCATGCGTCAAGCAGACTCGAGGTTTGGTTATTGGGCGCTGCTGCACATTTTTGTGGCACGGGTGATGCAAAAGTGGCGCCGTGGCCATCCAGGCTGGATGGCATGAGCAGTACCCAGGCAGCTCAGGCGCTGGCAGGATCGCGCGCCGCGGCTGCCGCCCAGCGACGAAGGTTGTGGTGTGAGTGTGCCGACAGACGCAAGTGCGCAAGTGAAAGAGGCCGTCATGGCCCAGCCCATCGCTGTTCCCGCTCTCCCCGTCGACACCCTGCTGGGCGACCTGCCTACTGCGCACCGTGCGCTGCCGATTGGCCACCGGATCGCGGGGCAGGGCTGTCATGGGGCGAAAACCGGCATCCGGTCCTGCAGCACCGGCAACGCGAACCGCATCCGTTTCGTATATTTTCCACGAGCCGATCACGACCACCGGGCGACCTATCATCGGCACCTGGTCATCGCCGAAATCCTGCTCGCCCGGGTGCTGGCCGCCCGTGCCGAGGGCCTGCGGCCGATGGCTCCCTCGCTCGATTACGCCGCCGAAGCACGCGTCACGCTGCGGCCGCCGCAAGACATGTTCCACCCGGCCACGCTGGAATACCGCCGTTGGTACCGCGCCGACGGTGCCGCGCGTGCGCAGCCGCTGACCCAGGAGGCGCTATCGCTGCGGCTGGCGGCCGACGGCGACCTGTCAATGAGGGAGGCGCGCGCGCGCGTCGCACGGCGCTCGCACGCCCTGCCGGCCGCCGACCAGGCGTGGCTGATCGCCCGCCGCAACGCGCCGCCGGCGCGGCGCCCGCTCAACCAGGCGGAATACCTCGCGCTGGCCGCGGCCCTCGATGGCATCTGGCAGGCCTCGACCGGGGCTTCGCATGCGGAACGCGCGAATCGCCGGATCACGCTGCGCGTGGTGGCCGCGCTGGGCAGCCTGCTGGACGAATACGTCGCAGCACCGTTCAAGTCGACCGCCCTGAGCGAGACCTTCAACGAGCACCACCTCGCCCATCTGCGTCAGAGCATCGAGTACTCGCGCCAGGCGGAGTCCGCTTCGGGCACCTTGCTGGCCGGTCCGAAAGCCTGGTTCGCCGCCAAAGCCGCGCGTATGCGCGCCGAGCATCAGATCGGCTTGGCCAAGTCGCCGGCGGCATCCCCCGCGCTGCGCCTGTCGGGACGCCCGGTGATCGCCGTGGTCGGCGGCCGCCTGCACACCTTCGTCGACGGCCGGCGCCCCGGCGCCCGGCTGGCTTCGGCCGTACCGCTCTACGCCACCTTCGGCTGAGCGCGGAGCGATCCCGCTCGAAGCTCCGTTCTCCCTGAGCCTGTCGAACGACGTTGCCTCGGGGCCAGTCCCCGGCCTCACGCGACTCGTCCAACCTTCGGCAGGCTAAGGACGAACGGAAGTGTCCGGATCCGGAGTACGAAAGGCGGCCAGCCTGCCGCGCAGGAACGTGGCGGCGTCGATGCTGTGGCCGTCGGCGAAACGGATGGAGTAACGAGCCCCGGATACCGACGAGCTGGTGGCGCAGTAGACGATGAAGTCATCCGCGGTCTTCACCCGGCTGCCGGCGAAGCGCAGCTTCAGGCGCATGTGCGCGGCCGCCTGTGCCCCATCGTAGGCACTGCCGTTGCGGATGAAACTGGCGCCGTGCAGCGTGGCGATCGTGGCGATCAGGTAGTCGATCTTCTGTTGCTCGGTCGGTGGCGTCGGCACGGACTGTCGGGCGAACGCAGGCGTCAGCAACAGGACGAACAGCAGCCATGTCAGCAGCGTCCTGCACAGGCATGCGGGGACTGGTCGGCCGGGAGGGTGGCGTGTTGCGGGGAGCATGGGGCAGGGTCCTTTCATCCGGCTGCCTAGAGCAGGCTTTCCAGCGGCAGCAGCTTGAGCATCTGCACTTCGATGCGGCGCTGAGCGGTGGCGCCGGGGTCGCGGTCGTAGCTCACCGGTTTGCCGTTGTCGCTGGCCTGCCATTGCATGGCGCCGCCGTCCGTCTTCAGCATCACGTGCCAGGCACTGGCGGGCAAGGTGGCGGTGTCGAAGAACTGGGTCACCGCCGCAGCCAGCGGCGGGCAATCGACGATGAGGCCCATCTCGGTGTTCAGCAGTTTCGAACGGGCGTCCATGTTCATCGAACCGATGAACACCTGCTGCCGGTCCACCACGATCGCCTTCGCATGCAGGCTGACGCCGGACGAGGTGCCGCCCGCGGTGGCGGATTGGGCGGCTCCGGCGGCGGGACGCAGTTCGTACAGCTGTACGCCACCTTCGAGCAGCGCACGGCGGTAGCGCGAGTAGCCCGAGAACACTGCCGGCTCGTCATTGGAGGCGAGCGAATTGGTCAGCACCTTCACCGTGACGCCGCGTGCCGCGAGTGCCGCGAGATACTGCGCGCCGTTGTCGCCGGGAACGAAGTACGGCGAGATCAGCAGCAGCTCGTGCTGCGCGCCGTCGGTGAGCGCCTTGACCTCCGGACCGATGCGCAACTGTGGCTGGTCGTGCCCGGCCTCGATCTTTTCCGGCTGGTCGGCGACCAGGGTGGCCGGCCCCCAGAACCACTTGCCCGGGCGGTCGGCGGAGGCGCCATGGGGCAGCTCATCCAGCGTCGCCTGCGCGTAATCCGACTGCGCGAACGCACGCGCGTCGTGGGCCAGATCCAGCCGCAGCCTGGCCAGATCGTAGTGGTCGGCATGCTTGCCGCTGAAGGCCTTCACCGGATAGGCGGCGTCGCAATTCCAGTAGTCGTCGAACGCCTGCGACGCCTGCGTCACCACCGGCCCGATCGCGATCAGGTCGAGGTCGCGGAAATTGGTGCTGTCGCCGGCATCGAAATAGGCGTCGCCGATATTGCGGCCGCCGACGATGGCGACGTTGCCGTCCATGATGAACGACTTGTTGTGCATGCGCCGGTTGAGCCGGGGCGCATCCAGCAGGAACTGCGTGGCCCGGGAGAAGACGGATGGTTTTTTCGTGGCAAACGGGTTGAACAGCCGCACCTCGATGTTCGGGTGGGTATCCAGCGCGTCGAACATGTCGATCGCTTCGCCCGCGTTGATGTCGTCCACCAGCAGGCGCACGCGCACGCCGCGATCCGCCGCCGCCAGCAGCCGCTGCGCCACCAGCCGCCCGGTCGCGTCGTTGTCGAAGATGTAGTACTGCAGATCGAGCGAGTGTTGCGCGTGATCGGCCAACGCCACCCGGCTCATCAACGCGTTGGTGCTGCGGGTGAGCAGGCGGAAGCCGGACTTGTCCTGGTGTTGTTTCACTACGGCGTGCACGTAGCGCGCGCCTGCCGTGGTCGTGGCCGGCGGCAACGCCTTCGACGGCGGCTTGACCACCGCCGCCGGCGGCGAGCAGGCACCCAGCACCAGACCCAATGCAACCGTCGCCACGAAACGCCGCATGTCCGCACCGCCTGTCCGCTGTAATCCGCAAGCCACCCGGCCCGACCTCGACGCCGGCAGATTCGCCCCACTTTGCGCAGGCCGTCGTGAACGCGACGCGACCGACCCGCGACTCCAGCCTGGGCTCCGTTCACCCCGGCCATAAAACCCGGTTCGCCCTGAGCCTGCCGAAGGGCATCACCACGAGGCGGATCTCCAGCTGCACGCTCTTTCCGCCATCCTTCGACAAGCTCGGGGTGAACGGAAGCGGATGCCGCTTCGGACCGCGAACACGGCAGCAGATGCCCGGGCTCGGTCTGGCGCCCCGGCCGGCAGCCGGAGGCGTACGATGCGGCCGTGAAGGATGGCGGCTGCACGGAGGGGTTTTCGCCATGCCCGGAACCAGGCAAGTGCCCATCGACGGTTCGGCGGATGCGCTGTTCGTCACGGTCTACGCGCGCCTCAAGGCGATGGCCGCGCGGCAACTGGCCGGCCAGCGCAACGCCACCCTGGACACCACCGAACTGGTGCATGAGTTGTATCTGCGCATGGGTCGGCGGCAGGTGCTGCAGTTCGAGCATCCGGCGCAATTCTTCAGCTACGCCGCGCGCGCCATGCGCCACCTGCTGATCAATCGTGCGCGTGATCGCCTGCGTCTGTGTGCCGGCGGGCAGTGGCTGCGGGTCACCGTGGACGATCGTAATCTGAAACTGGCGCTGGACACCGCCGAGCAGGCGCTGGCGCTGGATGCCGCGCTGGACGCCCTCGAGCAGGCCGACGCGCGCGCCGCCCAGGTGGTGGAACTGCGTTACTTCGCCGGGCTCAGCCTGGAGCAGGTAGGCGAGACCCTCGGGCTGGCCCGCCGCACCATCGACCGCGACTGGCGGTTTGCCCGCGCCTTCATCAAGGCGCGCATGGAATAGGAGGATGCCGACCGGCGTCGCAAATGGCCGGCGTTCGGGGTTTATCGGGCAAGGCAGGGCGAGGGAGGAGTACGTCGTGGAAGAACACACCGCGACACTGCGCGAGCTGTTCGAGGCAGCCCTCGAGCTGCCTGTAGCGGAGCGCGCGCGCCTGCTGGCGGAACATTGCTCCGACCCGCGGCAGCGTGCCGCACTCGAGCGCATGCTGGCCGCCGACGCGACCGACGACGAACTGCTGCCGGTCGGCGACGCCGCCTGCGCCGTGCGCGCGATCGGCGACGGCAGCGTCGCCGAGGCGCTGCCGGCAGGCAGCCGCATCGGCCCGTTCGAGCTGCTCGAAGTGCTGGGCGAGGGCGGCTCGTCCACCGTGTTCCGCGCGTTCCGCGAGGTGGATGGCGTACGCCAGGAAGTAGCCCTCAAGCTGCTCGCGCGCGGCCTGTACACCAGCGACGCACGGCGCCAGTTCCGCCGCGAACGCGAGGCGCTGGCACGCCTGCAACATCCCGGCATCGCGCACCTGATCGAGGGCGGGATCACCGACCACGGCCTTGCCTACATCGCGCTGGAGCTGGTCGATGGCCTGCCCATCACGCGCTACGCCCGCGAGCACGGGCTGGGCCAGCACCAGCGCCTGGTGCTGTTCCTGATGGTCTGCCGTGCGGTTGAGACGGCGCACCGCGCGCTGATCGTGCACCGCGACCTGAAGCCGTCCAATGTGCTGGTCACCGCCGACGGCAGCGTCAAGCTGCTTGATTTCGGCATCGCCAAACTGCTCGACGAGGACGCGACCGGCGCCATCCGCACCCAGCACCGTGCGCTGACCCCGGCCTACGCCGCTCCGGAACAGTTCGCGCAGCAGCCGGTCACCACCGCCACCGACGTGTACGCGCTCGGCGTGCTGCTGGACGAGCTGGTCACCGGACGCCGGCGCGTCGACGTCGACGGCGACGGCGGCACGCCCTCGTCGCGGATCAGCCCGGCGTCGATCATCACCGCCTACGGTGCCGCGCCGGCCAGCGCCTCGACGCTGCGGCGCAAGCTGCGCGGCGACCTCGACAACATCGTGCTGAAGGCCACCGCCAGCGAGCCCGATCGCCGCTACGCCTCGGCCGGTGCACTCGCCGAGGACATCGAACGCCATCTGGACCGTCAACCGGTGCTGGCCCATCCGCCTTCGCGCTGGTACCGGGCCAGCAAGTTTGTCGACCGCCACCGCGGCGGCGTGGCCACCACCGCGGTGTTCATGCTGGCCGTCCTGGTTTCGCTGTCGGTTGCCCTGTGGCAGGCCCACGTCGCGCGACAACAGGCGGCGCGGGCGAACGCGGTGCGGGATTTCGTCGAGAGCCTGTTCGCGCCGGTCCGCTACGGCGTCGCCGCGTCAAAGCAACCCAGCCTGGACGAGTTGCTGGCGCGCGGCGTGGCGAAACTCGGCGACTCGCCGCAACTGGACGACGGCGGCCGCGTGGACCTGCTGGCGATGTTCTCGCGACTGTACGAGAACCTCGGCGATGTCGCGCAATCGCGCAAGCTGGCGAACCGGGCCGTCGCGCTGTCCGAACGGACGCTGGCGCCGTCCGCCATCGAGGCGATCCGCGCGCTCACCGCACGCGGCTACGCCGAAGTGCGCACGGAAGACTACGCGGCCGGCGGCGCCGACTTGCGCCTGGCCCACCGGCGCATGCTGGCGCAAGGCATCCATGGCGAGGCGCTGATCGACCTGCTCGGCCCGCTGGGCGCGGTGGAGAACAGCGAAGGGCGCGGCGAAGCCGCGCTGGATCTCGCTCGCGAGGCGCTGGTCGAGCGCATCGCCAACTGGGGGCCGGACGACCCGCGGGTCGGCATCGGCTACAACGACGTCGCCTCCGCGCTGGAAGGGCTGGCCCGCTACGACGAGGCCACCGCCATGTGGCGCAGAACCTGGCGGTTCGAACTGGCGCACTTCGGCCGGTCCAGCAATGAATCCACCCTGACGCTGGCCGGCTGGGCTTCGTCGGCGTTTCGCGCCGGCCACTGGACGCAGGCACACACGCTGTTTGCACAGGCGCTGGCGATGTACGCACGCAACGGTGGCCGGCCGCAGCTGACCCAGGTGTACGCCGCGCAGAAGGCCTGCGTGCTGGAAGGGCTGCGGGCCGATCGCGCCAGTGCGCAGGCGCGTTGCGGGCAGGCGCAGGCCTGGTCCGCCGGCGGCTTCGGTGCGGACAGCGCGCTGCACGGCGATTCGCTGGAAGCCACCGCCTTCGGCGAGGTGGAAAGCGGCAACCTGGCCGCGGCGCGCCAGTTGCTCGACGCCGCGCGCCGGCGCTACAGCAACGATCCGGCCAACCGCCTGCGGATCGGCCGCGCGGACAGCGAACTGGCCGGCATCGACCTGCTGCAAGGCCAGCCAGCGCAGGCGCGCGAGTTGCTGCCGGCCGCCATCGCCGATCTGCGCACGCACCCGTATCCGCTGCCGCCGCTGATTGCCGAAGCACGCCTGCTGCTGGCCTGCACCCAGGCGCCCGGCGCGCCATGTCCCGGCGACCTCCAGGCGACGGTCGATCGCGACCTTGCCGCGGCTGCACCCAGCGGCGACCCGCAGCTGCTGTGGGTGCGCACGCTGTTGGCGCAGGTCGAACTGACGCAGGGCAGGGCCGGCGCGGCGAAGGAACGGCTGGCGTCGGCGATCCGCGACGCCAGCCGCGAACTGCCGCCCGCGCATCCGCGCCGGCTGGCGGCGCAGCTGTGGCTGGCCGTCGCCGCGGCGCGTAGCGGCGATTGTGCCGACGCCGCGGCGCAGGCCCGCGCCGCCGGCACGGCGATCGACGCCGGCGGCCTTGCCGCGCATCCCACCCTGGCCGGCGCCGAGGCGCTGCTGCGCCGTCCCGTCGCCTCCTGCGGCGCGCTGATGCACTGACTTCCCGCCGCGTCGTGCGCGCAGCAGGCGCGTGTCGCAATTTCCGCTTCCATGGTGTTTTGCGTAGTGCCCACCCACCGCACGGGTCCGGGGCGCAACGATCAACCAGGGAGGCGCATCGTCATGTTCCATCACCACGCGATCCATGCGGACGCGCGCCGGCGGCTGGCTGCCGTGGCTGCGCTCATCCTGCTGGCCGGCCTCGGCGCGGCACGCGCCCAGGGCGGCCCACAAACCACTCCTCTGGTCACCGCCAATCCCTCGGGCTGGCTGCAGACCAGCCCGTCCAGCGGACGCATCGACACCGGCAACCCGTTCTTCCGGAGCTTCGGCCCGAACGGGCGCTCGTGCAATTCCTGCCATCGCCAGGCGCAGGGCTGGACGATCTCCGCCGACGAGGTGCGCCAGCGCTTCGCCGCGACCGGCGGCACCGACCCGATCTTCCGCCCGGTCGACGGCGCGGTCTCGCCGCTGGCCGACGTTTCCACCGTCTACGCGCGGCGCAGCGCCTACGCCATGCTGCTCAGCCGTGGCGTGATCCGCGTCGGCATGGCGATGCCGGCCAATGCCGAGTTCCGCCTCACCGCCATCGACGACCCCTACGGCTACGCCAGCGCGCGCGAGCTGTCGCTGTTCCGCCGCCCGCTGCCGGCCACCAATCTGATCTGGGACACCGCCGTGATGTGGGACGGCCGCGAGACCGATACCCCGTTCAAGCCACCGATGGACGCCGGCATCGACATGGAAGACCTGCGTGAAAGCCTGGCCTCGCAGGCACGCCACGCCATCCTTGGCCACGAACAAGCGGCCGTCGCGCCGGACGACGAGGTGATCCGGCAGATCGTGGATTTCGAGTCGCACCTGTTCACCGCGCAGATCGCCGACCGCCAGGCCGGCCGGCTCAACAGCGACGACGCCATGGGCGGCGCCGACATCCTCGCCCAGCAGCGCTTCTGGGTCGGCATCAACGACACCCTCGGCAACGACCCCACCGGCGACGCCTTCGACCCGCGCGTGATGCGCCTGTTCGACCACTGGGACGACCCCGGCGCGCTGCTGCGCCGCGCCCCACGCGATCGCGCCCGCGCCGCCATCGCCCGCGGCGAGCAACTGTTCAATACCATGCCGATCGCCATCAGCGGCGTGGCCGGGCTCAACGACGTGACTGGCCTGGCCGTGATCCACGGCAGCTGCAGCAGTTGTCACGACGCGCCCAACATCGGCAACCATTCGGTGGCGCTGCCGGTGAACATCGGCATCGCCGACGCCGGCCGGCGCACCCCGGATCTGCCGCTGTACACCCTGACCAACGTCGCCACCGGCCAGACCGTACAGACCACCGACCCCGGCTTGGCCATGCTGACCGGCAAGTGGGCCGACATCGGCAAGTTCAAGGGGCCGATCCTGCGCGGCCTGGCGGCGCGCGCCCCGTATTTCCACAACGGCTCGGCGGCGACCCTGATGGACGTGGTCGACTTCTACGACACCCGCTTCAACGTGCACATGAGCACGCAGCAGAAGAGCGACCTGGTGGCGTTCCTGTCGGCGCTGTGAGGCGGGGTTTGCCTTCGGCTTGAATCACGAGGTGGACGATCATGCGTGCTTTGCTGACCCTCTGTTACGGTGTGCTCTGCTACGCCGTGTTCTTCCTCACCTTCATCTACGCCATCGGCTTCGTCGGGGACGTGCTGGTGCCGCGCAGCGTGGATCGCCCACCCGCCGTGCTGGCGCCGGCCATGGCGTGGTTCGTCGATCTGCTGCTGCTCGGCCTGTTCGCCGTGCAGCACAGCGGCATGGCCCGCGCCGGCTTCAAGGCGTGGCTCTCGCGCTGGTTGCCGCCGGCGCTCGAGCGCAGCACCTACGTGCTGCTGTCCAGCCTGGCGTTGATCGTGCTGTTCCGCTGGTGGCAGCCGCTGCCGGGCACGATCTGGCGGGCCGAGGCCGGCTGGGCGGTGGGCCTGCTCTACGCGATGTCCGCCGGCGGCTGGCTGCTGGTGCTCAGCGGCACCTTCGTCATCAACCACTTCGACCTGTTCGGCCTGCGCCAGGTGTGGCTGGATGCACGCGGGCAGCGTTACACGCCGCCGCCGTTCAAGCAGCAACTGTATTACCGCCTGGTGCGCCACCCGCTGATGCTCGGTTTCCTCGTCGCGTTCTGGGCCACGCCGCACATGAGCATGGGTCACCTGCTGTTCGCCGCGGCCAGCACCGGCTACATCCTGGTCGCGGTGAAGTACTTCGAGGAGCGTGACCTGGCCGCCGCGCACGGCGACGACTACCGCCGCTACCAGCACGAAGTGCCCATGCTGTGCCCGTGGCCGCGGCCGCACCACGGCGCCACCCGACCCGACTCGTCCAAACCGTCCACGCCGCGCACGGCGCATTGAGCACGCCACTGCCGATGCGGCCGGGCGGGGTTGCCGGCGGCCTGCGGCATCTAGCCGAAACCGCGTTTCGCCGACCCGAGTGGCGCACGGCGCCGCACCACGGCTGCACCGTCGCCGTGTTCCTGCTGCCAGGTCCCGCGCGCAGGAAAGGAAGTCCTGGCCACGTTGTCCGCGACACGGTGCGCTGCCGCCGGCCAGCCGCTGCGCGCATTCGCCGGGTTTCCCGTGGCACGATCCCGCGTTCACCCGCAGGACATCCTGCGGCTTCGACACTTCATCGTCTGAACGGCGGGAGCAGTAGTGCGATACGGCAAATCCGAAAACACCGCGTGCCGGAGCGGGCCGCCTTCCCGCACTGCCTGTAGTGGCTTGTGGCTGCTCGCCTGCGCCAGCATGGCGGGCGCAGCGCATGCCGGTGGTGCCACGCCGCGCAGCGGCGGAAACGCCGCCCCGACGCGCCTGGCCATCCAGGTCAACGACGACCGCATGACGGTGAACCTTGCCGGGGCGCCGCAGATTTACCTGTACGGCGCGATCGACGCCGGCGCGCCGCAGCGGTTCGAGGCGCTGGTGAAGTCGGGCAAGATTCCGCCCGGGTCCGACGTCTATCTGAATTCCTCGCAGGGCGACCTGGACGCCGGCATGGCATTGGGGCGATTGTTCCGCACCGGCTCGATGACGACGCATCTTGGAACACCGCGACGCAAAAGCCGTGGCGGGTACCGCGGCGTCAAGGCGGCCGTCTGCAGTGGGGCCTGTGTCTATGCCTACTTCGGCGGCCTGTACCGCTGGGCGCCCACAGGCCGCGACCGCGTCGGCCTGGTGCGCCACCCGACCGCACCGGCAACGCCACCCGGCACTACGCCGGCCCTGCCGGCGAACAGCACGGTGGACGCGTACCTGAGGGAGATGGGCATCGATTTCGGCCGGCTCGCGCCGGCACCGGCATCGGCGGGGGAATCGCCGGACTGGCTGACCGCGGACCAGATGGTCGTCGCCGGCCTGGCCAACAACGGCCGGCTCCCGCTGAAGACGAAAAGCCGGCTGCTGCCGCCGGCGCCGCTCCTGGAGCTGCATCAGGAAAATCGCCGCGGCAACCATCGGCTCGTCCTGCAGTGCCGGCCGGGCAGCGTGACGCTCACCGCCTACGACGAGGTGGGCGCGACCCGCGCCCGGCAGATCGTGGCGCATGAAACGCGCTCGTATTTCGAAGTCGACCGCCAGGAAGTGCTGGTCGAGCCGCGCGGTGCGGCGCGTGCCGTCGATGGTGCCGTGGTGACAAGTCGGTCCTGGCCTCCCGCCGAGCTGGGACGGCTGCTTTCGTCGACTTCCATCGGCGCCTGGGTCGGTGGCCGGCGCAGCGCATTCCGTTACGGCGCCACCTTCATGCTCTATCCCGCCCGGCATGCCATCAAGGATTTCTACAACGCCTGCTGGCGCGCCGCGCCGTGGCCGGCCAAGCCGACGCCGGCGAAGAAGGGCTGAGCCTGCCGGCGCATGGCTCGTTGCCGCGGTAAGCGCCGCGCCATGGGCGCGCTTTCATGCGGATCCATGACTTCCGGCCGGCATGACCTCCGACCCTTCGATCAGGCGCTGCTGCGGGCGTACGCTGTGCGCAACCATCCGGTATGTGGTGTCGTCGGCCACCCCGATGGCAGCGGACGGAAAGCAGAACGATGCCTGCCCCCAGCGGCCATCCCCAGGCCCGGCAGGTGAGCGAAACCGTCCGGAGCCCTCATGAGCGGATGGCCTGGCTGTTTGCCGCGCTCATGTTCCCCATCATCGTCCCAACGAGGCAGGTAAACCCCATGAACAACCACAACTCCCTCTCGCGTCATCATCCCCGGCGCCGCCGCGGCTTCACGATCCGGGGCCTGGCAATGATGGCGGTCATCGGCGCCTGCGCGGCGGGGTCCGCCGCGACCTGGGCACAGGACACCGCAGGCAACATCTTCGGCAAGGCACCGGCGGGCAGCACCATCACGGCGCTGAGCACGACGTCCGGATTGCAGCGCCAGGACCAGGCGGACGCCAAGGGCCGCTACAAGATCGGACCGTTGCCGACCGGCAATTACACGGTAACGATGGAAGAAAGCGGACGCCCCGTCGCCAAGCACCTGAACGTGCCGGTGGTCGTGGGCCGCGGCATCAAGGTCGACTTCGATTGCGCGCAGAGCGACTGCGCAAAGGCGGCGAACGAGCCGTAGCTCATCACCACGCCTGCACGGACTCGGGCCGACCTGCGGGTGGCCGTGTCGGCGGCGAAACGCGAGTCAGGCATCGTCGTGGCGCCCGGCCCTGGCCCGGCCGGCGACGGATCGCCCGGCGCCGAAAGACGCCGGGCCATTCAGTGCTGCGGGAAACGGGGCCGTGTCGCGACAAGGATGGTCACGGCCCTGATCGATGCCCCATCCCGGAAGCGCTCATGCCGGTCTTCGCAGGCATGCGGGCAGGGCGTCACAGGGCTTCGAAGATGCCCGCCGCGCCCATGCCGGTGCCGATGCACATGGTCACCATGCCGTACTTCTGCTTGCGCCGGCGCATGCCGTGCACGAGCGTGGCGATGCGCACCGCGCCGGTGGCGCCGAGCGGGTGGCCGAGCGCGATGGCGCCACCGAGCGGGTTGACCTTGGCCGGGTCGAGGCCGAGATCGCCGATCACGGCCAGCGCCTGGGCGGCGAACGCTTCGTTGAGTTCGATCCAGTCGAGCTGATCCTGGCTGATGCCGGTCTGCTTGAGCGCCTTGGGGATCGCTTCCTTCGGGCCGATGCCCATCACCTCGGGCTTCACGCCGGCGACGGAGAAGCCGACGAAGCGGGCCAGCGGCTGCAGGTTGTACTGCTTGATGGCCTTTTCGCTGGCCAGCAGCACGGCGCCAGCGCCGTCGGACATCTGGCTGGAGTTGCCGGCGGTGACGGTGCCGCCGAACTGGCCGTTGCGGAACACGGTCTTGAGCTTGGCCAGCACCTCGGGCGTGGTGCCGGCACGCGGGCCTTCGTCGTCCTTGATCAGGCGGTTGTCGGTGACGATGCCGCGGGTGGCAAGGTCGGGGTAGTGGTCGGCGAGCTGGAACGGGGTGATCTCGTCCCTGAACTCGCCGGCGGCCTGGGCGGCCAGCGCGCGGCGATGGCTTTCCACCGAGAACGCATCCTGCTGCTCGCGGCTGACCTTCCACTGCTTGGCCACGTTCTCCGCGGTGATGCCCATGCCGTAGGCGATGCCGATGTGCTCGTTGTCGAAGATGCCCGGGTTCATCGCCACCTTGTGGCCCATCATCGGCACCATGCTCATGCTCTCGGTGCCGCCGGCCAGCATCAGGTCTTCCTCACCGAGGCGGATGCGGTCGGCGGCCATCGCCACCGACTGCAGGCCGGAGGAGCAGAAGCGATTGACGGTGACGCCGGGCACGGTGTCGGGCAGGCCGGCCAGCAGCAGGCCGATGCGCGCCACGTTCATGCCTTGCTCGGCCTCGGGCATGGCGCAGCCGATGATGACGTCGCCGATCTGGTGCGGGTCGATGCCCGGCGCCTGCGCCATCACGGCGCGAATCACGTGGGCCAGCATGTCGTCCGGACGGGTATGGCGGAACACGCCGCGCGGCGCCTTGCCGACCGGGGTGCGGGTGGCGGCGACGATGTAGGCATCTTGCACTTGCTTGGTCATTTCGTTCTCCGTAGCCCTTCGCGCGGTGCGCGGATCAGGGCGAAGTTTTGTCGTGGCTTGCAGGGACAACCCTCCCCACCCGGCCCTTCCCTTGAAGGGGAGGGCCGGGGCAGGGTCAATTGCGCAGCGGTTTGCCGGTAGTCATGGTGTGGGCGATGCGGGCCTGGGTCTTCTCGGTCTTCGCCAGTTCCACGAAGTGCTTGCGCTCCAGCGCCAGCAGCCATTCCTCATCCACCGTGGAGCCGCGTTCGATCACGCCGCCGCACAAGGTGTCGGCGATGCGCCGGGCGATTTCCACGTCGTGCTCGGAGGCGAAGTAGCCGGCCTGCAGGTTGGCCAGCGAGGCGCGGAAGGTGGCGCTGCCCACGTCGCCGGCGACCGGGATGGCGCGCTGGTACAGTGGCGGGCGGTAGCCGGACTCGGCCAGCGACAGCGCGACTTTCTTCGCCACGTAGAGCAGTTCGTACGGGTTGAACACCACCACATCGGACTCGCGCAGCAGGCCCATGGCCTTGGCCTCGATCGCGCTGGGCGAGACCTTGGCCATCGCCACGGTCTCGAACACCTTCTTCAGTTCCTCGAACGGATCGGCCGGGTTGGCCTTGCCGGCGCGCACGGCCAGCTCGTGCAGGCCGCCACCGGCGGGCAGCAGGCCTACGCCGGCCTCGACCAGACCGATGTAGCTCTCCAGCGCGGCCACGGTGCGCGCCGAGTGCATCTGGAACTCGCAGCCGCCGCCCAGCGCGAGCCCGCGCACGGCGGCCACCACCGGCACCAGCGAATGCTTGATGCGCATGCTGGTGCGCTGGAAATTGGCGACCATCTTCTCGAAGTCGTCGAATTTGCCGGCCTGCAGCAGGCCCAGCGCGCCCTTGAGATCAGCGCCGGCGGAGAACGGCTCGGAGTCTTGCCAGATCACCACGCCCTTGAGCTTTTCTTCGGCGATGCCGATGGCGTGCTGGATGCCGTCGAGCACGTGGTCGTTGACCGTGTGCATCTTGGTCTTGAACGAGATGATGCCGATGCCGTCCTCGCCCAGCGTCCACAGGCGGATACCGTCGTTCTCCCACACCGTGCTGCCCTGGTCGAACTTCTCGCCCAGGATCGGATCGGGAAACAGCTGGCGTGCGTACACCGGATGCTGCGAGCGCGGCTTGTCGGCGTTGGCGCTGGCCGAGTACGAGCCGGCCTTGCCGTGCACGCCGCTGCGGCCGTCGATGACCCACTTGGGCAGCGGCGCCTGGCTCATCGCCTTGCCGGCGGCGATGTCTTCCTCGATCCACTTGGCCACCTGCTGCCAGCCGGCGGCCTGCCAGGTCTCGAACGGGCCGAGCTTCCAGCCGTAGCCCCAGCGGATCGCGAAGTCGACGTCGCGCGCAGTGTCGGCAATGTCGGCCAGGTGGTAGGCGGTGTAGTGGAACAGATCGCGGAAGGTGGCCCACAGGAACTGCGCCTGCGGGTCCGCGGAGGCGCGCAGCTTGGCGAACTTCTCGGCTGGGTCCTTGATGGCCAGGATGGCGGCGACTTCGTCCGAGGCTTTCTGCTCGGACGGGCGATAGTCCTGCTTCGCCACGTCGAGCACCACAATGTCCTTGCCGGCCTTGCGGTAGAAACCGGCGCCGTTCTTCTGGCCCAGCGCGCCCTTTTCAATGAGCCCGCTCAGCCACACCGGCGCTTTGAAGTACTGGTGCCAGGGGTCGTCGGGCAGGGTATCGGCCATTGTCTTGATGACGTGGGCCATGGTGTCCAGACCGACCACGTCGGCGGTGCGGTAGGTGGCGCTCTTGGGGCGGCCCACGGCCGGGCCGGTAAGCGCGTCGACCACGTCGAAGCCCAGCCCGAACTGCTCGGTGTGGTGCATGGTGGCCAGCATCGAGAACACGCCGATGCGGTTGCCGATGAAGTTGGGCGTGTCCTTGGCGCGCACCACGCCCTTGCCGATGGTGGTGACCAGGAAGGCTTCCAGGCCGTCCAGCACGGCGGCGTCGGTCAACCGGGTCGGGATCAGCTCGACCAGGTGCATGTAGCGCGGCGGGTTGAAGAAGTGCACGCCGCAGAAGCGGTGGCGCATCTCCTCGGGCAGCGCCTCGGCCAGGGTATTGATCGACAGGCCCGAGGTGTTGGAGGCGATGATCGCGGTCTTCGACAGGTGGCCGGCGATCTTCCGGTACAGGTCCAGCTTCCAGTCCATGCGCTCGGCGATCGCCTCGATCACCAGGTCGACGTCCTTGAGGTGATCGAGGTCGTCGTCGTAGTTGGCCGGGATGATCGCGCCGGCAAGGTTCTTGTCGGCCAGCGGGGCAGGCGACAACTTGGCCAGGTTGGCGATGGCCTTCAGCGCGATGCCGCTCTTCGGCCCTTCCTTGGCAGGCAGATCGAACAGCACGGTTTCGACGCCGGCATTGGTCAGGTGCGCGGCGATCTGCGCGCCCATGACGCCGGCGCCCAGCACGGCGGCCTTGCGGATGCGCAGTGCTGAAGTGGGTGAAGATGCAGCGGTCATTGGCTTCTCCGAGAGTGCAAAGGGGGCAGGTGAAGTTCAGGGATGGCTGAGCCCGGCAACGGCGAAACGGATCAGATGCTGCGCGGTCTGCTCGCGGTGCGCGCGTTCGCTGACGTCGCTCTTGCGCTGGATCATGCCGAAGCCGGACATCGCATGGGTCAGCGCGCCGGTGACCAGGTCGATGCGCCAGTACAGCTCTTCCTTGCTCAGCTGCGGCAGCAGCCGCGCGAACTCGGCGGTGAACTGGCGCATCACATGGCCGTAATTAGTGGACAGGAACTGGCGCAGGCTGTCGTCGTGCTCAGCGAACGCCCGTGCCAGCACGCGCATGAACAAGGCGCCGCTTTCGTCGTGCGACAACTCGAGGGCAGGGCGGATGAACGCCTCCAGCACGTTTTCGAGGGTGGTTTCCGGAGCACCGGCGATCCTGGCCAGGGCAGCCAGTCGGCGTGCGTTCAACGCGTCCAGCCGGCGCCGGAACACTTCCTCGACCAGCTTGTCCTTGGAACCGAAGTGGTAATTGACGGCGGCCAGGTTGACCCCGGCCGCCGTGGTGAGCTGGCGCAGCGAAGCCCCGTCGAAGCCGCGCTGGGCGAACAGGAGCTCGGCGGCGCCGAGTATCCGTTCCTTGGTTGAGCCGGAGCTGTTCACGGGCGAAACCATCCATCGGCCACAGGCCGGTTCAAACGATCGTTTGAGCATACGCGGGCAACTCGGCGGCCGTCAAACGGGCGTTTGTTGCAAGCGCCCGGCGACTTGCGTATGAGTTAGAATCTGTCAAACTTTCATGGCTAAATCCGCAATCTTCGTCGGGTTTGGCCGCTTGCCGGCCGGACCGGCTACATCCTCGTTTCCCATTCATCCGTTTTTCCGGAGCAGACCCGTATGGCGCTGGAGCGCACTCTTTCCATCATCAAGCCCGATGCCGTCGCCAAGAACGTCATCGGCGAAATCTATGCCCGCTTTGAAAAGGCCGGCCTCAAGATCGTCGCTGCGCGCATGAAGCAGCTGTCACGCAAGGAAGCCGAAGGCTTCTACGCCGTGCATCGCGAGCGCCCGTTCTTCAAGGCGCTGGTCGAATTCATGATCTCCGGCCCGGTGATGATCAGCGTGCTGGAAGGCGAGAACGCCGTGCTGGCCCACCGTGACCTGATGGGCGCCACCAACCCGAAGGAAGCCGCCAAGGGCACCATCCGCGCCGACTTCGCCGACTCCATCGACGCCAACGCCGTGCATGGTTCCGATGCGGTCGAAACCGCCAAGGTGGAGATTGCCTATTTCTTCGCTGCGACGGATGTGGTTTCAAGGTAACCATGCAACAAGTTGTCGCCAGCTCGAACAAGGTCAACCTGCTCGACTTCGATCGCCAGGGTATGCGTGATTTCTTCACGCAGATCGGCGAGAAGCCGTATCGCGCCGAGCAGGTGATGAAGTGGATCTACCACGACCTGGAAGACAACTTCGAGAACATGACCGACGTGGGCAAGGCGCTGCGCGCCAAGCTCGCCGAGGCCTGCTACATCGGCGCACCGAAGACACTGTTGGACAAGGTGGCCACCGACGGCACCCACAAGTGGCTGCTCGGCATGGACAGCGGCAACGCGATCGAGACGGTCTATATCCCGGAACCGACCCGGGGCACCTTGTGCGTCTCCTCGCAGATCGGCTGTGCGCTGAACTGTCAGTTCTGCTCGACCGGTGCGCAGGGCTTCAACCGCAACCTGTCCACCGCCGAGATCATCGGCCAGGTATGGGTGGCGGCGAAGTACCTGGGCAACGTCACCCACCAGAACCGCCGCATCACCAACGTGGTGATGATGGGCATGGGCGAGCCGCTGGCCAATTTCGACAACGTGCTGAAGGCGATGAAGCTGATGCGCGACGACCTTGGCTTCGGCCTGGCCGCCAAGCGCGTCACGCTGTCCACTGCCGGCATGGTGCCGTTGATCGACCAGCTCTCGGAGGCCATCGACGTGTCGCTGGCGGTATCGCTGCATGCGGCCAACGACGAGCTGCGCACCGAGCTGATGCCGATCAACAAGCGCTACCCGATCACCGAGCTGCTGGCCGCCTGCCAGCGCTGGATCGCGCGCAAGCCACGCACCTCGATCACGTTCGAATACACCCTGATGAAGGGGGTCAACGACCAGCCCGAGCATGCCCGCCAACTGATCAAGCTGATGCGCAAGCTGCCGACCTGCAAGGTCAACCTGATCCCGTTCAACCCTTTCCCGGGCACCCAGTTCAAGCGCTCGAACCCGGACGACATCCACCAGTTCCAGACACAACTGCTGAATGCCGGCGTGCTGACCATGCTGCGGCGCACCCGCGGCGACGACATCGACGCTGCGTGCGGCCAGCTGGCCGGGCAGGTCACCGACCGCACCCGGCGCAGCGCCGATATCCGCAAACGGCAGGACGAGGGGGCAAGGCATGCGATTTGACCGGGCGCTGATCTTCAGCCTGCTGTTGCCGCTGGCCGGTTGTGTCACCACGCATACCGACAGCAGCTCGTTGGGCAAGAGCATGCCGCAGACCAGCAAGGCGGAACAGGCGCAGGACGCCGCCCGCATCCATACCGAGCTGGGCCAGCGCTACATGGCCAACGGCGACCTGCAGACGGCGCTGGAAAAACTGACCAAAGCGCTGCAGTTCGACCCCAACTACGCGCCGGCGCATACCGTGATCGCCGTGCTGTACGAGCGCATCAACAGGCTGCCGCAAGCCGAGCAGCATTACCGCAAGGCGGTGGCGCTGGAGCCGGCCAAAGGCGCGCCGAACAACAATCTCGGCGTCTTCCTCTGCCACACCGGGAAAATCGCCGAGGCAAACCAGTATTTCCAGAAAGCCATCGCCGATCCGTTCTACCAGACCCCCGATGTGGCGCTGACCAATGCCGGCGTCTGCCAGCTGCGCGCCAACGACGTCGCCGGGGCCGAAGCGAGTTTTCGTGACGCCATCGCAAGAAATCCCAATAATGCGGAGGCACTCTTCCAGCTTGCGAATACGCTTTATCTGCAGGAGGATGCATTTCGCGCCAGGGCTTTCCTCCAGCGGTTCGATGCGCTGGGTCAGCCGACTGCCGCATCGCTCAAGCTAGGTCATGACATCGAAACCCGTCTGGGCAACCCGGAAGGTGCCCGTACTTACAGCAAGCGATTGCTCAGCCAGTTCCCGGACTCGGAACAGGCGCACACCCTAGACGCAACTGCCGGCCAATGACTCCCATGCAGCAGCCTCAACCGAACGAACAGCGTCCAGGCGAGTCCGGACTGTTCGGTGTCAATTTGCTCGACATGGACGTTTCCTCGGCAAACCCCCACGTGGTGAGTTTCGGCAGTCGCCTGCATGCGGCACGTGAAGCCCAGGGTCTGGATCTGGAAGCCTGCGCCCACGCGCTGAAATTGCCCGTCCGCGTGCTGCGCCAGCTCGAACGCGACCAGTACGACGGTGCCGACTCCAGGATCTATTTGGCCAGCTATATCCGCAAATACGGCCGCCACCTGGGCATCAACGAGGCATCGATCCAGGTCGAACTCGACCGCATCAGGCAGATCGAGACGCCGCCGCTGGTGGCCACCGGCGGCATCTCGCACTCACGTTTCCTGCTGGACCGCTACGCCACTGCCGCCACCTATGTCGTGCTGACCGCGGTGATCGTGGTGCCGATGATCTGGCTGGGCGTGCGTGGCACGCTGGACCGCGACCTCAGCCATCTCGCACCGCTGGACGCCACCCCGGTCGCCCAGCTGGAGGCGCCCGCCACCCACGTGGCGGCGGCCGACGCGCATACCGGTACGCCGGTTCCGCAGGCGCCGCCGAAGGCAACGCCGCCGCAGGAAGCAGACCAGCCGTTGCTGGCCTCGATGGCGCCGTTCCCGAACCTGGAAAGCGCCACCCTGTCGCCAAGCAGGCCAGCTGCACCCGCCGCGAGCAGCAGCGGCACGGGCGACCACAGCCTGAGCCTCAGTCTCTCCGCGGCAAGCTGGGTCGAAGTGACCCAGGCCGATGGCACGCGACTGGAGTACGGCCTGCTGGCCGCCGGCAGCAGCAGGACCTGGCACAGCGACCAGCCGTTGGACGTACGTATCGGCAACGCCAGCGGCGCCCAGGTCAGCATCGACGGCAAGTCGATCGGTCTGGGCGAATTCCGTCGCGCCAACGTGGCCCGTTTCCGCCTGCAGATGCAGGACGGCAAGGCCGCTGCCATCGGCTTCTGATCGCCATCCGGGCCGCTGCGGGCGGCCCATTTCGGTTATGCTTGCCCACTCGGTTCGCTCGGCAACGAGCGGGCATGACCGGCGTTTCCTCTTGGTTACCGCACCGGCCCGCGCATGCGTTTGCAGGTGCGCGGCCTTTTGAATGGTGATTGCATGGCATTTGAAGAATACGACAAGTACGAACAGAGCGAGCTGGTTCAGAAGTGGCTGCGCGACAATGGCGTGTCGATCGTCGTCGGCATCGCGATCGGCCTGGTCGGCATCTTCGGTTGGCAACAGTGGCGCAACCATCAGGCGCGGAACGAGAGCCAGGCTTCCCAGCTCTATGAGCAGATCCAGATCGCACAGGCGTCCGGCAAGCCGGACACCGTCGCACAGCTGACCGACCAATTGATGAAGGACTACGCGAAGTCGCCGTTTGCCGTCTTCGCCGTCAGCAACCGCGCCAAGCAGCAGGTGCTGGCCGGGCAACTGGACAAGGCCGAGACGTCGCTGGAATGGGCCGAGAGCCATGCCGTCGCGCCGCCGCTGAAATCGCTGACGCTGCTGCGCATCGCGCAAGTGGAACTCGCCCGCGACAACGGCAAACAGGCACTGGCCACACTCGACCGCATCCCGGCCGACAGCTATCAGGGGCTGGTGCAGGAACTCCGCGGTGATGTGCTGGTCAAGCTTGGGCGCTCCGACGAAGCACGCAAGGCCTACCAGACGGCCCTGTCAGCCTTGGGCGAGGAAGCGCCGCAACGCGGCGCCTTGCAGATGAAACTCGACGATCTGGCCGTGGCCGGGAAGCAGGGTGCATGAAAGCTGAAACGATCAAACGTACCTTGCTGATCACGCTGGCTTCATTGGTGACACTTGCCGGGTGCCATTCGTTCAAGAAAGAAAACGTCCAGCCGCCGACCCCGCTGGCCAAGGACTTCAAGCCGACCGTGCAGGTCACCCGCCTGTGGCGTACCAGCGTGGGCGACGGTGCGGGCACCAGCGGCGCACGCCTGCGCCCGACCGTGGTCGACGGCGTGCTCTACGCCGACAGCACGGACGGCAAGCTGGTGGCGATTGACGCCGCCAGCGGCAAGAGCCTGTGGTCGAAGAGTTCGCGTACCCACGGTTGGTTCGGCTGGGGCGACAAGAAGCGCAAGGACGCTCAGTACGCCGGTGGCCCGGCGGTCAACGGCGACCTGCTCGCCGTCGGCACGCTGGACGGCCATGTCTATGGCGTGAACGCGAAGGACGGCAGCCCGCGCTGGGAGGCGGAACTGAAGTCCGAGGTACTGGCCTCGCCGGTGATCGACGGCGGCCTGGTGATCGTGCGCACCAGCGACGGTCGCGTCTACGGGCTGGACGCCGCCAACGGCGAGCGCCGCTGGGTGTACGACCAGGGTAGCGTGCCGCTGCTCAGCCTGCGCGGCAACGGGCCGCTGCTGGCGGCCAACGGCGTGCTGTTCTTCGGCAGCGACGACGGCAAGCTCGTCGCGCTGCGCCAGGACAACGGCGCCAAGCTGTGGGAACAGAAGCTGGCCAGCGGCGAGGGCCGCACCGAAATCGACCGCCTGAATGATGCCGACGGCGCGATCCTGCTGGATGGCAGCACGCTCTACGGCACTGCCTACCACGGCAACCTGGTGGCAATCGACGGCCCCAGCGGCCGGCCGCTGTGGGCGCACCCGTTCTCCAGCTTCGAGTCGCTGGCGGTCAACGATCATGCGGTCTACGGCGTCAACGACGCATCGGTGGTGTGGGCCTTCGACAAGAATGGCGGCGCCGACATGTGGAAGAACGACTCCCTGAAGTACCGCTGGCTCACCGGTCCGGCCGTACAGGGCAATTACGTCGTGGTCGGCGATCTGGAAGGCTACGTGCATTGGTTGCAGACCGGTGACGGCGCACTGGCCGCACGCGAACGGCTGTCGAAGAAGGCGATCCGGGCCCAGCCGCTGGTGGTGGGCGACACCGTGTACGTCGAGGACGTCGAGGGCCGCATCGGCGCCTATCGTCTGTCCTCGCACTGATCGCCGGAACGAAGTACTCCTGATGCTGCCCGTCGTCGCACTGGTTGGTCGTCCGAACGTCGGCAAGTCGACCCTGTTCAATGTGCTGACGCGCAGCCGCGACGCCCTGGTGGCCGACATGCCGGGCGTCACCCGCGACCGTCACTACGGCATCTGCCGCACCGGCGAACGGCCGTTCGTGGTGGTCGATACCGGCGGCCTGTCCGGTACCGACGAGGCCATGGACGTGCTGACCGCGAAGCAGGTGCGACTGGCGATCGCGGAAGCGGACGTGCTGGTGTTCGTGGTCGACGCCCGTGACGGCCTGCTGCCGCAGGACGACGCGATCCTGGCCGAGCTGCGCCGCAGCGGCAAGCCGATCGTGGCGGTGGTCAACAAGACCGACGGCCTCGACGAGCAGGCCGTGATGGCCGAGTTTTTCGCCTTCGGCATCGGCGCCACACTGCCGCTGTCGGCGGCGCACAACCGCGGTACCGACGACTTCCTGCGCGTGCTGCTGCCGCTGCTGCCGGCCGACCGGGAAAGCGCTGCAGAGGTCGAGAGCGAGGACGGCAGTATCCGCGTAGCCATCGTCGGCCGCCCGAACGCCGGCAAGTCGACCCTGATCAACCGCCTGCTGGGCGAGGAGCGGCTGATCGTCTCCGACGTCGCCGGTACCACCCGCGACCCGATCCGGGTGCCGCTGGAGCGCGACGGCAAGCGCTACACGCTGATCGATACCGCTGGCATCCGGCGCAAGGCGCGGGTCGAGGAAGCGGTCGAGAAATTCAGCGTCATCAAGACGCTGCAGTCGATCGCCGCTGCCCAGGTGGTGGTGGTGATGATCGACGCCCGCGAGAACCTGGCCGACCAGGATCTCACCCTGATCGGCTACGCGGTGGACGAGGGCAGGGCGCTGGTCATCGCGATCAACAAGTGGGACGACATGGACGCTTACCAGCGCGACGAGTGCCGCCGCGCGCTGGATCGTCGACTGGTCTTCGTCGACTGGGCCAAACAGGTGCAGATCTCCGCGCTGCATGGTTCCGGCCTGCGCGAACTGATGCGCGCAGTGGTGCGTGCACATGCGTCGGCTACCCGGGAACTGGTGTCCTCCGACCTCACCAGGGCACTGGAAAAGGCCTACGAGAGCTACCAGCCGCCGCTGGTGAACGGCCATGCGCCGAAGCTGCGCTTCGCGCATCCGGGCGGCACCAATCCGCCGACCATCGTGATCCACGGCAGCCGCACCAAGCACATCGCGCCGGCGTACCAGCGCTATCTGGAGAACTTCTTCCGCAAGCGCTACAAGCTGGAAGGCACGCCGATCCGGATCGTCTTCCGCGAGGGCGAGAACCCGTACGCCGGGCGCAAGAAGGTGCTGACCAAGGAACAGCAGCACAAGGCCAGGCGCCGGCGCAGCGAATTGATCAAGCGCACCCGCTGAAACGCATGCGCCGTTTGTGCGCATCGGGCGCAGCCCGGATAATGGCGGACTTCGCAGCCAGGCACCGCCCATGAACGCACGCATCCTCGACGGCAAGCGCATCGCTCAGGAACTGCTGGAGCGCATCGGCCTGCGTGTCGCCGCACGGGTAGCGCAAGGGCTTCCCGCGCCGGGGCTGGCCGTGGTGCTGGTGGGCAGCGATGCGGCTTCGACGGTCTACGTACGCAACAAGCGCAAGGCCTGCCAGCAGGTGGGTTTCCACTCGTTCGGCTACGACCTGCCGGCCAGCACCACCCAGGAAGAACTGTTCGCCCTGATCGACCAGCTCAATGCCGACCCGGACGTACACGGCATCCTGGTGCAATCGCCGCTGCCTGAGCACATCGACGAAGATGCGCTGGTCGACCGCATCGACCCGAACAAGGACGTCGACGGCTTCCAGGCGATCAACGTGGGCCGGCTGGCCTTGCGCCGCTTCGGCCTGCGTCCGTGCACGCCGAAGGGCGTGATGACCCTGCTCGGCCACACCGATCGTCCGGTGCGTGGCCAGCACGCGGTGGTGATCGGCGTGTCAAACCACGTGGGCCGTCCGCTGCTGCTGGAGCTGCTGATCGCCGGCTGCACCACCACCTGCTGCCACAAATTTACCCGCGACCTGGAAAGCCACGTGCGCCAGGCTGACATCGTGATCGTCGCCGTGGGCAAGCCCGGGCTGGTGAAGGGCGAGTGGATCAAACCCGGTGCCGTGGTGATCGACGTGGGCATCAACCGGCTCGACGACGGTCGCCTGGTCGGCGACGTGGAATTCGCCCCGGCCGCCGAGCGCGCCAGCTGGATCACCCCGGTGCCCGGCGGCGTCGGCCCGATGACGGTGGCCACACTGATGGAGAACACGCTGGAGGCGGCGGAAGCGCGCATGCCGCCGCGCCGGGTCGCCTGATCCGGCATCGGTTGCCGCCGCATTCAGCCGCGCGTCTGGCGAGCATGCCGGCAGGGCGCGTATAATTCCCTTTTGCAGCGGGACTTTTCGCATGCGCATCCTCGCCGAGGCCCTGACCTACGACGACGTTTATCTCGTTCCGGGCCATTCCGTCGTACTCCCCCGCGACGTCGACACCTCCACCCGCTTGACCCGCAACCTGCGCCTGAACATCCCGATCGTATCGGCCGCGATGGACACGGTCACCGAGGCGCGACTCGCCATCACCATGGCGCAGCAGGGCGGCATCGGCATCATCCACAAGAACATGACCGCCGAGCAGCAGGCCGCCGAAGTGCGGCTGGTGAAGAAGTTCGAGGCCGGCGTGATCCGCAGCCCGATCACCGTGGGCCCGGACACCTCGATCCGCGAAGTGCTGCGGCTGACCCACGCGCACAACATCTCCGGCGTACCGGTGGTCGACGGCGGCAAGCTGGTCGGCATCGTCACCAGCCGCGACATGCGCTTCGAGCGCAAGCCCGAGGATCCGGTGCGCAACATCATGACCCGCCAGGACAAGCTGGTCACGGTGAAGGAAGGCGCCAGCCAGGACGAAGTGCTGCAGCTGCTGCACAGGCACCGCATCGAGAAGGTGCTGGTGGTCAACGACGACTTCCAGCTGCGCGGGCTGATCACCGTGAAGGACATCCAGAAGGCGCGCGACAACCCGCACGCCGCCAAGGACAGCCACGAGGCGCTGCTGGTCGGCGCCGCGGTCGGCGTGGGCGGCGACACCGAGCAGCGCGTGGCTGCGCTGGTCGACGCCGGCGTCGACGTGCTGGTGGTGGACACCGCGCACGGCCATTCGCAGGGCGTGATCGAACGCGCCGGCTGGGTCAAGAAGCACTACCCGCAGGTGCAGGTGATCGCCGGCAACATCGTCACCGGCGAGGCGGCGCGGGCGCTGCTCGACGCGGGCGTGGATGCGGTCAAGGTCGGCGTGGGTCCCGGTTCGATCTGCACCACCCGTGTGGTCGCCGGCGTCGGCGTGCCGCAGATCACCGCGATCGACCTGGTCGCCACCGCGCTGAAGGACGAGATCCCGCTGATCGCCGACGGCGGCATCCGCTATTCGGGCGACATCCCCAAGGCGCTGGCCGCCGGCGCCTCCAGCGTGATGCTCGGCTCGATGTTCGCCGGCACCGAGGAATCGCCGGGCGAGGTGGAACTGTTCCAGGGCCGCTCGTACAAGAGCTACCGCGGCATGGGCTCGATCGGCGCGATGCAGCTCGGCTCCAAGGACCGTTACTTCCAGGACGAGGCCGACGCCGACAAGCTGGTGCCCGAAGGCATCGAGGGCCGCGTGCCGTACCGCGGCCCGCTGCGCAACATCATCCACCAGCTGATCGGCGGCCTGCGCGCATCGATGGGTTATCTCGGTGCGGCCACCATCGAGGACGTGCGCAGCAAGGCGCAGTTCGTCAAGGTCACCTCCGCCGGCGTCACCGAAGCGCATCCGCACGACATCCAGATCACCAAGGAAGCGCCGAATTACCGCTTGAATTCCTGATCCGGACGGGGAGGGCAGCCACCATGATGCCCTCGCCGTCACCCCGGCGAAAGCCGGGATTCAGTGATTTGTGCCGGAAGCCTCGGAAGGCGCAGGGTCCCGGCTTCCGCCGGGATGACGAGCGTGGAGTTTTCGTCATCCGCAGCATCCGTTGGCCCCTCCTTCCCTGATACCTGCCCGAAGCAGCCATGACCAACATCCACAGCGAAAAGATCCTCATCCTCGACTTCGGCGCGCAGTACACCCAGCTGATCGCCCGCCGCGTGCGCGAGATCGGCGTGTACTGCGAGATCTGGGCCTGGGACCACGACCCGGCCGAGATCGCGGCATTTGCGCCGAAGGGCATCATCCTGTCCGGCGGCCCGGAATCGACCACGCTTGCGGGCGCGCCCAAGGCGCCACGGCAAGTGTTCGACTCGGGCCTGCCGATCCTCGGCATCTGCTACGGCATGCAGACCCTTGCCGCCCAGCTTGGCGGTGCCACGGAAGCGGCCGACGCCCGCGAATTCGGCCACGCCAGCGTGGACATCGTGGCGTCCAGTCGTCTATTCGACGGCCTCACCGATCATGCGGGCGAGCACAAGCTGGATGTGTGGATGAGCCACGGCGACCACGTATCGAAGGCGCCGCCTGGTTTCGTCGTTACCGGCCGCACCGAGCGCATTCCCGTCGCCGTGATGGAGAACGAGGACAAGCGCTGGTACGGCGTGCAGTTCCACCCGGAAGTGACGCATACCAAGCAGGGCGGGGCGCTGCTGAAGCGTTTCGTCACCGAGATCTGCGACTGCGCCACGCTGTGGACGGCGGCCAACATCATCGACGACCAGATTGCCCGCGTGCGCGCCCAGGTCGGCGACGACCACGTGCTGCTGGGCCTGTCCGGCGGCGTCGATTCCTCGGTGGTCGCCGCCTTGCTGCACCAGGCGATCGGCGACCGGCTGAGCTGCGTGTTCGTCGACACCGGCCTGCTGCGCTGGCAGGAAGGCGACCAGGTGATGACCACCATGGCCGAGCACATGGGTGTCAAGGTGATCCGCGTCAACGCCGCCGAACGCTACTTCAAGGCGCTGGAAGGCGTGTCTGACCCGGAGGCCAAACGCAAGATCATCGGCCGCCTGTTCGTGGAGATCTTCGACGAGGAGTCGGACAAGCTCATCGCCACCGGCGGCAAGGTGAAGTGGCTGGCGCAGGGCACCATCTACCCCGACGTGATCGAGTCGGCCGGCAGCAAGACCGGCAAGGCCCACGTCATCAAGAGCCACCACAACGTCGGCGGCCTGCCCGAGCACATGAAGCTCAAGCTGGTCGAACCGCTGCGCGAACTGTTCAAGGATGAGGTGCGCCGCATCGGCGTGGAGCTGGGCCTGCCACGCGAAATGGTCTACCGCCATCCGTTCCCGGGCCCGGGCCTGGGCGTGCGCATACTCGGCGAAGTGAAGGCCGAATACGCCGAGCTGCTGGCCCGCGCCGACGCCATCTTCATCGACGAGCTGCGCAAGGCCGGCCTGTACGACCGGACCAGCCAGGCGTTCGCGGTGTTCCTGCCGGTGAAGTCGGTGGGCGTGGTGGGTGATGCGCGCGCCTACGAATGGGTGATCGCACTGCGCGCGGTGGAAACCATCGACTTCATGACCGCGCACTGGGCGCACCTGCCGTACGAGTTTCTCGGCAAGGTTTCAAACAGAATTATCAATGAATTGCGTGGTGTTTCTCGCGTTGTTTATGACATCAGTGGAAAACCACCGGCCACGATCGAGTGGGAATAGCAGAATCAACCACTTGCGAACACAAGAGAGGGCCGGCAACTTGCCGACCTTCTCATATTGAATTCATAATTCATTGAAATGACTGATGAAATAAGCAAAACTTCCGGTACATTCTCAACTGCCGACGTGCAGTACATGCAGCGTGCGCTGCAGTTGGCGGCGCATGCCCGCGATGCCGAGAACGAAGTGCCGGTAGGGGCGGTGCTGGTGCAGGGCGGGGAGATCGTCGGGCTGGGCTGGAACCGCAACATCACCCTGCATGATCCGACCGCCCACGCCGAGATCATGGCCATGCGCGCCGCCGGCGAGCGGGTAGCCAACCATCGCCTGTCCGGTGCCACGTTGTACGTGACGCTGGAGCCGTGCTCGATGTGCGCCATGGCGATGATCCACGCCCGCCTGGGCCGGGTGGTCTACGCCGCCGCCGATCCCAAGACCGGCGCCGCCGGCAGCGTGTTCGACACGCTGGTCGACGTTCGCCACAACCACCGCATCGAAGTCGCCGGCGGCCTGCTGGCCGAGGAATCCGCCGGCATGCTGCGTGAGTTCTTTCGCGCCAGACGCTGAGCATCAGCCTCCGTCGTACGGGACATCGACCGTGGCCAAGGTACCCCCGGCAGGCGCATGGGCATCGCTGCCGACCAGTTGCAGACGCAGCCCCCACGGTGCCAAGAAATCCAGCACCATGCGGCCAGCCAGCGGGCCGGATGCCGCCCGATGCGGCAAACCGATGACGCTGACGCCGTCACGCTGCAGCCATTGCGCAGCGTGGAGCACATCGTCCGAAACAAACTGCAGCGGGGGAGTAGCCCGGTGCGGGGCGAACGAGGGGGCGCTGCCGCGATCGTCGAACAACTCGATGACCGAACCCGCACCGCAAGACACCAGGCGAGGCGCCGGCGGGTCGTCCGACGCGACTGTGGCTGTCGCGGATTCCGGACCGATCAGGCGGCATGCCAGGACGTCCCGGAAAAAGCCACGGCCTGCGCCAGATCCGGCACGCCAATCCGGGCGTAGTCGCCGCCATACAACGTGGCCGCTCGGACGCCCGACGGCGCGAGCGCACCCAGCCCGAGAGTGAGAAACAGCAGCGCAGGAAGTGATTTGCCCATGAATCGTGCAGCCGAATGCGTCTTGGGCAGCTACGTGGGCATCGGACATCTCCGGCAAAACCCCTGACTGGTGGCCAGCGAGTTTCCCTGCGCGAACGATCATTCCGTTGCGCACCGTTCCCATCCGGAAACGGAGCGATCACCCGCATGCCGTTTATCCGCCACGCCGGAACCCCGATCCTGTCGTCACGCATACAGGCCGGCGTGCGTTGCCTGATCCAGATCGTTCGGCCCGGTCCATCATTCCTCGTCGAGGTCCATCAGGATGAAACGCCATCTCCACCCTTTGTTGCAGCATCCGCGCAGCCGATTCGAAAACGCCCACGCGGCCCGTCGAGCCGCCATGCCGCGCAACACGGTCGCCGGCGGCAGCCTGCGACGAGAGGACGGCTACGATTGGCTGCGGCGGATCAAGCAGGGGCGCCCGACAGGGTGAATCGCCCGCGGTCCCGCAGGTACTGAGGGCCCTCGCAGCGCGCAGCGCCGCTCGAACCCTGCAGGCGACAGGCCGCCATCCGGACCGTCTGCTCATGGGCACCTCCGCGGCGGCCATCGTTTCCATGGTTCCGAGATGCCCGGGAAACCCTGGGTGATTCCGGCCGCTGGCTGCGCAGCCACCTGCGCCTGCCCCTGTGCTCCTCGCGCATCGAGGGCCGCGCACACTTCAGTTGACAGGCGTCAAGTCGGCAGGCGCGCCAGCGGCATACACAGGAAGACACCGGATGCATCGCGCCGAGGACGGCATCCCCCGATCATCAGGACCACTCCATGACAAGCCACACGTCGCCGCAGCCTGCCGAGGGCGTATTCGGCAACTTCCCCCAACTCCTCGCAGGCACCCACTGGATCGACTGCCTGCTCGACGGCACGCCCGTGCTGATCCGCCCCCTGCGCGCCGAGGACCGCGAGCAGGAGGAGGACTTCATCCGGCGCCTGTCGCCCACCGCGCGCCGATACCGCTTCCTGGGCGATTTCCGCGAAGCCAGCCCGACCCTGATCGACCAGTTGATGGATGTCGATTTCCCGCGCCGGGTGGCGTTCGTGGCGCTGCTGCACGACAACGGCAAGCTGCGCGAGATCGGCGTGAGCCGCTTCGCCGCCACCACCGACGACAAGCAATGCGAATGCGCGGTGACCGTGGCCGACAACTGGCAGCACCGCGGCCTCGGCGTGCTGTTGATGCGGCACCTGATCGACGTGGCGCGGAGCAATGGCTACAAGCGCATGATCTCGCTCGACGATGCAACCAACCAGCCGATGCGGGAGCTGGCCGGCTTCCTGGGCTTCCGCCGGGAGCACGCTCCCGACGATCCCGCGCGGGTAATCCACGTGCTGGACCTGTGAACGGGACGGAGCCCGCCATGGTCCCGCGCACGCATCCGCCCGGCGAGGTGCGTTTTCCCGCCGCCACGCCGCGCGAGGGATGCCAGGCTCCTTCCGACATCCTTGCGCTGGTTACGTCGACTGGCCCCTGGAGCCGCTCGGTCGCGACCGCATTCGCGCTCGCCGGCCCAT
Source organism: Rhodanobacter sp. KK11 (assembly GCF_033345435.1). Classification (NCBI taxonomy): domain Bacteria; kingdom Pseudomonadati; phylum Pseudomonadota; class Gammaproteobacteria; order Lysobacterales; family Rhodanobacteraceae; genus Rhodanobacter; species Rhodanobacter sp. KK11. The sequence continues at coordinate 324,596 of NZ_JAWPMI010000003.1, forward strand.
GGGGCAGCCACGTCACCGGGTGCTTCATCGACCCGGCCCTGCTCGCGTTGCGCGGTGTCGACGAAGAGCCTTCGGTACTGTCGCTGCAGCTGGAACTGCCGCGGGAAGCGGAAGAGGGCGCCGCGGCATTCGAAGAACTGGCGCGCCGCCGCGGCGTGCGCAGCGTGGCCTGGATGAGCGCGCATACCGGGCTGGCGCGCACGATGCACCAGTTGGGCGCCTGGCACGACCTGCTCGTGCTGGAGCGCGACATCGCGCAGGGCGACGGCAGCGACGACCTGCTCGGCGAAGCCTTGCTCGGTTGCCGCAAGCCCTGCCTGTTGTTGCCGCACGGGGACGAACCGCAGGCGTTCGCGCGGGTGATGCTCGCCTGGAACGGAAGCCTGGAGGCCACGCGCGCGATCCATGCCTCGCTGCCGTGCCTGGCACGCGCAAGGGAAGTGGTCGTGGTGGATGGCGCGCCACCGCCGGAGGACGACGGCGGGCCCGTGCCGTGCTTCCATCCGATCGAGTACCTGGCATACCACGGCATCGTGGCCCGGCGGCGAAGCCTCCACGCGCCCGTGCACGAGACCGGCGACGCACTGCTGCATGAAGCGCAGCGGATGGACTCGGACCTGCTGGTGATGGGTGCTTATGGGCATTCACGGCTGCGCGAGCGGGTACTGGGAAGCGCCACGCGGCGGATCCTGCAGCAGGCGACCTTGCCGGTGCTGATGCAGCATTGAACGAAGGATGGATGCCCGGCCTTCCGTTCCGGCCACGGATGGCTGACCGCCGATCAAGCACGCGGTTGGCCGGCTCACGGGAGCGCGTGCGGCAGATCCGGCGGGAGCGGATACGGCCGCGGAATGCGCCCATCGCGCAGGCATCCGCGCGAATCCCCCGATGGCGGAACCGGTGCCCGCCTGGCGGCGCCGTGGATCAGGCGTGCACTACGGTCGGCTCAATGGCACACCATCACCGGGACGGAGCTGGTCAGCAGCACCTTGTGCGTTTCGCTGCCCAGCAACAGCCTGGAGAGGCCGCGCCAGCCGTGCGACGCCATCACGATCAGGTCGCATCGGCGCTGCTGCGCCTCCTGCACGATCCACTCGCTGGGCGTGTCGCCGACGACGTGGTTGCCATCGCATGGCACGCCGGCTTTCCTCGCCAGGTCGCGCACGTCGGCGAGGTTGCGCTCGGCGCGCAACACGGCGCTCTCCATGTAGGAGGCCTGGGTGTCCGCGATCATCTCCGCCATGTAGGTGAAGGTGTGGAAGGGCGGGATCACGTACAGCGCGTGGACACTGGCGCCGCACGACCTGGCCAGCTCGATGCCGAGCTTCACGCCGTGCAGGGACAGCTCGGAGCCGTCGGTCGGAAGCAGGATGTGCTTGAACATGGGTGACTCCCCTTTGACATGGTGGTTACCGGCAGCTGTAGCCGCCGTCGATCATCAGTTCGCTGCCGGTGACGAACTTCGTTTCGCCCGAAGCCGGACAGACCACGCTCCGGGCGATGTCGTCCGCTTCGCCCGTGTAGCCAGGCGGGCGCAGCGCCGCCGGTGACCAGTGCGAGTTGCCGTCGAGCCTGCCCATGCGATGCCTCCCGTCCGGTGAAGAAGATGTCGATGACACTCAATGGCACAACAGCACCGGCAGCGCGGCATGCGCGAGGACGTGCCGCGTCACTCCGCCGAGCACCCATTCGCGAAAGCGGGTGTGGCCGTAGGCGCCCATCACCAGCAGACCCGCGCCGATTTCGCCGGCGGCGCCGAGCACGGCGGTGCCGACGTCGCCCTCGCTGCCGCCTTTGATCGCCCGGCTTTCCGCCGTCATGCCATGGCGGAGCAGGTACCCGGCCAGCTCGAAAGGCGGCAGCCAGGCGGTCATCCTGGACGGCGGCCGCTGTTCGCCCTGCAGGATCACGATGCGGCGTGCGCCTTGCAGCAGCGGCAGGGCGGCGTGGGCGGCACGCATTGCCTCGGTCGAGCCGTTCCAGGCGATCGCCACGGTATCCAGCGCGGGCGCCCGCACGGACGCCTGTTCCGGCACGACGATGCACGGCAGGCCGCCGGCGCCCAGGACGATGTTGCCCACCGACGACAGCGACCCCCAAGTCGCGTGGTCCGAGCGCTCGACCACCAGCAGGTCATGCCAGCTTCCGGCGAGGGCGAGTGCTTCGGGCACGTAGCCTTCGGCGACCTGCCAGGACGACTTGCGCTGGCCGAATTGCAGCACATGGGCCTCGAAGGCCGCGGCGGACGCGAAGGCCTCCCGCTCCAGGTCGAGCGTCGCGTCCAGCAGTTCGGCGAACAGCTCCGGCTCCTCGAAGGAAGGCAGCGCCGCCATGGGGGAGGCGCACACCCAGATGCCGGTCAGGTGCGCATCGAAGGCGCCGGCGAGGCGCGCGGCATACTCGACGCCGCCGCCCCAGCGCTTGAAACTTTCCGAGAACACCAGGACGTCACGCATCGGGGCGACTCCGCAAAAGGCCGGGCGTTCAATCCACGATGAAGGTCACGCGCAGGCAGACGCGCCACTCGGTGACGTCGCCGTTCGCCGACGTGCGCACCTTGATGTCGCTGACCCACGCCCCCTGGATCTTGTCGATGGTGGTGGCGACCTTGTGCAGCCCGGACTGCACGGCATCCTCGATGTTCTTGCCTGAAGCGGCGTTGATCTCGACGGTCTTGGCGATGGCACTCATGGGATGTCCCTCCGGCATGTGGCTGGGTCGGCCTGCCGCGCGGACCCGTATCCCGGCGCGGCAGCCATCGCCAACGTAGGCGAGCCCGACCGCCGGCTTGTTGATATTCATCAAGGGATGCCCGGGTGAGCGCGGGCAGCATGCATCGGGCCGGGCGCCGGCACCGTCGCGCCGCCAGCGGGAGTCCGCCATGAAAGTCCGCCAAGCGATGTCCACGCGGGTCGTCACCGTCACGCCGGAGACCACGCTCGGCGACGCCATGCGTACCATGCTGCGCGAACACATCAGCGGCCTGCCGGTGGTGGATGCGCGCGGTGCGCTGGCCGGCATGCTGACCGAGGGCGACCTGATGCGCCGCGCCGAGACGGGTACCGAGCGCGGGCGTCCGGCCTGGCTGGGTTTCCTGCTGGGCCCCGGCCGGGCGGCCAGGGATTTCACCGCCTCGCACGCGCGCCGCGTCGGCGAGGTGATGACCCGCGAGGTGGTCACCGTTGCGGCCGGCGCCCCGCTGGCCGAAGCGGTCCGGTTGATGGAGCGGCATCGCGTCAAGCGCCTGCCGGTGCCCGGCGAGCGGGGGCTGGAGGGTATCCTCAGCCGCGCCGACCTGCTGCGGGCGTTCCTCTCGGCGACGCCGGAGGAGGCGCCGCCGGACCTCTCCGACGCGGCCATTGCCCGCCGCCTTGCCCGCGAACTGGAGACGCAGGCATGGACGCCGCGGGAGAGCGTGCACGCGGAAGTGCACGGCGGCGTGGTGACCCTGCGCGGCATTCTGATCGACGACGCCGTGCGCGATGCGCTGCGGGTGCTGGCCGAGAACATGGCGGGCGTGCTGCGCGTGGATGACCGCCTCACCACCGTGGAGCCGATGACCGGCATGGTGGTGCGCCTGCCGGGCGAAGCGGGGCATTGAAGCGCACGCGCGGTGGCCCGCCAATGCCACGGGCGGCCCCGGTTCCGGCCAACGGGGAAAGACGGGCGGCGGCCTGCCGAGGCAGCAGGCCGGATCGAAACCCTGCGCGTGGCCGCTCCCCGGCCAGGCGACCCGCCGCTAGGGATTGTCGATGCCGAACCGGTCGACGAATTCCGCGGAGGCGCCCCTCAGCATGGCGGTACTCGCCGTGAAGACGCGAATGCGCTGGGCCGCGGCGCCGTCGGCTACGGCCACCTCGATATGGCTGACGGCATGATCGGCACCGTCGCCGTTGAACCGGGCAGGGGACAGCGGCACCTCCTCCACCTGCGCCACGCCGTCCATGGCATGAAGCATGTTCATGAGCGTTTCGGCACGGGTTTCGTCGTCGACGATGCGGATTCTCATGGTGTGCATGGCTGCTTCGATCGCTGTGCAGCGCGTCGCGCTGCGGCAGGCAACCTCGTCGAGGACGACGTCGCACGAAACCTGCCTCAACTGGCCTCCGGCCGGCGGACGTAACGCCCGGACGTCCTGGCGTTCGGCCGTGGGCGCTGCCAGGACACGGCGTGCAGCGGATTGAGCCGGGTACCGTCAACGCCCAGGCGACCATGGTTCCGCGAGGCGAGCCAGGCCATTGAGATCGCCGATACCCATTGGCGCGTCGAACGCAGGCTGTACAACCGCCCGGACAGTGCACCGACAGCCGGGCGGCGAAGCCAGCACGTGCGCTCCAGGCACGAGGGTGCCTTCCTGCCCGCCGAGCGGTCGCCCGCCGTGGCGCAGCGACGATCCGGCCCGGCGCCATGGGCTCACGTGTGGCGCAACGCCTCGATCGGGTTCAGCAACGACGTGTTGCGCGCGGGGTAGTCGCCGAAGAAGCAGCAACAGCGGCACAGCATCACGTTATTCTTAAATTTTACATAATATACAGAGTGCCCGGATTACGCGCAGCGGAATTCGCCCCTGCGTGTGTCGGCGCAACGCCGACCGCGATCAGGACTGCGGCGGCGATTTGAGCCAGTCGAAGCCATACCTTGCGCACCGCTGGCGAGCGGGCGCGTTCTGCCTCGATGAGTGGCAACCAGTGGGCGAGCGGTTCACCGAGCGCGTTACACATCTTCTCGACGCTGTCCGCTTCCGGGTGGCCTAGCTCCTTGCGCCACCTGGACACTGCAGCGCGCGTCACGCCTAGACGGAGCGCCGCTGCGTTGTCGGACGGCAGCGAGCACACTTTCTTGTATTTGTCAAGCAAATTAATCGAAGCGTTCATGTCACCGACCTATTGACGTGGTTGTCAACGGGGACTATACATGCTCCGGCGTCACGGGGTCCGTGACACAACAGGGGCTCACATGAACGATCCAACCACTGCCGGCCAACTCGATCTACCGCTGGTTGACCGCGATTTCATTGTCTTGATGGCCAAGGATTGCGAGCATCGTGCCGCTCGCGCTCTGGCCTTCCGCGACGTTCGCGACTACGAGACCTCCGTGCTCTACGAGATTGCTGCCGAGCGCGCTTCTCGAATCGCCTTCGATGTTGCGGGCGCCCGGTGATGTTCTGCCTCGGCCGCGACACCTTCCTGTACTCCTTCACGTATGCCGGCGGGCAGCTGCTCATCGGCATTTTGCTGGGCGCGATCTGCACGGTGTTGATCGCCGAGCTCGTCGCCTTGTTGCGTACTCGATGAGCGCCCGTCTTCTCCCTGCGGACTTCGTTCCGCCCGAAGCGCCCGACCCGTATGAGGTTGAGGCCAATCTCTCGCCTGCCGTCCGCCGTGATGTGCGCCTGACCCGGATCGCTGCCTACGAGGGCACGCGCTGGGCGGAGTACATCCCCGGCGAGCGCGTCTGTCTGGAGTTCGACGCATGAGTCCGTCTTTCAACACCCTGCACCCGCTGTCGGCGGTTGCTGATGTGTGCCAGCTGTCCGCGATCACGGTCCCGCAGTTCTCCGAGGCCATGGTGCAGGTGCTATGGGCGTTCGCCCTGGGCGGCGTGGTGACTGTGTTCTTCGGCGGTGCGCTGAGTCACTTCTTCTTCGTCTACCTGCTGCGGCTGCTGCCCAGCTGGTGCCGCTTCGACCGGGCGCTGTCTCGGCTTTTCCGGAGGGCCGGCCGATGAAGTGCCTCTCCGAGCCGTTCCCCGGCGCCTACGCGCTCGCTCAACCGTTTTCCCCGACCCTCCCGCCCCTCGCGCTGCCACCCCCTGGGCGGCGCGTGGGGAGGGCCGGGGGATTTTCACCGGCCGCACCGGGGAAACCCGCCGCTGCGGTCTGTCCCGTTGGTAACACGGGACAGAATGTTCAGGATCACCGCGAACCAAAGGCTTTGATCGACTACTGCACGGCCGTATTCCAGGTCTGCAACGTCGGGGAATTTTCCGATGGTTCGGGGGTTTTCACCGATGCCGGTATCCGGCAGTTCGTGGATACCGTGTATCCAGGCGCTGGCTTCGTCGTCGGCCCCGTTGTCGAAAAATTCGTTAACTATTGCCCTTGGTCGGCCCGCATTCTCGGCCCGGACGGTGAGCCGGCGGGGCACTTTTGCATCAGCGGCGATTCCAGCCGCGTGATGATAGACCTCACCGGCGCCGGTTGCCGCTGGGTGTCGGACTGGTCCGCCGTGGCGGACGTGCTGGCCAGCTATGGCGCGCGTCTGTCGCACGTTGACTGTGCCGTTGACGACTACGACGGCAGCGTCGTCAACCTGGCGCAGCTCAAGGCGATGGCCGAGTCTGGCAGGTTCAAGAACGACGGCGCAGGTGCGCCGCCTACCGCTTCGTTCCATGACGACATGGGAAGCAATCGCGGTTGCTCCCTGTACGTCGGCCAGCGCGGTCACAAGCAGCTGAACTGCTACGAGAAGGGCAAGCAGCTGGGCGACCCGGATAGCGACTATGTGCGCGTCGAGGTCCGCCTTTACGGTAAGCATCTCAAGGGAAAGACCTTGCCCTATGACGTGCTGACCCGGCCAATGGCCTACGTGACCGGCGCCTACGACGTGCTGGCCGAACTGTTCGCCGGCACGGATACCAGCCGCCCCAAGACGGTGAAAGCGGCCGTCGATGCGACGGCGGAAGGCGCTATCGAGTGGTTCAGCGAGTCCGCTGGGCCATTGCTCAATGTCGTGGTGGCGGCGTTCGGGGATCGCGCAATGGAGTTCCTCATGGAACGGGTCGCGCGCGATCAAGTGCCTCGGCGCTTTCGTGGCCTGGGGGCCGGCGCCGATCTTCCCCGCCTCTTTCGTGATGCGTTCGTGCCGCCGGAGGTCGGCGGCGCGGCTCTTTGACTCCCGCCCCGAGCGCAGCGAGTGGCAAGTAGCGGGAGTGACTTTGATCTGCCTCTCCGATTCGCTCAGAGGAGGGGATGCCTTTTCGCTCTTGCGAAAGGGATGTGTAAGGCCCGAAGGGTTCCCTCGGGAATGCAACGCAAGTGGAACCTGTAGCAGCCCGGTCCCCGCAGGGGATTCGCCCGCACTGAATAGACGTCCAGACGGCTAAACGAGGAAAAGCAAATGACCATCACCATCCAGATCGAAAACGAAAATGTCCGCGTGAAGAAGGGTGTTTCCGGCCGCACCGGCAAGCCCTACGAAATCCGCGAGCAGGCGGCAATCGTGCACGGCGTCGGGCGGTTTCCGCTCGAAACGTCGCTAACGCTGCCCGACACCGTGGACGGCTACAAGGCCGGCCATTACGAGGTGACCACGCCGTTGACGGTCGGCCGCTTCGGCCTGGACGTCTCGCGCGACCTCGGGCTCGTGCCGATCAAGCAGAAGGCGGCGGCGTAATGCCCTGGCTGTACTGCGCGCCGGAAGCGATAGACGCGGCCACGCAGCAGTGCAGCGCGCCGCAGTGGATCGATTTTCCCAGTCTGTTGCCGCCCCTGACTGTGGACGAGGGCCTTCGCATTTCCGCCGCCGTGGCGGGGTGCTGGGCGCTCGGGTACACGTGGCGGCTCATCCGTTCGGCCATGAGCGGTCGCGCTGTGTGACCGCGCAAACTCGGAGGTTTCACATGTTCAAGTTCATCAAGACCCGCGCTTCGGCGCTGTTCCTCGCCCTGGCCGCGTTCGTGGCCGCTCCCGCCGCCTTCGCGCAGACCAGCGACCTCGGCACCACCGTCAGCACGGCGATCGAGGCGGTGAATCCGCAGATCACCCAGGTGATCGGCGCGATGGCTGGCGCGCTCATGCTGATCGTGGCGTGGGTGCTGCTGAAGAAGGCATTCAGCGGTCGCTGACCGCTGAACGCAACACCGGGGGCGGGCGACCGCCCCCGTTTTTTCGGGCAGAAAGGGGCAGGGCATGGCCGGGTATTTCGTGATTATCGCAGTGCTGGGGGCGCTATGGCTCGCATTCACGGACTGACCGCGTTTGTCGTGGTGCTGCTGGCGAGTTTGTTCCTGCCGCAGCGTGCTGTTGCGTCGTCTTGCGGCGCGTCATATGAGACTAGCGACGAGGCTTTGAGCGCGTGTAATGCTGTCCTGAATAACGGCGGCTGGTCGGGTGGTTATTCGTGCCGTCAAGGCGTTAATAATTACAACATCTATGATGGTTATCACCAAGGCCCGATTTTCTCGTATTGTTCAGCATCCCCGCCGCCCTGTACGGATTTACCTCTGAAAACGTTCCAGGGTGGATTATCGTCTGTGTGCGTTTCTGGGTGCAGTTATGCGCCAGCGCCCGATCTGGGCGGAACGTCTCATCAGCGAATCAACATGGATGGTTCTATTTCCGAAGTGTTCGGCGGCACCTACAAAGCGACGGGCGCTGAGTGCAGTGGCGGCCCGAACGCTAACCCGCCCGTGACTGACCCCACGCCCGAGCGCAAGCTGTGCGGCGGCGGTAGCTGCCACGACGTTGCCGCCGGCAAGTTCTGCGCGGTCAACGGGGCGGGGGTGCAGGTGTGCGTCAGCGACAAGCCTCCGCCGTCCGGCGCGTGCATTACGGGCGGCGACACCACGCTTTGCGCGGGCAACCCGCCGCCACTGCCGCCGAACCCGCCCATCATCGACCCGGTGAGCCAGATTGCCGGGCAGGATCGCTACGCCGACACGTCGGGCGGCGTGACCGTCAACAACACGGTCAACAACTACAACACGTCCGGTCAGTCGCCGCAGAACGGGGCAGGGCCGGACGACTCGAAAGACCCTGCATCGTCATCGTCCAGCCCCGGCCCTGCCGACAACACGCGGGCCAGCGGCGGACGGGACTGCGGCTCGCCGCCGGTCTGCGAGGGGTCACAGGCCACGTGCATGGTTGTCACGCAAACGTATCTGCTGCGCTGCCCGCCGGGCGGCCAGCAGGCGGGGCCGGGCGAAAGCGACGGCGATACGACCGTCCCCGGCCTGGACGGCATCGGCGAGGGACCGGGCGAGGGCTTCATTCGGACGGAAACCGTGCTGGACAAGCTCGACACCAGCGGCTTCGGTGGCGGCGGGCAGTGCCCGGCGCTGCTGGTGCTGGACTTGCCGCAGTGGAATATTCACCTGGACGGGCAGGACCCGTTGTGGTGCAGCATTTTGGAGAAAATCGGCTACATGCTGATGTTCGTCGCTGCCTTCATTTCCCTGCGCATTCTCTCGGAGAAATAAGCCATGTTCGATAGCATCAAGGGCTGGCTCTGGCTTCATGGGAAAATGCTGATCGGGATATTCATCAGCACGCTTTTGCTGAAATCCGGCGGCATCATCGGGAAGATTTTCGGCACGCTTGGACTGGCGTTTATCACGTATAAATACGTGATGCCGGAGGTCAAGGGTTATCTTATGGGCTACGTCTCGGCGTTGGGCGCCGACGTGTATAACCTGATTATCTACGTGCAGGCCGACAAGGCCATGATTATGATCTTGAGCGCGGGTGCAACCAAGCTCGCAAGCAATCTCATGCTTGGCAAGGCGGGGGCAAGTTAATGGCACAGATCGAGTTGATTACTGCGAAACCGGGTGCAGGTAAATCGTTGCTGGCGATTACCAAGGGCTTGGCTTTTCTCAAAGAGGGGCGCACGGTCTACGCCGCCGGCTTCAAGGAACTGGATTACGAGGCGACGGGGTTTCTTCCGTTGCCCACGCCGCTGGAGGCGTTCGATAAGTCGAACGTTGACGACAACGGCCTTATTAAGCCTGACTGGATGCTGCTTGAAAACTCGGTCATTATCTACGACGAGTGCTACTCGGTTATTCCGAGTCGTGCAGCGGGTCGGCCGGTGCCGGTGCACATCGCGGCCCTGGCCCGCCATCGGCACTACAACATAGATTTCATCCTTGTCACGCAGAAGCATGACCAGATCGACAGCTTCGTGCGAGGCCTCGTCGGCCAGCATATTCACGTTCGTCGCAAGTTTGGCTTGAACGGCGCGGTGCTGAAAACGTGGGACCATTTCGAGCTGAACGCCGAGAAGGCGAAGCCTGATTCGTCGCCGTACTGGAAGTACCCCAAGCAGAATTTCAGGCTGTACAAGAGCGCAACCGCGCATAGCGTGAAGCGGAAGCTTCCGTGGTACGTGTGGGCGCCGATCCCTCTGCTGCTGCTGATCGGCGGCCTGGTGTGGAACGTCGTGCACACGTTCGGCGGGAAAGCAGCGGCGCCCGCGACTGCCGCGTCAGCGGCGGGCGCGGGCGTTGCGGCTTCTTCGCGCGACGCTGACGACGATCTACGCCGGCGCGACTATGCAAAGTGGCTGCAGCCGCGTGTGACTGGCCAGCCCTGGACGGCGCCGGCGTGGGACCAGCTGCAGCCGCAGGGGGTGCCTGACTTGTACTGCATCGCCGTCGACGACGGCCGCTGCGAGTGCCGCACCGAGCAGGGCACGCAGTATCACGTCGAGGCCGGCGTGTGCCGCACCATTGCCCGCGAGGGGGTCTACAACCCGTTTCGCAAGCCCATGGTTGACCAGCGGCCGATGCCGCGCGAGCCGGAGCGGCAGCGCGAGCCGGCGCAGCCTGTGCAGGTGCAAGCGCAAGCCGTCGGCTACTGGCCGAAGTCGCAGATCCCGCAGGAGTATTCGCCTCCTGAACACACCATCGTGACCCGTGGGAGCATGTGATGCCTGTCGTCGTGACGCTGATCGTCGAGAGCCTGGGCGGCGTGCTGGGTTGGCTGCTCGCGGTGCTGGGGTCGATGGGTGCCGTTCGGGTGCTGCTGCTGTCGTGGCGGCTTATCCGGGCGATCCGGGCTGCCCGCTCTTAAGGGGCCGCAGGCCCGAGCGCGGGAGCGCGTCTCTAAGGCCGGCCGCGTTCTTCGATCGAGGAAGTGTTAACCATCCCGGCCGCACTTTCCTCATCGGTCGGCTTTCCCCGTACCGCTTCCCGCCGAACCCGCTCTTTCTTCAACCAGGGCGCGGTAGTCGTCGGCAAGTGCGTCAGCACTTGTCGAACACCTGTGGAGATAGGTCATTCAGGGCGCGGCGCGCTCTTGATCTGTGGTCAGCCCGGAGGGATGGCCATGCTTGTCAGCGGACCAGATAGAGCCGGGGCTTGTCGGCTTGCATGCGGTCTAGCGCGTCGAGCCTTGCCGGTTCTTTTACCCAGGCGAGGAATAGCCTCGCGTTCGCTGGTGTCAGCTTGGGGCCGTTCCTGCCGCTGAACGGCGGGATCAGGAATTGCCGGCGCATCTTCCAGCCTGACCACTCGCCCATGAAGTCGTAGCGGCAGTCGCGCCGATCGGCAAGCATCTGTGCGATCTCGCGCACGGATACGACCGTTCCGGCAGGGCTGCGCAGCTGCTGCCGGCGATCGTCGAAGGTCCAGTTAAACCGCATGTCCGAAGCGTCCTATGCACGGGGTGCACAGGGAAGCAAGCCACGTGCCAACGCGGCGGGAGGCGCGGGCAAGATTTGACATAATATACATTATGCGAAATTATTGAAATGAGCGAGGTGAGCCATGAATGCGAGCAAACGGCGCCCCGTGCGCCTGTGGTACGTCTCCCCTTCGGACTTTCTTGGGTTGCGACACGGATGTGTGATGTGGAATCGGCACGTTTCATTGCGCAACAGCGGCAGAAACGGTGTGCAACGAGGCACGCAGCACTATGCAACTTCCTCGGAAGGCAATGAAGGCTGGCATTCTCTTCGGAAACGCCCCTGAGTGCTCTGCGTAAATCGTGCCGATAAAGTTCCTCATCGCGGCCCGAGGTACACGCTTTTTTGGGGCTGGTTCAAAATGTTGTGGGCGAAGCGGCCTGGAGAGTCACGGTGGATCGAGGAGCAGCAGGACGAGGGGCAGCTGTTGGGCGTGTGGTCCGAGGGAGAGCACCCCTTCCGGTATCCGGACTTTCAATTCGACCTCGCTGGTCAAGTCCGGCCTGAGGTTCCTTGGTTACTCGGGACGATGGCGGGTCACCTCAGTGTTTGCCACCGAGTCAGCCCCGATCATTGCGCTTGTCAGGGACTGCGTTGAGCACGGCGAAGCTTAGTCTCTCGCGACCCTCGGGAAGGGTTCATAGCCTAGCTGTCCACCAAAAGATCCGCTCTGAAGCAGCGGTTTTCGCCTTGGCCTACACGGTTCTTGTAGCCCAACGGATTGCACAGCACTCGGCAACGTCCCAACTGATAGTCGAGCGAGTCATGCATGTGGCCATGGATCCAAACATCTGCCTGCTCTACGAGGTCATCAAGCCGGGAGGCATACGCGGCTGAGACCATATCGTCCGCATGCTCTGGGGTGACCGACCGCGCCGAAGGCGCCATGTGAGTAACGACCACCGTGCGGCCGTCAAAAGGCTCCGCGAGCCGCCTCCTCAGCCAGTGTTGGTGCTGAAGATGAAGCCGCTCGGTGTCGAGTGGCTGAAGCTTTCGATGTCCATCGGATGCCAGACGAATGCGCTCGTAGTCGTACATGGCCTCTCCGCACGCAGCGACCGCATGGGCGTGCCGGTCATTCCCGAATAGGCGAAAGTCAGTCCAGAGCGTGCACCCCAGAAAGCGCACCGGTCCAAGCCTCAGTTCTCGCATCTGGAGGAAGTGGACATGCGCTGTCTTCTGGCTTGCTTCACCCAGGGCAAGTTGCAGGTCGTCGAGCCGGTGACCGTAGGCTTCATGGTTGCCGTGGACGTAGATCACGGGGATACCAGAAAAGAAGGTGTCGGCCCATGCGATACCTCGCGTGCCCGTGTCGATATCCCCGGCAAGAACGACCACGTCCGGGCGAGTCCTCAATGCGGCGGAGAGAGGCGCCTGATCACGCCAAACCTCCAAGTGAAGGTCAGACAGGATCAGCAACTTCACCGTCGGGCCCCTCCCCCTCGATCTGCAACTGGCTCCAGGCCCAGCGAAGCGCCTCGGCATCAACGCCGGCGTGATGGCGCCGCTTCGCAACCTCTGGCCGCTCCCGGAAGTAACGTTCGATCAATGGGGAAATACTCTCCTGCGCCATGAGTGCCTCGCGATATCTGGGAAGCTCTGTCGGGGTAAAGCTGCCCTGCAGCGCGCGGCGAAGCAGCTTACCGTCATCGGGATGATCGAAGATCACCACAGGGTCGTAATGCTGGGCAAAGAATCGACGCAGAGATTCCGTCAGATCGTGGGCCCGCATCGACACCCAGCCATGTTCCAACAATGGGTACACCACCGCCTGCACGAACGCCGTGGGCCGGTTCGGCAGTGGTGATACCTCAGCGTAGAACCGATGCTGGCCATCTTCGGAGGTCAGCGCCAAGCTGACGAGTTGATCCGCGTGGGGGTCGGCCCACTCGCAATCGAGGAAGAGTTTGATCATTCCGGCACGCCGTGAGGCCGATCGTCGGTCGATGAACCTTTGATTGGTGGCAGCCAAGCAGAAGTTGGATCAGCATGTGCTTGGAGCGTATCACCCGAGGATTCGGCGTTGGGTGTACGCCTATGGGATGAATGGCGCCTTTCCGGCGGCAAACACCGCGTCGAAAGAAGGCCTCGGGCTCGAATGCAGATCAAGCTTCCCATTGACGTACACCCTGAGGCCTTCGGTCGGTCTCACGAATGAAAGCTCACCGGGTCAGCGCGCCTTTAAGGCCATCTGCCCGGTCCGCTTGCGCTTTCCCGCCCCAGATGTGGTTGGCTTTGCTCGCGCCTGCAGCGCCTTCTCGAGTGCGGATACCTGACCCGCAAGGCGAGCCGTTTCATGCTCAGCGCGGCGCAGCTGCTCCTTTAAAGCGTCCTGTTCGACCACTCGACCAGCTTCTGCTTCTCGATGCACCCGCTCAGCCGTCTCATGCCGCTGTTGCCATTGCTTGCTTTCTTGCCTCAGACGATCGACTTCCTGGTGAGCGCGATCCTCGAGGTTACGGACGTACACCTCTTGACGGGCGCGTTCCGCAGCCGCCGCTTGCTGCTGTTCAAACAGCTGACCACGCAGCCCTTGAAGCTCTGCAATCAATTGATCGCACTGCACCTGCAGACGGTTTCGTTGTTGGGCGAGGTCAGCCCGAAGCGCGTGGCTGTCCTGCAGCTGCGCATCCAAGGTGGTGCAGGCGTGTTCGGCCAGATCCTTGGCCGCTTGGGTCCGAGCACGGTCGGTCTCTGCGGCCTCCAAGCGGGCAGTCCATTCCTGGCGTTCGGTGGCCAGGGCGCTACGGACGCTCTCCAACGCCGCCCGCTCCTCGGCAAAGCGCCCGGCGATCGCCTGGCTAGCGTGCTCGGTGGCCAGCTGCCACAGGCCCATCATCTCTCGTCCCACGGGTGTCGGCAGATCCGGCAAGGCGCTGAGCTGGCGCAATCGTTCGCCGAGTTGGCCGCGCCACACGTCGAGCATGCGCGTCACTGTGTTAGGTGAGCCGGTCCCGAGCTCGGCGCGCACTTTTTCCACGGTCGGATTTTCGCCGGCGCCCAAGATGGCGTCGGCGGCGGCATTGACCTGGTCCTGGGTGATGCCTCGTGGCATGAAACGGTCTCCTCGATTGGCGCCCTGCCCGCTGGGTTTCGTACTCGCGATAAGTGATGATTATCGCCAGTATGTGCCCTATTTCGTAATATACATTACATAATATGAAGCATAAACACACATCTTCAGCGCTTGCCGTACCCGCTTCCAGCTTGGTGCTCCCGGAACAGCTGGCCCAGCAAGCGGCCGACGCCGTGCGCGAACTGCTGGCGGAAGCCGCCGCGGCCAACACCACCCGCAGCTACGCGGCCGCCCTGCGCTACTGGGCCGGCTGGCACCAGGCGCGCTTCGGCCTCGAGCTGACGCTGCCGATGAGCGAGGCCGCGGTGATCCAGTTCCTGGTCGACCACATCCAGCGCAAGAACAAAACCGGCCTGGTCAGCGAGCTGCCGCCAGCGGTCGATGCGGCGCTGGTGGCCGCCGGCCTCAAGGCCAAACTCGGGCCGCTCAAGCTCTCAACGGTGATCCAGCGCGTGGCCGTGCTGTCGACGGCGCACAAGCTCAAGCGGCTGGTCAATCCGTGCGAGCTGCCCAGCGTGCGCACGCTGCTGAGTCGCGCCAAGCGTTCGGCCGTAAAACGTGGCGAGCGTCCGACCAAGAAGACGGCCATCACGCGACAGGAGCTCGAAGCCATGCTGGCCACCTGCGACGACTCCCTCGAAGGGCTACGCGATCGCGCCCTGCTCTGCTTCGGTTTCGCCAGCGGTGGGCGCCGACGCAGTGAGATCGCCGCGGCCGATCTTCGTGATCTCCGGAAGACAGGCGACGAAGGCTACATATATAGACTGGAGTATTCGAAGACGCAGCAGGCGGGAGTCAAGGCGGATTCGACGCCGGACAAGCCGATCCTGGGGCGCAGCGCCGAAGCACTATCGGCTTGGCTGGAGGCGGCGGGGATTCGGAAGGGTGCAATCTTTCGGCGGATCTGGAAGGATCGGGTTGGCCCAGCCCTGTTGCCCGGCTCCGTGGCGACGATCGTCAAACGCCGGGCGGCGCTGGCGGGACTGGAGGGGAACTTTGGGGCGCACAGTCTGCGCTCGGGGTTTGTGACCGAGGCGGGCAAGCAAGGCGTACCCTTACCGGCGGTGATGGCGATGACCGAGCACCGCTCGGTGGCCAGCGTGATCGGGTACTTTCAATCCGGCGCAGCGGAGGAGAACCCTGCCGCGCGATTGCTCAAATAGCTATTTTCGGCACATGTCATTGACTGGGGGACGCCGTGGCTGTTTTACCAGTTCCGTCAGCGGAGCAGATCATCCAGCTTTACGAAGCCGGCAACCTTGCGGTCGAGCTCGCCGAATACCATCTCCCCGCTGAGGATGGGAGCGACACCTTCCTGAAGCGATGCGTCGAGCTGCATAACAATGGTGACATTGATCTTGTCGTTGTCCCGGGCCAGCCGGCGTTCGACGCCATCGACACGCACTCATTCTTCACGGCGCAGCAATTCTATTGCGATATCATCCCGCAGCTCCGCGCGAATGCCACCGCGTTGATGGCCTGCTGCCGTACCCTGATCGAACGCGCGGGGAACGACGGTGCCGCCCACATGCCGAACGGTGCCTTTCGGCAATGGTGCAAACGCAATCTGGAGAAAGCTGCGGGCGTCATCCGAAACGCCAAGGCCGGGGACGACTTGGCCATGCAGTTCGTGACATTCGCCCTCCAGGGTGCAAACGACATCGAAACGGCCACCGAGTTTGTCAGGGAGTACGACGATAACCGGCGGCTCTACGGCCTGTCGGCCTTGGGCCAGATGTCGTTTGCGGATGGCGACAGCGCCCGGCAGGTCGTCGTCGTCGTAGAGCCGTTCATCGTCAGCGGCAACGACGATGCGATTCGTGTCAACGCGCTGTCCACGGCGTTCGACATCCTGCGGCCGTTCGAAGACCACGCACTGGCACGACGGCTGGTCCAGTCCGCCGCGCAGAGTCCGGGACCGCAGGTCCTCTATGGTCTCGCACGACTCCTGTTCCAAGCGCATTTCTCGCTGGACAGGGAGACGGTCGGAATCGCATTGAACGCCCTACGGGCCATCGATCCGCAGCACCGAGGCACTCTTAGCCTTGTGGACTGCGGGCTGAAGCGAATGGTCGGAACGCGCAATGAATCACAGGCGCTGGACTACCTGACCGAAACGTTGCGCGAGGGAACGCTGACCATCGAGCACTTCAACTCGACCTCGCACAAGCTGAACACCGATGACCCGCAGCGAGTGTACGAATTGGTCGTGCGATGGCTGCTGTCGGGCAGCATCGCATTGGCCAACAATACCGGCCAGTTCGTGAGGGCCGACAAGGAACGTATCTTCAATACCAGCGCGCAGTCGCTGGGCCTGAGCCCAATCCAGCAACTATTCCTGTGCCGCAAGGCGATCGGCTTCTTGTTTATCTATCCCGTGGCCTGCTGCTCGATCCTGGTCTCTGTAATCCGTGCCGCGGATGAGGACGTCAAGGCGCACATCGGGCAGCTTCTGTTTGACCCCGTCCTCCTGAGCTACAGCGGCGCCGCTAGGAACTATCTGGCAAGCCTGCCCTCGACCGACGCGGCCTACGGCACGGTCCAGAACGTGCTGACCAGGTTCAAAGAGTTCCACTCCGCCATCGACGACATCGGCTCCATCAAGGAACTTCATCCTTCCGAGCGACAACTGGTCGCCGCGCATCAGCGATCACACGATCAGATGCGGGAAGCGCACAAGGAGGCGGAGAAACAGTCGATCATCCGCAAGCTTGTGCACCACTCGACCATACTGCACGGAAAGCGGACGCTCACCTATGTTGTGGACCCTGGGGGCCAGAAACGCGCAGTTGCCATGGATCTCCAGAAGCACGGCGCCTACGTCGAACTTCCACACCTGGAGAAACTCGACCCCGTCGGTTTGGACTACCTGCTGCGCATGTGCATGGTTGAGAAACCCGCATGAAGCTGATCTTCCGAAGCTACTTGGCGTCCCTGCGCGAACGCGAAGAGCTTGATGCGATTCTGCCGGACCTGCTCAGCGAACTTGGCTACAACGTCTATTCCCGACCGCAACGCGGCACGACACAGGCCGGCGTCGACATTGCGGCCGTCGGCGTGGACGAGGATGGCGCGCGCAAGCTGTTCCTGTTCACAGTGAAACGCGGAGATCTCACCCGTGAGTCTTGGAACGACGGCACGCCGCAATCACTTCGCGCCTCGCTCGACACGATCCTGGATAACTACGTCCAGCATCGCGTCCCCAAGCGCTACCAAGCCCTCAAGATCGTCGTCTGCATGGTATTCGGCGGCGACATGCAGGAGCAGGTGCGCAGCGACGTCGAGGGTTACGTTCGACGATACAGCACTGACAGGGTCTCATTTGCAGAGTGGAATGGAGACAAGCTTGCCGGCCTGCTGATGCAGGGCGTACTGCGCGAAGAGATCATGCCAAAGGCACTGCGACGCCACTTCCAGAAGGCGGTCGCAATGGTGGACGAACCCGAGATCGCCTTTGCGCATTTTTCGCGGCTCGTCCACGAACGGTGCCAAGCCGCCACCAACGACAAGGAGCGGACCAGAACCGCCCGCCAGATCTACATCGCATTGTGGGTACTGTTCGTGTGGGCACGCGATATCGACAACGTCGAGGCGCCTTACCGCGCCAGTGAGTTCGCCCTGCTCCGCCTGTGGGATCTGCTTCGTCCATATGTCGACAAGACTCGCAGCGCCGCCGGTAAAGCAATCACCGCCGTCATGGGCGATGCCATCCAGCTCCATCTCGCGATCACCGAGGAATTCCTGTATCGCAAGATCCTGCCGCACGTCGGTGTGCCCTATGGCATTTCGATGGCGATCCGCGGGGGGACCTCTGCCGACGTCAACTTGAGGCTGTTCGACGTGCTCGGCCGGATCGCGATGGCCGGCCTGTGGATCCATTGGATCAGTCAGCTAGACGCCGATGCCGACCGCAAGGCCCGGCTGAGCGCGCAGGCCCGGGATTTGGCGGATGCCGGCTTCCGGCTCATCAACAACAACCCGGCACTGTTCCTGCCGCTGCAGGACGAGCAATCCATCGACATTGCGTTGTTCCTGCTCCTGGTCGGGGCAGCCGGCGGCGACCTGCATGACGCCCACGCATGGCTGCAAGGAATGGCGCAGCGGCTGGCACTAACCGTACGTGCGCATGGCCGGTATACCTGTGTGTTCTCCGAATACCGCGACCTCATCGCGCATCCACGCAGCCGGACCGACGAATATCGCCAGGACGCGACCGCTGGCTCGACTCTGATTCCGCTCATAGCCGCCTTTCTCTCGTATTTCGGCGACGGTGAAAGCTTGGCTCAGTTGATCGACCTTAAGGACAAGGAACTTCAGCATTGCACGCTCCAGTTGTGGATTCCCGACGAATCGAGCGAAACAGGCCTTTACGTCGGCAATGACGAGCACGGGATCGGGCTATGCGACCTTCCCCTGACAACTGACGGCCAAGAGCAGATCGATACCCTCGACGCGACATTCAAGCAGGAGGACGCCTTCGACAAGCTCTCGGCGATAACAACCGGCTACTGGCCGATCGTGCTAGCTGCCTGCCACCACTACCGGCTGCCCGTACCGCCCCAGTTCTGGCGGCGTATCGTCGCTCCGCTTGCCGCGGAGTGACCGAGGCATGATGTCTGCGCTGCAACGGCATCTTGGGTCACCCGACGTGACACTGGAGACCCACGTGCGGCGCTGTCATGCCGCCCTGGCCGAGGAATTGCAGCCCCGGCGTGCCATCTACCTGGACACCAAGTATTGGATCATCCTGCGGGATATCGTCGCTGGTGTGCGCACGGCCGATTCGGAAATCGAACTGCTAGACATCCTGCGCAGACTTGTGTCGGCAGGCAAGGCCTTCTGCCCGCTCAGTGAGAGCACTTTCGCCGAAATTCTCAAGCAGAGTGATGAGCGAACCCGAATCGCAACAGCAGAAATCATCGATGAGCTGAGCTTGGGCGTCAGTTTGATCCCGTACGAGCAACGCGTCGCCATGGAACTGCGGATATTCATTTATGACCAATGTCGCGATCTCGGAGCCCCGGGACCCCTGAGGCTACCTTGGACGAAACTCAGCTATGTCCTGGGTGTGATACATCCGCACGAGACTGTCTTTGATGCCAGCACCGAGCTCGCAATCCAGAAGGCATTCATCGACCACATGTGGTCGATGTCGCTGTCGCAGATGGTCGATACGCTCGGTGGCAAGCAGATGTCCCCTGACTGGCACCCCCGACTGGCCGAACAGATCAACGCGGGCAATGCGAAACACGCCGACGAACTTCGTAGCTTTAGGCAAACCTACTCCATCGAAGCGCAGGGTGCGGCCGAGGTCTTTGCGCACATGGCGGTAGAAGTTACTCGCGATCTGCAGAAACTCATCACGGGAACGCTGCCGTCCGTGGCGGGCGATGCCACGGAAGCAGAGGCGGTTCGCATCTGGACCAAGATGCTGTCAACGGTGCTGTGCCATGAAAAGCATAAGTCCAGTCTCCCTAGCCTGCACATCAATACCAGCTTGCACGCAAGCGTGCGCTGGAACAAGGCCCAACAGCTCCGGGCGAACGATTTCGAGGACTTCCGCCATGCGTGCTCGGCATTGGCATATTGCGACATCTTCCTAACCGAACGCCGATTGATGGCAATGGCGACCGCAAATCACTTGGCGCTTGACCGTCATTACGGTTGCAAGGTCGCCGCTGCGATATCAGACGCGCTTGCCCTGCTCCATGCCGAATAGCGTCAAAGCCTGTAGTGCGCGATCTAGACGATTACACCAACTAATCGCTCCTCTGCGGCGTCGGATCCCTGCGAGAAGCTGAGGCGACTCACAATCGCTGTCCCTGCTCTTGGCACGAAGCTGATAACTGACGGGGGCGTGCGCGAGGGATAATCTTTGGTGGTTGCTCACAGGGGGCGCCCAGTCAGGAGAGGCACGGATGGAAACAAAGACACACGGGTATCGGGTCGGCAGCAATGAGGAGTGGCTCGATGCCCTTCCTGCCGGTGAGGATCTGGACAAACTCATCAAGCGCGCCCGACGCCACATTGAGCCATGGTTGTCGGCCGTCTTCCAGGCTGAGCATCTCAATCTGCTGGTCGGCAGCGGCTTCTCGATGGCTGTAGCGGGGCTCGCTGATGTCGACGGTGCCGGAATGGGGTTCAACGACTTGGGTACCACCCATGACGTGCAAATCAGGGCCCACGCGACCAAGGGCGCCGAAGCGATGGGTCGCGGCGCGCCCAACATCGAGGACCAGATCCGCTCCACGTTGGTGTTGCTGGAGGCACTTAACCTCCTCGGCGACGGCAACGCGGCCGACCTGCGCACGAAGCTGGACAAACGCTTAGTCGAGTTCCTCCAAGCCATCTTGAACATGGAGGCTGGCATCGTATCCGCCGACGAGGAACACTGGAAAGCCGCGGTCTTCGCGCTCCAGTCTTTCCTCCTTAGCTTCGCCAGCCGCTCGTCCTCTCGAGAGCGCCTCCACGCGTTCACCACGAACTACGATCGTCTGGTCGAATACGGGTGCGACCTGGCTGGCCTCCGAGTGATCGATCGCTTCGTCGGCACGATGGAGCCGGTGTTCAGATCATCACGGTTGGATGTGGATTACCACTACAACCCTCCCGGCATTCGCGGTGAGCCGCGCTTTATGGAGGGAGTTCTTCGATTCAGCAAACTCCACGGCTCGGTGGATTGGCACTTGGACCAACGCACCCGCCGGATCATCCGTCGAGGCATTGGGTTCGGCGCGAAAGATGCTCGAGCGGTACCCGATAGCCCAGTCGAGACCGTGATGATCTATCCCAACGCCGCGAAGGACGTGGAGACCACCGCCTACCCCTATGCCGAGCTGTTCCGAGACTTGGCGGCGGCCCTGTGCCGTCCCAACGCGGCCTTGGTCCTCTATGGATACGGTTTCGGCGACGACCATATCAACCGGATCCTCTCGGACATGCTCTCCCTGCCCTCGACGCACCTGGTGGTTTTCGTCTACGCACTGGACGACCGAGTGAAGCGCTTCTTGAAAAACGTCGATCGGCCGGCACAGTTATCGCTGCTGGTCGGCTCCCACTTTGCGGACCTTCGGCAGATCGTCGATCACTATTTACCAAAGCCCGCGATCGATCAGATCACGGGCCGAATGGCCGAGCTGCTGAAGTCCCGGCAACCGCTTCGAGACGACAAGAAAGAAGCTGAAAAAGAGGATCCAGAGATCGCTGTGCTCATCGGCACGAAGAAGGAGGCGCCATGACCACGCCCATGGAACACCTCGCGGGACTGGTCATCGGCACCGTGGAATCGGTCGCCCCCAGCGAAATCCGGGTGATTCTGGAAGCCTCCGCACCTCAGAGCACAGCCTTCAATACGGGCACGCCGGTGTCCTTCCCGCGGCTCAATGGCTACGTGCTCGTTCCAAATGAAGCGGGTGCCACGGTGGGCTTCGTGGCCTGGATCGGCACCGAGCGTGCGGCCGCCATAGGTGACCGGGGGCGGCACGAATTGGGGTTGGTCGACCTTCCCTTCCCCCAGCGCCGCATGGTCATCAATCCCATTGGCACTCTCGTCACCCGCAAAGACAAGGCCGGTGAAGAACCTCGGCTAGAGTTGCAACGCGGTGTGATCGCCTTCCCCTCCGTGGGCGACCAAGTGCTCATCCCGACACCGAAACAGGTGAGCGCGATTGTCGGGGCGCAGGGCACGAACCGACGGGTGCGCATCGGCACGTCGCCCATGGCCAACGATGCTCCCATCCATGTCGACCCCGACAAGATTTTCGGACGCCACTTGGCCGTGCTGGGCAACACCGGCAGCGGCAAGTCCTGTTCGGTCGCGGGCATGATCCGATGGTCTCTGGAAGCCGCTGCAGCAGCGAAGGCCACCGACGGCCAGGGCGGGGCCCCTAACGCCCGCTTTATCGTCTTGGATCCGAACGGCGAATACACCAAAGCCTTCCAAGATATAGGGAGGGTCCGTGTGTTCCGCCCCGGTGATGCCGACAACCCGCTGCAGATTCCGGCATGGCTATGGAATAGCCATGAATGGACGGCCATCTCCCAAGCTCAACCAGGAACGCAGCGTCCGCTGCTCAATCAAGCGCTTCGGAACATGCGCGCCGGGAGGGAAGCTCACGAACCCGCCGAGCGGACCGCTGCTCGGATATTGGCGGTCTACCGCACCCGGCTGAACGCGGTGATCGCCGATGGCTCCTTTATAGGATTTCCCGGCCGTCAGGACACCGGGAGCCTTCTTAGCTCCCTCGCAGAATCCCTTGCCGCGTTTGCTGCCAAGATACAGGACGAAAATAAGCGAGACGCACTTGAGCACCTGGCGGAAACGATAGCTCAACTGCTGAAAAATCGCGAAAACTACAGGAAGAACAATAAGATCTTCTACAACGACTTTTCCATCGAAGACTTTGAAGAAGTCGTCCACCTCTTTGACGTGACACAAGCAGCACTGCCTATGGCACCTCTCGATACAGAGGGTAGTGAAGACGCGCCGATACAGTTTGACGTTTCCCTGTTCGCCGACTTCATTGAAGAGCTGGCCAGTAGTGGAACTACGGGTGCCAACGTTTCCAACTTCATTGCTTTCTTGACGCTGCGTATTCGCAGCATGATGTCCACGCCTTCATTGAAACCTGTAATCCTTCCTGATGAACCGGTCTCTTTGGTGGAGTGGCTGGAAGGCCACATTGGCTCCGATGGTTCTGAGAACGGTGCGGTAGCGGTCATCGACTTGTCCATGGTGCCCTCCGAAGCCACGTACACCTTGATCGCCGTGTTTGCTCGATTGGTCTTCGAAACGAGCCAACGTTATCGAAAGTCGCGCCCGGGTGGCGAGCCATTGCCGACAGTGCTGGTGCTAGAAGAGGCGCACACGTTCATCAAGCGTGGCCGAGACGGTGAAGATGGATTGCCCTCCCCTTCTCGCCTATGTCGCGAGACCTTCGAGCGCATCGCTCGGGAAGGCCGCAAGTTCGGCGTAGGTCTGGTGCTCTCCTCCCAGCGTCCCTCGGAGCTGTCGCCCACCGTACTGGCCCAATGCAACACCTTCCTGCTCCATCGCATAGTTAACGACAGTGACCAGGACTTGGTTCAGCGGTTGGTGCCAGACAACGTTGGCGCTTTGCTCCGTGACTTGCCAAGCCTGCCCTCGCGTCAAGCTATCCTGCTGGGCTGGGCCACCCCTCTGCCGGTGTTGGTCGAAATGAGTGAGCTGTCTAAGGATGAGCGGCCGCAGTCCGAAGACCCAGATTTCTGGGATGTCTGGACTGGGAAGAGCGAGCGTGCCATTGATTGGGTAGCGATCGCAGATGAGTGGACAGGCTGATCTAGCCCGTTTCCGGCCGCCTTCGCTGCTCCAATGCCAGAGTTTGATCTGGCCTCTCCGAAGTCTGCGCTGCCAACGCGGTAGACATCTCATTTTATGCGGATTAGCGGACGAAGCGTCCGTGCTTTTTAGGCGGTGTGGGGTCACCATTTCAAGGGCCAATGGAAGCCGCACGCCCCACCTCCATAACATCGACAAGTCAATCCACCGGCGTCAGCTTCCCGCGGCAAGTTCAACCGATCATGTACTACTGCAAGCGGGTCCGCTTTCTTTCGCCTGAGAAAAGTCGATCGGGTGGCCCCGGCCCATTTCGAATTGCCGTATATTAAGTGCCGCAGGAACTGAGCAAAATGGAATGTCAGCAGTGTGCCGCCAGCACCGCACTACTGACTGCCGGCGGCTGATGTAAAAGTCTTTGAATAGACGAAGGCTCGCCCCAACGCGTTCCAGTGCCGGGTAATAATGCAAAGGCACCGCCAATGCAGGAGAAAGCTATGGGAATCAAGCCTGGACCGAAGCGAATCGCGAAATCAACTGGGAAGCCCGACAGGCGCCAAAGGGACAATAAAAAGATCCCCGGAAATACGCCATCTCTCAAGCCCCACAAGCACAAGAAGGGTGACTAGCACAAGAAGGGTGACTAGCGCGCCCACATGCCCAGAGAGGGCCGCCCACACGGTGGCCCAGTTTTCTATGGAGCGTACCCCGCCTGCAGGTCAAACGCTGGCTCGAGCACGTGTGCTGCGCCCAGAAGGCGACTAGCGTTCGCCGGAACAACTTGAAGCGGACTGTCAAACAGGGCGTTTGCCCGTGCTGCAACCGAACGTTCCGGCAGCTAGCCAGGCACATGGTCTCCCAGACCCGCGATTCCACGCGGGAGATGGCAGATCAGTGCGCGTGAGCGCGTGATCCCTAATAGCTTCCGCCTCCGGGATGCTTTGCGGAGCCACGTCACGGCGCGGAGGGCCTTCGAACATCGGCGTGCTGGAGCTCTCCAACGCCAGTTGGGCGATTTCCACTTAGCTCCAGGACTGAGTGGTGGCATCCCAGATATCAGCATCGCTAGCTACCTGGGCAACCAAGCGTGCACCGTGAATAGCATCGCTCTTGTTTTTGTATCCCTCGGCACAGTCCGCGATCTTACGAGCGTTCGCTGCGTAAAGCGTCCAGCGCCACTCAGCTGCCCCATCGCGGTTGTTTAGGTTCCCCTGCCATACCTGCTCCCTGGTCAATGAGCCGCGCTGGCTCAGGCAAAGATTACACCGAATTCCGCATCGGGCGAGTACTCATACTCCCGCTGCCTAGCAGCTAGCATCATGTCGCATCAATCGCATGAAGCCATCGTCGTTCGGTACCGTCATTTGCGATGGTCAGCTGCCGCAGCAGCGGCACGGCATTCTGATGCGATGCCAGCCCCAATTTGCTGCTGACAACTCCTTCGATCGAGATCCCCATAGCCCCTGTCCCTCCGACATCGCTCCAACACTCGGATCATAGGCCGGAGTCGCGGAAGATTCGAATTTTCGAAGGTCAACGCGGGGTCGCTCACGCTTTGCGATCACTGCGCCACGGGGCGATCCGCCGGGTTCCGGCCCTCCCCGATAACCCGCTCTAATCATGTGGCTTTCCCGAAGGAGAAATCCCAACCTCCGGTTCGAGGCCTCGCTTTATCCCAAACGCGCTGAATGGTTTTTCCCACATCCGAGACATTTCCGATAGGGTCCCCAGCGCCCTTCTCGCTCATTCCCGAGCAAGCATCCGCAGACAATGCAATCCACCGTCTTACCGAGCCGCCAACGCCACAAGCGGACACCTTGAATGGCGAACAGAATGAGGCTGATCCCCGCACCTATCATGCCAACGAGAAAGAGAACGTCGGATTGGTTGGCTGGTCCGCCAAGAGCGGCCGGCAGCTTCAAAACGGCGTCCATGGCGTAGGCCACAGGGATGGATGCCCACAGGGGCACGAGACACCAAGCCATCATCCGAAAGCACATCCGATCAACGTACGACATCGCTTTGCCTCTGTTGGTAATCTGGCTAGGCTCACATCTACCTGTCGCATCTGTTGAGACGTCTTCGTTGTCAAATAGCCCAACTCCAGGAAGGCCAGGCCATGAAACCCAAAATCTTCATCAGCTCGCTGATCTCCAGCATGGTTCCCTTTCGTGCCGCCGCCAAAGAGGCCATCGAGCAGTTGGAGTGCGAAGCGATCATGGCTGAGGATTTCGGTGCAAGACCGTCATCTCCCCAGATCGCGTGCTTGCAAGGGGTTCGCCAAGCTGCGGCCGTGGTGCTCTTGATGGGCGAGCGTTATGGGGAAACCCAGCCCTCCGGCCTCTCCGCGACCCATGAGGAGTATCGGGATGCCCGAGAGAAGCGCCCCGTCTTCGTCTTCGTGCAGAACGTTGACCAGCGCGACCCTGAGCAGAACGCATTCATCGATGAGGCTGGCAAGTGGGACTCAGGACTCTTCTGGCAAGGATTCGCCACACCTGAAGAACTACGGCGTTTGGTCACAAAGCAGTTGCATGGTTGGATGGTGTCCAACGCCACAGGTCCCGTCGATGAGCAAGCGATGCTTCAAGAGGCCTTGGCTGCGCTCCCAGAGGAACAGAGGGGTTATTCCCGGTTCGGCCGGACCTTGGTCCTCTCGGTCGCCTCGGGACCGAAGCAAGCGATTCTTCGCCCCAGTGAAATCGAAAGCGGCCAGTTGGCTGATGAGATCACCCAATCGGCGTTGTTCGGCCCCACTAAGTTGTTTTCGACTGAGAAATCCAACATCGCGAAGGTTCAAGGTCACGCCTTGGTCCTAACGCATGACGAAGGCCAAGGCGAAGTACGGCTTGAGCCGGAAGGCACTATCAACATCCGCTTGCCACTGAACCTTGCGAGCCATGGCATGGTGGTGATTGAAGAAGATGTCATCGTCACACTTTCTAAAGCGCTGCGCTACGCCATATGGCTCTTGGACAAGGTTGATCCTACTCAGCGCCTGACCCATTGCGCGCTGGCCGCCAAGATCACAGGTGGAGATGGTGGAACGTGGCGGACACAGAAAGAGCAGGAGGCGAGTCCTGGTTCGTTTCAGATGTTCATGGGCAGGCCAGAAGCCGTACATCTGCGCCCCGCCCATCGGCCCCGCCCCGCACTGACCCAGCAGACTGAACATTTGGTGGAAGATTTGGTGGCCTTGCTGCGCAGGGAATGGAAGAAGGGACATTTTTGAGATGACTACGCCACTTTTCGGATGCGGCCAAAGCGGCCCGTCGAGAGCTCCGAGAAATTTACGAAAGAGCCTACGCCCTTTTCCTCTACAAGCTCGAAGTCGCCCCAACAACAGAGCATTTCCCGCTGTCTACGCCGGCCTCATGTTCTCTCTCGGGCAAAGAAGAGTGGGTTGGTGTGATGGTCGAATGGGACGATGTACATCGTCATCTTGACAGAAAAATTCGAGAGAGCTGCGTTTCAGCCAAAGCAAGGAAGTGCGGAAAGCATGAGCAAAGTTACCATCAAGAGAGTACTTATCCCGGACGAGACCTTCGAGCGATCAGCCATTCTGAAAGCGCTTCAAGAGCTGTTGCATGAAGTCTTGCAAGACTCGGCTCTGAGGCAGTGCGTCCTTTACATTCCTACCAAGGGAGCCCTGCAAGGAACAACGCTCGAAGGCGCCCTCGGCACGAAGGCTTCCAAGGCGCTCCTTTCGAACAAGCGACTTTCCCTTGAAAGTAGTTCCCTGAGGCTAGAGACGGACGCCTCGTTTAAGGGCTATACGCCCTGCGACGCAGTGGTTGTGATCTATGCCGACCAGAAAATGATGGATAAGGTGGATTCCAACCCTCACCCGAAGTTGGTGATCTGTGTGCCTCACCTTCTTGAAGCCGTCGACAGCTGGAAGCGCTCGTGGGGGCCTATCACACCGAATAAGCCTCAAGAGGATTTCGAACCTATCGGCAACAAGGTAGTGGAAGCGGCACTACTGTCCATGACCTCACGCATCAACCTCGGCAGCCAGGTCCTCAGTTCACTAGACCAGGAATCCGTCAAGGATGCCTTTCGCATCCTTCGGGCGCACCGCCAAACCGAGGATCCGGGGAACATTCGGGCTTGGTGCATCAAGCATGGCTGGCACGCCAAGGCGGCCGATGAAGCGGTCAAATATTCGATCAAGGCCTTCGCACTTGCTTCCAAGCCTAGCCAGTATGGGAGGCATTGGGCGACCGACATTTATGAGCAGTGGGTTGAAGGCGCAGCCAAGGGCTGACGCCCATCCCGCCTGAAAACGGTTCGAGTAGCTCGCCTTCGTTCCATTCACTCTGATAGGTCCGCGGTGTGTCCGACGTCCCCCCGCTTTGAGTAGCGGGACGGTTTAGAGTCCGGGCTCACTTTAACTGCTTCGCATAGGCGGCGGGTGTCAGGCCGCCGAGCGCCTTCTTCGGTCGTTCCTCGTTGTATTCCCGCCGCCAGCTTTCGATCTCGGCACGCGCATGCA
Source organism: Rhodanobacter sp. KK11 (assembly GCF_033345435.1). NCBI lineage: Bacteria > Pseudomonadati > Pseudomonadota > Gammaproteobacteria > Lysobacterales > Rhodanobacteraceae > Rhodanobacter > Rhodanobacter sp. KK11. The sequence continues at coordinate 352,888 of NZ_JAWPMI010000003.1, forward strand.
GCAGGCTGGGAAACCCATGCTCGTTGAGGCATTCGTCGCGCAGGCGGCCGTTGAACGACTCGATGTAGGCGTTCTGGTTCGGCTTGCCCGGTTCGATCAGCCGCAGCTGCACGCCACGCTCGTGCGCACAGGTGAGCATCGCCTTGCCGCAGAACTCCTTGCCGTTGTCGCTGCGAATCACCTTGGGCAGGCCGCGGCTGAGCGCCAGGCGATCCATCACCCGTGTCACGCCCAGGCCGGAGATGGCTCGCTCCACTTCGATGACCATCGCCTCGTGGGTGGCGTCATCGACGACGGTCAGGCACTTGATGACGCGCCCTTCGGCCGTGCGGTCGAACACGAAGTCCATCGACCAGACCTCGTTGGCTGCCTTCGGCCGGGCCAGTGGCTGTCGCTCGGCCGCGGGCACCTTCTTCCGCTTGCGTCGACGCACCTGCAGCTTGGCTTCCTGATACAGCCGTTCCACGCGCTTGTAGTTCACCAGCAGCCCCGCCTGTCGTAGCTTCAGATGGATCATTCCCACGCCATAGCGCTTGTGCCGCTGCGCCAGCGCCACGATGCGGTGCCGAAGCTCCCCGTTGTGATCCGGGCATGGCGTATAGCGATACGCGCTGGCGCTCATGCCCACGACCGCCAGCGAACGTCGCTCACTCAACCCCTTGTCGACCATCTGCCGCACCAGCTCGCGCCGCGCCGGTGCGCTCACCACTTTTTTCGCAGGGCGTCCTTGATGACCTCGTTCTCCAGCACCTGCTCGGCCAGCAGCCTCTTCAACCGCCCATTCTCCGTCTCCAGCTCCTTCAGCCGCCTGGCGTCGGGCACGCTCATGCCGCCGAACTTGCTGCGCCACAGGTAGTACGAGGCCTCGCTGAAGCCGTGCTTGCGGCACAGATCCTTCACCGGCATGCCGGCCTCCGCCTCGCGCAGGAAGCCGATGATTTGTTCTTCGGTAAATCGCTTCTTCACGTCCAATCTCCTTCGGATGGGGGATTGGACTCCAAACCGCTGTGCTACTCAAAAGCGGGGGGACGTCGTGTCTACGGTAACGTAAGGTAGCCGAAGTATCCTTTGAGTGTCGAAGGATCAGGCCGCTCCACTCGCGATAACCGTCTGAAATAGACCTCACGCGTCGACTTGGGCGGAGCCAACGAGTGCCATTCGAAAGTAAATTCTATCTATCTCGTGCCATGCGGTTGTGCTGAGTAAGATAAGGATGCCGCTCACAAAGGAACGCCAAATGTACGGTCCAATTAGCCTTGATAGTTTGCAAAAGCAACCGTTGCGTCGTAGTACCACCGGTCAATTTAATCTCTCGGAGTCGGGTCTCTTCCTGACCGGAAATTTCCACGGCCAGACCTGCTCATTCGCGTTGTTTGGTGATAATGCGTTCGTGGATGAATGGAACGACAAGACCGAGGTCGCAGTGCTTCCCTCGCTTCAACTTCAAGTCACCCTAGGCAGCCCATCCAGCGCACTTCCTGAAGATGGCCAGTGGCCACGGGGATGGATGGCCCTCCACAATGACAATCGCCTCAGAATCGCAATGGTGGTCCACAGTCTCGACACAGAGACAAGCTGCTGCTTCGTCGACCCGTTAACTGGGGAGATCAGATTGCATACGGACTTCCCGAATTCCCTGTGGTTCAAGAATTGGATCCTTTTTGCTGACAACGGAGAGCAGCACACCTACGAGTTGCTTCGGAGCTGAGGGGCGACTTGTACGCCAACACCCAATCAGCCGGTACGGGGCGGCGGATAGGCCATGAGCCAGTCAGTACATAGCCGGTGGCCAGTTGGGATCTGGACAGGATAGGCCTCCGGGAGTCGAAGGGTTTAACCTCCCCTACCCCCGATAACTTGGCCTAATCGCCCTACGGGCACCAGCGTCGATAACGACGCCGTGATACCTAACCTGATCATCGTGTCCGGAGAAGAAAGGCCACCTCAAAGCTAATTTTGCGGGAATGCTGTGCCCGCCTATCGGGCATCCACCGAATAGGACGTCTTCATGTGCGCCCGCATCGACTCGATCGCCTGACGATGGATCTGCGATATGCGGCCCTTCGTAAGCTGCATCTGACTGGCAATGTCGACGAATGGGACATGCTGAAAATAGTGCAATGTCAGCACCATGTGCTCCCGCCCAGACAACTTCCCAAGCGTGCATTTCAAGATCTCCGAGAGTTGTTCACGTACCGCTGTCGCATATGGGCCACGGTCGACATCGTCACGCCCATCCTCAAGCGAGGCGACTTCCAGCAAGTAGCCAATGCCCATCCCGACAGTCCAGGACGTGAAGGCCTCCAGCGGATCTGACTCGCCACCAGCAAGTGAAGATGATCGTTCTGCAAGAGCTTCCTGCGGGTGTCGAACATGCGAAGCGGAGGCGAGGTGGCGCAATCCATTGAACACCGAACCGCGTACCCGGTGCCTGGCGTAAGTACGAAAGTCGACGCCACGACCTAATTCGTAGTGGTCAATTGCCTCGATCAATCCGACCGTTGCGTTCTGTACATAGTCCGCCCACTCTGCGCCCCTGATGCGTGCCTTCAAGTAGACATCCCGCGCAACTAGGCGCGACCACGACACGTGCATCTGAATCAGCGCCTCGCGAGCTCTCTGCTCTCGCTGGTCGACCCAGCGGCTCCAAAGCTCCTTTTCGGGAATATTCAAGGTCGGCGACATGCGTCACGTCGGATGAAAGCTCGACAGCAGGGCTTGGGCAACCAACGACCAGCCATTGATGAGCAGGAACAGCAGTATCTTCAGCGGCAGGCTCACCGTGGACGGCGGCACCATGATCATGCCCAGCGCCATCAGGATCGCAGCCACCACCAGGTCGATGAGCAGGAACGGCAGGAAAATCACGAAACCGATCTGGAAAGCCGTACGCAGCTCGCTGAGCATGAAGGCGGGCACGAGTTCTAGCGCCGAGATGTCATCGATACTCCTGGGTGCAGGGTGACCAGCCATGCCGACGACAGCGAGCAGGTCCTCCTTGCGTGTCTGCCTGACCATAAAGACCTTGAGCGGCTGGAATCCCTTTTCCAATGCCACGGGTGCCGCAATCTCCTTGCGCAGGTAGGGATCCAGCGCGCTGGTCTTGGCTGTCTGCAGCACCGGTGACATCGTGAACAGAGTCAGGAACAGCGCGAGGGTCACCAGCACGCTGTTCGGCGGTGTCTGTTGCAGCCCCAGCGCACTGCGCAGAAGCGAAAGGACCACCACGATCCGCGTGAACGACGTGAGGCTGATCAGCAGCAACGGAACGATGGACAGCAGCGTGAGCAGCAGAAACGAGCGCAGGGCCGGGGAAAGATCCTGGGCCGAGGCCTTCGCCAGAAGGTCCTGGAGCGGATCGGCCATCGCCGTTGCAGGCAGCCACGCCGCCAGCACGACCAGTGCGGCCAGTACCCATGCCCTGAGCGGGAATTTACTCATGCCCTTCACCCGGCGCCGCGTTTCCTTCGGGCAACGCATGCAGGCTCACGTGCCTGGATGACTCGACCACTACGAAGCGCGAGCCATCGACTTCGACGACGTAGGCATGCGAAGACTGCCCGAGGCGGGCCTGCCCCAGGACGCGGGGAGCATTCCGGCCCGGCTTACTGCCACCACCCGCCATCATCGACCAGCGCTGCAGCCAACCCCGCTTGCGCACCCACAGCAGCACGCCAACGGTGACCGCCAACAATGCGATGGTCGCCCCGAACACCGACAAGGCCTTGCCGGCCGTGATCGCCGACTCGGTGCGGTAAGGGATGGATGGCGCCACGGTAACCCCAGCGCCCAGCAGCCTGGAGCATGTGTTCATTCGGCGAGGTCGGTGATCCTGAGGCCAAAGCGGTCACCCACGGCGACCAGGTGCCCGCGACCGATGACCTTGCCATCCAGCTGAAGCTGGACCGGCGCGTCGAGCTCGGTGTCCAGGGTCAGCGTGTCGCCCTGGGCCAGCGCGAACAGTTCCTTGACGGTCAGGGTGGTCTGGCCCAATACGATTTCCAGCTTCACCGACACGTGATTGAGAAGAGCCAGGTCGCGCTGGATCACGGGCTCCGCCTTCCCACGCCTGGCGACAGGGAGTTCGGGCAACTCGATAGTCTCGACGAGCGTCGCGGTGTTCATACGTTTTCCTGCTGTGATGATGGTTGAACCAGGGCGATGGCCAGACGGTTGCCGATGCGCCCCATGCGCGCGTTCCACACCGGCGCCGACCCGGGTGCCGATACCCGGATCGGCGTTTCGAGCGGACATTCGCCGACGAGCACTTCGCCCACGCGCAGGTCGGCAAGCTCGCGCATGCTGATCGATCCGAAATCGAGTCCGGCGGTCAGGCGTACGGAGGCTGTCCCGGCCGCATCCGCCCGCAGCTGCAGCGATCGACCGGTAGGGGAAGGCGTGGATGGGCAGACGGCGTCTACCGCATCGCGCGACAGCGCCAGGTTGACGGCAACGCCACCTACTTCGAATACGGCGCCGACCGCGCCCAATTCCTCGCGCGTCAGGTCTCGCGGCCAGGCGTCAGCACCGTACTGGGCTACCGTGCCGCTCCCTGCCAACTGGCCCATCCGCTGCGTGAGATCCTCGAGCGCCGCCCTGCCCACGTCGCACGACAGCGTGGCGGTGCTTCCGCGGATGTCAGCGAGCCAGTTGCCGAATCGCGCTAGGTCGTTGCGCACAATGGCCACCATGAGGCAGGCGTGATCGACGCCAGCCTGCAGCACACAGGCGTCGCCGAGTGGGGGCGAAACGATCGGCGCCCCTTCCACCGGAGGCGCCGCACCGTCGTGGGCTACCTGCCAGTCGGCCAGCCAGGCCTGCACGCACGCGGCGATCCTCCCGTACAGGACCGTGCGACGGGTGGAGCCCGTCCAACCGAAACGAACCGACACGTCAGCTGCCGCGCGTAGAGTCATAGAGCTGCTGCAGCATGTCGTTAGTTACCGTCATGACGCGGGAGTTGGCCTGGTAACCGCGCTGGATGACGATCATGTCGGCCAGCTCCTGGGTCAGGTCCACGTTGGACATCTCCAGGCTGCCGCCAGTGATCGTGCCGAACAGGCCCTCGCCTGCCCCGCCCAGCTGTCGTTGCTGGGCCGGACTGCCTTCGTAGAGGCGGCCATCGAGCAATTCGAGCGAACTCTCGTCGGCAAAGGCGGCCAGTGCAACGCGTGCGCCCTGGCGGGTCTCCTGATCGCCGTACTTGAGCTGCAGCACGCCGCTCTTGTCGAACGAATACGACGCCACGCCGACCACCGAATGGCCGTCCTTGGGCGAAGCGACCAGGTTCGAGGCGATACCGGCATAGCTGGTGGCGCCGCTTAGGGTTCCGGCGGCGCCGAAGTCCAGCGTCACGGGCTGGGTCTGGCCCGCCAGCGTCAGCGAGACGGCCAGGCTGTTGTAGCCGGCCATGATCGACCCGTCGGTGTTGAAACGGATCTCGCCGTCGACCACCGACTGCCCGTTTGCGTCGAGCAGGGTCACCTTCCAGCTTCCGGGCGTGGTGGCGCTGTCGTTGGTCAGCTTCGCGCTGTACGTGTGGGTGTTCCCGCTTGCGTCGTAGACCGTCAGGCTGCTGACGGTGAAATCGGTATCCTGGGGAGAAAGGTTGCCGGTCACAGCGACCGTCGTGGTCGCCTCCGCGGGCAGCGAGCGCAGCTTGTTGATGCTGATGTCGGCGAGGTTGCCGTTCTCGTCGATGCCCTGCACATGGAACTGGTTGACGGTATCGACCAGGTAGCTCTGGGCGTCGAACTGGAACTGCCCGGCACGGGTATAGGAGTACTTGCCCGTAGAAGGATCGCGCAGCACGAACAGGCCCTCGCCGGTGATCGCCAGGTCCGTGGCGTTGCCGGTTTGCTCGATCTGGCCTTCGCTGGTGCGGATGCCGGTGCCGTCGATGCGGGTGCCGTTCTCGCCCATGACGTTCTCGAAGAACGAGTCCTTGCCGCGAAACCCCGGCGTGTTCATGTTGGAGATGTTGTTGCTGATGGTGTCCAGGCTTTTGGAGAAGGCGAAAAGCCCGGACAGGCTGTTGTAGAGCGATTGCAGCGGCATGGCCTTGCTCCTCAGGGAGTGATCTGCTGGATCTGCGACATGCGGATGCCAGTCACCGTATTGGACGTCGAGGTCGCGACCGACAGCGAGGCGCCGCTGGCGTCGAACTGGATGGCCGTCACCCGGCCCGTCGACACCGTGGCGCCGTCGGGGCTGGTGAACTGGACGGTGTGGTTGAGCAGGCCCAGCGACTGCCCGCTGGCCGAAAGCATGAGCAGATTGTCCACACCCTGCACCGTCTGCTGCTGCTGCTGGATGCCGACGAACTGCGCCAGCTGGGTGAGGAACTGGCCGTTGTCCATCGGCTGCATCGGATCCTGGTATTGCAGCTCGTTGACGAACAGCTTGATGAAGTCCTGCTCGTTGATCTTCGAATTGGCGGGAAGCGCAGCATCCTGCGTCTGCAGCACGCTCCCGATCGCGTCTACGGCCATTCAAACGTCTCCTTGGAATGATTCCGCATGCCAGACGACCGTGCCGTTCACCATCACGCGGTCGAGCGCAATGCCTTCTTTCAGTGCCAGTTGCCGCAGTTGCGCGACCAGCGGTTGTACGGCTTGCGACGGCAACGCGTAGTCGCGTATCCACAGCGAGGTCCTGCCGTCGGACTTCCCGCTGAGGCGCAGCAGGCGCTCCGGCCAGGGTTGATTCGCCGCGGCGAACGGACCCAGCGTCCGCGCCAGCCGCTCGACAGACCGTGTGGTCGTGCCGGCCACGCTGTCCATGCCTTCCACGACGACCGGCCATGGAGTCGCCACGGCGAAATGTCGGTCGCCCGCCGCCGGCACCGCAACCAGCCCAGTCGTGGAGTCGGGCACTTCGGCGGCAGGCGCCTGTCCGACCGCCGCAGAAACCACGGCGTGGCGCTCGTTCAGTATGCCCGCACCTGGGACGTCGGCAATGAAGGAAAGGTAGCCGTTGGCGAAACCGTGCTGCTCGAACACCCTCGCGCAAGCCACTGTCCCAGTACTGGCAGAAGGCACGCAGTGCGTGGCCAGCAACGACAGGACGCCGCCAGCCCCCCGCAAGTCCGGCGCTTCCGCGAATACTTCATCCACGTTCTCGCGCTCGTCGGGGTACTTGAGCGCCTGACCCTGTACCTGTGGCTGAGGTCTCACGACATCGCGAGCGGTCCAGGTAGCTGAAGGACTCTTGCTATCACGGGGCAAACCCCTATCCTGGCGACTTCCCTTTTCTGGCGCGTCGTGTTTGCCCGCAAGCAGATGATCGAGGAAATTCTGTGATTGCCCGCGATTCGCTGGCGGGTTCTGCGACGCGCACGCGCGCGAAGTGTGCAGAGTATGAGCGTCGATCTGGGTCATGCGGCCTCCGTGCGCCGATAGGCCAGCCAGGCCTCGGTGGCGATATCGAGTTGGCGCATGTCATCGACCTGCCGATGGCGGTTCATGGTGGCCCCCGTCCTCTCATCCAGCATCTCCCGGCGGCGCATACGCCCGCTGGCAACGTTCGTGCGGTCTACAACCTGTTCCTCGCATTCGCCCAATCGCGCGCGTTCGCTTACCAGCGTGGCCTGGACGTGCGCGGACAGTTCCTGCAGCAATGGAAGTCGCGCCAGGGCAATGGCGGGGCCACGCAATGCGTCATGCAGTGCCGCATCGGAGCGGTCGACGCACAGCTGGGCCTCGCAGGTGCGTGCCCGTTGCGCGTCCTCCTGTTCGATGGCTTTCGCCAGCGCCTGCCTGGACTGGATCTCGCGAACCCGCGCCACGCGCGCCATCAGCGCAAGCATGCGGACGTCCCTGTGCGTCGTCATGCGTGTGCCTCCGCTGGGCCGATGGCAGCGGCAAGCATCGCCAGAGCCTGCGTGCGCGTACTATGCTCGCCCGGATTCTGGCGCAGCAGGCGTTCCAGTGCCGGCAGCACGCGCACGGCGTCGTCCAGCACCGGATCGTGGCCGCTTTGGTAGGCGCCCATGCTGATCAGGTCGCGCGAACGCTCGTAGGCAGCCAGCAGTGCGCGGGTGCGTGTCGCCAACTCTCGTTCCTCGGGCGAGGCCACCCGGCCCATCAGGCGGCTGATGCTACGAAGCACGTCCACGGCCGGCAACTGGCCGCGGTCGGCGAGCTCGCGGGCCAGCACGATGTGTCCGTCCAAGATCGCACGCATGTGATCGGCGATGGGCTCGTTCATGTCGTCGCCCTCCACCAGCACGGTGTACACCGCCGTGATGGAGCCGCCGCTGCGCAGCCGGCCGCAACGTTCCAGTATCCTCGGCAGCCAGGTGAACACCGAGGGCGGATAGCCGCGCGACGCGGGCGGTTCGCCGGCCGCGATGCCGATCTCGCGCTGCGCCATGGCGAAGCGCGTCATCGAATCGACCACCAGCAGTACGTCCAGGCCCTGGTCGCGGAAGTATTCGGCGGTCGCGTGGGCGGCATGCACGGCGTGGATGCGTAGCAGCGGCGGCTGATCCGCGGTGGCGGCCATCACCACGGCGCGGGACAGCCCCTCGTCACCCAGCGACTCGGCGACAAAATCGCCTACCTCGCGCCCGCGCTCGCCAACCATCGCGACCACGATCATGTCGGCCTTCGCCTGTCGCGTCAGCATGCCGAGCAGCGTGCTCTTGCCGACGCCGCTGCCGGCGAAGATTCCCACGCGTTGGCCACGGCCGAGCGTGACCAGGGTGTCGATCGAGCGGACGCCGGTCTCCAGCACGTCGCCGACCTCGGCGCGCTGCAGCGGCATGATCGGCGCATGATGCAACGGCACGTGCGCCGCATAGGCGATCGGGCCCTGGCCGTCGATGGGCTGGCCGAGCGCATCGACCACCCGGCCAAGCATGGCCTTGCCGACGGGCACGTCACGGCGGCGGCCGGCAACTCGTACCCTGCTGCCCACCGTAACCCCCTGCGCATCGCCGAACGGCATCAGCAACACCCGATCGTCGCGGAAGCCGATCACCTGCGCATCGAGCGAACGGCACCCTGCCAGGTCAATCGCACACAAGTCCCCGAGTGAGCTGCCGGGTCCGCGTGACTCCACCATCAGCCCGTTGCAGGCCGTCACGCAACCGCAATGCACACGGAAGGAAACATCGCGCACGGACTCGACCAGGCGCTGCGCCGTCCTGCTCATGCGCGCTCACTCGTGAGCGCGGCGGCGAGCGTCTCGCGCAGCCGGGCCAGTTGGGTGGCGAGGCCGGCGTCGATATCGCCCAGCGGCGAGTGCAGCAGGCAGGCACCCGGTGCCAGCGAGGCGTCGGCAACCAGCTCGATGCCTGGCGGCAGCTCGCCAAACGCCTCCCGATCGGAAGCGCTGACGCGCACCTGCGCGGACGGAACGTGCAGCGCGCGCAAAGTCTCGCGACAGGCTGCCTCCACCGCTCGGCGCTCGGCATGCAGGTGCCCGACGATCTGACGCACCGCGATTTCCGCAACGTCCGCGGCCAGCAGCTCCACCGCGTCGTGCTGTTGCGCGGTGGCCTGCGCAAACTGTTCGATGGCCTCGCGCAGGCTTTCTCGCCAACGCTGCTTTTCCACTTCCGCCTCGGCGAGTGCATCCGCGAGCTGCTGCAGCGATGCGCTGGCCTGCCGCTGGGCTTCCTTGCGGCCATCCTCCTCGCCGGCAGCGAAGCCCTCGAGATAGGCCTGCCTGTACATCTCTTCCGACTTGGCGGACGGCGCCTCGACTGCCGTGGTCGTCACCGGCGAGCGATCCAGCGGCCGTGCCGTGCTGCCGAGCAGGACGGCGGCGGTAGCGATCCTGCGCACGCCGCTCACAGGCAACTCCCCAGCGCCAATGCCCGCTCGCCACGCTGACGTACCAATTGCGCCAGCGCGCCCGCCAGTTTTGGCGGCAACGAGGCCGGGCCTTCGCGCAGTGCGCGCTCGACGTTCTCCTGGTCAACCGGTAGCTGCCCGGCCAGGTACAGCTCGCGATGGTCGAGCGCACAGGCGGTCAGAGTGCGGGCGACCCATGCCGGCGACAACCCGTCCAGGCCGGCAAGCAGCACGTCGGGCGTCGGCGGGTCCGGCCGCGCATCCTGTGCGGTGTGCAGAGCATCGCTCAATACGCCTCCATCGGCCTGCCCCAAGGCCCGCACCTGCCGCAGCAAGCGCTTCAACCGCCCCCGCCACCCAGCCGGCAACCGGCGTCGGATCCACGCGCGGTCGCTCGGGTGCAGGCTGGCAAGCAGGACTGCCGCCTGCCGCATGCCTTCATGATTCATGGCGCGCTCTCCGGTGCTTCGATCCACTGGCGGATGCGCACCAGCGCCTCCTGCCTTTCGGCCACGGTGAGTCGGCGCGGCTGCTTCTGGCGGAATACCGCCAGAAGCAGGAGAAGGAAAACGGTGCCGGCCAGCCCGCCACCGATCCAATACGCAAGCGCGGAGGTCGCAACGGTCCGCACTGGCCGAGCCGGCTGGGCGGCGGCGTGCGTCGTGGCCGGGTCCGGTGTGGCGGATACCTCCGCATGGGCTTCGGGGGCCACTGCAGGAGCGGTCGCAATGGCCAGTTCGACGCGATCGCCGCGGGACGGATCCAGGCCGATACCGGCCGCCACCACGCCGGACAATTCCTTGAACCGCGCCGCCGGCACCGTCACCGGCAGGACGATGCCCACGCTGATGCGCTCGATGCGCCCGGGCGCCTGCTCGATTTCTTCCTGCTCCGTGCCGTGCGCGTACTCGACCTCGCGGCTGGAGGCCATGTTGCCGCTGGTGCTGGCAGCCTGGGCGGGGGCCCGGTTGGAGTCGGTCTTCTCCCGCACCAGCACGCCATGGCCATCCTTGTCCTGGGCAAGCACGCGGTTGCCGACCCGCTTGACCCGGTCGTAGTTGAGCCTGACCGCAACCGATACGGTGAAGTCTTTGCGGTGCAGTGCACGGGCGAGCAGCGACGACGCCTGCGCCTGCAGCGAGGCCTCCAGCCGTGCAACCTGATCCTCGCGATCGGCCAGCATGTCCACGCCACCGGACAGGGCCGTACCCTGGTCGTCCAGCAGGGTTACGTTCGCCGGGTCGAGCCCCTCCACTGCCGAAGCGACCAGGCGCTGGATACCCGCGACCTGGTATGCGCCGAGCTTCTGGCGGTCGCGCAACGCAAGGCTGACGGACGCCTTCGAGCCCTCCTGGTCCTGCTCGAACAGGCCGGCATGATGGATGGTCAGGTGCACGCGTGCCGAGCGCACCTCGCGCATGGTCTGGATGGTGCGCTCCAGCTCACCCTGCAGCGCGCGCTGGTAGTTGATGCGCTGGGCGAATTCGGTGACGCCGTAGTCCGAATCCTTGAAGGCCTCGAAACCCACGCTGCCGCCGTGTGGGATGCCCTCGGCAGCCAACCTCATGCGCGTGGGATACACGCTCTCCCGCGGCACCAGCATGATCTTGTCGCCGTCCTCGAAGCGGTAGGGAATGCCCCAACCTGACAATGCCGCGCCGATCTCGGAAGCATCGGCAGGACGCATGTCGGTCGCCAGCACGGCATAACCCGGGTCCAGCGCCCACCAGGCACCGAGCCCAGCCAGCGTCAGGATACCGACCAGGCCCAGCGCAAAGAGCCAGCGTGCGCGGGACGTTGTATGAACAAGGAAGAAAGGCACGGCCGTCATCGCCTCAAAGCTGCATCTGAGTCAGTTGCTGGTAGGCCTCGACCGCGCGGTTGCGTACTTCCACCGCGAACTGCAGGTCCAGGCGGGCGCGCTCCATGGCGATCATCACGTCGTGCAGTGGAATGGCCTCGCCCGCCGCCATGGCGCGCAACGCATGGTCGCCGGCGTTGAGGCTGGTGTTGAGCGCACCCAGGCCCTCGCCAAGCAAACGGGAAAAGTCACCCGTGGAGTCGATCGGCCGCGGCGCGAGTTCTGGCACGGGCATGGCGCCCGTTACCGAAGTGATGGCGTCGATCATGCCTGGTCCTTGCCGATGTTGAGAGCGGATACAAGCATGTTCCGCAGCGTATTGAAGGCCCGCAGATTGGCCTCGTAGCCGCGGCTGGCCGAGACCAGCGTGCCCATCTCCGCGACGAGGTCGATCCTGGGGAAATGCACCATGCCGTTGGCGTCGGCCATCGGGTTGGCCGGATCGCGTACCAGCCGATCCGCGCCGTGGGCAAGGCCCAGCGCCGCGCCGAAGTCGCCACTGCGATCGGTGGCGGTGGGCTGGCCGGGCGCGATCGGCGTGTTGGCGACGGCGATGTCGCGCGAGGCGTTCTCGATGCGCGTGCGCTCGTAGTCCAGGCCGCTGCGGCTGACGGCAAACAAAGTGTCGTAACCCATGAATTTACTTCCCGCTGATCGCCAGTTGCATGAGCCCGAAATGCCGGCTTAACCCGTCCGTAAGGGCGCGGTAGGCCAACCCCTGGATGCTCAGTTCGGCCACCTGGTCGTCCTGGCTCGCCGCGTCGTCGGCGCCGGACTGCTCGATTTCGCCGCGCAGCGACTGTTGCGAGATGGCCTGCATGCGGGTGCCCGCGTCCGCGTCGCCCCTCTCCGCCGCAGCCAACGCGTCGAGCGCACTGGCGAAATCGGCCCGCTGCATCGTGGCGCCAGGGACGTTCGCGCGGGCAATGTTGGCGCCGGCTATCTCCGCTCGGACCTGGGCCAGGTCCAGCCCGAGGCGCACCGCTTCAGTCGTGATGTCCATGAGTTCCCCCTTACTGGATGACCAGCTCGCCGCGCAGTGCGCCAGCGGCCTTGATCGATTGCAGGATGCCGATCACGCCCTGCGTGTTGATGTGGATCGCGCGCAACGCTGCCACCAGCTCGGTGACGCTGGTGCCGCTCGGCATCGATACCGAGTGCGCCGGCGGCTCGTCGACCTTAATCGTGCTCTGCGGCACCACCGCCGTGGTGATGTTGCGCGAAGGCCGCACGTAAGCGCCCTCGGGCTGCGAGACGAGGAAATCCGTTTGCACCTCGATGCGCAGGTCGCCCTGCGTGATGGATACTGCGCCGATGCGTACGTCGCCGCCGGCCACCACGCTGCCGGTACGCTCGTTGACAACCACCCGGGCAACCTGGTCGGGCACGACCGACACGCTCTCGATCTGCGCAATGGCGCGTACCAGGCTTGCCGGTGGGCCAGGAAAGCGCACGGCGATCTTGCCCGCGTCCTGCGCAACCGCGCTCACGCCGGGGATGCTGCGGTTGAGCGATTCGGCCACCCGCTCGGCGGTGGTGAAATCGGGCTGGTAAAGCACCACGTCCAGGGTGCCGGGGTCGCCGCCCAGACCCAGCGGCGCCGCGCGTTCGATGGTCGCCCCGTTCGGGACGCGGCCCACGGTGGGATGGTTCTTCTGCGCCAGGCTGCCGAACGATTCGACCACGTAGCCGCCCACCGAGACCGGCCCCTGGGCCAGCGCATAGAGCTTGCCGTCCGGCCCTTCCAGCGGCGTCAGCAGCAGCATGCCGCCGGTGAGGCTGCGGGCGTCGCCCAGCGAGGACACTTCCACGTCGAGCTTCTGCCCGGATTCGGCAAAGGCCGGCAGCGTAGCGGTGACCATGACCGCCGCGACGTTGCGGGCGGACAGGTCGCCCGGGCCCACGTTGATGCCGTAGTGGCTGAGCGTGTTGGCGACCGATTGCACGGTCACGCGGTTCTTGGCCGAATCGCCCGAGCCCGACAGGCCGATCACGATGCCGTAGCCGGCCAGCGCATTGTCGCGCACGCCCTGGATGCGTGCGATGTCCTTCAGGCGTACGCTGGCGCCGTCCGCTCCCGCAGCCAGCGGCAGCAGCGCAAGCAGGATGCCGAGGAAATACGTGCCTCTCACAGCAACCTCAACCACTTCATGAAACGGTAGATGGCACCGTGGCGCTGGGCTTCGGATACGTCGCCCTGCCCGGTGAACTCGATTTGCGCGTCGCCGATCCGGTTCGACGGAATCAGGTTGGAGGCCAGGATGTCCTCCTCGCGCACCAGGCCGCTCAGTGCGATGCGCTGCTGCTCGCCGTTGATGATCACCGACTGCTCACCGCGCACATGCAGCAGGCCATCGGGCCCTACTTCGGTCACGCGCACCGCGAGCTGTGCCTGCAGAGTGCCGGCGCGCGAGGTCAGCCCCTCGCCCTGGTCGGAGCCGCCCATCCCGAAGCCGTAGGGGTAGGTGCCGCGGGGCGTACGGGCCTGCGCAGACAGCTTCAGGTCGTGCGAGCCGTCGGTGTTGGCGCTGACGCTCGCGTGCGCCGTCTCGACGACGACCACGGTCAGCATGTCGCCCAGGGCATGCGCGCGCCGGTCGGCGGTCAGCCCGCGGTAGGCGTCCGGCTGGATCAGCGAACCCGGCGCCGTCGCTTGCGACTGCGCCATGGCGGGTGCAGTGATCAGGCTTAGCACCAAGGTGGCCACAATGGCCAGGGAGAACGATTCAGCGCGCAACTTCGACCACTCCCTTGCCCGTTACCCGCGCCTGTACGGGGCTTTCCGCCCCGGCGGCGAGCACGGCGACCGTCTGGCCGGCGTCGCCAGCGCTCAATGCCGTGCCGCGCGTCTGCATGCGGACCGCCCCATAGCGAACCAGTACCGTGACCTGCTGGCGCGCATCGACATCCGGCAGCGGCTCGAAGTCCTCTTCAAGCACGGGCGCGCCGGCCAGCATCGCGCGGCGCAGGCGCTGCCCCTGCATGGCGGCCAGCGAGCGTGCTGGGTGGCCGTGCAACTGGGCCGTATCCACCTCTGCCATGCGAACCTGCACGGTCTGAGCGAGCGTGCCCTGTCCGGCATCAGCCGCATAAACGGCCAGGGACTGCATCGCCTTCACCGCAAACCACACGGTCTCGGTTCGTACCGGCCGCCCTGCGACCGACAACCGGACAGGCAGCGCCACCCGCGAACGCGGCCAATGGCCCGACGGCGCCGCCGCCCGGATCTGGAGGGAACCGGACGGCACCACCGCATCCGCCGGCTCGCCGACCACCTTCGCTTCCAGGCGCGTCCCGGATTCCAGCGGCAGCGCCTGTAGCGCCGCCCTGGCCGCATCGACGATGCGCGCGGCAGCCACCGTCTGCTCCGCCGCGTGGACGGGCAGGACCGGGGCAAACAGGAACAGGAGGGGGACGACCAGGGAACGCATCGCGATCAACGGCGCAGGTTGTTGATGGTGTCCAGGATCTCGTCCGCCGCCTGCAGCACCCTGGCATTGAGCTGGTAGGCGCGTTGCGCCAGCACCAGCGAGGTCATCGACTGCACCATGTCGACGTTGGACTGCTCGACCATGCCCTGCGCGATCGTGCCGTAGCCGGCGTCCTGCGGATGGCCCAGAGTGGGATCGCCTGATTGCTCGGTGGGCACAAAGGCGTTGCCGTCGACCTGCTTGAGCCCTTCCGGCGAAGCAAACGTCGCCAGTTGGATCTGTCCCAGCTCGGTGGCCTGGGTGTCGTCGCCGAGCAGGGCCGTGATCCGCCCGTCGCTGCCGACTGATACCGAACGGGCATCGGGGGGAATCTGGATGCCGTCGGCGAGGCGGTTGCCGGTGACCGTGGCGAGATAGCCCTCGTTGTCCACGTGCAGTTGGCCGTCGCGCGTATAGATGTGGTTGCCGCCGGCATCGACGATTTCCAGGAAGCCCTGGCCGTGGATCGCCAGATCCAACGGGTTGCCGCTCTGGACCAGGGCGCCCTCGGTGAACACCGCCCGGGTGCCGAGCACCTCGATGCCCGCGTCTTTTCCTTCCGCGGACGCATCCTGTTGCACCTGCGCGGGCGACAGCGCCGCCACGTTGGCGAAGCTGACGTGGGATTGCTTGAACCCCGGCGTCTGCAGGTTCGCCAGATTGTTGGAAATGGTGTCGATCTGGGCCTGCGAGCCCTGCAGCCCGGAAGCCGCGATGTAGAGTGCGTCGATCATGGGAGGTTCTCTCAGCTGTTCTCGCCGATGTGGTTGATGCCGGCCTGCAGCACCTGGTCGTAAGCCTCCATCGCGTGCTGCAGCGACTGGGCATGACGGGTGATTTCCATCAGCCGCACCATCTCGTTGCCGGGGTCGACGTTTGACTGCTCCAGCGCACCGGTGCGCAGCGTGCCGCTCCAGTCCTGCACGGGGCCGGCATAGGCGTACAGGCCGCTGCCGAGATCCTGCAGCCGCTCGGGCTGCTCGACGTCGACGATGCGCAGGCGATCGATCACGCGCCCATCCTCGACCACCGAACCGTCCGCGTGAATGCGCGCGGCAGGGCCAAGCGTGATCGGGCCGCCCTGCCCGAGCACCGGGTGCCCGGCCGGATCGACCAGTTGCCCCTGACTGTCGATGCCCAACTGGCCCGCGCGCATCAGCAGCGTGTCGCCGCCGACGTCCACCGTAAAGAAACCGGCGCCCCGTAGCGCGACATCCAGTGGGCGCCCGGTCTGTTCGAGCGCGCCATTGCCCATGTCCAGGCGCACCTGGGAGGCCGCCAGCGCGTTGCCGAAATCCGGCGTCAGCTTCTGTGCGCGATAACCCGGCGTGCGCAGATTGGCGATGTTCTGGCTCGCTACGTTGAGCGCGTCCACATCCTGGCTCAGGTAGCGGGTGATGCCTGCAATGGTGGTATCCATGGGTTCCTGGTTCTCCTCAAGCCGCTGCCGGAACATGGGCGGCGACGGTGCCGAAGGCGCGCACGACCGCATGGGTCGGCACCTCGCCGACCGCCAGTACGCTGACGTGCGGCAAGCTGCGCTGGATCAGCTGGCGCAGGGAGCGGCGGATGCTGCCGGGACACAGCAGCACGGGCAGCAGGCTGCGCCCCATCATGGCCTCGGCCTGGTGGGCCAGGCTCGACAGCAGGGCTTCCAGTTGCGCCGCGTCGTTGAGCAGCACCGCGCTGCCCTCGCGCTGGCGCACGGTGGCGACGATGGCGCGCTCCAGCTCCGGCGCCAGCGTCAGCACGTGCAGCTCGCCCTGTGCATTGCAAAGTTTCTGGCAGATGCCGGGGCCGAGCCGCTCGCGCACCCGCTCGGCCAGTTCGTCGGCCTGTTTGGTCGTCTTGCCAGCGTCCACCAGCACTTCCAGGATGGTCTCGATGTTGCGGATGCTGACCTGCTCGCGCAGCAGCTGCTGGAGCACCTTCTGGATGTCGGTGTAGGACATCACGCCGGGCACCAGCTCGTCGATCAGGGAGGCCTGCTGCTCGCGCACCCGCTGCACCAGGCGCTCGGTTTCGGCGCGGGTCAGCAGGTCCGCCGCGTGGCGCTTCATCAGCTCGTTCAGGTGCGTGACCATGACGGTTTCGGGGTCGACCAGCGTGTAGCCGGCACCGCGCGCGAACTGCCGCTGCGCCGGGTCGATCCACAGCGCCGGAAGACCGTAGGCCGGATCGCGGGTTTCGCGCCCTTCCAGCCGTGCGCGCTTGCCGCCGGGGTTGATCGCCAACAGTGCGTCCAACCGCAGTTCTCCCTGCCCCGCCCGTGCGCCCTGCAGGTGGATCTCGTAGGCCTGTTCGCCGACCGGGCGATCCTGCCGCACCTGCACGGTAGGCATCACGAAGCCGAAATCGAGCGCGAACTGCTTGCGGAACAGCGCGATGCGCTCGGTCACGTCGAGAGACTTTTCGCGGAACCCCGCCGCCAGCGCGCTGCCGATGCGCAGCTCGATGGCATCGACCTGCAGCAGCCGGTAGAGATCCTCTTCCCGATTCGTAGGCAGCGCCGGTGGCTCCTCCGGCAGGGCCTCTTCCTTCTCGCGGTTGCGTGCGGCCATCCAGGCCACCGCCACCACCATGGCCAGCACGACGGCCACCGGCCAGGCCGGCAGGCCTGGCAACACCAGCAGCCCGCCCAGCGCCACCGCGACGATGGCCAGCGTGCGCGAATTGGAAAGCACCTGGCGCGCGATCTCCGTGCCCAGCTGCGCATCGGTGGCAGCGCGCGTGATGATGATGCCGGTGGCGACCGCGATCACCAGCGAAGGAATCTGCGTGACGATGCCGTCGCCGACCGTGAGCAGCGTATAGCGCTGCGCCGCATCGCCCCATGCCATGCCCTGCTGCACCATGCCGACGGTGAGTCCGCCGACGATATCGATCAGGATGATCACGATGCCGGCGATCGCGTCGCCCTTGACGAACTTGGTGGCGCCGTCCATCGCGCCGTAGAAGTTGGCTTCCTTCTCGATCTGGGCGCGGCGCCGGCGGGCCTCGTGCTCGTCGATCAGCCCCATGTTCATGTCGGCGTCGATGCTCATCTGCTTGCCGGGCATGCTGTCCAGGATGAAGCGGGCCGCCACCTCGGCCACGCGCTGCGCACCGCTGGTCACCACCACGTACTGGACCACCACCAGGATCAGGAACACCACCAGGCCGATCACGTAGTTGCCGGCCACCACGAACGAGCCGATGGCATGGATCACCCGCCCTGCCTCGCCGTGGCCGAGGATCAGGCGCGTGGCGGAAATGTTGAGCGCCAGCCGGAACAGCGTGGTGATCAGCAGCAACGACGGGAAAGTCGAGAAGCTCAGCGGCGTCTCGGTGAAAAAGGTGATCAGCAGCACCAGGAGCGCCATGCTGAAGTTGAGCACCAGCAGGAGATCGAGCAACGGCGAGGGAATCGGCGTGAACAGGATCACCAGGATCCCGATCATGCCGAGCACCAGCGCCAGGTCGCGCTTGCCCGTCAGCAGTTGGCGCAGCAACGAGGTCATGTGCGGATCCGGTTGCCGGGACGCGACATCAGCCAGCGGTATACCGGCACGAGATGGCCGAACAGCTCGGCCGGCACGGGCTCGTCGATGCCGCACTTGCGGAACAGCGCGCGTGCAAGCTCGGGCGAGCGCAGCATCGGCACGCCATGACGTTCGGCCAGCTTGCGCATGCGTGCGGCGACGCGGTCGCTACCCTTGGCCAGCACCACCGGCGCATGCATGGTGCGCGGGCGATAGCGCAGCGCCACGGCCAGGTGCGTCGGGTTGTTCACCACCACGTCGGCCTCGGCGACCCGGCCGACGGCGCGGGCGCGCTTGAGTAGTTCGGCGGAAAGGCGCCGCCGCTTGGCGCGGACTGCCGGGTCGCCTTCATGGCGCTTGGTCTCGTCCTTGATGTCGCGCCGGCTCATGCGCAATTTGCGCACGTACTCGCGGCGTGAGAAAAGCACGTCGGCAATCGCCAGCAGCAGCATCACTGCCAGCAGCCACATGGCCACCTTGTCGAACACCGCCAGGGTCAGCCGCGGCAACTGCCTGGGGCTGGCCGAGGCGACGGCGCCGACCACCTGCGCCAACTTGCCCATGGCGTACCAGGCCAGCAACGCCAGGGCGCCGGCCTTGACGCTGAGCTTCGCCAAATCCCACACCGTACGCATGCCGAACAGGCGCTTGACCGCCTGGGCCGGATTCATGCGCGTGAAGTCGGGCTTGAGCGGATGGGTGCTGAACACGAAACCGGCCTGCAGCACGTTGCCCGCCACCGCTACGACCAGAACGGCCAATACCAGCGGAACCAGTGCCTGGCCCACCGGCGCAAACGTCCCGGCGATCCAGTGCGCGAGCGCGCCACCGGCCGTCGGTGCGTTGCCTGCCAGCTGCAGGCAATCGCGCAGCGCTGCGGCACAGGCGCCGGCAAGCCGCCCCGCGCACACCGCCAGCGTCACGCTGAAAGCCAGCAGGATCAGCGTGCCGCCGAACTCCGCGCTACGCGGCACCTGCCCGCGCTTGCGCGCCTCCTGCAGGCGGAACGCGGTCGGTTGCTCGGTTTTGCTCTGCTCGCTCTCGGACACGGCGTCACGGCCCCCCGGTCGAGATGGCGCCGAACGCTTGCGAATACACCCGGCCGATCAGCTCCGGGGCATAGCGCAGGTCGGCGGCGAGCAGCAGGAAGGCCGCCGCGATCTTCAGCGGCAGCGCGACGAAATAGATGTTGGCCTGGGGCATCGAGCGGCTAGCAAAAGCCACCGCCAGGTCCACCCCCAGCAGGCCCAGGATCACCGGCGCCACCACGGCTAGGCCGAGAAGGAACTGGCTGCCCAGCAGGCTCACGAAGGCGCCCGGAGTGATGGCGAGAAAGGCGCTCCCCAACGGCGCGAAGCGCGTGGACGCAAGCACCCAGCGCAACAGGAACAGGTGCAGGCCGAGCGCGAAAAACACCAGCGCCGCAACCCACTGCATGGCCGTGCCGGTCATCGACTCCGCAGTCCGCATGGACGGATTGAAGATGCTCACCGCCGACGCTCCCGACTGCACGTCGACCACGTTCGCCGCCATGCCGATGGCCGCGCCCGGCAATACCACCGCCAGCGCCAGCGTCAGGCCCATCGCCATTTCGCCGAGCAGGGCCACGCCCAGCGCGATGGGCTGGTCGATACCGGCCAACCCCGTCTGGACCGGCGCAACGCCAGCTGTCAGCAACCCCACCGCCAGCAACAAGGCCAGTCGCACGAACACCGGTACGAACGCGAACGGCGTCAACGCCGGAACCGCCAGCACCGGCGTGAACCGCGCCGTGGCAAGCAGGAAACGGATGGCAATAAGCTCCAGTCCGGCCACGGCTACATCCCCGCCACCGAGGCGATCATCTGCCGGGCGAACGCCACCACCACCGACATCATCCAGGCCCCGAAGCCCAGGAACATGACCACCACCACCACCAGCTTCGGGATGAAGGTGAGCGTCATTTCCTGGATCTGCGTGACCACCTGCACGATCGAGATCAGCACGCCGACCACCAGCGTCGCAAGCAGGATCGGTGCCGAGACCTTGGCTGCAGTCAGCAGGGTCTGCGCAAGAAGGTGCATAGCGGTGTCGGCATCCATGCTCGGTCTCCTCAAGCCTCGACCATCCGCGCCCGCAAGCGGCGCAGGAACGCCAGCGGATCGGTGCCCTGCGAGGCAGGCGGCGTCTGTGCCAGGATCGGCGCCACCAGCGTGGCCGCCTCGTCATCCCTCCCATTCGCCAACAGAAGCAGCGCCTGGGCGTAGACCGCGCTGCGGCCGTTCGGATCGAGCCGACGCGCGCGTGCGATGGCTGCTTCAGCCTCCGCTGCGTTTCCGCGCAAGGCATGCAATACGGCGAAACCACCATGGGTTTCGCCGAAACTGCGGTCGAGCGCAAACGCCTGCTCGTAGCTGGCCTGCGCGCCCGCGAGATTCCCCAGCAGCAACTGACACCAGGCCAGTGCATGCCATGTACCGATGTGACCGGGCATGCGCACCACCGCCTGTTCCAGCAGGCGGCAAGCCTCCGGGATATTCGCTCCCAGCATGCACGCCTGGCCAAGGCCGGCCAACGCGCGCCCCGCATGCGGATGGCGGCCCACCACCCTACCGAAAGTGGCGACTGCCTCATCCACGCGCTGACTCCATAGTGCGAGCGTGCCGGTGGTGATGCTCGCCTCGAGCTGCGCAGGATCGCGTGACAACACCGCCAAGGCCGCCTGCCTCGCTTCGTCGAAGCGCCCCAAGTCCAGGAGCAGCAGGGCGCGAACGCCACCGGCTTCCACATCACCCGGTTGCCCGGTCAGGATTTCGTCAATGGCGGCGAGCGCTTCGTCCAATCGCCCCTGCCAGTGGAGCAGGCGTGCGTGCAGGCGCTGGACCTCCGGCAACGGCGGAAGCTGCCGGAGCGCTGGCTGCAATGCCTGATCGGCCAGCTCGATATGGCCCAAGGCGAACTCGGCATAGGCCAGGTCGTGATGGATCGTCGCAGCTTCGGCGCCATCGGCCAGCAGGCTGCGAAGGATGCTTGCGGCAGCAGCGGCATCACCGGCCTGCAAGTGTGCGCGAGCCTCGAGAAAGCGCAGTCCATGATCCGCCCGCACGCCGGGTGCCAGACCGTCGAGTACCTTGAGCGCCTGGTCGACGCGACCCGCAGCCAGCAGTCGGCCGATCAGGTCGGTAGCCAACACCGTATTGGAAGGATCTTTCCGGAGAAAGGCCTCAAGTTGGTCGAACTCGGGCATGTAATCCATCACTTCTTGCGCACGACTGCGTGCCCTGCCGTCGCGTACTGCGGCTTTCGCCTCATTCCATGGCGCCGATGCTTACCGACCAACGCCCCCCTGTTTATCCCGAACTGCTGCTTCCACCTGGTGCGAGCTGGAGCGTCCGAGATCCCGTTCACAAAGTCTCGACGAAGGCCAGCCAATCTGTCAAGAGAAAAGGGGACAGGAAAAATGACGCAAGCCTGTCGGTCGCCTTGGGCTTTTTGCGTGGCCTTCCCCGAGGCCGTGCGGGCCGATGCTCCCCGAGCACGGTAGCCACGCGCCGCAGGAACCGCTCGCTTCCCCACGCTCGGCCCTGCCGCGTGTGCATGTCCAGCGCCTCGTCGATCTCGTGGCTCTGCGCAACCAGTTCGCGATAGCGATGCAGGCGTTCGTCCGGGCTGACACCCAGTGCGACGTAGGCGGCATGCAGGCTGACCAGCGGGTCGTGTCGGCCGTGCGCGTTGTGCGCATGGCTGGACCAGGCATGATCGGCATGCAAAGTGTGGGGGCCGTGCCGTGCGCTCCGCTCGACATGGGCGCAGGTAAGCAGGATGTGTCGCTGTCCGCCTACCGGGCATGAAAGGTAACGGCCCCGCCAGCACGCGCCGCGGCGACCGTCACGCGCGTTGGCGTGCCGTGCGTAGGCCAATCCCACCCGCCGCATCATCCGCGCCACAGCCCCGGGCACCGGCCCGGTGACGAGGAGCTGCGTACGCGAGGGGGCGAGCGCATAGGCATGGATCTCGCAGCCGTCCCCACGGCTCGCTTCAGACAGATACTCCAGGTACGTCCAGCAATCGTCCGCGCAGGCGAAGGTCGGCGCATCACCCGCTCCGATCTGCATCACGTGCTGAGGTACGCCTGCGATATCCAGGCGGGCTAAACGGGGCATGCAGGAACTCCAGTGCAACTGATGGGGAATGCCAATCCCCAGGCTTGACCGACAGTTTAGGGGGGCGAGGACACGGGCGCACCTGAACCAGCCGTCGGATCGCCTGCGCGATGCTCTTCAGCGTGTCCCCGAACTGCACCACGTAGCCCGTGACCACCGCCCGGTCTCGCCAACAGCGAAGCCTTTCGCGACCTCCACGCCAACAGCCAAAGCGACACCATCGAACCCGGATGCAGCCCGCTGGATGCTCCCACCACCGAAGGCCTCTTCGCCGCCCTGTACTTCCTCATCGAGCAAACCGAACGGCCCAGCCAGCCACTCCTGCCCCAGCTCGCGCCGCTCCACCCGGGCGACGCGCCTTACTGAGCCCCAAGCGCAGACCACGCCGGGCCACCCACCAAGGTGCGCCCGGCAGGGCCGAAGGCTAGGCTTGCATACTCCATCGCGGCTGGCGCTCGTCTCGCCAAGGATCGTCTCGAACACCAGAGAGCCGAAGCGCGTTGTCCATGGCAAAACGGCCGCATCGAGCGCTTCTTCGGCACGCTCAAGGACACACTCCCGGTGAGCCATAACCGCACTTATCGACCATTTCGGATGGCGGTTGCTTCAAAAAAGGGCATCGCCGAAGATGCGTAAGGGCTATTTGGACAGCGGACGCCACACCGGCACTGCTGGGCAGTGGGCGAGCTTTTTTAGCAGCTAAGAAGATAGATCAATGAGCAAACAACACACGGAAGTCAGCAAGTTCCTCAGCTACGTGCTGCGCCACGAACCGCACGCCATCGGCTTGACCCTAGATAGCGAAGGCTGGGCGGAGGTCAATGCGTTGATTGCCGGCGCTAAGCAAGCCGGCCGCACGCTCGATGTTGAGCTGATTCGTGCTGTCGTCAACAGCAGTGATAAAAAACGCTTCGCGCTCTCTGACGATGGCTCACGCATTCGCGCCGTGCAGGGGCATTCGACCGATACCGTCGCCATCCAGCGCGAACCCAAGCAGCCGCCGGAGTTCCTCTATCACGGCACCGCCACGCGCTTTTTAGACTCGATCCTGGCCGAAGGCCTACGCCCTGGTGAGCGCCACCACGTGCACCTGTCGGAAGACGTTTCGACTGCGACAGCGGTCGGCCAGCGCTACGGCAAACCCGTCGTCCTAAAGATCGAAGCCCTGCGGATGCACCAGCAGGGCTTCGTGTTTTTTCAGGCGGACAATGGGGTGTGGCTTGTCACGAATGTCCCAAACTCTTTCTTAGTAATTGGGCCCTGAGCCACTTAAGAAGTTCTCAATACCAGCAGCATGAACCTTTGCGAAGGCAAGCCATTCCTCAAAGTCCTTAAAAGAATAGCTCCTCCCGGACTCATCCAAAACCAGCATCAACACGGCCGGGTTGCCAGACGCGTCGTCGCCATCAAAGCAAGCAATGTCATTGAGGTCGGCATCCACTTTCGCAAACGGGATCAGATTTCGCCCATCTCTCTGCCTACGACTAAACAAGCCCTTCCCCGTTTCG
Organism: Rhodanobacter sp. KK11; assembly: GCF_033345435.1. NCBI lineage: Bacteria > Pseudomonadati > Pseudomonadota > Gammaproteobacteria > Lysobacterales > Rhodanobacteraceae > Rhodanobacter > Rhodanobacter sp. KK11. The sequence continues at coordinate 377,190 of NZ_JAWPMI010000003.1, forward strand.
GTTGATGCATCAATAAACCACCACGGATAGATTTCGGGCAAGGCGCCAGATGCCGCCATGTCAACAAATACCCGAGGGTATCTAAACCCGTTCGGCAGCAATTCCGGCGAATAAAGTGCCAATTGCTTCTCACTCATTGAATTAATGCCCCATCCAAATGTTCGGATCATAGATAGATCCATTCGGGAATCGTTGCGACCAGTTCATAACGCCGCCATTTCTCAAGACATCGTTCTGCAGCGGGCTATTGATCCTGAGCAACGCTGCGTCGCCCCATGTACTGGGAGTCACGCCACGAACGCTCAAAGAGTCCGTTCGATTGGCATCGAGAATCAGATCATCAAAAGCACGTACATTCGCTTGAATCTCTATTCCCGCCTGACGAGCCGCCAAGATGCGCGTGTTGTCAATACTGGTCAGCGTACCATCTAGCATACGAACAACATCGACGGGCTTTCCTACCCAACCATTGGTACTCATGCTCTCAACCAATGTGTCGAAATTGTAGCTCGCGCCTAGCTTATGATACGAAACCCAACTCTGTGTGAAGCTTGTCTTTGTCGGATCAAGGGTCTGCAGTCCCAGCCTCACTTCGCTGTTTGCAACCCCAAACGCCGCCTCTCCTTCCAGCATCCGCGCCGACGACATGCCAACACTTTCCAACGACCCCACGCCCATCACGGCCAAGTTCGCCACAGTATCGAACCGCGTGTTCCATGCCTCCATACCCATGACCGATCCGTGGGTGAATGGGTTGACTCCCTGCTCCGTTACCACGTTGTCCGATGACCATAGTGCGCTAAAGCCCGCGTAGACGCTGCCCAAACCCTCCAACACCTTGGGAACAAGGCGCCGCAAGCCCGTCATTCCCGGTGCGTAAGCGGCGTCCTCCGGCGTCACCGCATTCGCATCGTTCTCGAAGTAGTCATATACCTTGTTGAGCATAGTCTTATCCAGCGCACGCGTACTACCGAGCTGGCCGGAATGCGCAAGATCAAACGCTGCTTGAGTGCCTCCAGTGTACGAAAGCTCCGAACCAAGGCTCGGACCACCAGGCCAGGTACCGATGAAGGAGCTGGACGAACTTGTACTCGGTACCGCCACACGCGCCCATGCTCCCGACCCCAGATTTCCTTCTGCATACGCCATCAAACGCGCATCCATGCCTGACTCGACCGACGCACCCAGCATGTCACCCGCCTGCATGCCGAGCGCTTCCATGTCGCCGTTGACCGACGCCTGCGCTCGATCATTCATGTCCGCATCCAACCGCGACCGCTCGCCGGTCAGCAGCGTGTTCTCGGTGGTCGCTATCTGCTCCATCCGCCGCTGGTTGCTGCGCACCTCGTACGCATTGATCCCCGCTACCGCCGCATTGCCCAGCGCATTGCCGAACACGTCCTCGCCGACCTGCTCCCAGCTCTGCACGTGCGAGTCACCGAGGATGACGCTCGTCTCACGCTTGACGACATCCTGCACGACGTTCGCGCCTACCCTGCCCCAGTAGCTGCTGCCGCCACCCAGCGCGCCGGCCCCTCCCTGCGCCTGCGTCGGGCCGATCTCGCCGGCCGCCGCCGAGCCCGCGGCATTAGCCACCAGGCCGGCCCAGCTGAAGTGGGTGCTCTGACCCACGACCTTGGACACCACATAGCTGCCCGTGTAGCTGGCCGCACCGACGATGGCATTGCCACCCCAGGAGATACCGTTGGCAGCCGCTGCATCGCTGAGCGAACTGGTACTGGAACTGAATTCGGAACTCAGGCCTCCACCAATCGCGCCACCTGCGGCCCCAACAGCGACTTCTCCCAGACTGAACCCTTGATGGACGCCAAGCGCGTCGCCGGTGAGCTGCCCCGCCGTGCTCGCGGCCGCACCAGCCACCGCACCGCCAAGAACCTCCGATCCGAGCAGATGACTTGCCCACGGACCTGCGTAGTACGCCACCACGACCATGACGGCCACCACCACGATCTGCGCCAACGCATTGCAATGGTGATGGCTCGGCGGCGGGGGCGGTGGCGCGTACACGCTCGGCGGCGTGGTGCTGCCCGCGATCTTTGCCGGGTCGTACGGCTTGAACGTGTCCGCCGTGTTCGCGTTGGTGGTCACCTCGGGCAAGGTCAGCGACTGCCCCACCACCAGGTCGCCGTCGCTACCCAGCGCATTGGCCTGCGCCACCACGTACCACAGGCTGGCGTTGCCGTACGTGGCCTGCGCGATGCTCTTGAGCGTGTCCCCGAACTGCACCACGTAACCGGTGCTGCCCGCCTCGGTGTTGCTGAAGGCGGTCAACCCGTCCAGCGCGTCGATGCCGCCGGCCTCGTCCACGCTGCCCACCTGCTGCCCGGCCACGTAGGCGTAGTGGTCGGTACCGGCCCCGCCCTGCGCGACGAAGGCGCTTCCCGACAGCGTGCCGTCCCGGCGCTGCAGGATCTGACCGCTGCCGTCGAAGGCGAACGCCCGCACCGTGTCGGCGACCGTGCCGCTGGGCAGCTGCACGTGCTGGTCGATCGCGATCCGCTCGCCCAGGTTGTCGTAGTAGCTGGTGTCCGTCGCCGGCACGTAGTTGCCGTTGCTGCTGCTGCCGGAGGTGGCCCGCTCCAGGTAGCCGTCCTTCTTCAGGTAATTGACCGTGTAGGTGTCCGTGCGCGCCGCGGCCAGGTCGTAGTACTGGTAGCCGACCACGTTGCCTACGGCGTCGTAGCCCGTCCCCGCCGCCCCGACCGCCGTCTTGTAGGTCACCTCGTTCTGCAGGGCTAGCCCGCCCCAGCTGGTGGCGTCGAGCGCCGGCGCCGCCGGCACCGCGCTGCTCGCACCCGTGCCGTCCCAGCCGGCCGCGTGCCCGAAGTTCTGCTCCTGCAGCAGCTGTCCGCTGGCGTCGTAGTGCTCCGCCGTGGCCGACGCCAGCATGCCGCTCACGTCGGTGCCGTCGTAGTAGCCCTCCTCCTCCAGGTCCGGGTCGCGTTTGTAGTACGGCATGTTGGAGCCGCCGACCGTGGTGCCGTTGGCGTAGAACTGCGCCGTGACGGACAGCCGCCCCGCCGCGTCGTAGCTGCGCGTTTCCTCGACGCCCCGCGAGGCGCCGCCCGTGGTCAGGTCGACCGAGTAGTCCGCCCGCACCAGCTCGTTGCGCTCGTCGTAGTACGACGACTGCACCAGAGTGTCGCCGCTGCTGGCGCTGACGGTGGTGCGCGCGCGCGTGTTGCCTGCCGCGTCGTAGCTCAGTTCGTACGACGCCGCCGACGCCTTCAGCGTGACGTGCCCGTTCGACAACTGGCCGTTGACGATGTCCACCCGGTTGTCGGCGTCGTAGGTGAACCAGTAGGACTGGATGTTCGGCACCGGCGGCGTGGAGGTGCCACCGCCCCCCGAGGGCGGCGGGTCGTCCGGGTCGGGCAGCGGGAGCAGGTTCGGCGTGACCTCTCCGCCGGTGTCCGTGCCGCCGGCCGGGTGGCCCTGACCGGCTGCGGCGCCTTGTGCGTTCACCGGGAGCGCCGGGTTGGCGCCCGAACCGCCGGCTGCGGCGCCGTGCGCGTTCGCCGGGAGCGCCGGGTCGGCGCCCGGATCGCCGGGCCCCACTCCATGCGCGCCCGCCGGGGATGCCGTGCCGGCACTGGAGGTGCTGACCGTCAGCGACGACGTGCCTGCCGCACTGTTGCTCAGCGTGAACTGGGCCGTCGCCGAGCCATAGGCGTTCGTGGCGATGACCTCCAACTGGTAGCTGCGGTCGTGCTGGTAGGTGTCCGTGACTTCGTCGATGAGGTAGTCGAGGGTCGTGGGCGTACCGCTGATGGTACCGTTGGCGCCGATGGACAGACCTACCTGGCTGATCGCCACCCATTGCGCCGGCACGGTAATGACGTCGCCAGGGGGGAGCATCATGGGCGTGACCGTATCGGACGGCTGGGTTTTGGCGACGATCATGTCCCCATTGAGGGTGGTCAGCTGGTGCTGTGGAATCAGCACCTTGGCCGTGTAGGTCAGCGCCTGCCCGCCAGGCGAGGTGAAGGCCCCCGCCGGCATCGGAATGCTCAGCGGCTTGCCGATCGTGCCCGTCACGTTGGTATAGCCGCCGTGGTAGACCGGCGGCAGGGTGGCCGCCACGATCGTCATGGTGAAGGTCCGGGTGGACGACGCTCCCTTGCTGTCGGTGGCCGTGTAGCTGACCGTATAGGTGCCGGCCGTGGTCGGGGTGCCCGAGAAGGTTCGCGTGCCGGCGTTGAAGGCGATGCCGGGCGGCAGGCCGGTAGCGCTGTAGGTGATCGCGTCGCCGTTGGCGTCGCTGGCCGCCGGCCCCTGGAAACTGGTGATGGCGATGCTGGTGGTACCCGACTGGTTGGCGGGAGCGGTAAGCACGGGCGCGACGTTGTTCACCACCAGGGTAAAAGTGGTGGAGACCGTCCGGTTGACGGCATCCTTCGCAATGACCTTGATGGCATAGCTCCCGGAGGCGATCTGCCCGATGGAGAGGCTCGTGCCGCTCCAGACAAGCCCACTGTTCAGCGCCGTCCCATCGGCCATGGTGGCGCTGTAGGTCAGGCCGTGGCCCCAGGGGTCGCTGAAGGTGTTGCTCTGCACGACGGTGAAGGCGGCGGTGTTGGGGTTCTTGGCCGGCGGGTTGGCAATGGCATTGAGTAGTGCGGGCGGACCGGCGACGGCCATTTGGAACGTGACGCTGGTCACCGCGCCCTTGCTGTCGGTGGCCTTGTAGGTGACGGTGAAGTTACCCGCCGCCGTGGGCGTACCGCTGAAGGTGCGGGTGGACGCGTTGAAAGTCACGCCGGTGGGCATGCCGGTGGCGCTGTAGGTGATGGCGTCGCCGTTGGCGTCGGTGGCGGCCGGCGCCAGGTAGGCGGTCATCGCGACGGACGTGGCGGCGCTCTGGTTGACCACGCCGCCCGAGAACACCGGCCCGACGTTGTTCACGGTGACCGTAACGTTGGCGCTGGCCGTGCGGCCCAGGCCATCGGTGGCGGTGATCGTGAGGGTATAGTTGCCCGAGGCGAGCTGGCCGACCGTGAGCGAGCTGCCGCTCCAGCTCATGCCGGCGGGCAACGCCGCCCCGGAGGACAGCTTGGCGCCGTAGGCCAGTCCGGCGCCGTAGGGGTCGGTGAAGGTGTTGGCCTGCACCAGCAGGATGGCGCCCGCGTTGGGGTTCACCGCCGCGGGCGTGGCGATCGCGTTCTGCACGGCGGGCGGCGCGTAGGAGTTCGCCAACGTGAACTGCGCGGCAGCGGTGCCGCCCTGCCCGTTGGTCGCGATGACCTCCAGCTGGTAGCTGGTGTCCTTCTGGTAGGTGTCGGTGACCTCCGAGACCAGGTAGTTCAGTGTGGTCGGCACACCCGTGATGGCGCCGGTGGTGGCGTTGATGCCCAGGCCCACCTGGCTGATCGCCACCCATTGTGCGGGCACGGTGATGGTGTCGCCCGGCGGCAGCAGCATGGGCGTGGCCATGCCGGATGGCTGGGCCTCGGTGGTGACCATGTCTCCATTGAGAGTGGTCAGCTGGTGCTGCGGGATCAGCACCATGGCCGTGTAGGTCAGCGCGCCGCCGTCCGGTTCGGTGAAGGCGTTGGCCGGCTTGGCGATGGTGATGGCGCTGCCGCCGATGACGCCGGCCTGGTTGGTGTAGCCGCCGTTGTAGACCGGCGCGGGCTGGACGTAGGCCTCGACGCCGACCGTGAACGCGCCGGCGGCCGACTGCCCCTGCGGGTTGGTCACCGTGACGGTGAGGGTGCTGCTGGTGCCGATCGCCGTGGTGGGCGGCGTGCCGGAGAACACGTGGGTGCTGGCGTTGAAGGTCAGCCAGCTGGGCAGGCCCGTGGCCGCGTAGGTCAACGCGGTCTGGTCGTTCTCGTAGAACGCGCTGGCCGGCACGGTGTAGCTGAAGGCCCGGGTGGCGTCCGCCGTCTGCGCCGCCAGCCCGCCCTGGTAGACCGGCGGGGTGGAGGCGACGGTGAAGGTGAAGCCCAGGGCCGCGGAGCCGCCGTTGGCGGCGCTGGCCAGCACGCGCAGCGAGTAGCTGCCGATACTGCCCGCCGGCGGCGTGCCGCTGAAGACGCGCGTGGTGGCGTTGAAGCTGAGCCAACTGGGCAAGGCGACCCAGGCCGAGCCGTTGGAGTACTGCGCGGTATAGGTGATCGCGGCGCCGTTGGCGTCGGTGGCGGCCGGGGCGGTGAAGCTGAGCGCAGTGCCGATCTTGCCGGTGGGCGGCGTGAGGCCGCCGCCGAACACCGGGTTCACCAGCGGAACGGTCACGGCCAGCGTGGTGCTGACCGTGGCGCCGGTCACGTCGGTGGCGGTGAGCGTGACCGTCCAGCTGCCGTTGGCCAACGGGTTGCCGCTGAGCACGCCATCCGCGCTCAGGTGCATCCAGGCCGGCAGGTTGGCCCCGGTGAAGCTGAGGCCGAAGCCCAGGGTGTCGGTGAAGGCGCTGGCAGCGTTGAAGCTCCAGGGCTGGCTGGGCGGCGCGGTCTGCGCCGCGATGGTGGCGACGGTGGGGCCGCCGGTGCCGGTGTTGATGGGCGAGGCGTTGGTGCCGAAGCCGCTCTGTACGAACACGGCGCGCCGGTTGCCGGCCGCGTCGTAGTTGTAGGCCGTGCGCATCAGGCCCACGTGCGTGTCGGGATTCTGGTTGGTGACCACCGACAGGCGGTTGTGGCTGTCGTAGCGGGTCACCGTCTCGTTGTGCACCACCTGGCCGGCGCCGTCGGTGGTGTAGGTGGCCACGTCGGTGGCGTTGCCGGAGGCGTCGTACTGGTAGGTGGTCCAGGCCGAGGTCTGGCTGCCGGTCTTCTCGGTCTTCTGCTGGACCAGGCCGTTGGCGTAGTAGGCGTAGTCGACCTCGCTGGTGGTGCCGACCCAGGTGCCGGGGATATAGCCGGGGTTGGCCTGGCCGGCCGGCGCCCAAGTGCTGGTCTGCCGGGTCAACAGGCCGGAATAGGCGTCGTAGGTGTAGCCGTAGCTCGCTCCGCTGAGGTCGGTGTGCGCGCGCACCCGCCCGAAGTAGTCGTAGACCCAGCTCTGTGCGTTGCCGTTGGCGTCGGTCTCGCCGATCTTGTTGCCGTTGGCGTCGTAGCTGACGGTGTCGGCGACGTTGCTGGCGTGCTGCACGGCGGTCTGGCTCTTCAGCACGCGATGCTGGCTGTCGTAGTCGTAGTACGCGGTGTTGTTCAGGGCGTCGGCGACCTGGCGCCGGTCGCCGTTCTCGTTGAGCGTGTAGGTGCGAAGCGCATGCGCCGTGCGGGTGGCGCCGCTGGCGTCGAGCGTGAAGTCGCCCTGTGCGGTGACCTGGTCGTCGGCGTCGTAGGTGGTGGTGGTGATGTGCGCCACCGTGCCGGTGCTGGTCTGCACCGGCGGCGTCTGCTGGACCAGGGCGCGGCCCAGCGTGTCGTAGGCGGTATAGGTCTTGGCGCCGAGCGCGTCCTGGCGGATGGTCAGCTGGCCGGCGGCGTCGTAGGTGTTCCAGGACGCATGGTTGTTCTCGTCGGTCACGCCCATCAGGCGCCCGTTGACGTCGTAGTACCACTGCTTGACCGGCATCTGCCAGGTGCGGCTGCCGTCCGCGCCCACCACCAGCACCTGCGGCTCGGTGGTCTTGATGACGTGGTTCCGGCTGTCGTAGACGAAGGTGGTGACGTAGCCCCGGGCGTCGGTCTCGGACAGCACGTTGCCCCAGCGATCGTAGGTGAACGTCAGATAGGCGCTGCTCTCGCCGGTCGCCGCCGACTCGCTGGGCTGGGACTGGTATTTCCGCCGCCCGTCGAGATCCACGACCCATGAAGTCCAGACACTGGAGCCACCGCCAGTGACCGTGTGTGTGTCGCCCAATCCGTTCCCGACCAGGTCGCGGGCGTAGCTGTGCAGGCTGCCGGTGCCGGCATCGGTGGCCATGCGCAGGTTGCCGGCATTGTCGTAGGTGTAGCCGATCTCGTAGCCCGTACTGCTGTAGGCATTGATGACCCCGTCGCCCCGGGCCGCCACTTCGCCGAACGCGTTGTACTTGACGTACTCGGCACGGTCCGGCGTGCCGGCGCCGGCGCGCGTGGTCACCGTGCTCAGGCGCTGGTTGGCCGCATCGTAGGTCGAGGTGGTGGTGACCACCGTCGAGACGGTATTACCGCTGAGGGTGTACCACGAACCGGTGAGGTTGCCGGCGGCGTCGTAGGCACTGTAGGTCGGATGCCCGTTGGCGTCGAACTCCGCCACCTGGCGCCCCAGGGCGTCGTAGTGGTCGTAGGTGGTCTGGGCGGCGACGCCGGCGCCAGTACGCACCGTACGCACCGCGTTGCCGAGCGCATCGTAGGTCAGCGTGGTGACCGGTGCGGCCTGCACGTACAGCGAGGCGGTGGACAGGTCCACGCTGGCGCTGCCAGCCAGGGTGGCCTGCCAGGTGCTGGCCAGCACGGCGCGGACGGGTTCGGTGACGGAGAGCACGCGGCCCAGGGCGTCGTAGGTGGTGCTGGTGGTGGCGCCGTTGACGGTGACCGAAGTGACGCGGTCTTCGCCGTCGTAGCCGAAGCCGGTCACGCTGCTGCCGGCGGCGATGCCGGCGGTGCCGTTGACGTAGCTGAAGTCACCGCCCTGGACCTGCTGGGTCTTGCGGCCGATGCCGTCGTAGGTATAGCTGGTGGTCCGGTCGTAGCCGCTGGCCACGGTGGCGGCCGCCGGCAGGCCCGGCGGCGTGGCCGTGGTCAGGCCGCCGGTGGCGATCGCGTTGGCGTACTCGGTGGTCGAGGCCACTTGCCCGGCGCCGTTGTATGCCCAGGTGGTGACGTAGCCCATCGGGTCCACGTCCATCACCTTCGCGTTGCGCGCGTCGTAGTAGCTGTAGGTCGTCGCCCAGACCGGAGCGGCGTAGTCGGGCTGCCCCAGGGTGCTGTGCGCCCCCTGCAGCAGTACCGCGGTACTCACCACGTTGCCGTAGGCGTCGTAGGCGTAGGTCGTGGTCGGCGAGCCGTTCGACCAACTGCCCGCATAGGGTCCGGTCCCGAAGGCGTAGCTGATCGAGGACAGGGCGACGCTGGTCTTCCGGTTCGCCTGGTCGTACGCGGTGGTGATCGTGCGGTCGCTGTCGGAGGTTGCGAGCCCCTGCTGGACCTGCACCACCGAAAGCGCCTGGCCCGCGCTCCACCCACTGATCGCGGCGGTGTTCAGGGCGGTGGCGTAGCGGGTCACCGCCGTTTCGTTGCCGTAGGCGTCGTAGGCATGCGCCGTGACGTAGCCGTTGGCATCCACCTCGTAGGCCACTTCGCCGTCGAGGTCGTACGTCTTGTACGCGTAGTGGCCGCGCACGTCCTTGCTCACCACGGCGCGGCCGAGCGCGTCATAGGTCACCACCGCGGTGGTGGCCCCGGTCGGGCTGGCCGCCTGGTAGATGTTGTTGCCGGGATTGACGTAGCCCGCGTCCGGGTACGTGGTGGTGGTCTGGTGGTTGCGGCTGTCGTAGGCGTAGGTGAGGGTGCGCGCCGCGGCGGTGCCGTAGGCGTCGGTCCGGCTGATCACGTTGCCGTTGGCGTCGTAGGCCAGCGCGGTCACCACCGAGGCGGTGGCCGTGCCCAGCGTGTTGCCGCTGGTGTACGTGGCGACGGTGATCGGCGGGCTGATCTGGCGCGTCTGCCGCCCGGCCGCATCGTACTGGTAGGTCCACACCGCGCCGTCGCGGTTGGTTTCGGTGAGTTTCAGGCCGGTCGCGTCGTAGGTGCTGGACGCCCGGGTGCCGAGCGCATCGGCGACCCGGGTCAGGCGCCCGGCCAGGTCGTAGGTGTTCTGGGTGTAGCGCGTGCTGCCGGCGGTGTTGGCCGCCGCCACCGCACTGGCCACGGTCGCTTCGGTCAGCGCTCCCGGCACGGCGATGGCGTTGAGGTACGTGAGGACCTTGGCGACCCGACCTTCGGCGTCGTACTGCTGCTCGGTGACGTAGCGGCCGGCGTCGATCGTGTAGCGCAGGCGCCCGGCCGCATCGTAGACGTAGCGGCTCGTGTGCAGGTTCGTGCTGCCGGCCAGGGTCTGGGCCACGCTGCTGGTGGACAGCTGGGTGGTCAGCGCGCTGGTGCTGAGCGGGATCGTGGTGCCGTAGGCGATCTCGCTCAGCACCCGTCCGGCTGCGTCATAGCGGCGCTCGCTGACCTGCGCCACCCGCTGTCCGTTGATGGTGTTCTGCTGCACCACGAAGCGGACCTGGCCGTCCGTGTCGTAGAGGTTCAGCGTGGCGTGGGCATTGGCCTCGGTGTTGCCTGCCGCCGCGACCAGCGACGCCATCCCCGCATCGGCCGTGCCCTGGGCCAGCGGCCCGCCCAGGTTGGCGGTGCTGATCGCCTGCGGACTGACCGCGCTGGCATATGCCAGCGTTTCGGCGAGGCGGCCGGCGCTGTCGTAGCGGCGTTCGGTGACGAAGCCGCGCGGGTCCAGCGTGTAATGCAGCCGGCCCGCCGCGTCGTACACGCTGTAGCTGACCGGGTCGGTGCCCGCCGGCGTCACCGCCGCCGCGACCTGGGCCACCGTCGGGGCCGCGCCCAAGGCGGCAAGCGCCGTCGCGTCCAGCGCCGTCGTGTAGCGCCGGGTGGTGACGATCCGTCCGTCGGCGTCGAACCCGGCCTGCGTGACACCGCCGGCCGGGTCGATCGTGAAGACCTGCTCGCCGGCTTCGTCGTAGACGTAGCGGGTGAGGTTGCCGTTCGGGTCGGTCAGGCCGACCAGGTGGTCGTTGCCGTCGTAGGCATACGCCGTGGTCAGGTTCAGGTGGCCGCTGCCCGGATCGACCACCGTACGAATGCGGCGACCCAGGTTGTCGTACGCATAGCTGGTGGTACGTGCGCCGGCCGTGCCCGCGCCTTCGGTCACCGAGAGCTCTTCGCCGGCGCCGTCCCACGCATAGACCGTGGTCAGGTTCAGGTGGCCGCTGCCGGCATCCTCCACCATCGTCAGCACGTGGCCGTCCGCGTCGTAGGCGTAGGTGGTGACCTCGCCGCCCGGGCCGGTCACGCTCACCACCTGGCCGCGCCCGTCGTAGGTGTAGGTGGTGACCAGGTTCAGCCCGCTCGGGTCCACCGTCCGGGTCAGCACGCGGCCGCTGGCGTCGTAGGTGTAGGTCACCCCGTGGCCGGTCGCGTCCGTGGCCTTGAGCAGGTACCCGTCCGCGTCGTACTGGTTCGTGCTCGCCTGGCCCAGGGCGTCGGTCCGCTGCAGCAGGCGGCCGTCGCCGTCGTAGGTGTAACGGGTCACGTCGCCCGCGCCGTCGGTGACCGACAGCGTGTCGCCGTAGGCGTCGGTCACCGTGGTCACGGTCACCCCGTCGGGCGTGGTGACCTGGACGGTGTGCGTGTCCGGCGCGTAGCCGTAGGCCGTCACCTGCCCCATCGCATCGGTCTGCGTGAGCACGCGCCCGTAGGCGTCGTAGGTGGCCTCGGTAGTCCGCACCGTCCCCTGCACGCTCTGGCTCCGGGTCACCTGCCGACCCAGGCGATCGTAGGTGTACGTGGTCGTCGAGCCCTGGGCGTCGGTCTGGCTGGCCACCCGCCCGAAGACGTCGTAGGCGACCTCGCTCGTGCGGTTGAGCCCGCCGACGTCGTCGGTCTCGCTGATGCGCTCGCCGCGGCTGTCGTAGCCGTAGCGGGTGATCGTGCTGTTGCCGGCCCCCAGCGCCTGGCCCGGCTGACTCAGCTGCCGTTGCTGCTGTACCACCTCGCCGAAGGCGTCGTACTGGTACGCCACCTGGTAGCCCGCCCCATCGACCACGCTGGCCACCTGGCCGTCGAGCGTGTACAGGTAGGTCGCCAGCGCGTCCTTCGACGGGTTGGCCAACACCGCCGAGGCCGTCGCCAGGTCGGCCAACGCGGCCGTGCCGGGGTTCAGCGTGCTGCCGCTGCTGCTGCCGCCCGTCAACGTCGCCCGCCCGGCCAGCTGCCGGCGGCTCGCCACCTGGCCGAAGGCGTTGTAGGTGTACGCGGTGATCTCGCCCCAGGCATTGAGGGTGCCGCCACTGGGCTGGCCCGCAACCGTGTACGCCAGCCGGCCGGCTGCGTCGTAGTAGGACCAGAGCTTGTTGCCCAAGGCGTCGGTCCGCAGCGTCTCCCGGCCACGCGCGTCGTACGCATGGGTGGTCACGGCCTGCGCCCCGTCGGTCGCCGTCCTCACCTCGCCGAAGGCGTCATAGGTGGCGCTGGCGCTGCGCACCTGACCGCCGTTGGGCGGGGTGGTGGTAGTGCTCAGCAGATGGCCGACGCTGTCGTAGGCATAGACCGTGACCGCCCCGTCCGCCGCCGTGACCTGGTGGACGCGCCCTTCCGCGTCGTACGCCGTCACCTGGGTCTGGGCGGGGCTTCCGGCCACGTCCGCCACCAGCGCCGCCACCGACTCCTGGCCGGTCAGCGCGCCGAGCTGGTCCGCCGTCAGGGCCTGGCCATAGCGCGACGTCGTCGTGCTGTCGCTCGCCTCGTCGTACGCGGTGGTGGTGAGATATCCCGCGGCATCCACCGCAGCCACCAACTGCCCGCGGTTGTCGTAGTAGGCACGGGTGACCTGATCGCCCTGGCCGGGGGTCACCGCGGCCAGCACCGCCGCCAGCGACGGCGATGCCCCGAGGGCGCTGCGCTGGGCCGCGCTGAGTGCCGTCGCGTAGGCCACGGTCTTCACGACCCGCCCGGCCGCGTCGTAGGTGGTGGTGGTCACGCCGCCGGCCGCGTCCAGCGTGGCCACCGGGCGACCAGCCAGGTCATAGAAAGTGTAGGCCGTACGATCCTGGGCGCCGGGCACGACATCGGCCAGCAGCGTCGCCAGCGAAGGCGCCGCTTGCAGTGCCGCCAGCGCTGCCGCCGACAGCGACGTGGCGTAGGCGGTGGTCGATACCCGGTGGCCGGTACCGTCGTAGCGGTACACCGTGACCGCGCCCAGGGCATCCACGTCCGCGGCGTGCCGCCCGGCCGCATCCCACAGGCTCAGCGTCACCCGGTCGCTCGGACCGGACGCCGGAAGGACCGCCGCCAGATCGGTGGGCACGACGGCCCCGCCGCTCAGCCAGGTCGTGGTGTCCACCCTCGCGGCGTACTGCACTGTCTCCACCACCTGCCCGTCGGCGTCGCGCACGTAGCGGGTCACCGCGCCGGTGTCGTCCACCGTGCCGGCCACCCGGCCGGCCGCGTCGTAGAAGGTGTAACTGACGCCGCCGCCGGCATCCTGCACCGCCCGCAACTGGCCCTCGGCGTCGTAGACGTAGTGCGTCGTCCGCGTGCTCTCGCCGCTCGCCGACTCGGTCACCGCCACCACCTCGCCGGCGCTGTTGCGCACCTCGGTGTGCACCAGGCCGTTGGCGTAGGCTACCGCCACTGTCCCCTGCGCATCCTGGTAGGCGTAGCTGGTCACCGATGCGGCGACGTTGTCCGTCCGGCTCAGCAGCCGGCCCAGGCCGTCGTAGGCGTAGGCCACGCTATCGAGTGTCGTGCGCGCGCTGCCGCGTACCGTCACCTGCTGGCGCAGCAGGCCCTGGCCGTCGTACACGTAGCGGGTGATCGCCTCGCCCACGTCGGCCACGCCGTTGCCGCTGCCGTCGACCTGGTCCCAGTCGATCCGCTGGCTCAGGCGCCCCGCAGTGTCGTAGCCGTAGTCCGTGCGGGTCGTGCGCGTCAGGTCCTGGGTGCCGGCCCAGCCGGTCATCGTCGCCAGGTCGGGCGCCGCGTCGGCGGCCAGCCCGCTGGTGTCGAAGGCCGCCTTGGCAAAGCTCCGCGTCAGGCTGACCCGGCCCTGCGCGTCGTACTGCGTCTCCTGCACCCCGCCGTCCGCGGCGATCACGAAGCGCAGCCGGTCGCTGCCGTCGTACACGTAGCGAGTGGTCGCCGGATCGGCCGGTGCGCCCGCATCCGCGGCATCGGTGCCATCCGGGTCCGCCCTCCGGTACACCGTCCTGGTCAGCAACTGGTCGTCGGCGTTATAGGTGTAGTTCACCGTGTCGCCGGCCGCGTCCCGCTCCAGTATCCGGTTGCCGTGTGCGTCGTAGCGGTACAGCGTGGTCTGGCCCAGCGCATCGGTCATCGAGGCCGGGTAGCCTTCGGCGGTATACGTGTAGCTGGTCACCTGGCGTTGGCCATTCACCGCCGGCGAGGTCACCGCGGTGAGGTTGCCGGCGGCATCGTAGCCGTAGGTCCACGCCCGGCCGCCGGCGTCGGTCACCGTGGTGGTCCGCGACGCCAGGTCGTAGCCGAAGCTCAGCGTCTGCGCCGCCGCGCCGCTGCCGGTGGTGACCGAGGCTACCCGGTACGCCCCCTGGCCGTCCTGGGCATAGGTGTACTGCACGGCTACCCCGTCGCTCTGCGTCAGCGAGGCCAGCCGCAGGCTGTCGCCGTCGTAGGCATAGGTGGTAGTGAACGCCTGGGCGTCGCCCGCATTGTCGGGCGTCAAGTCGGTGGTGACGCTTTGCAGCCGGCCCAGCGTGTCGTAGCCGTATGTCACCCGCTGCCGCGTCACCGCTGCGCCGCCGCCGGCCGGGATCTCCACCGTCGACAGGCTGCCGAGGCGGCCGTCGGCATAGCCCAGCAGCAGCGCCTCGCCATCGTCGGCGGTCACGCTCGCCAGCTGCTGCGTGACGCTGTCGTACCCCAAGTGGTAGTGCGCGCCGCTCTTGCCGTCCGTCAGGTCGGTCAGCGCGCCGGCTGCGCTGTACGTCTCCTGCTGGCGGCTGCCGCCGCCGGTGTACGTCCAGGTCGCGCTGCCGGCCGACCACACCAGTGTGTCCTCCGCACCGGCCTTGGTCGTGCCCGCGTACAGGCCGCGCGCCGCGTCGTAGGTGAAGAGCTCTTCCTCGCCGTCGCCGCCATCCCGGCTGATCGTGCTGCCGGCCGTGCCGAGCGTGCCGGTCAGCGACCCCAGGCGGCGGTCCAGACCCAGCAGCCACGCCCCCGCACCCACGTCCCCGGTGCTGCCCAGGCTGTTGTAGGTCCGGGTCAGGCCGGCCAGAAGTCCCTGGGCGACCAGTTGCTCGTCGCGGTCCTGCAGCACCAGGTTGCCGGTGGCCACGTTGACGTACTGACTCGCCCCGCTCTGCCCCAGCCCGCCTCGGCTGTCCGGCCCAAGCGCGGACGCGGACGTACCCAGCAGGCCCAGACCGTTGCCCGAAATCACTGCCACCATCGTGCTTCCCCTCGCCAGGATCGCTTGTAGCCCAGCCGACCGCCGGGCCTTCCAAGCACCTAATCCAGTGGAAGCAGAGAAAGTTTAGAAGGGCGTTCAGCCCCGCAAGTGTCTAAGCAAAGCCAGGAATTGATCGGGCATCGCCGGATCGGCATCCATCGCGGACTCGATCCGATCTACCGTCGCTGCAAAGTCCGGGTGCTCGACAAAACTTTCCCCGAACTCTGACAGCAAAATTCGACGGAGTACCGGACGGCGCAAGGCGCGGACCGCAGCTTCCGACTCGAGGTCCACTTCCCTGATCAGCGCTATCAGATCACCACGAAGCAGTGTCGACTGCTTTTCCGCCGGCATATCCATGTGGTGTGCAGATACAGTTCCCCCCTGCCCGAGCACGCCCGTCCGGGCCACCTTGCGCGAGACGCTTCGAATCAGCGATGTGATCGACGATCCGCTACCAATCCGATTCGAATTCATGCATGGACTTCCCGATTCCGAAGGAGGAAGAGCCACCTCGATGTGGCGCGCGACAGCAGGCACGGCGCGGTGGCCCACGGCGGACGGATACTAACAAGATGGCGGATAGCGCAGGTGGCGCTGCTCTGCAGACTGCGTCGTATGAATTCGATCTGACCTGCGTATGAATTTTGTAGCCGATCAAACGGTGAGTCCAGGGTTGATGGTATCGGGTTCCAGCCAGCTCCGGCGAACAGTCATCGGAGGTTTGTAGCCATGGGCGCTGTGCGGCTTTTACTCGTTGTAGAACTGCTGCCAGCGCTCGACCAGCACCCACATTTCGGCGCCCGGTTACAGAACCATTCGCGGTTGTGCCTTGGGCAAGATCATGGACACACCAGAAGCACAGTGCGGCGAGTCCCTTCTGATGATTCTGTGGGGAGAACCCGGCACATGGACGTCCACGATCTGGCGCACGCATAGGCGCTCACGTGGTCTCTTATCTCGGTTCCCGAAGGTATCCCAATGCCGTTGTGCCACTGATGCGTTTGACAAATGGCGGGTAGTAGGCGAGCCAACCCTCTAGTTCTTATCGATCGAGGTGTGGAGCTTCGAGGGTATCCGGCGCTAGGCCGCGAGACTGTGGCATTTTAAAGGTGGTCCCGCCGAACGGAGGGCGAAGCCAGAGATTGCCTTCACATCCTTCGAGCCTATGGGTAGGAAGCAGACGCCGCCCTACCCCCGATAACGCACCCTAATCGCCCTGCGCTGGCGTTTGCTTTGGGCAAGAATATCCCCTTCCCCTGGGTGTCCGGCAAGACACGCTCCTCATAGGCCTGCAGCGCAGGCGCCACCACTTTCTGCACGATCTAGCCTTTTTCGGGGAGTAGCCCAGCCATTCAAGATTCGGGGGTGACTTGATTGGCATCCTCGTTGGCTAGATCAATCACTGCTTGCGGTACATCCAAGAAAACCTCGGCGGGCATCCGCGCGACATCAGGGATGGCAGCGAACCGACCAAGAACCTTCAGCGGCGCCTCAAGCGTGGCCGCACGCAGGGCCAGCACCTATTCGCTGAGGCATCCATGAAGCGGGTAGAGCCAGAATGCGCGATCCCAGCCGTTCTTGTCGTTGTCGGGATGCAATTGAGGTTGGCGCGTGAGCGCCTTCCTCAACTCCCGCAGCTTAGGGTTAACCGAACCATCGCTCAGGAATTGAAAGGGTGGATAGCGGCAACCACCACGGTCACGGCCTGCCCACACACGAAATGTAAGGTCGCTCGCCGGCCTCGCCTCGCCGGAAGTGTTCGCGTCGGTAGCAGGCTTGCATCCTCTATGACTGGAAGCTAGCCAGTCCTGAGCCAAGAGCTCCTCGCGCAAGCTCCAAATGGCCGCGACGGCATGCGCAGTCGGTTGAATTTCGTTGTATTCATGGGCTGCTGATACCGCTTCCGCTCAGATCGGCACCACCGCCATGGATAGTGCACCGGTCCGGCTGACCAATCCTGTATCCGAAATAGATCGAACTGGAAGAAGCGGTCTACCGATGAACAGATCATCGGCCTCCCTACAAAGATGGCATGTCGCACTCGCATTCAATGGGAGCATGGGCTATCCGGCCGCATTCAACTTCCACCCCTGCCGTACAATCCCGTGATCGCAACTGCGCCCCTTCACACCGCGGACAGTGATCTACCGGGGCGATTGTTCGCCAGTCTGAAAATGACCCAGTTTCGACAAGATGACGACATGATCTGCCAATCGCTTATTTGGATCTGGATATTAAAGCCATTCCAAGTTTATGGCATCCAATAGAATGGTATGAATTGATATGATTTGGTATGACATGATGTCATTTAACCATGATCCCCATGCCTTAATTGACTGACTACGCAAAGTGGTTTACATGGTAATAAATGGCCACAGGAGCCGCTCACTACCGCCATGACCCACGCCCACTCCAGCTTTCTCGCGGAAAACGAGGGCCATGCGCCACCGCCGGTCGCCGAGGGCGCCTTGCGCTGACTGCAGCTTGGTTGGCGGCGAAAGCGGCCGGCGCAGGCTCAGATCGCGAAGTTCTCTTGCGGCCGCACAGGCCATGACGCTCGACATGTCATGACTACTCCGATAGGCGAAGCAGACACAGCATGGTGCTGTTTTCCTCAAGCCAGGTTCGGCCGCCTGGTGAGCGAAGCCGCCTCCCTGCTCCCCTTAGTCAAAACACGGAGGGATCAAGCTAGCGAAAAATCATACCCATCACCCAAGTCGGATGTGACGCCGTAAAAAGGAAATCCCCGCTGCCAGGCGGGGATCTGGGATGAAAAATAAAACGTCTTAGTGTCTGTAGAGTCCCACTTTCCTTTTGCAACGTCAATCCCCTTCGCGCCTCCAATCAGTCGGCGCGACGGGCGGATTTTGCCCAGACACAGCATAAGGAGACAGCCATGACCTACACCTGCTTAGCCGACCTGTACCATGGGGAGCCAAAACGTGCCGTCGCGACATCCGCCATGGATGGGGATCCCGCGATCCGATCGCTTCATACGCCACCCTTCAAAGCGCGACCGCTCACACGGAGGGAACGGCGCGATGAAGATCTGTATGCCTTCCAGTCACCCAAGGGGCGGCGTCTCGTCGAGGTGCTAGGCGTTCCGACGTTTTGCCTAGCACTGTTGCTTGAGTTCAACCCGCAGATCTCGGCGTACGTTGAGCGCCCTCGCACCTTGGGCACGCCGGCCAGTCGTCTCGAGCTTTCGTTCTGGATCCAAGACCGGCAAGGGAGGGAGCGTTTCCTATTGATTGTTCCCACTGCGGAGTCGTTGCCCGCCCAAAGCGGTAGAAGGACGCATCGCCGGGCAGAAGCTCTTCTGGAGGCCGCTAGTGCCGCAAGCATCCAACTCCTCTTTATCTCGGAACCCGATCTCCTCGAGCAACGTGCACGCATCGCACAGGCGCT
Organism: Rhodanobacter sp. KK11; assembly: GCF_033345435.1. Lineage (NCBI taxonomy): Bacteria > Pseudomonadati > Pseudomonadota > Gammaproteobacteria > Lysobacterales > Rhodanobacteraceae > Rhodanobacter > Rhodanobacter sp. KK11. The sequence continues at coordinate 395,721 of NZ_JAWPMI010000003.1, forward strand.
GCGTATGCTCCCTTATGTTCAGGATGTTCAACGCCTGCCCCATCGGCTGTATTTGCGTGAACGCGTCTTAAGCCTCCTCGCCACCAATCCCCGCGTACGCTTTAGCCAGGTTGAGCACTCGCTGTCGGATTTCGTCGCCAGCGACGTCCGTGCGGTGGTGTGCGATCTCATCCATCAAGGCGATCTCGCGCTCGATCTCGAAGCGACGCTCACGATGAACTCCATCGTCAACGCAGGAGGGCGTCATGAATAGCACCTGCCGAGACCTTCTCTATCCGGAGGGAGAAGACCTCCTGCTATGGCCCGCGCCCGACCTTCAGGCGATGCCTGAAAAATACAGGCCCATCTATATGGCGAGAGCCGATGCACTTCGGGCTGTCGTTTCAGGTACATCCATCCACCAAGCTGCCAGCCATTTTGGCGTCAACCGAACCACTCTGTCGTCTATTTGCCGGCGATCCGTGGAGCTTCACGCGGATGGGCGTCCTTGGGGATTTCGAGCGTGCGTCCCGAATACAAAGAAGGGATTCGCGTTGGCGCCCTCTGCGGAGTTCCCGGCGGCACACGCCCCGCACGCCTTCGAAAAGGTGCTTGCCAGTTTTCCTGAGGTGAAGGACCTAGTAGACCGCTACTCAGGCCCCCTGCCCCGTCGAGGTAGTCCGTCAGCGAAATTCAACCGACTGTACAAGAGGCTCAAGAAAGAACTGGAGGATGCTGGACTGTCCCACCTGTACCCATTGAACACACAAACGCAAGGTCGCCGTGCGCTGATTACCTACGTCTATAAGCGGCGCCAAGTGGTGATCGCGGCCGGCGGCGGTGATGGCACCGAGGCCCCGTCCGCTCTGACACGGCTCGATCAGGTCGTCAGTTTGATGCCATTGGAGCGTGTGGAGTTCGATGCGCATCACATCGATGTCAAAACGACCATGTTGGTCCACACCGCAAAAGGCGAAGTCGTCAGTCGGCCGGTCGGCACGATCTGGATTCTGGTCGCCATCGATGTATGCACACGCGTCATTCTTGCATGGCTGCTGGTGTATGGGCCTAGCTACAAGCGCTTTCCGGTCCTTCGCTTGCTCGCCAAAGCCCTGACGCCATGGCGGCCGCGCCAACCGACGGTGGCGGACATGCATTATTCCTCGAAGGCTTGGATGCCCTCCCTGGTCGACGCCCACGGCCTCGTTCACCGCGCCTTGATGATCGCCATGGACAACGCAAAAGCGCATCACGCCCATTTATCAATGGGCAATATTCATGACTTCCAGTTAGGCATGGCGAACGCTGGGCGTGCTCATTCTCCCCAAGGACGGGCGTTTATTGAGGCTCTCTTCAAGACGCTCGAATCCCAGGTGCTTCGTTATCTGGCGGGCGGATTCGAGCCTGCCCGGGAACGTGGCGAGAGCGCCAGGCCCGTCTCGACAAAAAAGGCCGAACAGCACCCCATCGATCCGGTGGCTATGGACGACCTGATGGATGTCTTCGTTGCCAATTATCACGGCGTCGATCATTCGGGCTTGCAAAATCGCACACCGCGCGAAGCGTTCGAATCGTATTTCGCGGCGGGCGGCTGGTTCTTTACCTCAACGAACACCGCAACGGATGTCGACAAGCTGACGGAAATTCACTTCTACGCGACGATCCGCGGCTATCGGCGCGACGGCAAGCCACCACATGTCCGCTGGAAAGGGGCTACATACCGCGCCTCGGCCCTGATGAGCCACTGGGACCTCGTTGGTCGACGCTTTCCGGCTGCCGTTCGGTTTTCAGATGCGCGCCAGATGCGCCTTTTTCATCCGGAAACTGGCGAGCTCTTTGTCGTACTTGAGGCCCTTCCCCCCTGGCATGCGACGCCCCATACGCTCGAGGTTCGCGAACGGGCTCTGATCTACCTCAAGCAGGCTGGCCAACTGCGCGAAGACATTGAGGACGCCGTTGCGGCCTATCACGAGCACACCCGTCAGCAAGTTATCGAGCAAAAGTTGCCCGCCAATCACTTTATCCAGGCCGGCGCGCCAATAGCGCCCTCCAAAGCGACGCCTCGAAAACCCGTCGCCCAGGACCCCAGCACGTATACGCCGAGTACCGGCTGGGTATCGTTCCGCTCAAAGAGGGGGGCGTGATGGACATCCAATACCAAGATCGCCATCCGCTCCTGCACATTGTGCGTCCACCGTTTTTTACGCCACCGATTGAAAAGCTCGGGAACTTCGTCATCAACGCCTACCAAAGTGGCCGACACGGCTGTCGCGTGATCAGTTTTACCCGGTACGGCAAGACCTACGCAATCACGTACCTCAAGGACAATGCGGGTTGGCGAACCGACCCCGCAGTCTTTCTGGATATGCGCATTCTTGCGCCAGAAAAATGCACGGAGAGGTCGTTTTTCACCACCATGTCGTTGGCATTGCACTTACGAGAACTCCATCAGTCCAGCAGCGCTCATGCCGTGATGCGTGTCGCCCATCACCTCAACATCCTAGCGGAAGAGGAAGGTGCTGAGCTCATCATCTTCGCCCTAGACGAATCGCAGCGTCTGAATGGTGAGGACTGGCAGCATGTGGTGACGCTGGACAACGAAGTCAGTGCGTTGGGTAAACGGCTCTTTCTAATCTTTATCCATCAGCTGGACACAAAAGGCAAAGAGGCAGAATCGATTCATGACGATGTGCCTCCACAGGTCCTCGAGCGATTCACCAAGCCGTGCTTTGACTTTCCCGGCATCATCGGTGCACTTGAGGTCAAAACGTGTTTCGAAGAGTACGACGCAGGCGCAACCTGGCCCCTGGGAAGCGGCACTACTTACAGCGCTTACTTCGCTCCCGACGCGTTCGCGCGCGGATGGCGCCTTTCCCAGCACGCACAGCAGGTCTACGACATCGCCACTGAGTTCCGCGCAGAAAGCGGCTTATACACTGAGGGATGGCAATGGCCCATGGTTTCCCTTGAGGCCCTCATGCGCTACCTCCTGGTGTCGGTGGCATCTCGAACGCCTGGCTTCGATGGCTTCTCCGATGAGGACATCCGCAAGGCCCTCATTGCTGCGTTCTTCGTCGACTAATTCGGAGAACTCCCATGACCATCACCCAGGGTTATACGCCGCACCAAGCGCACCAGAGCGAATCATCACTGCCTGTCGCTATGCTTGTAGGATCGAATCTTTGTCGCTATCCCTACATGTCGGCCTATGGCGCGATGATGCGTGTGTGTCGCCTTCATGTGTTACCTAGAGAAATGCGATTTCGCTATTTAGGCGTTCGATTTAATCGCCATGATGATATCCCCAAAATGTTGGCGACATCCGGTGCGCGAAAAGATCAACTTTTTCGCCATATCGGAGGTGATGAAAGCATAAGGACATACTGGGACATCGAACCGTGGCTCCCCTTCTCCACGTCCGTATCGGAGGCTGATCTAATCACCCCTCTGCGCATCTGCCCGTGCTGCAGCCGCTCGGGCTACCACACCATCCTGTTTCATTTGCCATGGGTTGATCGATGCCCATGGCACGGTGCGCGAATCGTCGATCAGTGCCCTTCTTGCAGTCGCCCGCTCCTACCTCAGTTCATCGACGCCGATCTGGTGCCGCATGATTGCCCATGTGGTGTCAACTTCTTCGATGTCAAATCTGCAATCCATGGGGATCCTTCGATCGATCACCATGCCCGTGCGTGGCAAGCGAGCTATCTGGCATGGGCGAACGAAGCAAGAACTCAGCGATATCTCGTCGCCGGGGCCAGCCTCCAGGATCTCGACGCCGCCGAGGCCGGAGTTCTGGCCGATTTGCCATTGAATCTGCGCACCACATGTAGCATGCATGCTGCTGGGGCGGGAAAAGGTCGCGTACAAGTACTTCGGCCAGCGACGTCAGCCGCAGCCGGCCAGACTGCGACGGATTTTCTCCTGGCCATGAAAGCGTTGCCCGTTACCGAACGAGCGGCCATCAATGTGCCACCGTCGCTGCTTCGCTCCTTTCGAGCCGTCGCTCAGAATATTGTAGAAAAATTACCCGCCCGAACGTTTTTCGAGGGGGACTTGCTGCGCATCTATCCACCAGACGATCCTGGTCACCGGCGCCGGCCTCCGGGCTTGCCTCATAGGCAGCACGCGGAGTTGACCTTCCTTCCGTTGCTTCAATCCCCCACTGGAGGCGTTCTCGACTGTACGTCGATCGATAAGCACATTCGATCTGTGGTGCGCGGCGCAACCTGGGATCTTATGGAAAAACTTCCTCATGCTCAGGACGGCCCCATCATTCGGGATCTCGACCTTGGGACGAGGACGGTGCTGGCGGCGCTCGGGAAGCGACTGCTTCTCCACGGTTACGCACAGGGGATTCGGATCATTCTAGGCCGTCACGTGGCAACGCTTTACGATTTGCCACGTGATAGACCAAGGCCTCGGCGACCTATTGCCATAGTCTTCACTTCCCGGGATCAGGTGACCAAGGCGAATCTGATTTGGGTTAAAGCGCCGGCGGCGGATGCTTGACCCCACAATTTATACGAGTTTTTGGGTGCAGCTAGCCACCAGCGATTGGGTAAACTGGCCGAACCAAGCCGCGGCGAATTCATTGCGCGATGCTAGGTGCCTATCCGAGGGTTCTGTCAGCTTGGCTTGCCTTACGGAAGAATGTGCCAGCCTGAAGTGCGGGGCCCGCTGCGGACAATCGGTTGGGAGTGGCAGTCGATTGCAATTAAATCAAATGTTTGCGACTGATGGACTTAGCTGCCGATTCCATGATGAGCCGCAAAGCCTGCGCCGAGTTCCTCGGGGTTTCGCCGGCAACGGTACGGCACTGGGAAACCGGTCGTCACCGTGTGCCGTGGTCCGTCGTGCGGCTGCTGCGTCTGGTGCGTTGTGGCGACCTCGGCATGTTGTCGACGGAATGGACTGGCTGGACAGTCAACCGGCTGGGCCTGCACGCGCCGGCCGGCCGCACGTACCGGGAGCGCGACATGCGACTGTGGTGGCAAACCTGCGAGCAGGCGCGCCTGTTCCGCGAGGCTTACGATCGCCGGACGCGCTGAGCTGCCCTGCTCTTGGTGCGGCGCCGGGCTTGATATCGACCCGGCAACAGCCATCTTCATACACACTGGAAGCAAACCGCAGGAGACTCGACATGCCACGCTACAGCAGGACTCCCGATGCCTTGTCGCGGCTCACTCCCGAGCAATACAGGGTGACCCAGCAAAGCGGCACGGAGCGCCCCGGTACCGGCGAATACCTGCACAACCGGGAGCCGGGCATCTACGTCGACGTCGTGTCGGGCGAGCCGTTGTTCGCCTCGACCGACAAGTTCGAATCGGGCTGCGGCTGGCCGAGTTTCACCCGGCCGATCGAGCCGGCCCACGTGCACGAGCTGCGCGACGCTTCGCACGGCATGATCCGCACCGAGGTGCGCTCGGCGCACGGCGACAGCCATCTCGGCCACGTCTTTACCGACGGCCCCGCCGATCGCGGCGGGCTGCGCTACTGCATCAACTCGGCCTCGCTGCGTTTCGTCCATCGCGACGACATGGAAGCCGAGGGCTACGGCGCTTATCTGGACCAGGTGGGGGACGTGCGATGAGCACGGAACGTGCGGTACTTGCCGGCGGTTGCTTCTGGGGCATGCAGGAGCTGATCCGTCATCAGGACGGCGTCGTGTCGACGCGGGTCGGTTACACCGGCGGCGACGTGCAGAACGCCACCTACCGCAACCACGACGGCCATGCCGAGGCGATCGAGGTCATCTTCGACCCGGCGCGAACCAGCTATCGCACGCTGCTGGAGTTCTTCTTCCAGATCCATGACCCGTCGACGCCGAATCGCCAGGGCAACGACCGCGGCAGTTCCTACCGCTCGGCGATCTTCTATACCTCGGAAGAACAGCAGCGGGTCGCCGAGGACACCATCGCCGACGTCGACGCCTCGGGCCTGTGGCCCGGCAAGGTGGTGACCGAGGTGGCGCCCGCCGGTGATTTCTGGGAGGCCGAGCCCGAGCATCAGGATTATCTCGAGCGCTATCCCGACGGCTACACCTGCCACTTCATCCGACCGGGCTGGAAGCTGCCCCGCCGCCCGGGCCCGGCCACCGGTTGACGGCAAGCGGCCGGCACGAGCCGGCCATCAACGCCCGAAGATGATTTCCTTGCCTTCGTGGTCGCGGTCCCAGCCGCGCAATTGGTCGCGGATGTGGGCGATGCGCTGGCGACCGAGTGCGTTGCGTTCCTCGTCCAGCACCTGGCCGTCCAGCAGCTCGGCCAGGCGTTGTGCCGTGGGCAGCATCGCATCCCACGCGTCCAGCGCGGGCAGCGGCGCCGGCAGGGTCATGAAGAAGCTCACGCCGGGCGTGCGCAAGGCATCGAGCTGCGCCAGGTCGAAGTTGCCCGGCTTGAGCATGTTGGCCACGCTGAAGATCGGCCCCAACTCGCGCTTGCCGTCGACCAGTCGGTGGTAGATGCCCATGTCGCCGAACTCCAAGCCGGCTTTCTCGGCGGCCACGACCAGGTCCGGGCCATGGAAGCGCCCGCCATCGCGGGCCACCACGAACAAGGTGACGATGCGCTCCACCGGCAGCTGGGACGGACGCCGGCCGAGCTCGGAGCGCGGTGGCGCAGCCGGCGCTGCCGCGGCTGGAGCGGCTGCCGGCAGCGGAGCTTCTTCCGCCACGGGCGGGTGTTCGGTTGCCGTCACCGGCTCGCCGGAGCTGGGCGCGCGCAAGGCGTCGATGATCGAGGCGACATGGTCGGCCAACTTGGGCTGTTGCCGGGACCTGGCGGTCCTGGCTACGCCGGGCGCGGGCGCCTTGGCGCGCTCGCCGGACAGCGTGGCACCCAGCCGTTCGAGCTCCTCGCGCAGGCCGATCTCGAGTTCGCCCTGCTGCGGCTGCGTGCTGCCGATGAACGGCTCGCCCGCGACCGGTCCGTCCCCGGGCTCACCCAGGGTGGGCTCGCGGCGTTCACCGGCGTGCGGCTCCGACGCCGCCCTGCGCCTGCCCTGCTCTTTCTTCGGCTGGCCGAACAGCCAGATCAACGCCAGCACGATGAGGCCGACGATCAGCAGCGGGATGCCGACGGCAGGGTTCCAGGCAAAGGCAATCGTCATCACGGGCTCCTTCAGGCAGCTCCCGCCAGTTTAGCCGCTTCGGCCAGGTCCACCTGCACCAGACGCGACACGCCCGGCTCGCGCATGGTCACGCCGCACAGCTGGCTGGCCGCTTCCATGGTGGCCTTGTTGTGGCTGATGAAGATGAACTGCACCTTCTCGCTCATTTCGCGCACCATATTGGAGAAGCGACCCACGTTGGCCTCGTCCAGCGGCGCGTCGACCTCGTCGAGCAGGCAGAACGGTGCGGGATTGAGGTTGAAGATGGAGAACACCAGGGCCACGGCGGTCAGCGCCTTCTCGCCGCCGGAGAGCAGCGAAATGCTGGACGGCCGCTTGCCCGGCGGCCGCGCCATGATCGACACGCCGGTGTTGAGCAGGTCATCGCCGGTCAGTTCCAGGTAGGCATGGCCGCCGCCGAACAGGCGCGGGAACAGCTCCTGCACGCCGGCGTTGACCTTGTCGAAGGTTTCCTTGAAGCGTTGGCGGGTCTCGCGGTCGATCTTCTTGATCGCGCCTTCCAGCGTTTCCATCGCGTTGGTGAGGTCGGCCAGCTGGTTGTCCAGGTAGGTCTTGCGCTCGCTCTGCTCGGCGTGCTCCTGGATCGCAGCCAGGTTCACCGGCTCCAGTCGCGCGATCTTCTGGCCGATGTCGTTGAGCTGGGCGCGCCACTGGTCCGCGTCGATGTCCTCGGCCAGTTCGGTCAGCAGGGTTCCGAGCTCCAGGCCGGACGCGGCGATCGCCTCGGCCAGTTGCTCGGCGCGCAATTGCAGTGCCTGCGCGGCAAGGCGTTTCTCGGACAGGCCCTCGCGCAGGCTGGCCAGCCCCTGCTCCGCCAGGTGCCGCTGCTGTTCGAGCTTGCGGAATTCGACGTCGCAATCTTCAAGCGCGCGACGCGCCTCGACCAGTTGCCTGTCGACCAGCAGGCGCTGGTCCAGGTAGGCCTGCCGTTCGGCTTCGAGTTCGGCGATCGGGTCGGAGCCGGCAGCGAGCTGTTCGGTGATCTCGTCGCGGCGCGCCTCGATCTGGCGCAGCTGGGCCTCCATGCGGCCCAGCGACTGTTCCAGCGAGCTCAGCGACGAGCGTTTCGATTCCAGCGCCAGCGCCAGCGCGTGAGACTGTTCGGCGGCCTCGCGTGCGTTCATGCGCGCTTCCTCGCGCGCTTCGAGCAGCGTGCGGCGCTCGTTCTCCAGTTCGCGGCGCTGGTCTTCCAGGTCGCCCATCAGGCCGACCGATTCGTCCAGCCGCGCGCGCGCCTCGCGGGTCTGGCTCTGCAGCTCGTCGAGCTGGGTGGCCAGATCATTCAGTTCGCCGCTGACCTTCTCGGCGCGGGCGCGGGCGGTTTCCAGCTTGCCACGATGACTCTGCAGCTGGCCGGCCAGTTCGGACTGGCGGCGATGCGCGTTGTACAGTTCGCGCTGCGCATCGTCGCGGGCGCGCTCGGCCTCGAACTTGCTGGCGCGCAGCGCGTCGAGCCGCTCGCCGGACTCCTCCAGTTGCGCTTCCAGTGCAGCGATCTGCTCGACCAGCAGGCGCAGCTCACGCTCGCGTGCCAGCACGCCGACCTGGCTGCCCTGTGCGCGGCGCACGCGCGCCCAGCCCGGGCCCAGCCATTCGCCGCTGCGCGTCATTACCGACTGGTACGGCGCCAGCGCGGACAGTGCGGCGACGCGCTGATGCGCCTCGTCCAGCGATTCGGCGGTGAGCACGTGGCCGAGGATCGCCAGCGCCGCAGCGGGGCCACGCACGTGGGCGGCCAGCGTGCCGGCGGTGTGGGTGCCGCCGTCGGCGGCGTCGAGCAGCGCCACGTCGGCGTTTTCCAGCGCTTCGAATTCGGCGGCCAGCGCGTGCGAACCGTCCACCAGCACGCTGTCGAGGAAACCGCTCAGCGCGGTTTCGACGGCAGTTTCCCAGCCGTTTTCGACCTGCAGCGATTCGCCGAGGCGGCGTGACTTGTTCAAGCCGAGGCGGGCCAGCCAGCCGCTGGCGGCGTTTTCTTCCTGGCCGAGTGCGGCGTGCTGCAGCGCCTCCAGCGAGGCCTGCCGACCGCGCGCTGCCTGCAGTTGCTGGCGCGCCTCGTTCAGCGCCGACTGCACCTGGCGCTCCTCCTCCAGCAGCTTCTCGTGAGCGGACTTGTGCTGGTCGAGCAGGCCGCCCAGCGTCTCGACGCGCTCGCGCTGGGCCTCGTGTTCGTCGATCAACTGCTGGCCGGCGGCGTCCAGCGCGGCCACGTCGGTGGCCTTCTGCTCGGCTTCCAGTGCCTCGCGCCGGCGCGACAGGTCGACCGCCTGGCGGTCGAGATAATTGAGCTTGGTGCGTTCCACCTCGGCCGCACGGTTGGATTCGCCGGCGTTGCGGGTATGGCTGTCCCAACGCTGCTGCCAGTCGGCCAGTTTCGCCTCGGTGCTGCGCTGGGCTTCGGCAGTGTCGTCCTGCAACTGCTGCAGGGCTTCCAGCTTCGGCTCGCCCTCGGCCAGCGCCAGGCGCAGCGCCTCGACCTGCTCGCGGTCGGCGGCGATGTGCGCGGCCAGCTCGGCATGCTCGCGTTCGGCGTCGCCGTGGGCGCGCTGCAGGCGCTCGGCGGTCTCCTTGTTGTAGCGCACCTGCTGCTCGACGCGGGCAATCTCGGCGCCGACCTTGTACACCTCGCCCTGCACCGCGTTCAGGTGCTCGCTGGCGTCGGTGTGGCGCTCGCGCACGCTTTCCAGCTGCGCCTCGATCTGGCGCTGGCCGGCCAGCTGCTTTTCGATCTCGATCTCGGCGGCGGAGAGCACTTCGCCCTCACCCGCGTGCTGGCTCTTCAGTGCACGATATTCCAGCGCGCGCAGCTCGGCCTCCTTGCGCGTCTGCTCTTCCTTCAGCGCCTTCCAGCGCTCGGCCGCGCGGGCCTGGCGATTCAGGTGTTCGAGCTGCTTGTCCACCTCGTCGCGCACGTCGCGCACGCGGTCGAGGTTCTCGCGGGTGGCCTTGATGCGGCTTTCGGTTTCCTTGCGGCGCTCCTTGTACTTGGAGATGCCGGCGGCTTCCTCCAGGTGCGTGCGCAGATCCTCGGGCGCCGCCTCGATGATCTGGCTGATCATGCCCTGCTCGATGATCGAGTAGCTGCGCGGGCCGAGGCCGGTGCCGAGGAACAGGTCGGTGATGTCGCGCCGGCGGCAGCGCGCGCCGTTGAGGAAGTAGGCGGACTGGCCGTCGCGGGTGACCTGGCGCTTGACCGAGATCTCGGCGTACTGGCCGTACTCGCCCTGGATCGAGCCGTCGGCATTGTCGAAGATCAGCTCCACCGTGGCCTGCCCCACCGGCTTGCGCGTGTTGGAGCCGGAGAAGATCACGTCGGTCAACGAATCGCCACGCAGGCGGCTGGCCGCGCTCTCGCCCATCACCCAGCGGATCGCATCGATGATGTTGGATTTGCCGCAGCCGTTGGGGCCGACCACACCGATCATGTTGCTCGGCAGGTGCAGGGTGGTCGGGTCCACGAAGGACTTGAAACCGGCGAGTTTGATCGTGCTCAGGCGCATGCGGTCGTCATTGGGTCGGCAGTAGTGCCCGCGCAGTCCGGGCGACAAGGCACTGTGCCAAACGCACGGCGGCGCCGCAATGCATTCCTGCATGCTGCACTACTTTAATTATATGATTCAATTTACTGTTTTAAATTACTTTTTTACTTTGCATCGATCGACAAGGCATGGATACCGTTATCCATCAGCCCGTCGAGCGCTGCATAGATCATCCGGTGACGCCTGATCGGCGACTGGCCGGCGAACGCAGCGCTGACGATGCGCACGTGGAAATGGCCCTTGCCCTCCCCCGCGTGGCCAGCGTGCTTGTGGCCTTCGTCCAGCACCTCCAGCTCGGTCGGCGCAAAGGCGGTCTGCAGGCGCCCGCGGATCTGCTCGATGACGGGTGGCGCGCTCACGGCAGCACTTGGCGGAACGGCTTGACCGTGGTTTCGCGGTAGACGCCGGCGGCGACGTACGGATCGGCGCCGGCCCAGGCCTGCGCCTCGGCCAGCGAAGGGAACTCGGCCACGATCAGGCTGCCGCTGAAACCGGCCGGACCCGGATCGTCCGCGTCGATCGCCGGGAACGGACCGGCCAGCAGCATGCGGCCTTCATCCTGCAGCTGCTGCAGGCGGGCCAGGTGCGCCGGCCGCGCGGACTTGCGCGCTTCCAGCGAGTTTGCGTTGTCGGTGCCGATGATCGCGTACCACATGGGTCAAGCCTCCGGGCGCATGTAGGGGAACAGCAGCACGTCGCGGATCGAGGACGAGCCGGTCAGCAGCATCACCAGCCGGTCGATGCCGATGCCGAGGCCGCCGGTGGGCGGCAGGCCCACTTCCAGCGCGCGGATGTAGTCGGCGTCGAAGTGCATCGCTTCGTCGTCGCCGGCGTCCTTGGCTTCCACCTGGGCCTTGAAGCGCGCGGCCTGGTCTTCCGGGTCGTTCAGCTCGGAGAAGCCGTTGGCGATTTCCTTGCCGCCCACGAACAGCTCGAAGCGGTCGGTGATGCCCTTGTCGGTGTCGTTCTCGCGCGCCAGCGGCGACACCTCCACCGGATGCTGGATGATGAAGGTGGGCTGGATCAGGGTGTGCTCCACCGTCTTCTCGAAGATCTCCAGCAGCAGCTTGCCCCAGCCGTAGCCGTCCTTGACGTGGATGCCGAGGCGCTTGGCGTGCGCGGCCATCGCCGCGCGGTCGCGCAGTTCCTCGCGGCTGATTTCCGGGTTGTGCTCCAGCACCGCGTCTTCCATCGTCCAGCGGCGGAAGGCGGGGCCGACGTCGATCCGCGCGCCGTCCCACTCCAGCTGCGTGGTGCCCAGCACGTGCTGTGCGGTGTCGCGGATCACCGATTCGGTGAGATCCATGATCTCGTTGTAGGTGGCGTAGGCCTGGTACAGCTCCAGCATGGTGAACTCGGGGTTGTGCCGGGTCGACACGCCCTCGTTGCGGAAGTTGCGGTTGATCTCGTACACGCGATCGAAGCCGCCGACCACCAGCCGCTTCAGGTACAGCTCCGGCGCCACGCGCAGGTACAGATCGAGATCCAGTGCGTTGTGATGGGTGACGAACGGCTTGGCCGTGGCGCCGCCGGGAATGACGTGCATCATCGGCGTTTCCACTTCCATGAAGCGGCGCGAGGGCGCCTCCAGCCACTGGCGCATGTAGCCGATGATCCGCGAGCGCAGCATGAAGGTACGCCGCGCTTCCTCGGTGACGATCAGGTCGACGTAGCGCTGGCGGTAGCGCTGCTCCACGTCGGCCATGCCGTGGTGCTTGTCCGGCAGCGGGCGCAGGCTCTTGGTGAGCAGGCGCAGCACGTCCACCCGCACCGACAGTTCGCCGGTCTTGGTGCGCATCAGCACGCCCTCGGCGCCCACGATGTCGCCCATGTCCCAGCCCTTGAACGCCTCGTAGGCGGCCTCGCCGAGCGTGCCCTGGTGGATGAACAGCTGGATGCGCCCGGTCATGTCCTGCAGTTGCGCGAAGCTGACCTTGCCCTGCACGCGCTTCAGCACGATGCGGCCGGCCACCTTCACCCGGCGCTGCGCCGTCTCGACGACCTCGGCGGTGTACTTGTCCTTGTCGGCGAACTCTTCATGCAGGTCGCCGACGAAGCTGTCCACCTTGAAGTCGTTGGGGAAGGCGATGCCCTGCTCCCGCAACGCTGCGAGTTTCTCGCGGCGCTCGGCGATCAGCTTGTTCTCGTCGACGGCAGGCAGGGTATCGGTGGCTTCGCTCATGGGGCTTCCGTGGTGACCGGCGTACGCACGCCGGTCGGCAGGTGTGTCTTGGTGGTGTGGATGTGGGGCGGTCAATCGCCCTTGTCGAACACTTTCCTGGTGGCGTTCCTGGTGGCCTCCCAGCCTTCCTTCGCGCCGTGACCGATGGCGATGCCGGCGTCCCTGGCACCATGGCCGACGGCAATGCCCGCCTTCTTCGCGCCGTGGCCGATGCCGGTACCCGCTTCCTTGGCGCCGTGGCCGACCTTCCTGGCCACGCGCTTGGTGGCGTGGCCCACGTCGCGGGCGCCGTCGGCAACGCCATGGCCGACGGCCTTCGCGTCCTGCTTGATGCCGCCGCTTTCCTGCGACTGCGCGGCCACGCCGAACGCCGCCAGCGCGGCGCAGGCCAACAGGAGGGTGCAGATCTTCTTGCCGTTCATGCGGGTCACCTCGTCAGTGATCGGAACTCAAGCATCAATGCGTTTGGCGCCGGCGTCCAGACCGGACTTCAAGCTGGCCTCGATGAACTCGTCGAGATCGCCGTCCAGCACCCTCTGCGTGTCGGAACGCTCCACGCCGGTGCGCAGGTCCTTGATGCGGCTCTGGTCGAGCACGTAGTTGCGGATCTGGCTGCCCCAGCCGATGTCGGACTTGGTCGCTTCCAGCGCATCCTTCTCGGCATTGCGCTTCTGCATCTCCAGCTCGTACAGCTTCGCCGCCAGCATCTTCATGGCGCGGTCGCGGTTGGCGTGCTGGCTGCGTTCGGTCTGGCAGGCCACCACCACCCCCGTCGGCACGTGGGTGATGCGCACCGCCGACTCGGTCTTGTTGACGTGCTGGCCACCGGCGCCGGAGGAGCGGTACACGTCGGTCTTCAGGTCGGCCGGATTGATCTCGATGTCGATGCTGTCGTCGACCTCGGGCGAGACGAACACGCTGGTGAAACTGGTGTGGCGGCGGTTGTCCGAATCGAACGGGCTCTTGCGCACCAGGCGGTGCACGCCGATCTCGGTCTTCAACCAGCCGTAGGCGTAGTCGCCCTCGACGCGGAAAGTGGCCGACTTGATGCCCGCCACGTCGCCGCCGGAGACTTCCAGCAGCTCGGTCTTCCAGCCGCGGTGCTCGGCCCAGCGCAGGTACATGCGCAGCAGCATCTCGGCCCAGTCCTGCGCCTCGGTGCCGCCGGCGCCGGCCTGGATGTCGACGAAGGCGTTGGCCGAATCCATCTTGCCGGAGAACATGCGCTGGAATTCCAGCTTGTCGACCTGTGCCTCGAGCCTGGCCAGGTCGGCGGTCACCGACTGCGCGGTGTCGTCGTCGCTGTCGGCAATGGCCATCTCCAGCAGCTCGTCGGCGTCGGCGAGACCGGCGGTCAGCGTGTCGATGCCGTGCACGATGGTGTGCAGGCGGGCGCGCTCACGGCCCAGTTCCTGCGCGCGCGCCGGGTCGTCCCACACGGTGGGACTCTCCAGTTCGCGGGTTACTTCTTCCAGACGTTCGCTTTTCGTAGCGTAGTCAAAGATACCCCCTAAGCGACTCGACGCGGTCGCGAAGGTCGGCGATCTGCGCATGGATGGGATTGGTCTCGATCATGTCGGTTTCAGGCTTGGATGCAAGCCACTTAGGATAACAGACGCCACCGCATCGACGCACCGCCGCGCCCGCTCCGGCGCCGCTCAGGCCAGCGCCTGCTGATGCACGCCTTTCACCGCCCGCCCGGACGGATCGGCGGCGTTCGCAAACGCCGGATCCCACGCCAGCGCCGCCGGCGACGAGCAGGCGATCGACTTGCCGCCCGGCACGGTGGCGGCGCAGGCCGTGCCGGGGAAATGCTGTTCGAAGATGCGCCGGTAGAAATACGCTTCCTTGGTCGTCGGCGTGTTGAACGGGAAGCGCGCGGCCGCCGCGGCGAACTCGCGGTCGCTCACTTGTTGCTCGGCATGCGCCTTGAGACCGTCGATCCAGCCGTAGCCCACGCCGTCGCTGAACTGTTCCTTCTGGCGCCAGAGGATTTCCTTCGGCAAGGCGCCCTCGAAGGCTGCACGCAGCACATGCTTCTCGATCCTGCCCTGCCCCGCCATCTTGTGCGCGGCGTCCATGCCCATCGCCACGTCGATGAATTCGAGATCGAGGAACGGCACGCGGGCCTCCACGCCCCAGGCCATCATCGCCTTGTTCGCGCGCAGGCAGTCGTAGCTGTGCAGCGCGTCGAGCTTGCGCACGGTCTCCTCGTGGAACGCCTCGGCCGACGGTGCCTTGTGGAAGTACAGGTAGCCGCCGAAGATCTCGTCCGAGCCTTCGCCCGACAGCACCATCTTCACCCCCATCGCCTTGATCCGCCGCGCCAGCAGGTACATCGGCGTGGCGGCGCGGATGGTGGTGACGTCGTAGGTTTCGATATGGCGGATCACCTCGGGCAGCGCGTCCAGCCCTTCCCAGAAGGTGTAGACGAAGCCGTGATGCACGGTGCCCAGCGCATCGGCGGCGACCTGCGCGGCGGCCAGGTCGGGCGAACCCTCCAGTCCGATGGCGAACGAATGCAGGCGCGGCCACCAGGCCTCGCTGCGGTCGTTGTCCTCGATGCGCTCGCGCGCGAATTTCGCGGCACAGGCGGCAACCAGCGAAGAATCCAGTCCGCCGGACAGCAGTACGCCGTACGGCACGTCGGTCATCAACTGGCGGTGCACGGCCTGCTCGAATGCCTTGCGCAACGCTGATGCGGCTACATCGTGGCCGCGCGTGACGGCATAGTCGCGCCACGGCTTCAGGTAGTAGCGCTGCAGCTCGCCGCTGGCGCTGTCGTAGACATGGCCCGGCGGGAACGGCGCCACGTCGGCGCACACGCCGACCAGCGCCTTCATCTCCGAGGCCACGCACAGCCGGCCCTGCGCGTCGTGGCCCCAGTACAGCGGGCACACGCCGATCGGGTCGCGCGCGATCAAGTAGCGCTGCGCCGCGCCGTCCCACAGCGCAAACGCGAAGATGCCGTTGAGCCGGTCCACGAAGTCGCTGCCCTGCTCGCGATACAGCGCGTTGATCACCTCGCAGTCCGAGCCGGTGGTGAAGTCATACGTGCTGGCGGTGCGCAGTTCGCGGTGATTGTAGATTTCGCCGTTCACCGCCAGCGCCAGCGCGCCGTCGCGCGAGCGCAGCGGCTGCGCGCCGCTGGCCGGGTCGACGATGGCCAGGCGCTCGTGCACCAGGATCACCCCGGCGTCAACGAACACCCCGCTCCAGTCCGGTCCGCGATGGCGCTGGCGTTGCGACAGCTCCAGCGCCTGCCGGCGCAACGCCGCCAGGTCGTCGCCCGGCTGCAGGTCGAACATCCCGAAAATCGAACACATGGCGAAGTTCCTCGGTTGCTGGTGATGAATACCGCTCTTGTGAAGAGTCAGCCATGGATGGCCGGGTGTTGCTCTTGCGCGGACGGAACCGCGCACAAAGTTGAAACATCGGCCATGGATGGCCGGTTTGCCTTGCGCGAACGGATTCGCGCGCACATAACGAAAGAGGCCCGCACTGGGCGGGCCTCTTTCGCGTATTCGATGGAAACTTGCAGCTACGCGCGGGCCCGCCAACGGTTGGCGTTATTGTTCGCGCGATTATTGTTGTTGCCGGCCGGCACGAAGCCCCGCGCGGAAGGCGCGGTGAGGTTCAGGCAGCTGGCGGCGACGGGATGCATGGGCCAACTTGAGCAGATCGCTCCGGCCTTGGCAAGTGCCGCGAACACCCCGACGGGTGCCTCAGCCATCGCCTGGAGCCGTGATCCAGCGGGTGGCTTCCTCGATCTCCGCGCCGTGGAACAGGCGGAACTGGGCCGGTATGACGAAGCTGAAAGCCATCGCGGTGGCGCGCAGCCAGACCACGTCGGTGACCAGGGCCACGCGGTCCCAGCCGCTGAAATGGCGCATGCCCAGCTTGGCATCGTCCCACATGGCGCCCGGGTCGAAGCCGGTGAAATCGTCGGCGGTGACGTACAGCAGGCGCAGCTTGCGGTTCAGCGCGAACGCGGCCTCGACATCCGGCACGATGATGTTTTCGTAATCCTGCGCCGTCACCTGGCCGTGGGCGCGGAAGCCCAGCGTACCGGGCGGCAGTCCTTCGATCAGTGCGATCACGGGTGTTCTCCATGAGCGGGCGAACGCCAGTCTGGAACGGGTCGCGTGAAAAACGCGCAAGCGGCATCAGGCCGGTTCGAGATGCCGCAGCAGCAGCCGCGGCGACTCACGACCCTGCCAGTCGTTGATGGTCAGCTCGTAGGCCGCGCGCAGCCGCGACGGTGGCGGCTGGCCATGGTAGGCGTTGAACATCACCGCCTCGTGCACGGCACCGTCGCGCGGGTCGCGCAATTGCAGGCGCAGGTGGCTCTCACCCATCAACTTCCAGCCGGCGCACTCGAACAGGTTGTCGAACAGCGGCTCCGGGAAGGCCTGGCCCCAGGGCCCGGCTTCACGCAGTTGCCGGGCCAACGCCAGTGTGGCGGCGCCGGGCGGCAGCTCGCCGTCGGTGTACAGCACCGCCTGCAGGCGCTCGGGCTCGATCAGCTCGCGCGCGACGGCGTCGAAGGCGGCGGCGAAACGCGGGTAGTCGGCGGTTCTCAGGCTCAGCCCGGCAGCCATCGCATGGCCGCCGAAGCGTTCGATCAGGCCAGGCTGGCGCGCGTCGATCGCAGCCAGCGCGTCACGGATGTGGAAGCCGGGGATCGAGCGTGCCGAGCCGCGCAGATGCCCGGTATCGTCCTCACTGGCGGGGGCGAACGCGATCACCGGGCGATGCAACCGCTCCTTCAATTTCGACGCGACCAGGCCGACCACACCCGCGTGCCACGACGGTTCGTACAACGCCACGCCGACCGCGTCGACATGCCCCAGGCCGGCGACCATGGCCTCGGCTTCAGCCACCATCGAGGCCTGCAGCTCGCGCCGCTCGCGGTTGATCGCATCGAGCTGCCCGGCAAGGTGGCGCGCCTGCGCCACGTCGTCGGTGAGCAGGCACTCCACGCCCAGGCGCATGTCTTCCAGCCGCCCGGCGGCGTTCAGGCGCGGCCCGATGGAAAAACCGAGATCGCTGGCGCACAAAGTGGCCACGCTGCGTCCGGCGGCTTCGACCAGCGCGGCAATGCCGGCACAGGCGCGGCCGCTGCGCATGCGCTGCAAGCCGGCCTCGACCAGCACGCGGTTGTTGAAATCCAGCGGCACCAGGTCGGCCACCGTGCCCAGCGCGACCAGGTCGAGCAGCGGCGACAGATCGGGCTTCGCCGCGCCGAACGCGCCGTCTTCGTGCAACTTCGCACGCAGTGCCAGCAGCAGATAGAACATCACCCCCACGCCCGCCAAGTTTTTCGTGCGTGCGTCCTGCACGCGAGAGTCAAAAAGCGGGCTCCCCTGCCCGCACTTCTCAAGACTCACATTGGGGTTCACGAGCGCATCGCACGCCGGCAATTGCTCGCCGGGCAGGTGGTGATCGGTAACGATGACCTTGATGCCGCGCGCCTTCGCCGCGGCGACGCCGGCCACACTGGCCACGCCGTTGTCGACGGTGACGATCAGTTGCGGCGTCGGCTGCATCGAGGCCACGAACGCCGCGCTCAGGCCGTAGCCGTGCACGAAGCGGTTGGGGATCGCGTAATCGACCCGTTTCGCGCCGAGCAGACGCAGCCCGCGCACCGCCACCGCGGTGCCGGTGGCGCCGTCGCAATCGTAGTCGCCGGCGATCAGGATCGACCGGTCGTCGCGGATCGCCTCGACCAGCAGCTCGACCGCCTGCGCCATGCCGCCCAGCAATTGCGGCGACAGCATCCGTGCCAGCCGGTGCTCGGCCTGGCCGGGTTCCAGCACGCCCCGCGCGGCGTAGATCCACTGCAGCACCGGGTGCACCGAGTCCGGCCAGCCGTGCGGCGTACCCCTGCTTTCGCGTCGACGCAGCTGCAGCAAGCTCAACGCCCTGCCCCGCGCCAGAAGCGCCAGCGATGACCGGGCTTGTGCAGCCAGCGTTCGCCGCTGGCGAAATGCAGCACGACAACGCGGCGTTCGAGCACCGGTTGCAGCAGCGGCCACCAGCGCGAGGCCAGTTCGTGCGCCGGCAGGTCCTGCAGGTCGATCAGCCAGCCGGCCTCGCTGGTGGCGATGGCCTCGGCTGTGCGCAGTTGCTGCGCGATGCCGGCACGCGCGGCCAGCGCGCGCAGCAGCAGGTCGTCGCTGACCACGCCGGCCAGTTCGCTGGCCACCGGCGGCGGCAGGCATCCACCGCCCCACAGCCACAGGCTGTTGACCGGCGACTGCCCGCGCGCCTGTCGTTGCGCATTGAGCGGATGCTGGTGCAGCAGCACCTGGATGTCGTTGAGCAGTACACGCCAGCGGCGCCCTTGCGCGCCTTGCGGCAGGTGCTGCGCCAAGTCCTCGCCCAGCGCCTGCTCCGGCGCGGCAAACTCCGGCAGCGGCGTATCGGCCGGCAGGCGCAGGTGCCAGTGGTCCGGCGTGGAAATCTCCAGTTGCATGCCGGCCTCGTCGAATACCGGCCGCAGCGGTGCGGCCAGCGCCTGCGCTTCGTCCATGCCCAGCTCCATCCGGCCGCAGGCGAGCAGGCGCACGCCGTTCATGTCCGGCTGCACCCAGGCCGGGTCGGCTGACAGCCAGCTGTCGTCGCCTGCATCGCCGGCGAGGAATTCGCGGGTGATCGCCGCGGCGGGCACGAGCGCGGCGATGCCCCGGAAATGCTCGCCCAATCCGCCCAGGTAGCCGACGCCGCCATCCGGCAGGCGGTCAGCGCGGGGCAGCCATTGACGCAACGGATGGCCCGGCTCGACATGCGCGAGTGCAGGCAGCCACAGTTGCAGCGATCGCTCCGGCTTGGACATTTTTCAGGCTTCCAGTTGTTCGACCAGTGCCAGCCACTCGGTTTCCAGCGTTTCCTTCTCGTCGCGCAGCTGTGCCTGGCGCTGGCCGATGCGCATCATTTCACTGGTCGGGCCGTTGTACGTGGCCGGATCGGCCAGCTGCGCCTCCAGCGCGGCCAGCTCGGTGTCGATGCTGGCGGTGCGCGTCTCGATTTTCTTGACCCGCTGGCGCGCGGCTTTCTCGTTGTCGCGCTGGGCGGCGGCCTGGCGTCGGGCGGTACCGGTGTGCGCGTCCTGCGCGCGGGGATCAGAAGGCGGGCTTCCCTGTCCGCACTCTTCATTTTTTTTCGCGTTCTTCTTCACTGCGCTGCTGCGCGTCTTCAGCCAGCGCGCGTAGTCGTCCAGGTCGCCGTCGAATGGCGCTACCTCTCCGTCGGCGACGCGCCAGAAGCTGTCGCAGACCATGCCGAGCAGGTGGCGATCGTGCGAGACCAGCACCAGCGCACCGTCGAAGTCGGCCAGCGCGTCGGCCAGCGCTTCACGCATGTCCAGGTCGAGATGGTTGGTCGGTTCGTCCAGCAGCAGCAGGTTCGGCTTGTCCCACGCGATCAGCGCCAGCGCCAGGCGTGCGCGCTCGCCGCCGGAAAAGCCGTCCACCGATTCGAACGCGCGGTCGCCGGCGAAATTCCAGGTGCCCAGAAAGTCACGCATGACCTGGGTGGCCACGCCAGGCGCCTTGTCCATCAGGTGGTCGAGCGGACTGGCGCCCTCGCGCAGGCTTTCCACCGTGTGCTGGGCGAAGTAGCCGATCTTCAGGTCCTTGTGCACCTTGCGCTCGCCGCCGAACGGCTGGAGGTCGCCGACCAGGGTTTTCACCAGGGTGGACTTGCCGGCGCCGTTCGGGCCGAGCAGGCCGATCCGTTCGCCGGCCTCGATGCTGAAGCGCACGTCGGACAGCACGATGTTGGCCACTTCGTTGCCGTGGGTGGAAGGATCGGCCAGGTAGCCGGCGGTGATGTTCTCCAGTTGCAACATCGAATCGGGCAGCCGACCCGGCGCCGGAAACTGGAAGTTGAACGGCCGCTCGGCGCGCACCGCCTCGGTGCCTGACAGCTTTTCCAGCCGCTTCATCCGTGACTGTGCCTGCTTGGCCTTGCTGGCCTTGGCCTTGAAGCGGTCGATGAAGGACTGCAGGTGCGCGCGCTCGGCCTGCTCGCGCTCGTGCGAGATCTGCTGCTGGCGCAATTGCTCGGCGCGCAGGCGCTCGAACGCGCTGTAGTTACCGGTGTAGAGCCGGGCCTTGCCGTCGTTGAGGTGCAGCGTGTGGGTGATCACGCCGTCGAGGAATTCGCGGTCGTGCGAGATGATCAGCAAGGTGCCCTGGTAGCGGCGCAGCCACTCCTCCAGCCACAGCACGGCGTCGAGGTCGAGATGGTTGGTCGGCTCGTCGAGCAGCAGCAGGTCGGACGGACACATCAACGCGCGCGCCAGATTCAGCCGGCCGCGCCAGCCGCCGGAGAATTCCTGCACCGCGCGCTCGTGCGTTTCCGGCGGAAAACCCAGGCCATGCAGCAGCCGGCCGGCGCGGGCGCGACCGTCGTAGCCGTTCAGTTCCTCGATACGATGATGCGCCTTCGCCATCGCCTCCATGTCGCCGCGCTCGCCGGCTTCGGCCTCGTCGCGGATCGCGGCGGCCAGTTCCTCGTCGCCGCCCAGCACGTAGTCGATCGCCGCGTCCGGCAGCGCCGGAGTTTCCTGCGCCACCGAGGCCAGGCGCAGCTTGCCCGACATTTCCAGCTCGCCGGCATCACCCTCCAGGCTGCCCTGCAACGCGGCGAACAGGCTGGACTTGCCGCAGCCGTTGCGGCCGATCACGCCGAGGCGCCAGCCGCCCTGGATCACCAGGTCGATGTCGGAGAGCAGCAGCCGGCTGCCACGGCGCAAGGCGAAATGTCGGAAGGAAATCATCGAAAACCTGGATCGGAAGCGGGCGGGCCGTCGCCCGCAGCCGCCCATGATAGCGGCGATGGCGCTATTCTCGACGAACCGGCTGGTGCTGCCGTGCAGAGACGAATGCCGAACCCATCGCAATCGGCGGTCATCGGCATGGCGCAGCACTTGCGGTTCTGCTACAACGACGCCGCATACAGCCTTGTATGGAGAGGGGAGCCATGGTCAAGTTCACGAGCAGTTTGCCGATCGTCATCATGCTGGCCGCTGCCGCCGGCCTGGCCGTATCGCAGCCGGCCAGCGCGGCCCAGTCGCGCGAACACGGCGACAGCCTGCTGATCCATCGCGTGCAGCAGGAAAAGGACATGAACCTGCCACGTCGCGGACTGAGCATGGCCCAGGTCGAGAAGACCTGGGGCGCACCGCAGCGCAGGCTGTCGCCGCGCGGCGGCGACAGCAAGAAGCACCCGCAGATCAACCGCTGGGAATACTCGAACTTCATCGTGTACTTCGAGCACAGCCATGTAATCCACTCGGTGCTCAACACGCCGGCCGGCAACAACACCAATCCGGCAGACGTCAACTGAACGGACGTCCCGAACAAGGCGGCCCGCGGCAACGCGGGCCGCTTTTTCGTGGCGTACATCCCGGTGCGCCACCTTAAGGCGGGTATCTTGCCGCGCACAAAACGCCAATCCCGCCGTTTTGTCGTGCGCATATCGCTTAAAATGTGCGGTCCGGCGCCGTGCGGCGCCCTCCCGCACGAGAATCCGTCATGACCGACCCCCGCTGGCGCCTGCCTGCCGAATGGGAACCGCAGGCCGCGGTGCTGATCGCCTGGCCGCACGCCGGCACCGACTGGGCCGAACGGCTGGCCGCGGTGGAAACCACCTACGTGGCGCTGGCCGCTGCGGTGACGCGCTTCCAGCCGCTGATCGTGGTGGTCGCGGATGCCGCACTGCGCGCGCATGTGCAGATGCAGCTGCGCGGCGATGGCGCGGACCTGTCGAGAGTCCGCTTCGTCGAGCTGCCCTATGACGACACCTGGCTGCGCGATTCCGGCCCGATCACCCTGGTCGACGACGCCGGCGGCTTCCGGCTCACCGACTTCCGCTTCACCGGCTGGGGCGGCAAGTTCAGCGCCGAGCAGGACGACGCACTGATCACCGGCCTGGTGCAGTGCGGCGTGTTCGGCCATGCCATGCACAGGCGCATCGACTGGGCGCTGGAAGGCGGCGGCATCGAGAGCGACGGTGCCGGCACCGTACTCACCACCTGGAAATGCCTGCACCAGCGCCACCCCGAGCAGTCGCGCGAGTCGATGGACGCGATCCTGCGCGAGGGCCTGCACGCCGATCGCGTGCTGTGGCTGGACCACGGCTACCTCGAAGGTGACGACACCGACGCGCACATCGACACCCTCGCCCGCTTCGCGCCGGGCGAGCGCATCGTGTTCCAGGCCTGCGACGACATGGCCGATCACCACCACGACGAACTCCAGCGCATGGGCGAAGAACTGGCCGCGCTGCGCACCGCCGATGGCCGTCCGTACCAGCTGCACCCGCTGCCATGGGCGCAGCCGATCATCGACGAGGGCCGCCGGCTCGCCGCATCCTACGCGAACTACCTGATCGTCAACGGCGCCGTGCTGGTGCCGGCCTACGGCGACCGCGCCGACGCGGAAGCCGCGCGCATCATCGGCACCGCGCACCCCGGCCGCGAGGTGGTGCAGGTGCCATGTCGCCCGCTGATCTGGCAGAACGGCAGCCTGCACTGCGTCACCATGCAGCTGCCGGCGGGGATCGCCTGAGCCGCATCGGCTAAACTGCCGGGTCTGGCCGTGCCGAGGACCCCACCCATGACCCGCAAGACCCTCAAGGTCGCGCTGCTGCAGGAAACCGACCGCGGCAGCCGCGACGCCAATCTCGACGCGATCGAAGCCGGCCTGCGCGAAGCCGCCGCGGCCGGCGCCGAGCTGGTGCTGCTGCAGGAGCTGCACAACGGCCCGTACTTCTGCCAGCACGAGTCGGTGGATATCTTCGACCAGGCCGAGACGATTCCCGGCCCCGGTACCGAGCGCATCGGCAAGCTGGCCGAAGAACTGCAACTGGTCGTGGTGGCTTCGCTGTTCGAGAAGCGCGCGACCGGGCTGTACCACAACACCGCCGTCGTCTTCGATCGCTCCGCGACGATCGCCGGCAAGTATCGCAAGATGCACATCCCGGACGATCCGGCGTTCTACGAGAAGTTCTACTTCACCCCCGGCGACCTTGGCTTCGAGCCGATCGACACCTCGGTCGGCCGCCTCGGCGTGCTGGTGTGCTGGGACCAGTGGTACCCGGAGGCGGCCCGCCTGATGGCGCTGGCCGGCGCCGAACTGCTGCTCTATCCCACCGCGATCGGCTGGGACCCGAACGACGACCAGGCCGAAAAGGACCGCCAGCGCGACGCCTGGATCACTGTGCAACGCGGCCATGCCGTGGCCAACGGCCTGCCGCTCTTGTCGTGCAACCGCACCGGTTTCGAGGCCGATCCCTCGGGCGTCGGCGCCGGCATCCGGTTCTGGGGATCCAGCTTCGTGGCCGGCCCGCAGGGTGAATTCCTGGCCCTGGCCGGCAACGACCAACGCGAGCTGCTGCTGGCCGACGTCGACCTGCAACGCAGCGAGCATGTGCGGCGGATCTGGCCGTTCCTGCGCGACCGCCGCATCGACGCCTACGCCGATCTGCTCAGGCGCTTTCGGGATTAATGCGATCATCCCTGATCGCGAAGATCACACGGGCGGCCATCCCCGGCCGCACTCTTCACTTGCTTCGCGTGGGATGCGTCCCCATGCATGGATCTCTACCCACCATCGGCCTGCTGAACGCATGAGCGCCCCCGAAACCGAAGTCACCGCGCCGCCCGCCGCCCTGCATGGCCAGCCGATCGAGCGCGTGCAGCGCGACGGCGTGGAATACGTGGTGCTGGGCACGGCGCACGTCTCGCGCAGCAGCATGGAAGCGGTCGAGGCGCTGCTGGAACATGAGCACTTCGACGCGGTGGCGGTGGAACTATGTGACAGCCGCGCGCAGAGCATGCGCGACCCGGAAGCGTTCAGGCAGATGGATCTGTTCAAGGTGATCCGCCAGGGCAAGGCCGGCATGGTCGCCGCCAGCCTGGTGCTGTCGACCTTCCAGAAGCGCCTGGCCGACCAGTCCGGCATCCAGCCCGGCGCCGAGATGAAGGCCGCGATGGACGGCGCCGAGGCGCGTGGGCTGCCGTTGTGGCTGATCGACCGCGAAGTCGGCACCACACTCAAGCGTGCCTGGCGCAGCGTGGGCTTCTGGCAGCGCTTCGGCCTGCTCGGCGGCCTGCTGGCCAGCGTGTTCGAACGCGAAGACATCGAACAGGGCGAGATCGAGAAGCTGAAGCAGGGCGACCTGCTGGAAAGCGCGTTCAGCGAATTCGCCAGCGGCTCGAAGCCGCTCTACGACAGCCTGATCGGCGAACGCGACGCGTTCATGGCCGCGCGCCTGCGCGAGGAAGCCGGCCGCACCGCCACCGCAGAGAACCGCCGCGTACTGGTGGTGATCGGCGCCGGCCACCTCAAGGGCCTGTGCACCCTGCTGCGCGAGCAGCAGGACGATCCCGCCGCGAAGGTCGCCGAGCTGGCCGTCCCGCCGCCGAAGGCGCGCTGGCCGAAGTGGGTGGCCGCCGGCCTGGTGCTGCTGGTCTTCGCCGCGATCGCCTGGGCCTTCCACCGCAACGCCTCACTGGGCACCCAGGCACTGCTGGCCTGGGTGCTGTTCACCGGCGGCTTCGCCGCGCTCGGCGCGCTGGTCGCCGGCGCCCATCCGTTCAGCATCACCGCCGCCTTCATCGCCGCGCCGATCAAGCCGTTCCGCCCCGGCATCCCGGCTGGCGGCATCAGCGCGATGGCCGAAGCCTGGGCGCGCCGCCCGCGGGTGGTCGACTTCGACACCCTGCGCGACGACATCGTGCACTGGAGCGGCTGGTGGAAGAACCGCGTGGCGCGCACCCTGCTCAACTTCTTCCTGGTCAGCGTGGGCACCATCATCGGCGAGTACAGCGCCGGCATCCACATCTTCAAGAGCCTGTTCTGACCCGGCCACAGACGCGTCGCGTGCTACGATGCGCGCGCCCGCGCACCGCCGCGGACGCCATGCCCGGATGGCGAAACTGGTAGACGCAAGGGACTTAAAATCCCTCACCCTCACGGGTATCCCGGTTCGATCCCGGGTCCGGGCACCACCTCTTCGACGAACTTGCCTCGCCCACAAAAAAAGTGCGGCGGGATCGCCCGCCGCACTTTCGATTTCGGAACTAGAAGAACGGGGACGATCAGGCCGCCGCGTCCTTCAGCTTCTTCAGCGGGCGGATCTTGATCTTGGTCGACGCCGGCTTGGCCGCGAACCACTGCTCTTCCTTGGTGAACGGGTTGATGCCCTTGCGCTTCGGCTTGGCCGGCACGCTCACCGCGGTGATCTTCAGCAGGCCCGGCAGCTGGAACGAGCCGGCGCCCTTCTTGTGCACCGAACCGGCCACCGCGCCTTCCAGCGCTGCCAGCACCGCGCGCACGTCCTTGGCCACCACGCCACTGGCTTCGGCGATGTGCGCCACCAGGCTGGACTTGTTCAGGACTTCCTTGATCGGCTTGGGTGCGGCGGGTGCGGCCTTGGATGCCGGCTTGCTCTTTGCAGCTGCTTTCTGCGTCTTTGCCATGGGTTTCCCCTCGTGGATATGTAGTGGTTGGTTCGTATGCCTTGCGGCACGCTGAATGTAGGGGAATTCCGCGATGCCGCCAACGGGTTGGGCGGCAAAAACCGCAAAAAAGACGCTGTAGCAGCGCAATTGATGGCCCGGATGCCTGCCGCAAGTGCGAAACGACCGCCGCAGCCGCGGCAAACCGTCTCGGGCGACTACTGGTCGCGAAGCCTAGGCAGGCAAAACCTGCTGCTCGACGTACCTGTTCCGCGGCACAAAAAAACCCGCCGAGGGCGGGTCTTCTGCGGCTGCATGGCAGCCGGTTGCGCAATGGAGGCCAAGGTCGGAATCGAACCGGCGTACGCGGATTTGCAGTCCGCTGCATGACCACTCTGCCACCTGGCCATTGCTTGGTGCATCGCGACCATGATGATCGCAGGTTGCCTGTAAAAAACAAAACCCCGGCGGCCCGAGGTTCTGTTTGCAAACTGGAGCGGGAAACGAGACTCGAACTCGCGACCCCGACCTTGGCAAGGTCGTGCTCTACCAACTGAGCTATTCCCGCATCAGAGCCGCGAATGATAGCAGAACGAAGTTGCTTGTGAATAGCTGTCGCGCTTCCGTCACGGCCCCAAAAACGACCAGGCCCCGAACGGGTCGGGGCCTGGCGAAAAAACTGGAGCGGGAAACGAGACTCGAACTCGCGACCCCGACCTTGGCAAGGTCGTGCTCTACCAACTGAGCTATTCCCGCATCGGAGGCGCGCATTCTAATACGTGAATGCGGATCGTCAAGCCCGTTCCGTCCTGCCGCGATTGCCGCACTCAGGGATTGCCCTTGCCAGGCGCCCGGTCGGCGCTGAGGCTCGGCCAGGCGGCCCGCAGGTAATACAGGCCCGACCAGATCGTGAGCACGCCGGCAACCACCAGCAGGCCCTCGCCGATGTGGTACAGCCGCAGCGCCTCGGCCGCCTTCTCGTGCTGCACGATCAGCACCACCAGCGCGACCATCTGCATCACCGTCTTCAGCTTGCCGATGAAGGCAACCTTGACGGTGGCGCGCATGCCGATCTCGGCCATCCATTCGCGCAGCGCCGAGACGCTGATCTCGCGGCCGACGATCACCGCCGCGGTCACCGCCATCAGCACGCCCGGCCAACCGCCGCGGTGCGACTCGACCAGCAGGAACAGGGTCACCGCCACCATCAGCTTGTCGGCCACCGGGTCGAGAAACGCGCCGAATGCCGAGGTGAGGTTCATCCGCCGTGCGAGATAACCGTCGAGCCAGTCGGTGACCGCAGCCAGCACGAACACGACTGCCGCGGTGATGTTGTGCCCCGGGAAGGGCAGGTAGAACACCACCACCATGACCGGCAACAGGGCAACGCGAAAGAGAGTCAGCCAGGTCGGCAGGTTGATGTGCATGGTTCGTCCCGATGATTTGTTACAGTTTCGCACGCCGCTGCGCCGCTGCCGAGTGAAGGCATGCGCGGCATTCAGCCGTGCAGGCTGGCGTAGATGCGCTCGGCCAGGCCGCGGTCGATGCCCTTCACCTGCATCAGTTCCTCAACGCCGGCACGCTCCAGCCCCTGCATGCCGCCGAACGCCTTCAGCAAAGCGGAACGCCGGCGCGCGCCGATGCCTGGCACGTCTTCCAGCACGCTGCGTTCACGCGCTTTCTCGCGCCGCTTGCGGTGGCCGCTGATGGCGAAGCGGTGTGCCTCGTCGCGCACCGCGGCCACCAGATGCAGCGCGGGCGACGACGAACCCGGATGCAATTCGCGCCCCGAATCGGCGAGCACCAGCGTTTCCTCGCCGGCGCGACGACCCGGTCCCTTGGCCACGCCGACCACCTCGATGCCGTCGACGCCGAGTTCCTTCAGCACCTCCAGTGCCTGCGCCACCTGCCCGCCGCCGCCGTCGATCAGCAGCACGTCCGGGCGCGCGCCCTCGCCCTCGGCGACCTTGCGGAAACGCCGGGTGAGCGCCTGGTGCATCGCTGCATAATCGTCGCCGGGCGTGATGCCGGCGATGTTGAAGCGGCGGTAGTGCGACTTCTCCGGCCCCTCCGGGCCGAACACGACGCACGAGGCCACGGTCAGCTCGCCCATGGTGTGGCTGATGTCGAAACACTCGATGCGCCGCGGCGACGCCGCCAGTCCGAGCACTTTCTGCAGGTCGTCGAAGCGCGTGCCGAGGGTCTGCCGGCTGGCCAGCCGCGCGGTCAGCGAGGCTTGCGCGTTGCGCTCGGCCATCTGCAGGAACTGCGCGCGCTCGCCGCGCACGCTGGATTTCAGCTCCACCGCGCGGCCGGCGTGCTGGCTCAGCAGCTCGGCCAGGATGTCCCGGTCGGCCAGCGCCTCGCCCAGGATCAGCTCGCGTGGCACCGGGCGCTCCAGGTAGTACTGCGCGATGAACTGCGCCAGCACGTCGCCCGGCTCGGCGTCCAGCGGCAACCGCGGGAAAAAGTCGCGCGTGCCCAGGCTGATGCCGTTGCGGAAGAACAGCACGCTGACGCAGGCCAGGCCCGCCTCGATGCGGCAGGCGATCACGTCCATGTCGGCGCTGGCGCCCTGCACGTGGTTCTGCGCCTGCAGCTGGCGCAGCGCGGCCACCTGGTCGCGCAGCTTCGCGGCACGCTCGAACTGCAGCGCCTTGCTGGCCTGCTCCATCGCCTCGGCCAGTTCGTCGATCACGGCGTTGCTGCGCCCTTCCAGGAACATCTCGGCGTGGCGCACGTCGTTGCGGTAATCCTCCACACTGATCAGTCCCACGCAGGGCGCGCTGCAGCGGCCGATCTGGTACTGCAGACAAGGCCGCGTGCGGTTGCGGAAGTAACTGTCCTCGCACTGGCGCACCTTGAACAGCTTCTGCATCAGGCTGAGGCTTTCGCGCACCGCGTAGGCGCTAGGGTACGGCCCGAAGTAGCGCCCCGGCAGGTTCTTCGCGCCGCGGTGGAAGGCCAGTCGCGGGTAGTCCTCGCCGCTGGACAGGTAGATGTACGGGTAGCTCTTGTCGTCGCGCAGCAGGATGTTGTAGCGCGGCTTGAGCGACTTGATCAGCTGCGATTCCAGCAGCAGCGCCTCGCCCTCGGTGCGCGTCACGGTGATCTCGACGCGGGCGATCTGCGCCACCATCGCGGCGATGCGCGGCTCCATCCGCGGCTTCAGGAAATAGCTGCCGACGCGCTTCCTGAGATTGCCGGCCTTGCCCACGTAGAGCAGCTCGTCGGCCGCATCGAAGTGACGGTAGACGCCGGGCGAAGTGGTGAGCGTGCGGACGAAGGCCTTGCCGTCGAAGGGGGGCGGTTGCGCGGACTGCATGGGGTCATTCTAGCGGCGATGACCTCGTCACATGGAGGCTCAGTGCTGCGTGCGCAACCACTGCTCCGCGCGCTCCAGGTCGGCCTCGGTGTCGATGCCGGGCGGAAACGGCTCAGGGGTCAGCCGCACCGCGATCGCGTGGCCGTGCTCCAGCACGCGCAGCTGCTCCAGCGATTCAGTCTGCTCCAGCGGCGTGCGCGACAGACGGCTGTAGCGGTCGAGGAAGCCGGCACGGTAGGCGTAGATGCCGATGTGGCGCAGGAACGGCGAACCGGACGGCAGCGCATGGCGGTCGATGGCGAACGCGTCGCGCGCCCACGGCAGCGGCGCGCGGCTGAAGTACAGCGCACGGCCGTTGGCGGTACGCACCAGCTTCACCACGTTCGGGTCGAACAGTTCTTCGGCGTCGATGATCGGCGTGGCCAGGGTGGCCATCGGCGCGTCGTCGCCGGCCAACGCCTGCGCCACCGCGCGGATGCCGGCGGCCGGCGCGAACGGCTCGTCGCCCTGCAGGTTCACCACGATGCTGTCGTCGGCCCAGCCGTAGTGCTGCGCGCACTCGGCCAGGCGGTCGCTGCCGGAGGCGTGGTCGCTGCGGGTCATGCAGATGTCCACGCCTTCCTGTCCGGCCAGTGCGTCGGCGATACGGCGGTCATCCACCGCCACCACCACCTGGCTGGCGCCGGCCTGCAGGGCGCGCTGCGCCACGCGCACCACCATCGGCACACCGTCGATCTCGCGCAACGGTTTGGCCGGCAGGCGGGTCGAACCGTAACGGGCGGGAATGGCGACGATGAATGGCGGTACGGCATTGGACATGGGAGCAATCTTCAACCAGGGGGCAGACCTTGCCGCAACGATACATGCACGACGCGGACAGTTCAGCCCGCGCCGCGCAGCGCGAAACCGCAGCCGTTGGCCAGTTCCAGGAAGCCGGGGAAGGAGGTGGCGACATGGGCGCAGTCATGGATCCGTACCGGAGCGGCAGCGACCAGCCCGGCCACCGCGAAACTCATCGCGATACGATGGTCGAGATGGCTCTCCACCGCACCGCCGCCGAGCTGGCCGCCGTGGATGACCGCGCCGTCCGGTGTTTCCTCGACCACCGCGCCCAGTGTGCGCAGGCCGCTGGCCATCGTGGCGATGCGGTCGGACTCCTTCACCCGCAGCTCGGCGGCGCCACGGATCGTGGTGCGGCCGCCGGCCACCGCGGCGGCGATGAACAGTGCGGGGAACTCGTCGATCATGTCCGGCACCAGCGCCTCGGGCAGTTCGACGCCATGCAGCGGCGCATGGCGCACCACCAGGTCGCCTACCGGCTCGCCGCCGGCCTCGCGTTCGTTTTCGATGGCGATGTCCGCCCCCATCAACTGCAGCGCCTGCAACAGGCCGGTGCGGCGCGGGTTGAGCCCCACCGCCGGCAGGCGCAGCGCCGAACCGGGCACGATGCTGGCGGCGACCAGGAAGAATGCCGCCGAGGAAAAATCGGCCGGCACCTCGATGTCGGCGGCATGCAGCGCATGGCCACCTTCCAGTTTCGCCCAACCCGGCGCGAAGGCGATCGGCCAGCCGAATGCAGCCAGCATGCGCTCGGTGTAGTCGCGAGTGGGATGTGGCTCGACGATTTCGGTCTCGCCTTCCGCGTACAGGCCGGCCAGCAGCAGCGCGGACTTCACCTGCGCGCTGGCCACCGGCAACTCGTAGCGGATACCGCGCAGCGGCTGGCCGCCATGCACGGTGAGCGGCGGCAGGCCATCGCGAGTGTCGATCCGAGCCCCCATCCGGGCCAGCGGCTCGGTCACCCGGCGCATCGGCCGCTTCGACAGCGAGGCGTCGCCGACCAGCGTGCTGTCGAACGCCTGGCCGGCCAACAGGCCAGCCAGCAGGCGCATGCCGGTACCGGCGTTGCCGCAATCCAGCGGCTGCGCCGTGCTGCGCAGGCCGTGCAGGCCCACGCCGTGCACCACGCGTTCGCCGGGCGACGGCGTGTCGATGCGCACGCCGAGCTGCGCCAGCACCGCGGCGGTGGCACGGGTATCCTCGCCTTCCAGGAAGCCGCGGATGCGCGACTCGCCCACGGCGATCGCCGCCAGCATCAACGCGCGGTGCGACACCGACTTGTCGCCGGGCACGCGCACGCTGCCATGCAGCGGACCGCCCGCCCGGCTGCTCCAGTCCAGGCGGCCGCTCAAGGCAGGGCTACCGGGTAGGAGCCGAGCACGCGGACGGTCGCCGCCGACGTGCCGATCTCCTGCACCGACGCCTGCAAGGCGGGGTCGTCGATGTGGCCGGAGACGTCGATGAAGAACGCGTACTGCCACTTGCCGGTATGCGCCGGGCGCGACTCGATCCGGTTCAGGCTGACGCCGTGCCGGGCGAACGGGCTGAGCACGTCGTACAGCGCGCCGGGCTTGTCGTTCACCGTGACCAGCAGCGAGGTACGGTCGTTGCCGGACGGCGGAAACAGCGTGCGGCCGATCACCAGGAAGCGGGTGGTGTTGTCGGCGCGGTCCTCGATGCCCTGCGCCACCGTCTTCAGCCGGTAGACCTTGCCCGCGCTTTCGCCGGCGATCGCCGCGACGTCGTCGGCATGCAGCGCCAGCCGCGCCGCCTCGGCGTTGCTCGACACCGCGACGCACTCGACCTCGGGCAGGTTGATGCGCAACCAGGTCTTGCACTGCTGCAGCGACTGCGCGTGGGCATAGATGCGGCGCACGTCCTCCAGCCGGCCAGTGAGCGAGTGCAGGCACTGGTGCACGCGCAGCTCGATCTCGCCGCAGATGGTGGCTGCGGAAGTGAGGAACATGTCCAGGGTGACCTGGATCATGCCCTGGCCCGAGTTCTCCACCGGCACCACGCCGAAGTCGGCATGGCCGGCGGCAACCTCCTGGAACACCTCCTCGATGCTGCCCAGCGGCAGGCCGTAGGCGGCGTGGCCGAAGTGCTTGCGCACCGCCTGCTCGCTGAAGGTGCCTTCCGGGCCGAGGAAGCCGATCTTCAGCGGGTCTTCCTGGGCCAGGCAGGAGGACATGATCTCGCGGAACAGGCGCACCATCTCGGTGTCGGACAACGGCCCCTCGTTGCGGTCCACCACCATGCGCAGCACGTGGGCCTCGCGCTCGGGGCGGTAATAATCGATCGCGGAAAGCCCCTCCCCTTTCACCCTGGCCACCGTCTGTGCATGACGGGCGCGTTCGGAAATCAGCTGCTGGATCTGTCGGTCGATGCTGTCGATGCGCTCGCGCATCTCGTTCAGCGGGGTCTTGGAATCGGTCATGCGTCGGGCCGTATGGATGGCTGGAAGTCCAAATGATGGGTCGGCATCTTGCCGGAAAACACGGCCCGCGTCCGCTAGCCGTGCCGCTGCGCGAAGTCGCGCATGAACGCCGCCAGCGCCTCGACCGCCTCCGGCGGCACCGCGTTGTACAGCGAGGCGCGCATGCCGCCGAGCGCCTTGTGCCCCTTCAGCGCGAGCAGGCCGGCGGCCTCGGATTCCTGCAGGAAGGCGATGTCCAGCGCTGCGTCATGCAGAGTGAAGCGCACGTTCATGCGCGAGCGTGCGGCGGGCTCCACCGGGTTGCGGTAATAGCCGCCGGAGCCGTCGATGGCACCGTACAGCAGCTCGGCCTTGGCCCGGTTGCGGGCGGCCATCGCGTCGAGGCCGCCCTGCGCCTTCAGCCACTGGAAGGTCAGCCCCGCCACGTACC
Source organism: Rhodanobacter sp. KK11 (assembly GCF_033345435.1). NCBI lineage: Bacteria > Pseudomonadati > Pseudomonadota > Gammaproteobacteria > Lysobacterales > Rhodanobacteraceae > Rhodanobacter > Rhodanobacter sp. KK11. The sequence goes on from NZ_JAWPMI010000003.1 coordinate 429,055, forward strand.
AGCCCCAGGTGTTCGGCGTGTTGAGCATGGAGTCGGCAGCCGCATGCTCGGCGTAGCGGAAGATCCGCGCCATCGGTCGCCCCGTGCGCTGCAGCAGGTCGCGGCGCACGATCATCACGACCAGGCCGGACGGGCCGATGTTCTTCTGCGCGCCGGCGTAGATCAGCCCGAAGCGGCGCACGTCCAGTGGCCCGGACAGGATGTTCGAGGACAGGTCGGCCACCAGCGGCACCGCGTCGCCGACGTCGGGGATGTCATGGAACTCGACGCCGTGGATGGTCTCGTTCGGCGTGTAGTGCACGTAGGCGGCGTGCGGGTCGAGCCGCCAGTCCTCGCGTGGCGGCAGCTTCAGGAAATCGTCTGCCTCGCTGCTGGCCGCCACGTTCACCCGCAGGTAAGGCTTCGCCTCACTGGCCGCCTTCGCGCTCCAGTGGCCGCTGACGACGTAGTCGGCGCTGTCGCTCTCGCCGGCCAGGTTCATCGGGATCTGCGCGAAGTGCTGGGTGGCGCCGCCCTGCAGGAACAACACCGCGTAGTCGGCCGGTATGCCCATCAGCTCGCGCAGGTCGGCTTCGGCCTGGGCGGCCATGGCGATGAAACGCTTGCCGCGATGGGACTGCTCCATCACCGAGGCGCCGCTGCCATTCCAGTCCAGCATCTCGCGCTGGGCGCGCTCGAGTACCGCCAGCGGCAACGCCGCCGGACCCGCGCTGAAATTCCAGATTCTGCTCACGTGCGCCTGCGTCCTGTCGAAGGGTATCCGGTGCATTATGGCGCAGCGCAGCATGAAGCCGTCAACTGCCAGCAGCGGCCGTCAAAAGCGGATCAGCAGCACCAGCGCAATGCCCAGTGCCAGCACGGCAGCGGTGACGATCAGCCACCACACTTCACCGCTCGGGCCAGCCGACGCCTCGGGCAGGCGCGGCGGCAGCGGTTCGGCCATCACGATCTCCGGTTCCGGCTCCATGCCTGGTCCGTCGACCACGAAACGGTGCATCGCCACGCCGATCTGGTCGCCGGGCTGCAGCGCCAGCTTCTGCACCGTCACGCCGTTGACCCTGAGCGGGTGGCGTTCGCTCGGGCGGGCGGCCTGCAGCCACAGCTGGCCTTCCTCCCAGAATATCCGCAGCATCACAACGTCGCCCTGCGGCAGTTCCAGCGGGCAATCGCCGTGCGGCCCGAACGTGAGGCTGTCCCGCAACGGTAACACCCGCCCCGACAGCGGACCGGCCACGGCGCGCAGTGCTACCGTGCAACGGCCCTGCTCGGGCACGTTCAACGGCGGTCGGCGGGCAGGATCTTCATCGGCCCGCAGCAACAGGCGGCAGTCGCCCACGCTGACCACGTCGCCGGCACGCAACAAGGCCCGCTCGCGCACCGGTCGCGCATTGACGTAAATGCGGTCGGCCGATGGCAGCACCTGCAGCACCCAGCCGCGGCGATCTTGCTGGATGCGCAGGTGATGCGGCGCCGCCTGCTCGATGGCCAGCACCAGGTCGTTGTCGGGAGCGCTGCCGATGCGCAGCTGTGCCGACGCCCAATGGAAATCCTCACGGGCCGCATTGGGAAATTCGATACGCATGGATCAACCGGTCGATGGACCGCGAGACTCTAGCATGCAGCCGCGTGGCATTAAGATGGAGCTTTCGACCCGGAATCCGCCATGCCCAAGATCGATATCCGCCGCCCGCACCAGTTGCCGGTCGCCGAGGCCCGTGCCGTGGTCGACCAGGTCGCCGCGCGCATGCGCGAGAAATTCGGCATGGAGGGCCGCTGGCAGGACGACACCCTGCTGTTTTCCCGGCCCGGCGTCAGCGGCTCGATCGCCGTGAGCAGTGACGCGATCCAGGTCAGGGCCGAGCTGGGCCTGTTGCTGGCACCGCTGAAGGGCGTGGTCGAGCAGGAGATCCGGCGCAAGCTGGACGAGCATTTCGCCTGATTCGGGCCGGTACGGATCAGCGTTGATGATTCTTTAACCACGCACTCATCCGTGGCATAATCGACGGCTTACGCAGCCATGACGGCTGTGCGTGACCCCCGGAACACATGGCCAAAGACGACGTCATCGAAATGGAAGGCACGGTCCAGGAGACCCTGCCGAACACCATGTTTCGTGTGCAGTTGGAGAACGGGCACGTCATCGTCGCCCACATCTCCGGCCGCATGCGCAAGCACTACATCCGCATCCTTACCGGCGACAAGGTCAAGATTGAAATGACCCCGTACGACCTGAGCAAGGGACGCATCACCTACCGCATGAAGTAAGCGCGTCTGCGCCGGGCGACCGCGCCCGTACGCGGTGCTGCGCTCGCGGGATGGGGGTGTCGGGCACGACAAAGGCGGCGCCATGCGCCGCCTTTGCTTTGCCCTTCGTTCAGCTTACTCGACCACGGCCGGCAGCTTTTCGGCCGCCTTGCAGTCGACCTTCAGTTCGCCGTCCACCACACTCAGGCGGACCACGCCACCCTCGGCCAGCTTGCCGAACAAGAGCTCGTCGGCCAGCGGGCGCTTCACCTTCTCCTGGATCACCCGCGCCATCGGGCGTGCGCCCATCTGCGGGTCGAAGCCGTGCTCGGCCAGCCAGCGGCGGGCGTCCGCGTCCACGTCCAGGCTAACCCGCTTCTCGGTCAGCTGGCTTTCCAGCTCGATCAGGAACTTGTCGACCACGCGCAGGATGTGCTCGAAATCGAGCGCGGCGAACTGGATGATCGCGTCCAGCCGGTTGCGGAACTCCGGCGTGAAGATGCGGCGGATCACTTCCATCGCGTCCGATTCGTGCTTCTGCTCGACGAAGCCCATGCTGCGCCGCGCGGCGATCGCCGCACCCGCGTTGGTGGTCATCACCACCACCACGTTCTTGAAGTTCGCCTCGCGGCCGTTGGTGTCGGTCAGCACGCCGCGGTCCATCACCTGCAGCAGGATGTTGAACACGTCCGGGTGCGCCTTCTCGATCTCGTCCAGCAGCAGCACCGCGTGCGGATGCTTGGTGACCGCCTCGGTCAGCAGGCCGCCCTGGTCGAAGCCGACGTAGCCCGGGGGCGCGCCGACCAGCCGCGACACCGAATGCCCTTCCATGTATTCGGACATGTCGAAACGGATCATCTCGATGCCCAGCTGCATCGCCAGTTGCTTGGTCACCTCGGTCTTGCCCACGCCGGTGGGGCCGGCGAGCAGGAAGCAGCCGATCGGCTTGGACGGATCGGCCAGACCCGAGCGGGCCATCTTGATCGACGCGGCCAGCGCCTCGATCGCCGGGTCCTGCCCGAACACCACCATCTTCAGGTTGCGCTCGAGGTTCTTCAGCACGTCGCGGTCGGAAGCGGAGACCTGCTTGGCCGGGATCCGCGCCATCTTCGCCACGATGTACTCGACCTCGCCCACGTCGACCGTGCCGGTGCGCTGGTCTTCCGGCAGCAGCCGCTGGCGCGCGCCGGCCTCGTCGATCACGTCGATCGCCTTGTCCGGCAGCAGCCGATCGGGGATGTGCTTGACCGACAGGTCCACCGCCGCCTTCAGCGCCTCGTTGGTGTAGGCCACGTGGTGGTGTTCCTCGAAGCGCGAGCGCAGGCCCTTGAGGATCTCGATGCTGTCGGCCACGGTGGGCTCGACCACGTCGATCTTCTGGAAGCGGCGGGCCAGCGCACGGTCCTTCTCGAACACGCCGCGGTATTCCTGGAAGGTGGTCGAGCCGATGCAGCGCAGCTCGCCGGAGGCCAGCATCGGCTTGATCAGATTGGAGGCGTCCATGGTACCGCCGGAGGCCGAGCCGGCGCCGATGATGGTATGGATTTCGTCGATGAACAGGATCGCGCCCGGCTGCTTCTTCAGCTGCGCGATCACGCTCTTCAGGCGCTTCTCGAAGTCGCCGCGGTACTTGGTGCCGGCCACCAGCGCGCCCAGGTCGAGCGACCAGATGGTGGCGCTCTCCAGCACCTCGGGCACCTCGCCGTCGACGATGCGCTTGGCCAGGCCCTCGGCCAGCGCGGTCTTGCCCACGCCGGCCTCGCCCACGTACAGCGGGTTGTTCTTGCGCCGGCGGCACAGCACCTGGATGGTGCGCTCGATCTCGTCGGTGCGGCCGATCAGCGGGTCGATCTTGCCTTCCAGCGCCAGCTCGTTGAGGTTGCTGGCGAATTCGTGCAGCGGATTGCCCTTGGCCTCGCCGCCCTCCTCGCCTTCGCGCTCGCCGCCGGACGCGCTGGCGGCCGGCTCGTCGCCGATCTTGGCGATACCGTGCGAGATGTAGTTGACCACGTCGAGCCGGGTGATTTCCTGCTGATGCATGAAGTACACCGCGTGCGAATCCTTCTCGCCGAAGATCGCCACCAGCACGTTCGCGCCGGTGACCTCCTTCCGCCCGGAGGATTGCACGTGGTACACCGCGCGCTGCAGCACGCGCTGGAAACCCAGCGTGGGTTGCGTATCGCGCTCGTCGCCGGACGGCAGCACCGGCACGGTTTCGTTGATGATGCGTTCCAGGTCGGCCGACAGCCGCGGCAGGTCCACGCCGCAGGCGCGCAGCGCACCCAGCGCCGACTGGTTCTCGGTCAGCGCCAGCAACAGGTGCTCTACCGTCATGAACTCATGGCGCTGTTCGCGAGCCCGCTTGTAGCAATGGCCGATGGTGACTTCCAGATCCTTGCTGAACATTCGGATCGTCTCCGCTTTATGGGGTGAACGGCCTTCAGCGCCGCAATGAACCCAAAGTGGGGGTGCTCAAAGCTTTTCCATAGTGCACAACAACGGGTGCTGGTGGGAACGTGAATATTCGTTGACGTGGGTTACCTTGGTTTCGGCCACCTCGCGGGTAAATACACCGCAAACACCCCGGCCGCGCGTGTGGACATGCAGCATCACCTGCACCGCCTGCTCCTGATCCAGGTTGAAAAAGGTGCGCAACACCTCGACCACGAAGTCCATCGGGGTGAAGTCGTCGTTCAGCAGCAGCACCTGGAACAGTGGAGGTCGCGCCACCTCGGGCTTTGCGGTTTCCAGCGCCAGGCCGCGGCCGCCGTCTTGCTCGTGTTCGGGTTCGTGGGCCATGGTTTCTTGGGGTGTGATCTCTGGTTCCAAGTATACGCCGCGGTACCGATTTCACCCGGCCGCGGTGTGACAAGGGAGGTGATGGCACAATGGCTGCTTTTCCAGTCCCCGCCCACCCCGCCATGGCCGATTCCGCCCCCTTTGCCGAGATCTGGCGCCCGCACGTCACCGTCGCCTGCGTGGTGGCCAGGGACGGGCGCTATCTGATGGTCGAGGAAGAAGTCGCCGGCCGGCTTGTCTGGAACCAGCCGGCCGGCCACCTGGAAGACGGCGAGACCCTTGCCGCGGCCGCCGTACGCGAGACACTGGAGGAAACCGGCTGGACGGTGGCCCTGCAGCACCTGGTCGGCGTGCACCAGTGGCACAGCACCGAGCATGGCGACGCGGTGGTCCGCTTCAGCTTCGCCGCCCGTGCGCTCAGCCATGACCCGGACCGCCCGCTGGACACCGACATCCGCCGCGCCGCGTGGCTGACCCGGGCCGAAATCGCCGCACTGGGTGAGCGTCTGCGCAGCCCGATGATCCTGCACAGCATCGACCTGTGGCTCGGCGGCCAGCGACTGCCGCTGGACACTCTCGGCCACCTGCCCGGAGGCGGCAAGCCGTGAAGGTGATGGTGGGCATTTCCGGCGGCGTCGACTCCTCGGTGGCGGCCCTGCTGCTGCAGCAGGCCGGCTACGAGGTCGAGGGCCTGTTCATGCAGAACTGGGAGGAGGACGACCGCTCCGGCCCCTGCACCACCGACGCCGACCGCAAGGACGCCGTGGCGGTATGCGGCCGGCTCGGCATCCCGTTCCATGCACGCAACTTCGCCGCCGAATACTGGGACGGCGTGTTCGAGCACTTCCTCGCCGAGTACCGCGCCGGGCGCACGCCGAACCCCGACGTGCTGTGCAATCGCGAGATCAAGTTCAAGACCTTCCTCGACGAGGCCCGCGCGCTGGGCGCCGACAAGATCGCCACCGGCCACTATGCCCGCGTCGACTGCGTGGACGGCCGCTACCGGCTGCTGCGCGCGGTGGACGCGGCCAAGGACCAGAGCTACTTCCTGCACGCGCTGGGCCAGCGGCAACTGGCCGCCACGCTGTTCCCGCTGGGCGGGATCGAGAAGCCGCGTGTGCGCGAAATGGCCCGCGAGGCGGCCCTGCCGACTCACGCGAAGAAGGACTCCACCGGTATCTGTTTCATCGGCGAGCGTGATTTCCGCGGCTTCCTGTCGCAGTACATCCCCGCCCGCCCCGGCGAGATGCGCAGCCCTGATGGCGAGTTGATCGGCCAGCACCAGGGCGTGATGTACTACACCCTGGGCCAGCGCAGCGGGCTGGGCATCGGCGGCCGCCACGGTGCCGGCGGCCAAGCCTGGTACGTGGTCGGCAAGGACGTGGCGTCCAACGTGCTGTACGTGGCCCAGGGCGGCGAGAACCACTGGCTGTACTCGCGCCGGCTGCGCTCGGAGACGCCCAGCTGGGTCGACGGCGCCGCGCCCGCCACCCGCTTCCGCTGCACCGCGCGCACCCGCTACCGCCAGGTCGACCAGGCCTGCGAAGTCGAGGTGACCGGCGACGGACTTGAGGTACGCTTCGACACTCCCCAGCGCGCCGTCACCCCCGGGCAGTCGGTGGTCTTCTACGATGGCGAGGTCTGCCTCGGCGGCGCGGTGATCGCCGCCACCGATGCGCCCTACGGCGGCCTGCTGCCGGCATTCGTCCCCTCCACCACGCCCCCAGCAAGAGAATCGCAGTCCCGTGTTTGAAACCTTTTCCATGACCGAAGAACGCGTGCTCGCCCTCGCCGGCCTGTTCCAGGCCTGCGCATTGGCGCAGCAACTGGCCAACGAGGGGCGCTGCGACGAGGGCGCGATGGAAGCCAGCGTGGCCAGCGTGTTCCGCATCGACGCGCCGTCGGTGGTCGGCGTGTACGGCAACATCTCGAATGTGCGGCTCGGGCTGCGCACGCTGATCGCACAGCTGGACGAAAGCACCCCCGACATGTCGGTGACGCGCATGACGGTGACCGTGATGCGGCTGGAACGAAGCCTGTCGGCGCGCGCGGACCTGCTGGAGAAACTGCAGCAGGGCATCATCGCCGCGCAGCGCCAGGTCGAGCACTTCGGGCAGGACTCCAGCCAGGTCACCAGCAGGCTGGCCGAGGTCTACGCCTCCACCCTGTCGATCCTCAGGCCGCGCGTGATGGTCAGCGGCAATCCGCAGCAACTGCAGCAGGCCAGCGTGGTGGAAAAGGTGCGCACCAACCTGCTTGCCGCCGTGCGCTCGGCGGTGCTGTGGCGGCAGCTCGGCGGCCGCCAGTGGCAGCTGCTGCTGTACCGGCGCCAGTGCAGCATGCTGGCGCGCGGCCTGCTGACCGGGGCTACGCTGGACAATCGCTGACGGCAATTTGCCTGCGGCGGAAAAGCAAACGGCGGGCTGCTGCCCGCCGTTTTCCGTCCATGGGTGGAACTCCGTTGCGATAGACCGTTCGTCACTCATTCCGCGCAGGCAGCATGCCGCCTGCGCATTGCATCAGAATGACACTTCGCCGAACACGCCGATCTCGTTGGTCTTGGTGTTCTGCACGTGCGGCGGCACCGGGTTGGCCACCGACTTGTCGACCTTGCCATGCTTCCACACGCCGGCCAGCTTGAAGCCCTTGGTCACCTGGTACTCGACACCGGCGTTGTAATAGGTGTCCTTGGCATCGCGATCCAGGTTCTTGCTGAGCTTGGCATTGTCGTAGCGGGCGAACAGGTTCACGTTGTCGGCCACCGCCACGCTGCCCCAGACCGAGTAACCGTCGGCCTTGTCGGCCAGCGGGCTGAGCACGTTGTTCCAGTTCTTCGCGGTGAAGTACTCGGCGCCGAGGCGGAACGCCTTGCTGGCGTAGGCCAGCATGAAGTCGCCACGCTCGGCGGTGTGTGCCGCGGCGATGTTCTCGGTTTCCTGGCCGCGATGGCCGCTGTAGCCGCCGACCGCCACCACCATGTTCTCGAACGGCACAAAGCCCACGCGTCCCTCGAAATCCACGCCCTTGCTGCGGCCCGGGTTCTTGTAGCCGTTGCCGTTGACCACCGACACCGCGTAGTTGAGCGACTTGCTGGCGCCGATGTCGCCGCCCAGGTGCAGGCCCCAGTCGGCGGAGTTGCCGTACTTCAGGCGGTCGGTGATGGTGTTCTCGACGTAGCGGAAGCCGTAGTACTTCTCGGCGAACGGGATCCACGGCATGTCGGACGAACCGACGCGGAACACCGCGGCGTCGTCGAACTTGCCCTGCACGTAGGCCTTCTTGACGAACACGCTGGTCTGGCCGTCGCTGCTGGCATAGTTGAAATCGGTGGTGAGGTTGGCCGACCAGATGTCGTTGAACTTGTGGTCGACGCCGAGGTAGAAGCGCTTCACGTCCAGGCCGATGCCGGACTTGTCGCTCTTGCCCTTGTCGCTGTTCTTGTCGTCGATGCTGGTGAAGTCGAAGAACATCTTGCCCGACAGCGTGGTGTTGTTGATCGCCTTCGACAGCGCGGCGAGCTTCTTGTCGCTGGCCGCCGTCACGTTGGTGGCCTTCTCCACCGCCTGGCCGGTGCTGACGTTGATCTCGGACTGGGCGTCGGTGCGCTGCTCCAGTTCGTCCACCTTGGCCTGCAGCGCGGCAAGCTGCGCCTTCAGCATCTCGACCTCGGCGCTGCTGGCAGCCGGCGTCGTCCTTTGCTGTGCGGGTGCCGCAGCAGCCGTGAAGCTGGTGATGCCGAGGCCGGCGACGATCGCCGCCGCCATCAATTTGGAACGCATGTGATTCTCCGCATTTGGGTGGAAGACATATCGATTGCCCCATCGATCCGATGGCCGGCCAGCGATTCGTTAAAAGTTTGCCGAGGTTTTTTTACCGCAGGATGCCGTTTTGATGACAGCTTCAAGACAAGCAGTCGACGGTCGAAAAACTGCGCCGCATACGTCACGCCGGTACCAGCATGCCGCCACCGGTCGACGGCGCCCAGCGGCTGCCGGGGCGGCCCTTGCGGCGGCTGATATGCTTCGCCGATGGATATTCTCAGCAACAGCATCGCGCCGCGCATGGCCGAGCGGTTCCGCGGCTTCCTGCCCGTGGTGGTCGACGTGGAAACCGGCGGCTTCGATGCCGAGCATGACGCCCTGCTCGAAATTGCCGCGGTGCCGCTGGCCATGGACGAAGGCGGCTACCTGCAGCTGCAACCCACTGTATCCACGCACGTGGAGCCTTTTCCTGGCGCGAACCTGGACCCGCGTTCGCTGGAAATCACCGGCATCGACCCAGGCAACCCGCTGCGCGGTGCGCTGGCCGAGCGCCAGGCGCTGGACCATATCTTCCATGTGGTGCGCGAAGCGGTGCGCGAGGCCGGCTGCCAGCGGGCGATCCTGGTGGGCCACAACGCCGCGTTCGACCTGGGCTTTCTGAATCAGGCGGTGCGCCGCAGCGGCCACAAGCGCAACCCCTTCCACCCGTTCAGCTGCTTCGATACGGTCAGCCTTGGCGGCCTCGCCTACGGCCAGACCGTGCTGAGCAAGGCGGTGCTGGCGGCCGGCCATGCGTTCGACAGCCGCGAGGCGCATTCGGCGGTATATGACGCCGAGCGCACCGCCGAACTGTTCTGCAGCGTAGTCAACCGCTGGCGCCAGTTGGAGCTGCTGGAGCAGGCACACGGCAGCCCCAGCGCGGCCTGACCCTGCGCGGCAGGGCGGGCACCGCCTGCCCTGCCGCGAAACGGCCGTGTGACAGTCTGTCATACGAATGCAACATTCACTTCATTCAATGGCAACACGAAAAGCCTGAAATGGTGGGGTCGCATCCGACGTCCCTCCAAGGAGCTACCGTGTTGACCATCAAGCATTCCCCGCTTCGCTTCGCCGCCGCAGCTACGCTCGCGGTAGCCGCGACCTTCGGTGCAGCCGCCCACGCCACCGACATCACCGGCGCCGGCTCCAGCTTCGTCTATCCGGTCATGTCCAAGTGGTCGGCCGCGTACGCCGAAAAGACCGGCAACCACCTCAACTACCAGTCGGTGGGCTCGGGTGCAGGCATCGCGCAGATCAAGGAAGGCACCATCGACTTTGGCGCCTCCGACGCACCGATGAAGACCGAAGACCTGCAGAAGTTCGGCCTCGGCCAGTTTCCACTGGTGGTCGGCGGCATCGTTCCGGTCGTCAACATCGCCGGCGTGACGCCGGGCCAGATCAAGCTGGACGGCACCACTCTCGCCGACATCTTCCTGGGCAAGATCATCAACTGGAACGACCCGAAGATCGCGGCACTGAACGCTGGCCTCAGCCTGCCCGCCGGCAAAATCACCGTGGTGCACCGCTCGGACGGTTCGGGTACCTCGTTCAACTTCACCAACTACCTGTCCAAGGTCAGCCCGGAGTGGGCCAGCAAGGTGAAGTTCGGCACCGCCGTGGAATGGCCGACCGGCGTGGGCGGCAAGGGCAATGAGGGCGTCTCGCAGTACGTGCGCCAGATCAAGGGCTCGATCGGCTACGTCGAGTACGCCTACGCGGTGAAGAACAAGATCAGCTGGGTCGACCTGAAGAACTCCACCGGCAACGTCGTCTCGCCGACCGCCGCCAGCTTCGCCGCCGCCGCCGCGACGGCCGATTGGGCCAGCGCCAAGGACTTCAACCTGATCATGACCAACGCTCCGGGCGAGCAGGCGTGGCCGATCACGGCGACGGTCTGGATGATCATGTACAAGAACCCGAAGAATGCGGCCAACAGCAAGGTGGCGTTCGACTTCTTCAAGTTCGCCCTGGAGCAGGGCCAGCAGGCCGCCACCGCGCTGGATTACGTACCGCTGCCGGCATCGCTGGTCAGCCAGATCGAGGCGTACTGGGCATCCGAGTTCAAGCATTGATGCAGTAAAACGCACTCCCCCGCCGGCTCGGTCGGCGGGGGAGTGCGAGTTTCCATCCCCGCACCACTGGACCATCATGCCAGCGATCGACACGGTCATTTCAACCACCGACATCCTGGAACAGCGCAGCCGTCGCGACGCACGCCACGAGCGGCTGTTCCGCTGGCTGTTGAAGGGCTGTGCGCTGATCGTGCTGGCCTCCCTGCTCGGCGCCGCCGGCGCCACGTTGTGGGGCGGCCGCGACGCCTTCGGCACGTTCGGCTGGCACTTCCTGGTCAGCTCGGCGTGGGACCCGGGCAACGAGGTCTACGGCGCCCTGGTGCCGGTCTACGGCACGGTGATCACCTCGTTCATCGCGCTGCTGATTGCGGTGCCGATCAGCTTCGGCATCGCGGTCTACCTTTCCGAAGTGGCGCCCGCCTGGCTGCGCACGCCGGTCGCCTCGGCGATCGAACTGCTGGCGGGCATCCCCTCGATCATCTACGGCATGTGGGGGTTGTTCATCTTCGCCCCGTTCTTCGCTGACCACATCAAACCGTGGCTGACCAACAACCTGGGCAACAAGCCTGACGACGGCAAGCTGTCGTGGGTGGCCGAGCACGTGCCGTTCGTCGGCAAGCTGTTCGGCAGCGACTATCCGTTCGGCGCCAGCATCCTGGTCGCCGGCATCGTGCTGGCGATCATGATCATCCCGTTCATCTCCTCGGTGATGCGCGAGGTGTTCCAGACCGTGCCGACCCGGCTGAAGGAATCGGCCTATGCGCTGGGCTCCAGCACCTGGGAGGTGTCCTGGGACATCGTGCTGCCATACACCCGCTCGGCGGTGATCGGTGGCATCTTCCTCGGTCTCGGCCGTGCGCTTGGCGAGACCATGGCGGTGACCTTCGTGCTCGGCAACGCCATGCACCTGTCGGCCTCGCTGCTCGATCCCGGCGCATCGATCGCCTCGACCATCGCCAACCAGTTCAGCGAGGCGGTCGGCCTGCAGAAATCCGCGCTGATGGCGCTGGCCTTCCTGCTGTTCGTGGTCACCTTCATCGTGTTGCTGATCGCGCGGCTGATGCTGCGCCGGCTGGCCAACAAGGAGGGGCGCTGATGAGTGCGCTGTACCTGCGCCGCCGCCTCACCAACGCGCTGGCGATGGTGCTGAGCACGCTGGCCACCGTGATCGGCCTGGCCTTCCTCGCCTGGATCCTGTGGGAAACCCTGCGCCAGGGCATCGGCGCGCTGGACCTGAAGCTGTTCACCAAGGTCACCGCCTACGGCGAGGACGGCGGCCTGCTGAACTCCATGGTCGGCAGCCTGATCATCAACTTCATCGGCATCGGCATCGCCACGCCGATCGGCGTGCTGGCCGGCACCTGGCTGGCCGAATACGCGAACCGCACCCGGCTGGGCGAGTCGATCCGCTTCCTCAACGACATCCTGCTGTCGGCGCCGTCTATCGTGATGGGCCTGTTCGTCTACACCATCATCGTGCTGCCGAGCACTGCCCTCACCCACGGTTCGACCACGTTCTCCGGCTTTGCCGGCGGCGTGGCGCTGGCGCTGATCGCCCTGCCGGTGATCGTGCGCACCACCGACGAGATGCTGCGACTGGTGCCGTCCACGCTGCGCGAGGCGGCGCTGTCGCTGGGCGTGCCGCAGTGGAAGCTGACCTTGCAGATCCTGATCCGTGCCGCGCGCTCGGGCATCATCACCGGCGTGCTGCTGGCGCTGGCGCGGATCAGTGGCGAGACCGCGCCGCTGCTGTTCACCGCGTTCGGCAACAACTACATGGCGTTCAACCCGATGGACAAGATGTCCAGCCTGCCGCAGATCATCTACCAGTACGCCAACGACCCGGGCGAGGCGATGCACGCCCTGGCCTGGGCCGGCGCGTTCGTGATCACCATGTTCGTGCTGCTGCTGAGCCTGGCCTCGCGCCTGATCCTTTCCCGCACCAAGGTGTCCCATGACTGATTCCGCCCTCGCCATGAACCCGACGCCGGTGGCGGCGGCAGCGGCGGCAGTTGCGCCCAAGCTCGTCGTGCGCGACCTGCACTTCTACTACAACGGCTTCCAGGCGCTGAAGGGCATCAGCATGGACATCCCGGAGAAGCGGGTCACCGCGATCATCGGCCCGTCCGGCTGCGGCAAGTCGACCCTGTTGCGGATCTTCAACCGCATCTACGCGATCTACCCGAAGCTGGAGGCGAAAGGCTCGATCGAACTGGACGGCGAGAACATCCTCGACCCCGGCTACTCGCTGAACCGCCTGCGCAGCAAGATCGGCATGGTGTTCCAGAAGCCGGTGCCGTTCCCGATGACGATCTTCGAGAACGTGGCCTACGGCATCCGCCACCACGAAAAGCTGTCGAAGCCGGACATGGAAGGCCGCGTCGAACAGGCGCTGCGCAGCGCCGCGTTGTGGGACGAGGTGAAGGACAAGCTCAAGCAGAATGCGCTCGGCCTTTCCGGCGGCCAGCAGCAGCGCCTGTGCATTGCCCGCGCGATCGCGCTGAAGCCGGAAGTGCTGCTGCTGGACGAGCCGACCTCGGCGCTCGACCCGATCGCCACCAGCCGCATCGAGCAGTTGGTGGAAGAGTTGAAAAGCCAGTTCACCATCGTCATCGTCACCCACAACATGCAGCAGGCGGCGCGCGTCTCCGACCTCACCGCCTTCATGTACCTGGGCGAGCTGATCGAGTTCGACCAGACCGAGAAGATCTTCACCAAGCCGGGCAAGAAGCAGACCGAGGATTACATCACCGGGCGCTTCGGCTGATCACACAGGACCACACCATGAACACCGGCACCGACCACATCATCAAGAGTTACGACAGCGAACTGGCCCGGCTCACCGGCGAGATCGTGCGCATGGGCGAGCTGTCGGTGACCCAGCTGGAAGCCGCCATCGACGTGCTCGAACGCCGCGACGAGCGCGCCGCCCAGCGCGTGGTCGGCAACGACGACGCGATCGACCAGTTGGAGCAGGAAATCGGCCATGACGTGGTGCGCCTGCTGGCACTGCGCGCGCCGATGGCCGGCGACCTGCGCAACGTGTACGCCGCGCTGCGCATCGCCTCGGACATCGAACGCATCGGCGACTACGCCGCCAACGTCGCCAAGCGCTCGATCCCGCTGTCGATGGTGGCGCCGGTGGCGCCGGTCGGCGGCCTGCACCAGTTGGCCACGCTGGCCGCCAGCGAGGTGCGTGAAGTGCTGGCGGCCTACCGCGACCGCGATACCGAGCGCGCTTATCGGGTGTGGAAGGATGACGTGGTGCTGGACGAGGCCTATACCGGCTACTTCCGTCAGCTGCTCACCTACATGATGGAAGACCCGCGCAACATCACCCCGTGCACCCACCTCTTGTTCATGGCCAAGAACATCGAGCGCATCGGCGACCACGCCACCAACATCGCCGAGAACGTGTGGTTCCAGGTCACCGGCGAGCCGCTGGACAAGCAGCGCAGCAAGCGCGATCTGACCTCGAGCCCGGAGACCACCAAGCTCGGCGAATGACCTTCAGCGTACGCTGCCCCGCAGGGCGGCCACGGCCCACCCTGCGCAACTGGGCTTCAGCTAGTTGGCGGTGAGCTTGAGGCCGACGATGCCCGTCAGAATCAGTGCCACGCACAGCAGCCGCGGCCACGTGGCCGGGTCACCGAACAGCACGATGCCCAGCGCCACCGCGCCGACCGCGCCGATGCCGGTCCATACCGCATAGGCGGTGCCGATCGGCAGCGTCTTCACCGCCAGCGCCAGCAGCACGATGCTGACCGCCATCGCCGCCAGCGTGCCCGCGCTGGGCCACAGCCGGCTGAAACCGTCGGTGTACTTGAGGCCGATGGCCCACACGACTTCGAACAATCCGGCCAGCAACAGATAGATCCACGCCATGACGACGCTCCTCGGTTTGCTGCAGGGCCGTCCCCGCGCTGGAAAAGCGCGCGGGGGTCGTCCCCGCGCCGGCGGGCTACCTTACTACGGCAACTCGCGCGCCTTGCGGCGACGCTGGACGCCGCGCACGATGCCATAGCTGCCGATCAGCAACCAGGCCACCTGCATGATGAACGCCGCCAGGTTGAAATTGCCGAACCCCAGCGACAGCATCACGCCGATCGCACCCAGCACGTTCATCAGCTGATAGACCAACCCGCTGCCTTGCAGCTTGCGTTCCTGCAGCAGGAAGAACGCCAGCAGCACCAGCGCCACGCCGAGGTAACCGGCCCAGTCGTACCAGAAGAAGCTCATCGTTTCGCTCCGCGCTGACGCAAGGCCTCGAACAGCACCACTCCCGTGGCGACCGAGACGTTGAGGCTTTCCATGGTGCCCGGCATCGGGATCTTCGCCACGAAATCGCACAGTTCGCGGGTGAGCCGGCGGATGCCCTCGCCTTCGCTGCCCAGCACCAGCGCCACCGGCCCCTTGAAATCGACGCCGTAGATGGTGGTGTCGGTGTCACCGGCCAGGCCGGTGATCCACACGCCGGCGTCCTTCAGCTCGCGCAGCGTGCGCGCCAGGTTGGTCACCGCGACCAGCGGCACCCGGTCGGCGCCGCCGGCCGAGGCGCGGCGCACCACCGGAGTCAGCCCGACCGCGCGGTCCTTCGGCACGATCACCGCGGTGACCTTCGCCGCCGCTGCGCTGCGCAGGCAGGCGCCGAGGTTGTGCGGATCGGTGACGCCGTCGAGCACCAGCACCAGCGTGTCGCTGCCGTCGCGCTCCAGCAGGCCGGCCAGGTCGCTTTCGTGCGCGGCCGGCGCGGCTTCGTAACGTGCCGCCACGCCCTGGTGGCGCGCCTCGCCGGCCAACCGGTCCAGCTCGTCGCGCGGACGGTGCTGCACCGGGATCTTCAGCTTCTTCGCGCGCTCGGCCAGATCCAGCACGCGGGCGTTGCGCTGGCCGTTCTCGACCAGCACCTCGCGCACGCGCTCGGCGTCGTTGCTCAACGCGCCTTCGACCGGGTTGATGCCGACAATCCAGCTCTCGCTCATGGCTTGCCTTTCGGTTTCGGTTTGCGACCGCCGTGTTTCTTCGGTGCCGATGAAGCGGCAACCGGAGCCGGCCCACGCCTGGCCGAACCATCCTTGCGCGGGCGACGGTCGGACGACGGCTCGGCCTTGCGGCCCGCCGGCTGCGCACGCGGCGGCGGATTATCGCTCGCCGTGGCCTTGCGCGGTGCCGGTGCGGGGACCTCGGCTTCCTTGCGGCCGAATGCACGGCCGATCGCCTTGGCGGCACGGCCGAACATGCCCGGCGCCTTGGTCGTGGCGGCGGCCTTCTTCGGCAGCGAGTAACGCTCGCCCGCGGCGGCGTAGTCATACGCCTTGCCGCTGCCGACCGGCGGCGTGGCCGGCGTGCGCGGCGAAACCAGCCGGAAGTCGATCTTGCGATCCTCCAGGCTGGCGCGCAGCACCTGGATGCGCACGTGGTCGCCGAGGCGGAACTGCGCGCCGGTGCGCTCGCCCTTCAGCAGCTTGCGGGTGGCGTCGAAGTGGTAGTAGTCGTTCATCAGCTGGCTGATGTGCACCAGGCCCGACACCTTCGACTCATCCAGTTCCACGAACAGGCCGAACGAGGTGACGCCGGTGACCACGCCGTCGAACTCGCTGCCGATGTGCTTTTCCATCCACGCGCACTTGAAGCGCTCGTCCACGTCGCGCTCGGCTTCCTCGGCACGACGCTCGCGCTGCGAGCAGTGGACCGCCATCGCCGCCATCTCGGCGGGCGTATAGGTGTAGTCGGAAGGCTTGCCGCCGGTCAGCGCGTAACGGATCGCGCGGTGCACCAGCAGATCGGGGTAGCGGCGGATCGGCGAGGTGAAATGCGCATACGCCTGCAGCGACAGGCCGAAGTGGCCGCGGTTGTCCGGCTGGTAGGCGGCCATGCTCTGCGCGCGCAGCAGCACCGACTGGATCAATTCGCGCTCGGGGCGGTCTTGCACCATGCGCAGGAGCTCGGCGAAATCCGCCGGCGTCACTTCGTCCACCGGTGGCATGCGCAGCTTGAACTCGCGCAGGAACTGCTGCAGGTCCTCGTACTTCTCCGCCGGCGGCGGCTCGTGCGCGCGGAACAGCGCCGGGATCTTCTTCTTTTCCAGGAACAGCGCCGCCTGCACGTTGGCGGCGATCATGCATTCCTCGATCAGCTTGTGCGCGTCGTTGCGCTCGGTCGCGCCCATCGATTCGACACCGCCGGTCTGGTCGAGGCGGAACTTCACTTCCGGCGTCTCGAAGTCGATCGCACCGCGGCGCTTGCGCTGCGCCGCCATCGCCTTGTACAGCGCATGCAGGTGCTCCAGCTGCGGCAGCACGTCGGCTACCTCGTGGCGCGCGTCCGGTTCGCGCAGGCCCACGGCCTGCCACACCTTGTCGTAGGTCAGCCGCGCATGCGAGTTCATCACGGCGTCATAAAACTTCGACTTGGTGACGCTGCCCTCGGCGTCGACCAGCATGTCGCAAACCATGCACAGCCGCTCGACGCTCGGGTTCAGCGAGCAGATGCCGTTGGACAGGGTCTCCGGCAGCATCGGCACCACGAAGCCCGGGAAGTAGGTCGAGGTGCTGCGCTCGTGCGCCTCGCGATCCAGCGCGTTGCCGACCTGCACGTAATGCGAGACGTCGGCGATCGCCACGATCAGGCGCCAGCCGCCGCCACGCCTCGGCTCGGCATACACCGCGTCGTCGAAGTCGCGCGCATCGGCGCCGTCGATCGTCACCAGCGGCAACTGACGGAGATCGCTGCGGCCTTCGCGCTCGGCGGCGGTCACCGTCGATTCCACCTGCGCCGCATCACGCAGCACCTCGGCCGGCCACTCGTGCGGCAGGTCGTGGCTGGCGATCGCCATCTCCACCACCAGCGAGGGTTCCAGCCGCTCGCCCAGTACCGCGCGGATCTCGCCGATCGGGCCACGCTGCAAGGTCGGCGGGTCGGTGATTTCGGCCACCACGATCTGGCCGGAACGCGCGCCCAGCTCGCGACCGGGCTTGATCATCACGTCCTGGTTCAGGCGGCGATCGTCCGGCGTCACCAAGGTCACGCCATCATCGATCACCACCCGGCCGACCAGCCGCGGCGAACGCCGCTGCAGCACTTCGGCGATCGCACCCTGCCGGCGACCGCGGCGGTCGATGCCGACCACGCTGGCCAGCACGCGGTCGCCGTGCATCACCGCGCGCATCTGCTGCGGCGACAGGTACAGGTCGTCGCCGCCCTCGTCGGGGCGCAGGAAGCCGTAGCCTTCGGTATTGGCCAGCACCACGCCGGCGATCAGATCGAGTTTCCGCGTCGGCGCGTAGCCGCCGCGCCGTCCCAGCAGCAGTTGGCCGTCGCGCACCATCGCGGCAAGCCGCTTGCGCAGCGCCTCGAGGTCGGTTTCGTCGTGGATATCCAGCGCCTCGGCAATGCGCGCCTCGGTCAGCAGTTCGCCGCGTTCTTCGAGCAGGGCGAGGATCGCCTCGCGGCTGGGAATCGGGCGCGCATAGCGCTGCGCCTCGCGATGGGCATAAGGGTCGCGCACGGCGCCGGCGGCGGCCTTGTTGCGCTTGTCCGGTGCAGCGGTGGTTCGCGGCGTCCGCTTGGCAGGCTTTTTCGCGGAATGCGCGTCGCGGGGATGGCCGGAACGAGGGGGAGTTTTCCTGGTCACTCAAGATCCTTGTGATGTTTGCGCCGCGGAGCATGCCACGTCGCCATGAATGGATGTGAAAAAGTGTTGACAAGCCGTCGGCAGATGCCTAAATTACGCGGCTCACGCAGCTCGCCGAGCGGCGTGACACCTGCCCAGGTGGCGGAATTGGTAGACGCACTAGCTTCAGGTGCTAGCGGGGGCAACTCCGTGGAGGTTCGAGTCCTCTCCTGGGCACCAATTGTAAACGAAGGCCCGCAGCAATGCGGGCTTTCGTCTTTTCAGGGGGTCGTTCGAGCGCCTGGCCCATGCTTGGTACACAAGTTGGTACACATGCGCGGCTCTTGGTCTGTTCGACGGGGCGAAACCCTCCACCTCCGGATGCGCGTCCCTACCGCGAACTCGGCCAGCCCGCTGCACGAGAGGTCGAAGCACTCGCAGGAGCGGCGCGAGAGCGCCCGCGCGATACGGATCGTGCGAGAGCCCGAGCTCGAGGATGCCCTCGCAGGCCAGCGAAAACACGTAGAGATAGCAGACACCCACCGCCCGCCCTCACGCATCCGGCGCCGTGCGCCGGCTATCGGCCACCGCGGTGACCCTTGCGCGGAACACCACGCTGATCCGCATTGCCTGCTCGCACCGAGTCTTCGGGATGCCGTGCTCGTGGGTGAGCTGCGAAGCATGGCTCATGCGCAGCAGGCTGCCGGGCGCGAGATCGATCGCGATCGTTTCGCGCCGCCCGCCGATCGCACGGATCAGCATGCGGCGCGTCGACCCGAGCGACACCAGCGTGATCGGCTGGCCGGCCACCAGCGAATGCAGCTTGTCGTGGTGCATCGACACGCTGTCGCGGCCGTCGCGGTAGAGATTCATGCCGACGTGGGTGTACGGCGCTGGCGCGAACTCCTGCACGCGCGCCAGGATATCGGCGATCGGCAGGTGCGGCGGCAGCGCATCGAGCGCATGGCCGGCGAGTAGCCGCGGCACGTCGACGACGCGCTCGTACATCGGCCGCTGCAGCGAGGACCAGGCGGCGTTCCTCTGCAGGCAATCGAACCATGCCTGCGCCGTATCCGCGTCGATGAAATGCGGCCAGTAGCGGATGCCGCCCTCAGCATCCGCGACCAGTTGCACCATGGACGGCGCGAACAGGTCGCCGGCAAGAGACAGGGCGTGCAGGCTCAATGGAAGTCCCGCGAGGTGGTGCGCAGCTCGCCGAGCAGATGGCTCAGGTCGTGCAGATCGTGCGCGATCAGGTGCTGCACGCCATCCACCTGTTCCCAGCGCCCGCGCACGGCGAGCAGGCGCGCGCCGAGCAGTGCCTTGCGCCGGCGCAGCGCCACGTCCGGCCAGACCACGATGTTGACCATGCCGTGCTCATCCTCAATCGTCACGAAGATCGTGCCCTTGGCCGTGGCCGGGCGCTGGCGCTGGGTGACGATGCCGGCCGCACGCACGTTGCGGCCGTGCGGCACGCCGCGCAGCTGGCTGGAGTCGAGCACGCGCTGCTGCCGCAGCCGCTGGCGCAGCAGCGACATCGGATGCGCCTCCAGCGTGAGGCCGAGCGTGCGGTAATCCGACAGCACGTCCTCGCCCAACGTCGGCGCCGGCAGTACCACCTCGTCCTCATCGGGACTGCCCGGCAGCAACGGACGTTGGCGCTCGATGCCGGCCACCGCCCAGCGCGCGGCATGCCGGTGGCCGGCCAGTGCCTGCAACGCACCGGCCTCGGCCAGCACTCGGCGCGCCTTCTCGTCGAGGCCAGCGCGCAGGCACAGATCGCGCACGTCGCGGAAGGCGCCCTGCGCACGCGCCGCGACGATCGCCTGCGCCATCACCTCCGACAGGCCCGCGATCTGGCGCAGGCCCAGCCGCAGCGCGGGCTGCCCGCCGTCGTCGACACCCCGCCGCGCATGCCCGCCCTCGAGCGTGTTGTCCCAGTCGCTGCAGGTCACGTCGACCGGACGAATCTCGACCGGCGCGCGCGCTCCCGCGCCACGGCGCGCGTCCTGCACGACCTGGCCGGGCGAGTAGAAACCCATCGGCTGCGCGTTGAGCAGCGCGCACGCGAACGCGGCCGGTTCATGCCGCTTCAGCCAGCAGCTGATGTAGACCAATTTCGCGAACGAGGCCGCATGCGACTGCGGGAAGCCGTAGGAGCCGAAGCCCTTGATCTGCTCGAAGATCTGGTCGATGAACGCGGACGAGTAGCCCTTGCCTTCCATCAACTGGCGGATGCGCATGCGGTGCGGCTCCATGTCGCCACCGCGCCCCCACGCTGCCATGGAGCGGCGCAGGCCATCGGCCTGCTCCGGCGAGTAGCCGGCATGGATGACCAGCTCCATGACCTGTTCCTGGAACAGCGGCACGCCCAAGGTGGGTCGCAGGATGTCCTCGATCTCCGGCGAGGGGTATGCCACGGACTCCTTGCCCTGCCGTCGGCGCAGGTACGGATGCACCATCCCGCCCTGGATAGGGCCCGGCCGGACGATCGCGACCTCGATCACCAGGTCGTAGAACGTCTCCGGCTTCAACCGCGGCAGCATGCTCATCTGCGCGCGCGATTCGATCTGGAACACGCCGACGGTATCCGCCGCCTGGATCAGCGCATAGGTCGGCGCATCGCCGGCCGGTAGCCGCGCCAGGTCGATGGCATAGCCGCGATGCCGCTCGACCAGGGCGACCGCCTTGCGGATGCAGGTCAGCATGCCGAGTGCAAGGCAGTCGACCTTGAGCAATCGCATCGTGTCCAGGTCGTCCTTGTCCCACTGGATGATCGTGCGATCGACCATCGCCGCGTTCTCCACCGGCACCACCGTGGACAGCGGCGCATCGCTGATCACGAAGCCGCCGACGTGCTGCGACAGGTGGCGCGGATGGCCGCGCAGCTGCGCGGTCACAGCGAGCACGCGCCCGATCAGCGGGTTGTCCGGATCGAAGCCGGCCTCGCGCAGGCGCTGCTCCATCGGCGTCTCGCCGTTGCCCCAGCCGAAGCATTCGGCGAGCAGCGCGATCTGGTCCGGCGGCAATCCGAACGCCTTGGCCACGTCGCGCACCGCGCTCTTGCCTCGATAGCGGATCACGGTCGCGGCCAGCGCCGCGCGCTCACGACCGTACTTCGCGTAGACGTACTGCAGCACTTCCTCGCGTCGCTCGTGCTCGAAGTCGACGTCGATGTCCGGCGGCTCGTTGCGCTCGCGCGACAGGAAGCGCGCCATCAACAGCCGGCTCTCGGCGGGATTGACCACGGTGATGCCGAGCGCGAAGCACACCGCGGAGTTCGCCGAGGAGCCACGCCCCTGGCAGAGGATGTCGCGCGAGCGGGCGAAGCGCACGATGTCCTCCACGGTCAGGAAGAACGCCTCGTACTTGAGTTCCGCGATCAGGGCCAGTTCGCTCTCGATCTGCGCCGCGACCGGAGGCGGCACGCCATTCGGCCAGCGCTCGCACAGGCCCTTCCCGGTCAGCGCGCGCAACCAGCTCGCCGGAGTGTGGCCTGCGGGCACCAGCTCGGCCGGATACGCGTAGCGCACCTCGTCCATGCGGAAGGTACAGCGCCGCGCCAGCCGGACAGCCGCGTCGAGCAGGTCGTGCGGATAGATGTTGCCCAGCGCCCGCCGCGTGCGCAGGTGGTGCTCCCCGTTGCGGAACACGTGCTCGCCGCAGTCCGCCAACGGCGTGTTGTGGCGGATCGCGGTCATCGTGTCCTGCAGCACGCGCCGCCGGCGCACGTCCATGTGCACGTCGCCGGAGGCGACCGGGGCCATGCCCAGCCGCGACGCCAGCGCGAGCAACTGCGCCAGACGCGCGGCATCGTCCTGTTCGCGGTGCAGTTCCACCGCCAGGTAGGCGCGCTCGCCCAGCAGTGTGCGCAACCATTGCCCCTGCGACTCGTCGGGCTCGAGCGCCGGCAGCCACAGCGCAAACAGGCCGCACTCCGCGCTTTCGTCGGGACATGCGGCGATGACGCGCGCGACGTCCTCGCGCGCCAGCCGGTACTCGCCCTTGCGCGCGGCGCGACGCGCCACGGTGATCAGCTCGCACAGCCGCGTGTAGCCGGCCTGCGTCTCGACCAGCAGCACGAACCGGATACCGCAGGTCAGCGCGAACTCGCTGCCGACGATCAGCGGAAGGTCGGTGGCGCGCGAGGCCTCCAGGCCGCGCACGATGCCGGCCAGCGAGCATTCGTCGGTGATCGCCAGCGCCTCGTAGCCGCACTGCACCGCGCGCAGGAACAGTTCCTCCGCGCTCGCCGCGCCACGCAGAAACGAGAAGTCCGACAGGCAGTGCAGTTCCGCGTAGGCCGGCAGATCGTCGTGCACGTCGTCGTTGGCAGCGCGCCGGCCGAGTCGCTGCGCCACCTCCCACGCGCGTGGCGGACGACCGCCCGGTGTATCGGGCGCGACGCCGTGGACCAGCTCGTCGCCACTCATGCGAACCACCCGTGCAGCATCCAGCCGCCCTGCTCGCCCGGCGGCGCGAACGCCCAGGCGCGCTGCCCCCGCGAGGTCTCCAGGATGTAGTAATCGCGCCGCGCCTCGTCGCCGTCCCACCATCCGCTCTCCAGTCGTTCCGGGCCGGAGACGATGCGGAAATGGAAATCGCGCAGCGGGACGGGCCTGGGCAGCAGCCACAGCGGCCGCGGCGGCCGCACCGGCGCCTGGCCGATGCGCACCGCGTCGCCGTCCACGCGCCGCCAGGCCCGCTCCGGCCGCGGGTCGCCGGTCGGCGCGATCCGGTGCACCGCGGTGTCGCCGAGGCGCGCGCGCAGGCGTTCGCGCAACTGCGGCCACGGCAGCGTCTGCTGCGCGCGCACGTCGAACAGGTCGCGCGTCGCCGGCACGAATGGTGGTAGCTCCCGCGCCAGCAAGCGCATCGCCACCACAGGCTGCGGAAGCTGCACGCGCTCCAGCCGGCCGCGGGTCAGCTCGAACAGCATCGCCGGCTCGCGCTCGGCCGCCAGCAAGCCGACCTCGACATCGGTGTACGCGTCCTTGTGCTCCAGCCGCAACACGAAGCGCTGCACGCCGCCGTCGCGGATCGACAGGCAGGTGCACAGGTCGCCGATCATCCGGCGCAGCGGGAACAGCAACGCGGTATGGCCTTCGACTTCACATTCCAGCTCGATGCAGGAATCGAAACGGTCGGGCGGTGCGTAGTACGCCAGCGGATCGTCCATGCAGCCGTACAGCCGGTCGAGGTGCTCGAGCAAGGCCACGCCGAAGCGCCGGCGCAGGCCGTCGACCGGCAAGGCGCGTACGGCGCTCAGGTCGCGCAGCCCCATGCGGTACAACCGCTCGCCGGCGTCGTCGGGCAAGAGCGCGCGACGCACCGGCACGCGGCCCAGCAGGCTCTGCATGGCGCCGGCATCGGCGACCGCCAATCCGTCGCGCAGCCCGGCCAGCACGCGCGCCGCACGCGGCGTCGGCGCCATCGCGATGCGATGCGCGAAGCCCAGGGCGGCGAGCTCCTCGCGCAGCCGTGCCTCGATCCGCGGCCACGGCCCGAGCAGGCCAAAGCTCGCGCGCACCTCCAGCACGAGGCAACCCGGCCACTGCGCGCTGACCAGCGAACTGTGGCGGTACGCCCAGGCGGCTAGGAACCGCTGCCAGCGCGCCTCGGCCGACGGGTCGTAGTCGACCATCACCACCTCGGGCAGGAGCGCATGCGCGGCGGTCAGGCGCATGCCGGCGCGCAGGCCGGCCGCGGCGGCGGCCGGATTGACCGCATGCAGGGTGCGCAACTGCGTCGAGCCGCCGACCAGGGCCAGCGGCGCGGCAGGATCAGGCAAACGGCGGAGGACGGCGTCCAGCGCCAGCTGCGGCAGCAGTATGCAAGCCCACAACATGCGCGCGCCTCACCAGGCACCCGCGGCGAAGACCCGCGCTGGTACCGGACCGCCACGGCATTTGCGCACGCGCCAGGCACCGGCGCCCTGCCCGTCGCGGCCGTACTCCAGGCGCAGTGCCGCCGGCGACGGGTTGTCCGCGTGCGCGCGATCGCGCAACGCGAAGCCGAGGCACGCGCCGCTGTCGGCCGCGACCTGCAGGCGGCGCAGCGCCGAGGCATCGGCCTGCAACGGCCAACCGAGCACGGCCGCGCACGCGCCACTGCGCAGGCATTGTTCGAACGTCCACAGCGCGTCGCGCGGTGCCGCGTCGATCACTTCCAGGTGCATCAGGTCCACGCCGGCGACCTGCCAGGCCGGCGCATATGGCAGGTACGGCGGCGCGACCAGCACGACCGTGGCGCCCGCCTGGGTGAAGCGCGCCAAGGTAGGCAGGAGCAGCGACAACTCACCGATGCCGTCGGCCGGCAGCAGCAGTTCGGTGAGTGCGCGCCGCGGCCAGCCGCGCTGCGGCAGCAGCGCGTCGAGGTCCGCATAGCCGGTGGGTTCGCCGTCCGCGGCGATGGCCGCCGCGCGGCCGGCGTGCCACAGGGTCTGCGTGGCGAGCAGGGATTCGAGCGCGACGACGGCGGCCATGGTCAGTCCCGACGCACGAGGCCGCAGTAGAGCCCTTCGATCGCGAAATCCTGGCCAGGCGAGACCACGATCGGCGCATACGCCGGATTGCGCGGCAGCAGCCGGATGCGGTCGCGCTCGCGCTGCAGCCGCTTGATCGTCATCTCGCCGTCGACCCTGGCGACGACGGTCTGGCCGTTGCGCGCCTCCGGCGTGCGGTGCACGCCGACGAGGTCGCCGTCGAAGATGCCGTCGTCGATCATCGAATCGCCCTGGACCCGGAGCAGGTAGTCCGGGCGCCGCGCAAACAGGCGCCCGTCCAGCCACAGTTCCTGGTCCTGGCCGAGGTCCGGCCCGATCGGGGCGCCGGCCGCGACGCGGCCCAGCACCGGCAACGCCATCAGATCCGGCCGTCCGCCTCCAGGCAGGCGGATGCCGCGCTTCTGGTTCGGTACCAGCTCGATCGCCCCGGCCTCGGCCAACGCCAGCACGTGCTTCTGCGCGGCATTGCGCGAGGCGAACCCGAACGCGTCGGCGATCTCCGCCAAGCTGGGTGGCTGGCCGGCTGCGATCCGCTCCCGGATGAAGGCGAGGATCTGGAGGCGCTTGGCGGGTTCGGGAGGCATGGTGGACATTTGTACACCTACCCGAGGCAAAATACGAGTCCCTCCTGACGATTCGCTCGCCGATCGCGCGACGGCTGAACGGCACGGGGCTCGCGCCGCCGCGCTTCATCACGTGTCCACGCCGGATGGCTACGGTGACCGCATGACGCCCCGCCGCTCCCGTAAACCGCCGCCGCTCGCCAAGCCCGTGGACGCGGTGCCGCAGGGCGGCCTGGCGACGCTGCGGCACGAGGCGGCGCGGACGCAACTTGTGGCCGACCTGGCGCGCGCCGCAACGGGTCTCACGCCGCATCCTGAAGGCACTCATCGTCGAGGACGACGATTCCAGGATGAGCGAGTGGAATGATGCCATCACCGCACACCATGCCGATGCAGGGAACAAGGGGTTCCAGATCGACCACGTCGTCTGCAAACCCGTACCCGATGCAAAGCGGAAGCTTGATCCTGGCATCAATCGTAAACGAAGGCCGTCTTCATGACGGCCTTCGTCTTTTCCGGATGGGCGCCACCCACCGGCTTCTTCAGACAGCCGCCGGCCCTTTCAGCTCGACCATATTGCCCTGCGGGTCATACAGGTAGATCGACGGCCCCTCGCCTTTTGCGCCGTAGCGCGAACCCAGTTCGCCGATGCGCACGCCATGCGCCTTCAGATGCGCCAGGATCGCCGCCTCGTCGTAGTCCTCCACGCGCAGGCACAGGTGATCCATGTTGTGACCTTCCCGGCCCGGCGCGGCACCACCGTGGCGGCCGAGTTTGCCGTCGACGGATACGAGGTCGATCAGCGAGGCGCCGGCACGCAGCTGCACCAGGCCGATGTCGTCCTGCCGGCGTTCCTCATGGCAACCCAGTACGTTGCAGTAGAAACGTTGCATGGCCGCGACGTCGCGGACGCGCAGCACCACGTGGTCGATGTCGCCGATGCGGATCATGGGAGGTCTACGGATCGGGGCGTGGGGGAATCCGAGCATAGCGCAGGCGGGTAACCGGGCTTCCTGAACCAGGTTCCGCCGGCTGCAACACGGCCAGCATCCCCCTGTATAATCGCCGTGGTAAACGCATGGTGGGAGAAGCGGGCGTCCCCGGACCGGGTACGTGCCGCTGCCGAAGACGCAACGCCCGTAATCGCTCAGGCTCCCATACCACCATGTGCGAACACTCTGGAGAGAGCGGTTGAATCCGCCGCCGAAGGGGCACGAAGCGCAATCGCCGCGCTTCCAAACTCTCAGGCAAAAGGACAGAGGGGCGCCCCGCGTGCGGCACGGCACGCGAGTCTTCGGATGCCCACCCATGAGCCACAATCCCACTTCCCTGCGCGACCTCGAACACCACGGCGCGTTCATCGAACGCCACATCGGTCCGGACGACGCCGAGATCGCGCAGATGCTGCACGTGGTCGGCCACGATTCGCTGGAATCGATGACCGACGCCATCGTTCCCGCTTCGATCAAGTCCGCCGCCCCGCTGGCGTTGCCGCAGGCAATCACCGAAGAGGAAGCGCTGGCCAGGATCCGCGCAATCGCCGACAAGAACCAGGTATTCCGCAGCTTCATCGGCCAGGGCTACTACGGCACCTCCACGCCCAACGTCATCCTGCGCAACATCCTGGAAAACCCGGCCTGGTACACCGCGTACACGCCGTACCAGGCGGAGATCTCGCAGGGCCGCATGGAGGCGCTGATCAACTTCCAGACGATGTGCGCCGACCTCACCGGCATGGAGATCGCCAACGCCTCGTTGCTGGACGAAGCCACCGCCGCGGCTGAAGCAATGACCCTGGCCAAGCGTTCGTGCAAGTCGAAGTCGAACGTGTTCTTCGTGTCGAACGGCGTGCACCCGCAAACGCTGGAAGTGGTGCGCACGCGCGCCGAACCGCTGGGCATCGAGCTGGTGGTCGGCGCTGACGGCGACGCGGCCGGCACCGAGGCGTTCGGCGTGCTGCTGCAGTACCCGGACACCTTCGGCAGCATCAACGATTACCAGGCGATTGCCGACGCCGTGCACGCGCGCGGCGGTCTGGTCGCGGTAGCCACCGACCTGCTCGCGCTGACCCTGATCGCCGCGCCCGGCGAATGGGGTGCCGACATCGTGGTGGGCAACTCGCAGCGCTTCGGCGTGCCGTTCGGCTTCGGCGGCCCGCATGCCGCGTTCATGGCCTGCCGCGACGCGTACAAGCGCTCGATGCCGGGCCGCCTGATCGGCGTCTCGGTCGACGCCGAGGGCAAGCCCGCCTATCGCCTGACCCTGCAGACCCGCGAGCAGCACATCCGCCGCGAGAAGGCCACCTCCAACATCTGTACCGCGCAGGTGCTGCTGGCGGTGATGGCTTCGATGTACGCGGTCTACCACGGCCCCAGGGGCCTCGTCCGCATCGCCCGCCGCACGCATCGCCTGGCCGCGATCCTCGCCGCCGTGTTGCGCCAGGCCGGCGTCGCCGTGGGCAAGGAGTTCTTCGACACCCTGCACGTCACCGGCGTCGACGCCGCGGCGCTGCACGCGAAGGCCGAGGCCGCGCACATCAACCTGCGCCGCATCGACGACCACAGCGTCGGCATCAGCCTCGACGAAACCACCACGCGCACTGACGTGATCGCGCTGGCCGGCCTGTTCGGCGCCACCATCGCCGACATCGACGCGCTCGACGCCACCACCGCCGACGCCCTGCCCGCCGCGCTGCTGCGCCAGAGCGCATTCCTCACCCATCCGGTGTTCAACACCCACCACAGCGAACACGAGCTGCTGCGCTACATGCGCGCGCTGGCCGACAAGGACCTGGCGATGGATCGCACGATGATCCCGCTGGGCTCGTGCACCATGAAGCTCAACGCCACCGCCGAGATGATCCCGATCACCTGGCCGGAGTTCGCCAACATCCACCCGCTGGCGCCGGCTGCACAGGCGCAGGGCTACAAGGAACTGATCGACGGCCTGGAAGCGATGCTGGTCGAATGCACCGGCTACGACGCGGTCAGCCTGCAGCCGAACTCCGGTGCGCAGGGTGAATACGCCGGGCTGCTGGCGATCCGCGCATACCACCGCTCGCGCGGCGAAGCGCATCGTGACATCTGCCTGATCCCCGAATCCGCGCACGGCACCAACCCGGCCTCCGCCCACCTGTGCGGCATGACCGTGGTGGTGACCAAGTGCGATGCCAACGGCAACGTCGACGTCGAGGACATCCGCCGCGCCGCCGAGAAATACAGCGACCGTCTCGCCGCGCTGATGATCACCTACCCGTCCACGCACGGCGTGTTCGAGGAAGACATCGTGGCGATCTGCGACATCGTCCACCAGCACGGCGGCCAGGTGTATACCGACGGCGCCAACATGAACGCGCTGGTCGGCGTGGCCAAGCCCGGCAAGTGGGGCTCGGACGTGTCGCACCTGAACCTGCACAAGACCTTCTGCATCCCGCACGGCGGTGGCGGCCCGGGCGTCGGCCCGTGCGCGGTGAAGTCGCATCTGGCTCCGTTCCTGCCGAAGAAGCTCGGTGAGGACAGCGCCACGGGCATGGTCAGCGCAGCCAGCTTCGGCAGCGCCTCGATCCTGCCGATCAGCTGGATGTACATCACCCTGATGGGCCAGCAGGGCCTGCGCAGGGCAACGCAAGTGGCCCTGCTCAACGCCAACTACATCGCCAAGCGGCTGGCGCCGCACTACCCCACCCTATATACCGGCCGCAACGGGCTGGTCGCGCACGAATGCATTCTCGACCTGCGCCCGCTCAAGGACGCCACCGGCATCGGCGCCGAGGACGTGGCCAAGCGGCTGATCGATTTCGGCTTCCACGCGCCCACGCTGAGCTTCCCGGTCGCCGGCACCTTGATGGTGGAGCCCACCGAGAGCGAATCGCAGATCGAGCTGGACCGCTTCATCGACGCGATGATCCAGATCCGCGACGAGATCCGCGCGATCGAGGAAGGCAAGCTGGACCGCGAGGACAACCCGCTGAAGAACGCCCCGCACACCGCCACCATGGTCAGCGGCAGCGAGTGGACCCACGCCTACCCGCGCGAGCTGGCCGCGTTCCCGCTGGCCAGCCTGAAGCTGCAGAAGTACTGGCCACCGGTCGCCCGCGTCGACAACGTCTACGGCGACAAGCACATCATGTGCGCCTGCATCCCGGTGGACGCGTACAGGGAAGAAGCCGAGGCATAGCCCTCCGCGCTTCGGCGCCGGCGCGAAAAGGCCCCGCATGCGGGGCCTTTTCGTTTTCCGCGGCGCGCAGGCATCAGTCGCCCGGCGCCATGCTCATCTCGAACGAGGTGTAGAACGGCGCCCGCGGCGGGACGAACAGCGAGAGCGTGCCCAGCTGCTTTTCGAAACAGACGGCGAAATCGGAGTTGCCCTCGCGCCAGGTCGCGACGATCTTGCCGCCCGCGTCCAGCTCCACGACAACGACAAACGGAGGCATGCCCGCCGGCCCCATGGCCCGCGCGCACAACGAGACGATCCGGTCGATGACCGCCCCTTGCGATGCCAGCAGCGCACCCGACTGGGTCTTCGACACGGAAGCCTCGTCGCGGTCGGCAAGCGCCTTGGCATCGGCGTAGGACCGGCTTGCCGCAAAAACCGGGAGCGTCGCGGCGGCGAGCGCCGCGAAAAAAATGACCTTGTACATGCCGATCTCCATGAGTGCGCCTGCGCAGGATGCCGCGACGTCCCGAAGCTAACCCGCCACGACGCAATTGCGGCCCTGCTGCTTGGCCTGGTACAGCCGCTTGTCCACCACGTCGATGAACGACCGCAAATCGTCGTCGTGGCCCGGGATCACGGTGCCCGCACCGACGCTGATGGTCAGTGTGGGGCCGATCGGGGATGACTCGTGCGGGATCTGCTCGGCCAGGATCAGCTGGCGGCAGCGCTCGGCCAGCTTGCCGGCGGCGGCCCCGTCGGTCTCCGGCAGCACCAGCACGAATTCCTCGCCGCCGAAGCGGGCCAGCAGGTCGCGTGCGCGCGTCGCGGCCGAATTCAGGATACGCGCCACGTGCTTCAGGCAGGCGTCGCCTTCCAGGTGGCCGTAGCGGTCGTTGTACTGCTTGAAATAGTCGATATCCATCATGAGCAGCGACAGCGGCTGCCGGTTGCGCCGCGCGTTGCTCCACTCGAGCTCGATGATCGCGTCGAAGCGCCGCCGGTTGGCCACGCCGGTCAGGCCGTCGCGGAAGGAAAGCTCCTCCATCTCCTTCTGCAGGCTGATCAGCTGCTGCTCGGTGCGCTTGCGCTCGCTGATGTCGAACATGAAACCGATCAGCGAATCGACCGTGCCGTCGGGCCGGCGTACCACGTGAACCACGTCGCGGATCCACACGTAGTGGCCATCGCGGGTCAACGCGCGGTAGTCGGCCTCGTGATCCACGCCGGCCAGCGACTGCGCCACGCAGAAATCCACCACCCAGCCGCGGTCCTCCGGATGCATGCGGCTGGCCCAGTCATCCACGCTCTCCCAACTCGACGGTGCCCAGCCCAGCAGCGCCTCGATCTGCGGTCCGATGTAGGCGAACTGCTTGCTGTCCCAGTCGATCTTCCACGGGATCGCCCGGGTCGACTCCAGCAGTGTCTTGTAGACGGCGCTGCCGAGCGCCATCCGATTATCGATGTCCACCATTTCGCCGATTCCCGGGATTGTGCCTGTCCATGCAACGCAAACCATGGCCCGCACGAAATATATATCAAGCCATCGGCGTGCCAGGCTTCCCCGCGCAACGGCTCGACGGCGCCGATCCCCGGACGGCAGAAGGCCCCGTCATCCGGGGCCTTCGCCGGTGCAACCGTGCAGTTGGCTCAGCCGCCGTTCTGCGCCAGCCAGGTGTCGACCGCCGGCAGCCGTTCGTTGCGGATCATCATGCGGTACTTGATGTTCGCGACCGTGGCGTCGGCGGCGCGGCGCGACGTGGCCGCGACGTGGGCATCGGCGTAGGCCTCGATCTTGCCGATCATCGCCGGGTCGAACGAGGAGCCACCCAGGCTCGGGTAGTAGCGGCTGCTGGACGTGGAGTCGACCAGGGTATCCACCTTTTCGCGGTGGGCCAGCGCAAAGTCGAACGCCATCTCGGGGTGCTGGTAGGCAACGATGCCGATCATGCCGGCGCTGTTGGTCGCCCCCGGCTCGTCGGTGAGGGCCAGCTCCAGCGCGCGCCGGGCCAGGACGTCATCGTCGGCATAGGACAGCAGCGAGTACAGCTGGTCCTTGATCAGCGGGGTCTTTTCCGCCTTCGCCATCGCATGCAGCTGGTCCCAGCTGGCGGCGTCGGCGTGCCGGGCCACGATCGCCAAGATGGTCTTGCGCAACGCCGCGGGCACGGCCTGCGGGTCATGCTCCTGTGCCGCGAAGCGGCGGCGCGCCTCGTTGATCACGCCGGGGTCGCCCAGATTGCCCAGCGCGCCGATCAACTGCGTGCGCAGGATCGCCACCGGATCGCTCTCGCCCGGCTTGGCCTCCCAGCCGATGCGTGCGAACACCGGCGCCAGCCGCTTCACCGCGAACGCGCGGAAGCGCGCCTGGCGCGCGGTATCGCCGCGGTAGTAGTTGTCCAGGCCGTCGAGGGTGCCGGCGATCTCGCCCCAGATCTGCGGGTCGGCATCGGCCGGGGTGGCCTGGACCAGGTCCAGGTAGGTCGATGCAGGCTGCAGACCGGCCATGCCCAGTGCCCAGGTGTCGTTCATCAGACCGAGCTGGTCGATCGGCGCCACTTTGCCGAACGCGCCCTTGATCGCGGCGAACTGGGCCGGCGTGTACAACGTGCGGTAGTAGCCGCCCTGCCCTGCATTCACGATCACCGGCGCGCAGCCGGGCACCGTCAGGGTGGCCTTGCCGTCGGTCACCAGGGTGCTCGCCGGCGCGCCGCCGATGCCCTGGGCGATCACCGGCACGTGCCAGCGCAGCGGTTTCTTGTCCGGGCGGTCCTTGGTGAATTCGCCCTGGCTCAGTTGCAGCGTGGTCCGGCCGCCGCTGCACGCGGCGGCGTCCACGCGGATCAGCGGGATGCCCGGCTGCAGGGTGAAGTCATGCGCGATCGCGGTGATCGGCTTGCCCGCCACCGCCTGCACTTCGCGCCACAAGTCGTCGGATCGGGTGTTGCCGTAGGCGTGCGCCTTGATGTAATTGCGCACGCCGGCACGCCAGGTATCGGCACCCACGTAGCCTTCCAGCATGCGGATCACCGCCTCGCCCTTGGAATAGGTGATCGAGTCGAACGCCTGGCTGGCCTGTTCCACCGTCTCCACGTGCTGCACCACCGGGTGCGTGGTCACCGCCGCGTCCAGCGACATCGCCGACTCGCGCGTGCCGACCGCCTCCAGCGCGGTGTTCCATTCCGGGTGCAGCTTCTCGGTGGTACGCGCGGCCATCCACGAGGCGAAGCCCTCGTTCAGCCACAGGTCGTCCCACCAATGCATCGTCACCAGATCGCCGAACCACTGGTGCGCCATCTCGTGCGCGGCAGTGTTGAAGATCGCCTGCTTGTCGGCCTGGGTCGAGATGGCGGGGTTCAGCAGCAGCGCGTATTCGAAGGTGTAGATCGCGCCCCAGTTCTCCATCGCCGAAAAGAACTGGCTACTGCCTGGCGAAGCGATGTTGTCCAGTTTGGGCAGCGGGTACGGCACGCCGAAGTAGTCGTTGTACTCGCGCAGCACGGCCGAGGACGACGCCAGCGCGAAATCGGCCTGCGATGCCAGCCCCTTCTGCGTGATCACGCCGATCTCGGTGCCGTCGGTCATGGTGGTGGCGCGGTCGAACTCGCCCAGGCCGAAGAACAGCAGGTAGGTGGACATCTTCGGCGACGGCTGGAAGCGCACGCGGACCAGGCCGTTGCCGAGATCGGTGGTCGACGCCGCCGGCATGTTGCTCACCGCCATCTCACCCTTGGGCACGGTCACCTCGAGATCGAAGGTGGCCTTGTACGCCGGCTCGTCCCACGACGGGATGAAGCGGCGTGCGTCGGAATTCTCGAACTGGGTATACAGCGCGCGCCGCTTGCCCGCCTGGGTGTCGTAGTCGATCGCGAACAGGCCGGTGGCCTGGGTGCCAATCCTGCCGGTGTAGCTCATCGCCAGCTTGTAGCTGCCCGGCGGCAGCGGGCGATCGAAGGTGAAGGTGGCCGTCTGCGCCTGCGCGTCCACCGACACCTTGGGGTCGGCGACCGCCATCCGCAGCCGTGTCGGCGTCAGCTGCACCGAGGAGAACGCCATGTCGACCGCGTTCAGCGTGATGCTGGTGGTCGGCTGCAGCACGTCGACCGTCACCGTGACCTTGCCGTCGAAGCTCAGCTTGTCCGCATGCGGCGTCACCGCCACGTCGTAGTGGCTGGGCCGCACGGTGCGCGGCAGCTGGGTGGTGGCGAGATCCGTCGCGGGCGCGACGACAGGCGCCGTCGCCAAGGCCGTCATCGAAACGCCGGCGAGCGCCAGGGCAATCGCGGAAACCAGCAACGTATCACGCATGACATTTCCTTCCATGCAAGTAGGGATCGGGGAACGGCGAACCACGGGTTCATCGACCGGCATCTTCGGCACCGGCCGGGGGCCGAACGATACTGACGCGCACCCATGCCATCGTGCACAGGCCGGAAGTCATGGCACACGGGATGCCTTGCGCGGAGCCGCTTACATCTGAACGACGGGACATTGACGGCGTCCACCGCAGGATGACCCATTCCCCCCGCGACGCCGCGCGTCGCACCCGTTCCGGAGCATTTGCCATGGCCACGAAGAAACAGTCCGCCAATTCCGCCCAGCCCTCCGCGTCCCGCGGCCACGGCGACGAACTCCAGGAAATGGCGGGCGGGAGCCACCCGCCGCTGACCACCAACCAGGGTGCGCCGGTCTCGGACAATCAGAACTCGCTGCGCAGCACCCCGCGCGGGCCGATCTTGCTGGAAGACTTCGTACTGCGCGAGAAGGTCATGCATTTCGACCACGAGCGCATCCCCGAGCGTATCGTGCACGCGCGCGGCTCGGCCGCACACGGCTACTTCGAGCTGACCAAGTCGCTGAAGGAATACACCACCGCGAAAATCCTCACCGAAGTCGGCGAGAAGACCCCGCTGTTCACGCGCATCTCCACCGTGGCCGGCGGCGCCGGCTCGATCGACACGCCACGCGACGTGCGCGGCTTCGCGGTGAAGTTCTACACCAAGGAAGGCAACTGGGACCTGGTCGGCAACAACATCCCGGTGTTCTTCATCCAGGACGCGATGAAATTTCCCGATCTTATCCATGCGGTGAAGATGGAGCCCGACCGCGGCTTTCCTCAGGCGGCCAGTGCGCACGACACGTTCTGGGATTTCATCTCGCTGACGCCCGAGGCGATCCACATGATCATGTGGGCGATGAGCGACCGTACGATCCCGCGTTCGCTGCGCATGATCGAGGCCTTCGGCATCCACAGCTTCCGGCTGGTCAACGAGCGCGGCGACAGCACCTTCGTGAAGTTCCACTGGCGCCCGAAGCTCGGTCTGCAGTCGCACGTATGGGACGAGGCGGTGAAGGTGGCCGGCGCCGATCCGGACTTCCACCGCCGCGACCTGTTCGAGGCGATCCAGGCCGGCAATTTCCCGGAGTGGGAGCTGGCCGTGCAGTTGTTCACCCAGGCCCAGGCCGACGGCTTCCCGTTCGACCACCTCGACGCCACCAAGATCATTCCCGAGGAGCTGGTGCCGTTGACCGTGATCGGCCGCATGGTGCTGGACCGCTGGCCGGACAACTTCTTCGCCGAGACCGAACAGGTGGCCTACTGCCCCGCCAACATCGTGCCCGGCATCGACTTCTCCAACGATCCGCTGCTGCAGGGCCGGCTGTTCTCCTACCTCGACACCCAGCTGTCGCGGTTGGGCTCGCCGAACTTCCACCAGCTGCCGATCAACGCGCCGAAGTGCCCGTTCGCCAACCAGCAGCGCGACGGCCACATGCAGATGGAGCAGCCGAAGGGTCGCGTCAGCTACGAGCCCAGCTCGCTCGACCCGGCCTCCGCACGCGCCAGCAGCAGCGGCTTCCGCAGCTTCGCCGAGCCGGCCGACGAGGGCAGCAAGGGCCGCATCCGCGCCGAGAGCTTTGCCGACCACTACAGCCAGGCGCGCCAGTTCTACCGCAGCCAGACCACCTTCGAGCAGGCGCACATTGCCTCGGCGCTCGTGTTCGAGCTGTCCAAGGTGCAGACGCTGCACGTGCGCGAGGCGATGGTCGGCCATCTGCGCAACGTCGACGAGGACCTCGCCCGCCGCGTCGCCGATGGACTGGCCCTGCCCGGCTTCCCGCCCGCGCAGCCCAAGGCGGTGCCCGCGAAGGACCAGCCACCGTCGCCGCCGCTGCAGATCATCGGCAAGATGAAGGACACGCTGAAAGGCCGCGCCGTCGGCATCCTGATCCACGACGGTTCCGACGCCGCCGCGGTCAAGGCACTGCGCAAGGCTGCCGAATCCGCCGGCGCCAGCGTCAAGCTGGTCTGCCTCAAGGTCGGTGGCGCAAAACTCGACGACGGGAAACACCAGCCCGCCGACGGCCAGCTCGCCGGCACGCCGTCGGTGGTGTTCGACGCCGTGGCGCTGGTGTTGACTGAGGAGGCCGGCAAGCTGCTGGCGAAGGAAGCGGCCGCCGTCGATTTCGTGCGCGACGCCTTCGGCCACCTCAAGGCCATCGCCGCCGACGCCGGCGCGCAAGCGGTGCTGAAAGCCGGCGGCATCAGGAAGGACGCCGGCGTGGTCGACGCCAGCGACAGCGCCGGCTTCATCAAGGCAGCGAAGACCCGGCAGTGGGAACGCGAGGCGAAGCTGCGCACGCTGGCCTGAATGCCCCTGCTCTCTCCCCCTGCTCGCGGAGGAGGGTTGGGTGGGGTCGCTCTTCGACAGGCTCAGTCAAAAGCCGCAGCCTCTCCCCAGACCCTGGACCAGAGAAAAGCCCCAGGGCCAGGCAGGGGAAGGAGCAGGCCCCTCCCGCTCCCCTGCAAACAGGGGAGAAGCAGCAGGTGCCTCACCTCGCCCGCGCCAGTGCCGTGCGCAGATGCAGGCTGCGGTTGCGGCAGACGTCGAAGCCCTTCACCGTCATCTGCCGCCCATCGGCGAAGTCGACCAGAAAGTCGCGCCGGCAGCCGCCCTCGTGCTGCAAGGCCAGTGTCGTCGCACCGTTCGCCTGCAGCGATCTCCCGCCGACCACCAGCCGCTCCCAGCGCAAACCGTCCGCCGCGACCGTGGAAAGCGCGGTCACGCCGGTGTTCGCGTCGTTCACCACATCCACGTAATAAACCGGCGCGGCCGCAACCATCGACACCACGCCAAACAGAACCAGACCCAGTAGTGCGCGCATGAGAGTACC
Source organism: Rhodanobacter sp. KK11 (assembly GCF_033345435.1). Lineage (NCBI taxonomy): Bacteria > Pseudomonadati > Pseudomonadota > Gammaproteobacteria > Lysobacterales > Rhodanobacteraceae > Rhodanobacter > Rhodanobacter sp. KK11. Next base: position 465,975 of record NZ_JAWPMI010000003.1, read on the forward strand.
CCGCGAGTATTCCGGCAAGAGAAACCACCTGGCGCCGCCGCGGCGGCGTCATCCGATCGTCCAGCACATCGATTCGCGATCCGCGCGGTGGAAACACCCGCAACGCTTGCGCGGCTCACGGAGTCATTGATGCAGGCAGCCGGCACCGGGTTGCGCATGACTCATGGCATGGCCTGCGTCGCAGGCCCGGCAGGCTGCCCGGTCAACGCGGCGCCATGAGCAGCGTTTCCCTGCCCTGCATGCCGCCGTTCGACCGGCACGGCATGGCGCCACAGCAAATGCCGGCACCCCATCCTGAAGGACACCGTCATGAAAAATGCTTCGATGATTCGTCTCGGCCTGCTCGCCTGCACCGCGTTCGCCAGCGCCGGCGCGATGGCCTCCGGCACGACCGTCCCGGGCCACCCGCGCGTCAATGAGGTCAACCAGCGCATCGACAACCAGCAGGCTCGCACCGCCAAAGGCCTTGCGGACGGCACCATCACCGCCCGGCAGGCGGCCAACGATGAACGGCGCGACGCCAACATCGTCCAGCGCGCAAGCACCGACGAAGCGAAGCACCACGGCCACCTGACCAGGGCCGAAACCCGCCGCCTCAACCGCGCGGAAAACCGCAACAGCCGCGCTATCCACCGTCAGCGTCACTGATCGGTTGCGCAGACAAAGGGCCCCGTTTGGCGGGGCCCTTTGTCGGGGCCGCGACGGCATCTCGTCGCTGCCTGATGCCTCTGCGCCCGCCGCAGCCTGGCGCGGCCTCAGCCGGGCGTCGCGTCCACCGGCACGGCCAGGCTGCGCTTGAGCGTGTCCAGCGCCACGCGCGTGCGGAAGCGTTTCACGTTGGCGTTGGCCGTCACCAGCCGTTGCATCAGCGCGTCGTAGTCGCCGACGTCGCGCGCCGTCACCACCAGCACGTAGTCGCTGTCGCCGGTCACGTACCACGCCTGCTGGATCGCCGGCTCGGCGGCGATCCACTGCCGCAGGCTGGCCAGCAACTCGGGCCGCTCGCGCTCGACCTCGAGGTCGGCGATCACGGTGAGCCGCTGGTCCACGCTGCGCGGATCGATCAGCGCCACTTCCGCCACGATCACGCCGTCCTCGCGCAACCGCGCCATGCGCCGCTGCACCGCCGATGCCGACAAGCCGATGTCCGTGCCGATCATCTCGGCGGAGCGCCGCGCGTCGCGTTGCACGATCGCGAGGATGCGGCGATCGAATTTGTCGAGTTCGGCAGGCATCGGGCGCAAGGACCTCGGGGGACGGGGAGAAAACCTGTTTTGCGGGCCGACAACGCCACTTCGCCGCGCCGCGGAAACCTAGCATAGGTCGTCGCCTTCCACGCATTGCGAGACCTCGTCCATGCCCACGCTGACCCGCCTCGACCGGATCCTTGCCGCATCGCGCCACATCGATCCGGTGTTCCTGGATTCGCCGACGCTCACCAACAACACCCTTAACGCGGCGCTGCAATGCCAGCTGATCGCCAAGGACGAAACCGCCAACCCGATCGGCTCGTTCAAGGGCCGCGGCACCGAGTTGTTCGCCGCGCTGGCGCTGCAGCCGGGGGAATCCGTGGTCTGCGCGTCCGCCGGCAATTTCGGCCAGGGCCTGGCCCGCGCGGCGATCCGGCGCGGGCATGCCTGCACCGTGTTCGCCGCGGAAACCGCCAACCCGGCAAAGGTCGCCGCGATGCGAAAACTGAGCGCTGACGTGCGGCTGGCCGGCAGCGATTTCGACGCCGCCAAGGACGCCGCGCGCTGCCATGCCGCAGCCGCCGGCCTGCGTTTCGTCGAAGACGGCCTCGAAGCCGAGCTCGCCGAAGGCGCCGGCACCCTCGCCCTGGAACTCGCCGGCTCGACCGAGATCGACGTCATCGTGGTGCAGGTGGGCAACGGAGCGCTGCTGGCCGGCGTGGGCACCGCGATCCGGCACGTCGCACCGCGCGCGGAAATCATCGCGGTGGTGGCCGCCGGCGCACCGGCGATGAAGCTGTCGATCGACGCCGGCCGGCCCATCGGGACCGACCACGCCGACACCATCGCCGACGGCATCGCCGTGCGCGTGCCGATCGCCGCCACGCTGGCGCATCTGCGCGCGTGTTGCGACGACGCCGTCGCCGTATCCGACGCGCGGATCTTCGAGGCGATGCGCCTCATCCATCACCACCTCGGCGTCGCGGTGGAACCCTCCGGCGCGGTCGGGGTGGCGGCCATCCTCGACGACCCGGACCGTTTTGCCGGCCGCCGCGTGGCGACGATCCTCTGCGGCGGCAACCTGTCGCCGGCCATGCGCGAACGGCTGACGGCGGCATGAGCGCCAGTCCACCTTCCCTCTCCCAGGAACTCGCATCACGATGAAACTTCTGTACCAGACGCACTCGCCCTACGCGCGCAAGGTGCTCGTCGCCGCCCACGAGCTCGGCATGCAGCACCGCATCGAGGTGATCCACCACGAGACCAGCCCCACCCGCCGCAACGACGAGGTGTTCGCGCTCAACCCGCTCGGCAAGGTGCCGGTGCTGATCGTCGACGACGGCCCGGCGCTGTTCGACTCCAACGTGATCTGCGAATACCTCGACAGCCTGCATGCGGGCGCAAAGCTGATCCCGCACGAGCCCGCCGCGCACTTCCATGCCCTGCGCAGGCAGGCGCTGGCGCAGGGCATGGCCGATGCCGGCATTGCCGCGCGCTGGGAAGCCGAGCGGCGGCCCGTGGCATCGCGCTGGCCACCGATGCTGCAAGGTCAGCTGGACAAGATCGCCGCCGCCTGCGACTTCCTCGAGCGGGAGATCGGCGACGCACCGTCCACGGCGACCCTGCCCGACGTTGGCGACATCGCCCTGGCCACCGCGCTCAGCTGGATCGCCTTCCGCGACGTCTATCCGTTCGCCGACGGCCGCCCGCGCCTGTCCGCCTGGTACGCGCGCTTCAGCCAGCGCCCGTCGATGCGGGCCACCACGCTGGCCGGCAACACCCGCGACTGAACGCACTTCTCCACTTCCCCCGACCGGATGCGCCCATGAGTTCCCTCTGGACCGACCTGCTGTTCCTGCACGGCCACATCGCCGATCCCCAACTCGCCCGCCGCATGCTTTCCCCCGCACCGACCGAGCCGGAGCCGCCCGTCGCCCCTCCCGCCGCGACGCCGATGCCCCTGCTGCAACGACTCGCCCGCCGCCTCTGTTTCGACATCGGCGATGGCGTATCGCGCACGCAGTGAAGGGATCGGTCGACCGTGCACAAAAAAGGCCCCGATGGCGGAGCCTCTGTCGTCGCGCTTGCGGGGACCGTCGGAATCCAGTTTCCGCTCAGGCTCCCGCCTCCGGTTCGGGCTTGATCTTCTCCAGTACCTCTTCCAGATCGGCGATCGCATTCTCCAGCGCCTCGTGCAGCTGGCCCTGGCGATCCATCAGATCGGCGAGCTTGTCCGCCTGCTTGAGCTTGGACAATTCGCCGTCGAACAGCAGCCACGCCGCGGTCAGCGCTTCCACGTTGTTCTTCGAGTAATGCCGCATTTCCTTGAGCTGCGCCACCGTATCGACGATGTGGTCGGCTGGCGTCTTCGCGTTTTCATCGGACATGGAAGGGTTCCTCCTGGCAGCCCGACGTATCGGGCCGTTCGTCCTGACGGTAGCGACGCCGATGCGAAGTGCGAGTCAACGTCCTGCTTAGGACTCGTTGTCCGTCACGACAGCCGGGGCGACGCACGACCCACCTGCCATGCGCCTAGCGCCAGCCGGCGTCGCGCGCCGCGCGTTCCTGCCGTGCATCGAACACATTGCCGCGCAGGCGGGCATCGACTGCCGCCTGAACGGCGGGCGGCATGTCACTCGCTGCCTGGCGCAGTTCGCTGCCTTCCGGCGTGGCCGCCGCACTGAGCACGGGCAGCTCCCAGCCCGCATCGCTGTGACAGGCCAGGCCGGCTCGCGCCGGCGGGGCGTGCAGCACGAAGGTGCGGCAGATGCGCCCGTCGCTGCTGCGGAAACTCAGGCCGATGGCAACCGGGGCATGCACATCCGGTTCGCTCGCCAATGCCTCGTCGAGCGCGTGGGTCAAGGCACCCGCGGCGAACGACTGGCCGCCCTGCACGCGCACCAGCTCGCCGCCAGGCTGCCACCACCACAACGCCACGGCGAGCAGCGCCACCGATGCGGCCAGCGCGGCGCCTGGCACAAACCAGCGGCGGTGAGCCGTGCGGCGGCGAGTCGCGCCGTGCCCGCCAGCCGGCACGACGGGCGACGTGGCCGGTGTCGCCGACTGCGCGGATGGCGGCTGCAACAAGGCGGACAGGCGTGCCGGCACCGGCTCGTCGAGCACCGGATCGAACGCGGCGCGCAGCTGCGCCCGCACGGCGCGCGCCCGCTCCACGCGACGGGCGAGCACGTCGTCGTGCGCCAGCGCCGCCTCGATGCGCGCGGCGTCGGACGCGTCGAGTTCGCCGTCCACGTAAGCCTGCAAGGTGTCGTCGTCGATCGGGTTCATGCGTCTTTCCCAAGATGGGCCTGCAAGGTGGCGCGGGCGCGGGCCAGACGGCTGGTGACGGTGCCCACCGGCACGTCCAGCAGCTCGGCGGCCTCGCCGTACGACATGCCCTCGACCAGCACCAGGGCCACCACTTCACGATGATCCGGCGGCAACGCCGCCAGCGCCATCGCCAGTTCCAGCTGCTGCGCGGGCTGTGCGCTGGCGCGATCGGCGGCCATCTCGCCGGCTTCCTCCGGCGCGAACAGATGTTGCGAGCGGCCGCGTGCGCGCAGCTCGTCGCGCCAGGCGTTGCGCGCGATGGCGAACACCCACTTGTCCAGCGCGGCATCCGGCCGCCACTGCGCAGCGCGGGCCAGCGCGCGCTCCAGCACGATCTGCACCAGGTCGTCGGCGTCGGCAACCTGCCCGACCAGCGCCCGCGCCAGGCGACGCAGGCGCGGCAGCAGCGGGATCAGTCCTTCGCGCACGGCGTCGCTCGAATTCACGCATCACCTTCCATTACGTCCGAAGGGGAGGATTCCTTCCCTCGTGCGCAGCGGCGCGGTTCGAGGGCGTAAAGCGGGCCCATGCTAGCATCCGGCCCCGTTGCTCCCGAGGCCGTTGGCCATGCCCTTGCGCCGCTCGTCCACCATGCTCGTCACGTTGCTGGCCATCGCACTTGCCACGATGAGCGCGGCGCCTGCACAGGCGCAGGTGCTCGGCCCGGTGCAGGGTCTGCCGAACGTGCAGGTCCCCGGCGTGGGCCTGCCCGGCGTGGTTCCCGCCTCGCCCTTGCGCAGCGTGGACGACCTGTTGCGCGGACCGCTGGCCCTCACGCGAAAATTGCAGATCGACGCGCTGCGACGCAGCGAGCCGCGGCGCGTCGACCTCGATCCCCACGGTGCGCCGATCCTGCGCGGCGAATTTCTCGCCATCGGCCTGTCGGATGCGCAACTCGACGCGGTGCGGGCGCTGGGCGTCAACGTGGATCGCGCGACGCCGGCGGACGCGACGCTGGGGCTGGACTTCGTGGTGCTGCACGACACCCGCCGTCGCAGTACGGCCAGAGCCATGCGCGCCTTGCAGCGTGCCGCGCCGGATGCGACGTTTACCTACCAGCACCTCTACCTGCCCGCGGGCCATGCTGACGTGGCCAACGCAACCAGCGCGGCGACCCCGTCGTCCGGCGCGCCGGCGCGACGCGTGGGCCTGGTCGATGGCGGCGTCGACCCGGCCGATCCTGCGCTCGCACGTGCGCGCATCGAACGGCATGGTTGCCGGACGGCGACCGTATCGCGGCACGGGACTGCCGTTGCCGCCCGCCTCGTCGAAGGCGACCCGGACACGCTGTACGCCGCCGACCTGTGGTGCGGCGATGCGGTCGGCGGCGCCACCTCGAACCTCGTCGACGCGCTCGCGTGGATGGCGCGCGAGCACGTGGCGGTGATCAACATCAGCCTGGTCGGCCCCGACAACCCGGTGCTCGCGCGTGCGGTGCAGGCGATGATCGCGCGCGGCCACGTGCTGGTCAGCGCGGTCGGCAACGACGGACCCGCGGCACCGCCGCTGTTTCCCGCGGCGTACCCGGGCGTGATCGGGGTCAGCGGCGTCGACGCACGCGACCGCGTGCTGCCCGAATCCGGCAGTGGCGAGCAGGTGGATTTCTGCGCGTCCGGCGTGGTCGGCAGCGGCCGCAACGCGCTGCGCGGCACCTCGTTCGCGGCGCCGATCGTGGCGCGAAAAGCGGCCCAGCTGCTGGACGCTCCTCGCGAGGGCGCCGCGGCACAGGTACAGCAGCAACTGATCGATGCAGCCCGCCCCCTCGGCGCCCCGGGCCACGACCCGCGCTACGGCTACGGCCTGCTGTCGCCCTGAAGCTGAACAAAAGCCGACCGCAACCCGCCGCGATGGAAGGATCGTTCCGGCAGCGGCGTACAGGACCCCGGAAGCCGCGGATCGGCCGCAGGCAGGAGGTCCCACCATGCGCAACACGACCCTCAACCACAAAACCCTCAACACCGCCCTGTTCGCCGGCGCGCTGGCTCTGGCCGCGATGGTCCCGGCGCATGCCCAGGTGCTGGGTGGCGGCTCGCTCACCGGCGGCATCACCGGCGGGATGAACGGCCCGATCCATTCCACGATGGGCCAGGTGGGCGGCCAGATCGGCGGCTCCGCGCGCGGCATGGGCAACCTGCATGCGCCCGACATCAACACGCGAGCTGCCGAACGGCGCGCCGAACGTCTGCGCCAGCGCGCCGCGGCGACCGCCGCTTCGGCGACGAACACCGCCGGCCAGACTGCCCGCCAGGTGAACGGCCAGGCGGCCGCCGACACCGCCGCCGGCCTCACCGGTGCAGCCGGCGCCAACGCCGGCACCGCCGGCAACCAGGCTGCGCTGGGTGGCGCGGGAGAACTGGGTTCGACCGCGACCGGCGCCGTCGACGCTTCGGGCATGCGCGACGCCGCGACCGGTGCTGCAGGCCAGGCCGCCAGCCAATCGCGTTCGGCCGTCTCGACGGCCAAACGCGGCACCCGGGGTGCGCTGGGCCGTGTACAGAACACGGCCGGCAACGCCTCCGCGAGCGCCGAGGGTGCGGCCGAAGGTTCGGCCAACGCCGGACTGAGCGCCGCCCGCCAAGCTACCGCCACCGGCACCCAATCGGCGCATACCGCCGGCTCGCTCGGTACCGACGCGGCGGGCAGCGCGTCGCAGGCCAGCTCGGCCGGCGCGAACGCCGCACGCCAGCCGTCGGGTAACGCCGCGACCCCGCAACCGCGCCTGCTGTCGCCGATGTCCAACGCCGTGCGCGGCGCTGGTGACAAGACGATCGACGTGTCGGGCTCCGGTGCAGCCAACGGCAACACGAACGCCAACGCCGGCTCGACCTCCGGCACCCGCGGCGCGGCCAACGCCAGCGGCCGCGCCGGCGGCCAGGCCAGTGCCCACGGTTCGGCCCGCGACGGCATCTCTACCTCGGCGCAAGCCGACGGCGATGCCGGAGCCAGCGCGAATGCGCAGCAGCACTAAGCCAGCAGCACCGTAGAAAGCAGGAGCCCCCGCTTGCGGGGGCTCTTTCGTTGGCTCGGCAAATCCATCAGTTATGGCGCCATCGTCCCGCCTTGCGACTTGGCCCGCAGCGCCTCATACAACTGTGCCGGCCCCAGCAGGATGTCTTTCAGTCCATCACGTACGCGCTCGGAGCCGAGCGCCTGGGTGCTCATGCTGGAGTGAGCCTCCAGCGCATCCATGATGGCGTGCATCAGCGCGTGCTTGAGGTCGGGCGAGTTGGCGAATTGCTCCTTGCTGTTGCTGCCGGCCTGCTGCACGAGGGTGTCGTTTTCCAGCAGCTTGCCCTTGAGCACGCCGTTGACGTAGACCAGTTGGTCGTCGTCGGTAAGCTGGCCCTCGAACAGGCCGTTGACCTTCTGGATGATCTCGGCCAGATACGCCCGTTGCTTCTCCTGCACCGAACCGCTGCCCACCGCATCCATCGGCGGCAGCTTGTAGCTGCCGTCGCCATTGAGGTTGAGCGGCTGGCGTCCGGCGCTGCGCAGCGTGTGGTGCGTCAACACCACCTTGGACAGGTCCACCGTGTCGCGCTCGCGACCGAATTCCAGCAACGGGATCAGCCGCTTGTAGAAGATGAAGCGTTTCTCGATATCGGTGTTGCCGTAGTCGAACACCTGCGACAGGAAGGCATACAGGCGCACGTACGCGCCCATGTCGTTCTTGAACAGCACCAGCGCATCGAGCACGTCCTTGTTCGACTCCGCCGTCTTGTCGTCGCCGGCGACCAGTGCGGCGGCCCTCGCCTGCTGCGCGGCCTTGTAGCGCTTGAGCAAGCGGTCGGCTACGGGCGCGATGGCGCTGCTGAGCTGAGCCTGCGTGCCGTGCGGATCGGTCTCCACTTTCGCGACACGCTCCACTTCGAAGTCGTCGTAGTGACCGCTGGCATCGAGCTTGGCGCGCAGGTCGAAGACCAGGTGCGGATCGGTGGTCGCTTCCAGTTCAGCGGTGTCGTAGTAGGTCTTGAACGCCTTGAGGATCTCAGTCGCCTCGTTGACGAAGTCGAGAATGTAGGTGGTGTCCTTGCCCGGGTGCGCGCGGTTCAGCCGTGACAACGTCTGTACTGCCTGGATGCCGCCCAACATCTTGTCCACGTACATGCCGCACAGCAGCGGTTGGTCGAAGCCGGTCTGGAACTTGTTGGCGACCAGCAGCAGGTGATAACCGGGATCGGCAAACGCGTCGCGGATGTCGCGGCCCTTGAGGCCGGGATTGAGGTCGATGCTGGTCTCGGTCACCGCCTGCGGATAGCTCTCGGGGTCATTCACCTCGCCGGAGAACGCCACCAGCACGCCCAGCGCGTAGTGCTGCCGCTCGATGTAGCCGCGGATCGCCTTCTGCCAGCGCACCGCCTCCTTGCGGCTGCCGACCACCACCATCGCCTTGGCCTGGCCTGCCAGCAACGGCTGCACGTTCTCGCGGTAATGCTCCACCACGATCTGCACCTTCTGCGCGATGTTGTAGGGATGCAGGCGAACCCACTGCATGATCCCCTTCATCGCCGCGCTGCGTTCCACCTGGGTCTGGTCGTACTCCTTGCCATCGTGGGCCAGCTTGAAGGCGAGCTTGTACGGCGTGTAGTTCTTCAGCACGTCGAGGATGAAGCCTTCCTCGATCGCCTGGCGCATCGAATACACGTGGAACGGCTGCGGCAGCCCGTCATTGCCAAGCCGCCCGAACAGCTCCAGCGTCTTCTGCTTGGGCGTGGCGGTGAATGCCACGTAGGTCAGGCCCCGGTTGCCGCCCGCCCGCGCCGACATGCCGGCAGCCAGCAGGGTCTCGGTGTCGATCTCGCCGCCGTCCTGCAGTTCGGCAAGCTCCTCCGCACTCAACAGCTGCTTGAGCTTGGCCGCTGCTTCACCGGTCTGCGAGCTGTGGGCTTCATCGGCGATCACCGCGAAGCACTTGCCCTCGGTGGCTGCCATCTCCTGCACCGCCTGCAGCGCAAACGGAAACGTCTGAATGGTGCAGACGATGATCTTCTTGCCGTCCTTCAGCGCCTGGCCGAGCTGCGCGCTCTTGCTGCCGTGCTCGCTGGTGATGGTTTCCACCACGCCGGTGGTGCGCTCGAAGTCGAAGATCGCCTCCTGCAACTGCGCGTCCAGCACGTTGCGGTCGGACACCACCAGCACGCTGTCGAACATTTTCCTGTTCGTGGCATCGTGCAGGTCGGCCAGAAAGTGCGCGCTCCACGCGATCGAGTTGGTCTTGCCCGAGCCGGCCGAATGCTGGATCAGGTAGCGCTGCCCCGGCCCTTGCGTCAGCAAGTCGGCCACCAGCTTCCGCGTGGCGTCGAGCTGGTGGTAGCGCGGGAAGATCACGCCCGTGAGCTGCTTCTTGTCGTCGCGCTTGCCGATCAGGTAGCGGCCCAGGATCTCCAGCCAGCTGTCGCGCGCCCATACCTCTTCCCACAGGTACGCCGTGGCAAAGCCGTCCGGGTTCGGCGCATTGCCGGCCGCGCCGTGATTGCCGCGGTTGAACGGCAGGAAACGCGTGGCCGGCCCGGCCAGCCGCGTGGTCATCATCACCTCGGTCTGGCTCACCGCGAAATGCACCAGCGCGCCGCCGGGGAAACCCAGCAGCGGTTCGAGCTGCCCGCCCCTGGGCTGCGGATGCCGGTCGAAGCGGTACTGATCCACCGCATCGTTGACGCTCTGGGTGAAATCGGATTTCAGCTCGGCCGTGGCCACCGCGATGCCGTTGACGAACAGCACCAGGTCCAGCGCGTCCTGCGCGTTGTTCGGCGAATGCCGCACCTGGCGCACCACGCGCAGCCGGTTCGCCGCGTAGTGCTGCTGGATCACCGGGTTGATCGCCAGCGCCGGCTTGAACTGCACCAGCGACAGCGGCTCCTTCAGCCCGAGCATCTCCACGCCCCGACGCAGCACCTCCAGCGTGCCGCGCTCGTTGAGGTTCTTGCGCACGCGTTCGGCGATGCGCTCGGCGGCTGCGGCACCGTGGGTCCTGGCGAGGCGCTGCCAGCTGTCCGGCTGGGTCGCTTCGATCCAGGCCAGCAGGTCGGGCAGGTACAGGCCATGCGTGCGGTCGTAGTGTTCGGCATCGCCTTCGCCGTAGAGCCAGCCGTGCGCGGCGAGGTGCGCGCAGATTTCCGCTTCGAAGTGGTGTTCCTGATGCAGGTTCATGCGGCACCCAGCAGCTCGGGATGGTGGTCGCACAACCATTGCCTGGTATGCGCCAACAGTTTCCCCGCCTCGTCCAGACAGGAGGCCAACGTCGCCTCGGAAATCGGATCACCCTCGTAATCACTGAGATTGCGCTGCTTGCGCAAGGCATCCAGCACGATCACGGTAGGCGCCGGCACGCCCATAGTCAAAGTCAGGCACTGGATCGCGGTCTGGTGATCGCTTGGTTGGCTGGTCGCCGTGCGATAGCCGCTGGCCCACAGGCCAAGCATCGCGCACTGCATCAGGCACTTGTAGGCCGCGTCGAAGCGGTTGTCGGTACTGATGGTCGCGACGTTCGCATCCGCCAGATTACGTTGTGCCGCCTCCAGCAGTTTGCGCACCGCTGCGCCGTCTGGCGCGTGCGCCAGCAGGCGCTTGATCGCCAGCAAGTTCTGCAAGGTCATCCTTATCCCCCATCAGGAACACATTGGGCTGGTCCAGAAACCGGCGGACAAACGCATCGCCACTGGCTGCCCGTCGACGAAATTCCGCCGGCGCATACAGCACCGGGTTGATTTCGCGCTGCAACGACTGCTGCGCCGGATACAACGCCTGCACCAGTTCGGCAAAACCGGCCTTGCCCACCACCAGCAGGTCGATGTCGCTGCCGGCCGACTGCGTGCCGCGAGCCATCGAGCCAAACACCAGCGCCACGTCGATACTACCCGCCAGTGGCACCAAGGCCTCCCGCAGCACCGGCACCATCCCGAGGGTCTTGCGGAACATGACCGCCAGTTCGACGAACAACGGACACCGTGCATCCGCCTGGTAGCGCACCTGGTTGCCCTGCTCGCTGCACAGCACCAGGCCAGCCCCCACCAACTTGTCCAGTTCGCGCCCGAGCGTGCCCGCGTGGCTGCCGGTCAGTCGCGCCAGCTCGCGCTGATGGAAACTTTCCTGCGGGTTCAACAGCAACTGCGCCAACACCCGTTGCCGGGTGGCGGGAAACAGCAGATCCATCAGGGCGGAAGTGTTGCTCATATGGCAACGAATGTTGCTAAATCAGCAACACATGCGCAAGGGCGTGAAATGCTCCCCCGATTGCCCGGATTGCCGTCCCTCGCCATCAAGCCGCAACCAACCGAAAGCTCACCTGATACCGGTAGAACCGGATATTCGGCACGGCTGCCAATGCCCAACGAAGCTTGCGGTCATCTTCCAGCGCAATGATGGCCCCTTCTACCGTTTGCCCCGGCTCGGCGATCTGCTCCTTGACGTAGCCCATGTAGCGCAGGGTCTGGCCAACCACCACATCGCTGGCGCGGCCACGCTTGAGCTCCACTACCAGCAGACGCATGCGGTCACGGCTCACCGCCAGGATGTCGATCGGGCCGGCATCCGTGGCGTACTGCTGACCGACGGCCTCGCCGTCCTCCTCGTAGATGGCGAACTCTCGGCTCAGCTCGGTCTGGCCCCAGTTGCCAACCAGGAAATCCTCCAGGTGTTTTTCCATCGCGAAGGCCAGCGGATCCTCGATCACCGGATCGGTCGCCACCACCGTGACCGGCACCGGCGCTTCGCCGAGAAAGCGCTCAATCTCCGTTGCATACGACGTGATGGTGGACACCGTGCCGATGGAGCCGGTGGAATTCTGCAGCGCCTCGCTCATGGCCGAGCGGGCGATGGCCACATCCAGCCAGCGCACCGCACGGCGGTGCGGCAAGACATTCCCGGGCGCGTACTGGTAGTCGCCCACTACTTCGCCGGCACGATAGCTGCCCGAACCATCCGGACATAACACGATGTCGCCTTTGGCGATGCCCTTGGCAATCGTCCAAAGCGCACCGCAGGCAAGCCCCGCACCGATCCGGGTCTTGTCTGGATGGCCGGCGAGATAGATCGGGATGAAGGCCTTGTTGAACTCACGCCACTCGTCCGGCAGACGGCCGCCGAGATCCTGCTCGATACCGAAGTCAGCGCCGATGAATCCGCCGCGTAAGCACTCGTCTGCGTGGACGCTGCGCCTGCCCAGCATGACGCGGTAGTAGTTCCTCATTGGCAAACCCCCTTGGATGGTTCATGCAACTTGCCTCACGTCGATCTTGCCCGTGACGGCGGCAGAGATCAGGGCGCTGCGGCGCTCTTTGAGCAAGGCGATAGATCGCTGTGCTTGGGATTCCAGCGAGTCGAAATAATCAAGCGCCTGCTCGATGTGGCGCGCTATTTCGTGCTGCTCGGCCTCGGGTGGTACGGCGAACCAGAAATCCTTGATGCGTGCCTGCGGAAGATTGTTTGCCAAACCCTCGGCGCCGCCAATCGCCTGTTCGATCTGCACGCGCAATGGCGCTGATCGCATCGCATACGCGAAGAATCGCGGAGCGATGTCCTGTGCAAGGCGCAAGCGGAAAATCTTGTCGGAAAGCATCAAGCGCGCTGGTGGGTGATCTACACAGGCAACGGAGCCGATCAACTGCGGCGATCCGCTGGCGCGGGACATGAGCACATCTCCATGTTGCACTTCCAGGTCTGGACGCGGCTCCAGAGACACGGGAAGCGCCTTGTGCTCGTCCGGATGGAATTGTCCGCCGTTGACGCAACCAGCCTTGAGCACTCCCCATTCCTGTTCGTCAGCGAGACGGGCCTCGCACTCGGGGCTCCAGCCTTGTTCAAACGCGATCACTACGCGACGCAACATCAGCACGTTCCAATGCGCCGGCACTTCGCCCAGCCACGGCACGCCGGAGTCTTTCATCGGGGCGTTGGGGTTGAGGCCGCGGGTGACGGCATGGGAGATGGTGGCCTGGCGCTTTTCGGCCAGCAGCATCAGCAGCTTTTCCTGCTCGGCAATCAGCGCATCGATCTTGCCAGTCTCGCGATCGAGGAAGGCGGTGATGGCGGATTGTTCTTCGCCAGAAGGCATTGCGACCCAGAAGTTAATCGCATGACCGATGTTGAATTGCTCCTGCGCGGCACCGTACTGCACGACCTCAACTTGGTATCTCACTACCCGGGAGTTCATAACGTAGCAGAGCCAACCGGATTCAAAGTCTCCTCGCCTGATTAACATGACCGAGGCGCAGTTGCCGCCTTCGCACTCATCCGTGACGACGGCGGTGACGCCAGGGGCACCGACCCGCACCGTCAGCAAATCGCCTGCATTCAAGCGTGTCTTAGGCTGTTTGGCGCTATCGACGGGAGTGATGCGCCGGCACGATTTCGTCGATATATGGCCCTCTGATATGTCCCCACCGTAGATAAAGGGCAGCCCAGCATTGGAGATGTATTCACTTGGGTTGACCACTATGCCCACTGTGATCGCAGGCGACAGCGTCTTTAGTCGTCGAGCCTGCCAATGCGCTGGCACCTCACCCAACCAAGGCACCCCGCTGTCCTTGTACTCCGCATACCTCGGCAAGCTCATTCCGCCAACTCCCCCAGCATCGCCATGATCCGCGCCGACACGCCCTTCAGCTCCTCGTCGATCTCGCGCAAATCACGCGGTGGCTCGAACACGTAGAAGTGGCGGTTGAACGGGATCTCGTAGCCGACCTTGCTCTTGGTTTCGTCGATCCACGCGTCGGGCGCGTGCGGCAGCACTTCGCGCTTGAAGTAGGCCTTGATGTTCTCGCCCAGCGGCACGTTCTCGGTGTCGCGCAGTGAACTGTCGGGCTGTGGCTTGCCCTTGAGCTTTCCTTTCTGGCCCAGCACCAGCTTGCCCTGCTCGTCGCGCAGCGGGCGCTCGACGGTGATGGTGGTGTAGCCGAAGTCCTCGTTCCTGAAGATGCGTGCGATCGGCGCGATCTTGACCTTGCCGCCGGCGGGCGGCTCGGGGGCGAATTCGGCGGCGGCGATCACCTGGCGGCCGGTTTCCTTGCCGTCGGCGTCGAACACGGTGGCCAGCTCGGCTTCGGCGAAGTCGCCGAACAAGCGGGTGACGGTGGCGATGTGTTCGTCGCTCATTTCCTTGCGCTTGCTGCCGAGGCTCTTGCGCATCTTCTGCCAGAAGCTGCCGGCGTCGATCAGCTGCACGTGGCCCTTGCGGTCGGCGGGTTTCTTGTTGGAGATGATCCACACGTAGGTGGCGATGCCGGTGTTGTAGAACATGTCGGTGGGCAGGCCGATGATGGCTTCCACCAGGTCGTTCTCCAGCACGTAGCGGCGGATCTCGCTTTCGCCGCTGCCCGCCCCGCCGGTAAACAGCGGCGAGCCGTTGAGCACGATGCCGAAGCGGCTGCCGCCGTCCTTCGCCGGGCGCATCTTGGCCAGCAGGTGCAGCAGGAACAGCATGGAGCCGTCGGACACGCGCGGCAGGCCAGGGCCGAAGCGGCCATCGAAGCCCTTCTCCTCGTGCTCCTTGCGCACCGCCTTCTCGACCTTCTTCCACTCCACGCCGAAGGGTGGATTGGACAGCATGTAGTCGAACTTCTGGCCGCCGTGGCCGTCTTCGCTGAGTGTGTTGCCGGCGACGATGTTGGCCACGTCCTGGCCGCGGATCAGCATGTCGGCCTTGCAGATGGCGTAGGACTCGTCGTTCAACTCCTGCCCGTAGAGAACGAGCTTGGCATCGGGGTTGTGCTGCAGCAGATGCTCGGCGGCTACCGAGAGCATGCCGCCTGTTCCTGCCGTCGGGTCATAGATCGTGCGCACCACGGCGTTACCGGGTTCGAGCACGTCGTCGTCCTCGATGAAGATGAGGTTGACCATCAACCGGATGACTTCGCGCGGGGTGAAGTGCTCGCCGGCGGTTTCGTTGGAGATCTCCGCGAACTTGCGGATCAGCTCCTCGAACACCAGGCCCATCTGCGCGTTGTCCACTTCGTGCGGGTGCAGGTTGATGTGGGCGAACTTCTCGGTGACCAGGTACAGCAGGTTGGCCTTGCCCAGGCGCTCGACCTGGGTGAAGAAATCGAAGCGCTCGAAGATGTCGCGCACCGCGGGCGAGAAGTTCTGCACATAGGTGTAGAGGTTCTGGCGGATGTGGTCCTGGTCGCCCAGCAGCGTGGGCAGGTCGAGTTTCGAGGTGTTGTAGAACGACTGCTTCGCCTTGCGCAGCAGGAACGGATCGGGGTTGAGGCCGGCCTTGCTCTTGGCCTCGAACTCGGCCAGCACCGCCGGCTTGGTCGGCGCCAGCACGCAATCCAGACGGCGCAGCACGGTGAACGGCAGGATCACCCGGCCGTATTCGGACTGTTTGTAATCACCGCGCAGCAGGTCGGCAACGGACCAGATCAGGGCGGAAAGCGAGGTTTGGTTCATGGCTTGCGGAACATTCCTTGATCAACGGCGTGGCGGCAGCGATGTGTCGTCCGCTTCGATTGCATGGAGATCATGCCTGCAGGGAGGCGAGCAGACGTAGCGCGTTATGGTTGATGGCTGCCCGGGCTTTTTCGATCCGCGCCTGGCCAGCGCCCTGCTCCATCAGCGCGCTCGCTGTGCCGGCCATGGCATGCAGCACCAGACCGGCAAGCTCGATCACCCGGCGTTGCACGAAACGCGGTGCATAGCCGGTCGCTTCGGCGAACCGTTGCCAGTCGGCGGCACTCACTTCGTCGATGCGCGCCGCGTTGCCGATGCCCAGCGCGGGTTTTCGTTCGATCAGCTGCTCTGATATCGCGATGGTCGGCACCAGATCGTAGAACGGCGCCAGGCGACGCAGGCCATCCGGGCCGCAAAGCAGGGCGAGGTTCTTGGCGTGTGCGTCGGCGTTGCCGATGATCACGTTGAAGATCACCCAGTCCAGCAGCGCCTGCACGGCGACGGGACCCAGCCGCAGTTGCTGGCGAATCAGGTGGGCGCACAGGGCCAGCGTCGGACCACCACCGGCTTCGTACTTGAGCTCGCCCGGATAGCCCAGCGCCTGGCAAAAGTCTTCCTGATGCAGGCGGGCGAGATCGCCGTTCTTCGCGACGTGACGATCGTAGCGTTCGACCAGCAATGCCTTGTGCCCGGCCACGGCGACGATCGCGGATGCCGCCACCTGCAGGCCTGCCGCACGCGCGAGCGCGAGGCCGAACGCCTCGAAATCGCGCAGGCCGCGGATGCGCAAGCTGTCCGGCTTGAGGATGTGCGTGGTGATCTCGCCGATCACGGGGAGCCGGATGGAACCGTCGGCGCCGAGCACGACGGCGATCTTGTCCTGCGCACCGGCGAGCGACAGCCTGCGCGGTGTGCCCATCAGCGCCAGGGAAGCCTCGCCGGTTTCGCCACCCTGTGCGGCGAGCAGGGTTTCCAGGTCCAGCGAGACGTCCGCTGGACCCGCCACGGGGGCATCGGGCGACACGATGCTGACCGCACCGGCGCACTCGCCGCCGATCGCGGCCAGCAACTCGAAGTCGTCCCACACCGGAATGCGCAGTCGTGCCGCAACGGCCTCGCGCACCGGGCCTTCGGGCAACAGGTTGCCGAACCAGTTGCGGGCCATGGCTCCGACAAACGGCTCCGCGCGCAGTGGCAGGCTCACCGACAAGGCGACCGGCTGCACCGACGCCAGGTACTCGGCGGCGTAGGTGAAACGCCAATCCTCCGGCGCGCGGACTTCGCCGGCGATGCCCAACTCGCCTATATGCCGGTCGAACAGCCGGACCTGGAGCCTGTCGGTCACGACCCGCCTCCGACCTGTATGCGCAGACCCAGTACGGCAAGCACCCCAAGCACCTTGTTCAAGGCCACGTTGGGCTTGCCTCGTTCCAGTTCGCTGATGAAGCGCAACCCCGTACCCGACAGGCCGGCCAACTGGGTTTGCGTCAGGCCGTGCCGTCGACGTGCTTCGCGAATGGCCTGCGCAATCATCTCGACGTCGGGAGAGACCGCAAGGTCTTTTCCCGATCGGGGTAATGGCGTGTTCATGGTCGTCCGCCTTGGCTAATTATCCCGACCGGGATAATTGCTCGCGCAACCAAGCGAGTCAAGAGAAATTATCCCGATCGGGAACAATGATCGAGGTGACGGGCGCAGCCTGGCCGTGGAGCGAAAAACCGTGCAATGGACGAGGAGGATCGAACAATCGCCTTTTTGCACGCCATTCCCGCGAAGGCGGGAATGGCGTCATCGGCCTCTTTCGGGATTCCCTACGGAGACAGAGACGTGCGCGCCTCTGCCCCTGCCAGCTCGTGCATCCAGCCCACCGTGGCATCAAGCACCTTGGCGACGCGCACCTCGCGCGCCACGAAGATTTCCGCCAGCGCCTGGTAATAGCCGAGCGTACAGGCGCGGCCGCCGGTGAAGCGGTCGAACACGCGGGTGCCGACCTCGGGGTCTTCGAGGTCCTGCACGATGGCGCGGGCGTTGTGCAGTTTGTCGCAGGCGCTGACCAGCAGGGTCTGATCCGATGCGGTCTTCAGATGCGCGAGGTAGGCGAGCTTGCGTTCGATCCAGTTGCGGCGTTTGGCCTCGGCGTCGGTGTGGCTGGCCTTGCCTTCGGCGGTGCCGTCGGTGCAGTCCTTGACGATGTCGGCAACGGCGTCGCCGAACTGCGCGCGGATGGTTGCTTCATGCGCGGCGCCGCCATCCTCGATGGTGTCGTGCAGCAGGCCGGCGATGGCCTGGTCCTCGTTGCCGCCGAACTCGATCACCAGGCTGGCCACGCCGAGCAGGTGGTAGAGATACGGGATGTTCGAGCCCTTGCGGCATTGCGCGGCGTGGGCGATGCGGGCGTAGTCGACGGCGCGGCTGAAGCGCTCGGTGAATGCAGTCATGGCGTTCCCCCTGATTGGTCCTATCGCGCGATGGTGGCCGCGGCGGGTCGCAGGAGCCGAGATCGGGGCTGGACGTCCCGGAGGTCAGGAGCTTTGCCTGCCGCCCTCCTGCAGGCAGCAGGCAGCATTCACTCGCCGATGTAGCTGCGCGGCACGCGCTTCAATCCGCACAGCAGCTGGTAGGCACTGCTCTCGCTGTGCAGCGCCAGTTCGCTGACTGGCACTTGCCTGCCCCACAGTTCGACCTCGCTGCCGAGGCCGGCGGCGGGGTGGTCGGTGAGGTCGACGGTAAGCATGTCCATCGACACGCGGCCGACCAGTTCGCCGGGCCGGCCGTCGATGCTGACCGGAGTGCCGTTGGGGGCGAACTGCGGGTAGCCGTCGGCGTAGCCCATGGCGACGACGCCGATGCGGCTGGGGCGCCGTGTGATGAAGCGGGCGCCGTAGCCGATCGGCTCGCCAGGCGGCAGCTCGCGCACGCCGATCACCTTCGAGGTTACCGTCATCACCGGCTGCAGGCGGTCGGCGACCGGATGCGGGCCGGCGAACGGCGTGGCGCCGTACAGCATCAGGCCCGGTCGCGCCCATTCGCCCTGCGCGGTGGGCCAGCCAAGCAGCGCGGGGGAATTGCTGAGGCTGGCGGGCAAGTGCAGCTCGTCGCACACCTGGTGGAACAGCGCGCGCTGCTCATCGGTGCGCGCGCAGTCGAGTTCGTCGGCACGGGCGAAGTGGGTCATCGCCACCACCTCGCGCACCTGCGGCATGGCCTGCAGGCGTTGCAGGCTGGCGCGGTAATCCGACGCGGCCAGGCCGAGCCGGTGCATGCCCGAATCGAGCTTCAGCCAGAGCGTGAATGGTTTGGCCGGGCGCGCGCGCGCGATCGCGTCGATCTGCCATTCGGCCTGCACCACGCACCACAGGTCGTGGGCGTCGATCAGCGCGAGTTCGTCGGCTTCGAAGAAACCTTCCAGCAGCAGGATCGGGGCGCGGATGCCGGCCTCGCGCAGTTCCAGCGCTTCCTCGATGCAGGCCACCGCGAAACCATCGGCTTCGCCTTCCAGTGCCTGTGCGCAGCGCACGGCACCGTGACCGTAGGCGTCGGCCTTGACCACGGCCAGCGCCTTGCGTCCGCCCAGCTCGCGCGCCAGACGGTAGTTGTGGCGCAGCGCGGCCAGGTCGATCAGGGCACGTGCCGGGCGCATCAGGCAGGAACTCCCGCGGCGGGGCGTGAACTGTAGCGCGAGATGTCCAGGCCCTCGCTGCTGATCTGCGGCTTGCGCCCTGCGATCAGGTCGGCCAGGTAGCGGCCGGAACCGCAGGCCATGGTCCAGCCCAGGGTGCCGTGGCCGGTGTTGAGGTAGAGATTGTCCAGCCGGGTGGCGCCGACCACCGGCGTGCCGTCCGGGGTGGCCGGGCGCAGGCCGGTCCAGAAGGTGGAGTGGCTCAGGTCACCGCCGTGCGGGTACAGGTCGCCGACCACTTTTTCCAGGGTGGCGCGGCGGCGCGGCGACAGCGACAGGTCGAAGCCGGACACCTCGGCCATGCCGCCGACGCGGATGCGCTGGTCGAAACGGGTCACCGCCACCTTGTAGGTTTCGTCGAGGATGGTCGAGGTGGGCGCCATCGCCGGGTCGGTGATCGGCAGGGTCAGCGAGTAACCCTTCAGCGGGTACACCGGCAGGCGGATGCCCAGCGGGGCCAGCAACTGCGGCGTGTAGCTGCCCAGTGCCAGCACGTAGCGATCGGCGCGTTCGAGCTTGCCGTCGATGCGCACGCCGGTAAGGCGGCTGCCGTCGTGCTCGAGCTTTTCCACGGTGGCGCCGAAGCGGAACTCGACGCCGGCCTCCTCTGCCCGCGCGGCGAGCCGGCGGGTGAACAGCTCGCAGTCGCCGGTCTGGTCGTTCGGCAGGCGCAGCGCGCCGCTGAGCTGGTCGACCACCCCGGCCAGCGCCGGCTCCACCCGCACGATGCCGGCGCGGTCGAGCAATTCGTACGGCACGCCGTACTGCTTGAGCACGGCGATGTCCTTGGCCGCGTCGTCCAGCTGCGCCTGGGTGCGGAACAGTTGCACGGTGCCGAGCTGGCGGCCTTCGTAATCCAGCCCGGTCTCGGCGCGCAATTCGTCCATGCAGTCGCGGCTGTATTCGGACAGGCGCACCATGCGCGCCTTGTTGATCGCGTAGCGGCTGGCGGTGCAGTTGCGCAGCATCTGCAGCAGCCACAGGTATTGCTGCGGATCGAGGCCGGGGCGGATCGCCAACGGCGCGTGGCGCATGAACAACCACTTCAGCGCCTTCAGCGGCACGCCGGGGGCGGCCCACGGCGAAGCGTAGCCGGGCGAGATCTGGCCGGCGTTGGCGAAGCTGGTTTCGCGTGCCGGCGCGCTTTCGCGATCCACCACGGTCACCTCGAAACCGGCGCGCGCCAGGTACCACGCGCTGCACGTGCCGATCACGCCACTGCCCAATATCAGTACCCGCATCGCGTTCCCCCCTTCCGCCGGTTGGCCTGCGGCCAGCCGCAGGAATGATCCCGACAAGTATAGGAACGGTCGACCAATCTTGTTTCCTGTCTTTTGCCATGTTGACGGGTAAAATCACTGCAAGATTGGCGATCCTTGGTGAACCCATGGCGGCAAAGCGGCGGGAATTCGACAAAATCGACCGGAAAATCCTCCGCGTGTTGCAGGACGAGGGGAGGATCTCGTTCACCGAGCTGGGCGAGCGAGTGGGCCTGTCCACCACGCCGTGCACCGAGCGCGTGCGCCGGCTGGAACGCGACGGCGTGATCACCGGCTACCACGCGCGGCTCGACCCGCACATGGTCGGCGCCGGCCTGCTGGTATTCGTGGAGATCAGCCTGGCCTACAAGTCGGGCGACATCTTCGAGGAATTCCGCAACGCCGCGCTGCGCCTGCCCAACGTGCTGGAGTGCCACCTCGTCTCCGGCGCGTTCGATTACCTGATCAAGGCGCGCATCTCCGGCATGGCCTCGTACCGCAAGCTGCTTGGCAACACCTTGCTGACCCTGCCGAACGTGCGCGATTCGAAAAGCTACATCGTGATGGAAGAGGTCAAGGAAACGCTCAGCCTGCCGGTGGGCGAGCGTGCGCAACCCACGAGATAGAAGGCGAAACCACCCACGTAGGTTGGGGTGAGCGCCAGCGAACCCCAACACTCGACCAGACGAAACAGGCCCCGACATGCGGGGCCTGTTTCACGAGACGACGATGCGGCAACGTTTACGCGAACGGATCGTCCAGCACGATGGTGTCGTCGCGGTCCGCGCCGGTGGCGACCAGGGCCAGGCGGCAGCCGGAGAGTTCCTCGACCGCGCGCAGGTAGGCGCGCGCGGCGGGCGGCAGCTGGTTCCAGTCGCGGATGCCGGCGGTGGATTCCTGCCAGCCGGGGAATTCCAGGTAGACCGGTTTGCACTCGTCCCAGCCGTCCGCGTCGAGCGGGGCCAGCTCGCGGCGCTTGCCGCGGTATTCGTAGGCGATGCACACCTTCACGGTGTCCAGCCCATCGAGCACGTCGAGCTTGGTGATGGCCAGGCCGTTGATGCCGTTGATCTGGGTGGCGCGCTTCAGCGCCACCAGGTCGATCCAGCCGCAGCGGCGCGGACGGCCGGTGCTGGCGCCGAATTCGTTGCCCTTCTTGCGCAGCAGCTCGCCCATCTCGTCGTGCAGCTCGGTCGGGAACGGGCCGCTGCCGACGCGGGTGGCGTAGGCTTTGCAGATGCCCAGCACGTAGTCGATGTCGCCCACGCCCACGCCGGTACCGGCGAGCGCGCCGCCGATAGTGGTGTTGGACGAGGTGACGTACGGATAGGTGCCGTGGTCGATGTCGAGCAGCGCGCCCTGCGCGCCTTCGTACAGGATGTTGCCGCCGTCCCTGCGCACGTCGTGCAGGATGGTGGCGACGTCGTCGACCAGCGGACGGATGTACTCGCCCCAGGCCAGCGCGTCCTTGAGCACGGCGTCATAGTCGACCGGCTCGGCCTTCAGCCACTGGGTGAGGATGAAGTTGTGGTAGTCGACGGCGGTCTTCAGCAGCGCCGGCAGCTCGTGCGGGTACATCAGGTCGGCCACGCGCACGCTGCGGCGGGCGACCTTGTCCTCGTAGGCCGGGCCGATGCCGCGGCCGGTGGTGCCGATCGCGCTCTTGCCGGCGGCGGCCTCACGCGCTTTGTCCACCGCGATGTGGTACGGCATGATCAGGGGCGTGGCCGGGCTGATCTTGACGCGCGAGCGCACCTCGACACCGTTTGCTTCGAGCTCGGCGATCTCGGTCATCAGCGCGGCCGGCGACAGCACCACGCCGTTGCCGATCAGGCACAGCGCGTCCTCGCGCAGGATGCCCGAGGGGATCAGGTGCAGCACGGTCTTCTTGCCCTTGATCACCAGCGTGTGGCCGGCGTTGTGGCCGCCCTGGAAACGCGCCACCGCGCTGACACGCTCGGTCAGCAAGTCGACGATCTTGCCCTTGCCCTCGTCGCCCCATTGCGCACCCAGAATGACTACTGACTTGCCCATGCTGCTGTACTCCGCGATGTTCTCGCTCAGGTAGGTGGCGCCCCGTCGGCGGGGCCACGCGTATCAATGAAAAAACTGCAACAGCACCAGGCCGACCGCCATCGCGCCGGCACCGAACAGCCGCAGGGTGCGCGGCGGCAACTTCAGCGCCTCGCGTACCGCCGCCTGCCAGCCGCGCGGCGCTGCGAACAGCAGCAGGCCCTCGATCACCAGCATCAGGCAGACCGCGGCGGCGAGCTGGTTCATCCGGGCCGGCTCAGCGTTTCGGCGCGGGCTGTTCGAAGTAGCGCAGCAACTCGTCGTCGGGCTTCAGGACCAGCACGCCCCTGCCGTCCTCGAACGAAGTGCGGTACGCCGCGAGGCTGCGGTAGAAGGCGAAGAATTCCGGATCCTGGCTGTACGCCCGCGCGTAGATGGCCGCCGCTTCCGCGTCGCCCTCGCCCTTCACCTTGGCCGCGTCGCGCTGGGCGTCGGCGCGCAGCACCTGGCCCTGGCGGTCGGCGTCGGCCTGGATCTTCTCGGCCGCTTCCTGGCCGGTGAAGCGCAGTTCGTTGGCCAGTTGCAGGCGCTCGGCGCGCATGCGCTTGTACACCGATTCGCTGACCTCGTTCGGCAGGTCGATACGCTTGATGCGCACGTCGACCACGGCGATGCCGAGGTTCTTGCGCGCCGAGGCGTCGGTCTGCGCACGCACCCGTTCGGTGATGTCCTTGCGCCCGCCGGAGATCAGGTCGGGCAAGGTGCGCGCGTTGAACTCGAAGCGCAGCGCGTCCTTCACGATCGGGGTCAACCGCTGCGCCGCCTGCAATTGGTCGCCACCGGTGGCGCGGTAGTACGCGGCGTTGTCGGCCACGCGCCACTTCACGTAGAAGTCGACGTTGACGCTCTTCTTCTCGGAGGTGAAGTAGCGCTCCGGCGGCGCGTCCAGGGACAGGATGCGCTTGTCGAAGTGCATCACCTGCTGGATCACCGGCAGCTTGAAGTGCAGCCCCGGCTGGTAGTCGGTGTGCACGATGCGGCCGAACTGCAGCAGCAGTGCGCTGTGTCCCTCGCTGACCACGAACATGCTGTTCAGGCCGAGCAGGACCACCAGCAAGGCAACGATGGCGGAACCGGCCTTGATCATGGCTGCGCTCCCTTGCCGGCCGCATTGCCGGCCGGCGGCGATACCACGGCGCCGGTCGTGCCCGCGTCGGGCTGCGTCGCAGCCGGCGAGCCCTGCAGCGCCGGCAGGTTGATGATGTTGCGGCCGTCGGAGCCGTCGATCACCTTGGGGTTCTTCGCCATCACCTGTTCCATCGTTTCCAGCCACAACCGCTTGCGGGTGACTTCCGGGGCGGCCTTGTACTGCTTCAGCAGCAACTCGAAACGGTCGGCGTCACCGGTAGCCCGGGCGACGCGCTCGGCCTTGTAGCCGGCCGCCTCGGCGGCAATGCGCGCGGCATCGCCGCGTGCCACCGGCACCACCTTGCTGGCGTAGGCCAGGGCGGCGTTCTCGATGCTCTGCTTGTCCTCGCGGGCGTTGTTGACGTCGTCGAACGCGTCCTTCACCTCGTTCGGCGGCGCCACGTTCTGGAAGCTGACCTCGGTGACGCGCAGGCCGGAATCATAGGTGTCCAGGGTCTTCTGCAGAGTCTCCTGCGCCTGGGCGACCAGGCTGGCGCCGGCGGCGGAGAGGATCTGGTCCATGTCGCTGCTGCCGATCACCGAGCGCACGGCGGCCTCGGCGGCGGCGCCGATGGTGCCGTCGGGATCGTTCAGCGAGAACAGGTACTTGCGCGAATCGTCCACCTGGTACTGCACGGTGAAGTCGATCGTGATGATGTTCTCGTCCTTGGTCAGCATCGCCACCTTGTCGGTGACCGAGCGGATCCGCGTGGCCTCGACCTTGGTGACCGATTCGATCGGCTGCGGCAACTTCAGATGGAAGCCTGGCGGCAAGGTGCGCGAATACTCGCCGAAACGCAGCACCACGCCGGCCTGGCGCGCACCGATGATGGTGTAGCTGCTGAACAGCAGGCCGACGACGAGCAGCACCACCACGCCGGTGAGAAGGCTGCCGGGACCCTGCCCCAGCTTGCCCAGGCGTTTCCTGGCGTTGTTGAGCAGGTCGTCCAGCGGCGACTTGCCGCCCTGGCGGTTCCTGTTCCACGGATCACGTTGCCCGTTATTGCCGGGTTCATTCCATGCCACGAGTCAGTCTCCTGGGGGCCGTCGGGAGGCCGGCAACCACGGCCGGAACACGCGTTGCACCGGGTTGTACACGATATTCAGCCAAGGCTGTCGGGATGCTGCGCCAGCCGTCTTCCGGAGCCGCGCAAACGCCGTCCATTCTAGCAGAGCGCGGCTGGCGTCGCGCGTCGCGCGCTGGCGTCATTCCGCCACAGCCAGCAGTTGCCGGAGCAGGCGGGTTTCGGTGGGGTCGCCGCCGCTGAGCGGGGCGATCACGCTGCGCGGCGCGTCGATGCGCAACTGCCAGCCGTGCTCGTCCACCGTCTCGCCGCTGATCGCGCCAGCGGCCTTCAGCCGGGCATGCAGGCGGCCGGCCGACAGCGGCAACTGCAGCGCCGACTGCACCCGTTCGCCGCCGAGCAGCTCACCCAGCGCCTGGCGCAGCAGACCCAACCCGGCCCCGGTGGCCGCAGACAGCCACACCCGCACCGGTTTGCCGGTGCCGTCGCGCTCGATCCGCGGTTCGGCACCGGCCAGGTCGATCTTGTTCATCACCTGCAGCTGCGGCACCTCGCCGGCGTCGATCTCCTCCAGCACCTTGTCGACCACGCGATGCAGGCGCTCACGCTCTTCGTCGGCGGCGTCGCTGACGTGCAGCAGCAGGTCGGCGTCGCGCGCCTCGGCCAGGGTGGCGCGGAACGCGGCGACCAGGTCGTGCGGCAGCTCGCGGATGAAGCCGACGGTGTCGGCCAGCACGGCCGGGCCGCAGCTGAGATCCTCCAGCTTGCGCACGGTGGGGTCGAGCGTGGCGAACAACTGGTCGGCGGCATACACGCCGCCGCTGGTCAGCGCATTGAACAAGGTCGACTTGCCGGCGTTGGTATAGCCGACCAGGGCGACCCGCGGCACCGTGTTGCGCAGCCGTGAGCGCCGTTGCTGTCCGCGCTGAACCTGCACCTTTTCCAGCCGTTTGGTAAGCATCTTGACCCGCTCGCCGAGCAGCCGGCGGTCGGTTTCCAGCTGGGTCTCGCCGGGACCG
This sequence comes from Rhodanobacter sp. KK11, assembly GCF_033345435.1. NCBI lineage: Bacteria > Pseudomonadati > Pseudomonadota > Gammaproteobacteria > Lysobacterales > Rhodanobacteraceae > Rhodanobacter > Rhodanobacter sp. KK11. The sequence continues at coordinate 492,066 of NZ_JAWPMI010000003.1, forward strand.
CGGTTGCCGATGGCGCCGCCGCGCTGGGCGTCCAGATGGGTCCAGCCGCGCACCAGCCGGGTGGCTAGATGCTTCAACTGGGCCAGCTCCACTTCCAGCTTGCCTTCGTGCGAACGGGCGCGCTGGGCGAAGATGTCCAGGATCAGCCCGGCACGATCGACCACGCGGATGCCCAGGTGCTTTTCCAGGTTGCGCTCCTGCACCGGGGTCAGCACGTGGTCGACCAGCACCAGGTCGGCCTCCAGCGCGCGCGCGGCCTCGGCCACCTCGTCCGCCTTGCCGGTACCGATGTAGTAGCGCGGGTTGGGATCCTCGACGCGGGCGCTGATCACGCCCAGCACCTCGGCCCCGGCGGATTTCGCCAGCTCGGTGAACTCCCCGGCGCGACGCGCCGCGTCGCCTTCGCCGCGGGCATGCGGCAGCACCAGCACGGCACGGTCGCCTTTCTTCTGTCGATCAAACACGAGTGGGCATGGTCCTCCAGGAGCAGACCCACTTCATGCGGGCGGATGCCCCTGCTATCAAGCGCCCGCGCCGGTGGAGGCTGCCGGGGCGTCGGCCTGGTGGTCGTGGCCTTCATGGCCGTCGTGGCCATTGCCGATACGTACGTTGCGGCTCGGCACCACGGTGGAGATGGCGTGCTTGTAGACCATCTGGCTCACCTGGTTGCGCAGCAGCACCACAAACTGGTCGAACGATTCGACCGTGCCCTGCAACTTGATGCCATTGACCAGGTAGATGGCCACCGGCACGCGTTCGCGCCGCAACGCGTTAAGAAACGGATCCTGCAACGACTGCCCCTTGGACATTTCTTGTTCTCCCCTTGCCACGGACAGACCGGAGAAAAAACGCCAATGGCGCCCGGCCCAACATGACCGGGATGTTAGCTGCTTTCAAATACTTGATGAAAGAAGATTTTCGCGCCGTGCGAGTGCGCCCGGTCACGTTGCCGGGAGCGACCGCCCCGGTCAGCCCAGAAACAGCCGCACGGCGGCGGCAGCGCGAGCGACCAGACCGGGCCGGTCCGGGTCGAACAGGCGGGTGCCGTAGTCGCTGCGCAGCCAGGTGATCTGGCGCTTGGCCAGCTGGCGGGTGGCGAAGATGGCGCGGTCGCGGAACGTGGCTGCGTCGGTGTGGCCGCCCAGATGCTCCCACGCCTGCCGGTAGCCCACCGCACGGATCGCCGGCAGGTCGGCGTGCAGGTCGCCGCGTGCGTGCAATGCGCGCACTTCGTCCAGGAAGCCTTCTGCCAGCATCGCGTCAAAGCGCCAGGCGATGCGCTCGTGCAGCACGTGCCGATCGGCCGGCAGCAATGCCAGCTTCAGCACGCGCCACGGGAAGCGCGCCGCCGCGCCGCCGCGCTGCAGTTCGGACAGCGGACGACCGGTCAGTTCGATCACTTCCAGCGCGCGCTGCAGGCGCTGCACGTCGTTGCAGCCGATGCGGCTGGCGGCGGCCGGGTCGAGCGCCGCCAGCCGCGCATGCATGGCCGGCCAGCCGAGCTGTCGCGCCTCGGCAGCCAGTCGTACACGGGTCGCCGGGTCGGCCTCCGGCAGATCGGACAAGCCTTGCTGCAACGCGCGGAAGTACAGCCCGGTGCCGCCGACCAGCAGCGGCACCCTGCCCTGCGCGCCGACGCGCTGCATCGCCGCCAGCGCGTCAACGCGGAACTCGGCCGCCGAATACGGCTGGGCAGGATCGCGGATGTCGATCAGTTCGTGCGGGTAACGCGCCAGCGTGGCTGCGTCGGGCTTCGCCGCACCGATGTCGAGGCCGCGGTAGACCAGCGCCGAGTCCACGCTCACCAAGTCCAGCGGGAAACGATCGGCCAGTTCGCAGGCGAGCGCGGTCTTGCCCGAAGCCGTGGGGCCCATCAGGAAGATGGCGAGGGGACGGGTATCCAGACTCATGCAGGCAGGCAGCGGGAAGCCATGCGCAAGGGTAACCCAGCACGGCTGGACAAAACTTCGGCAATCCAAGGCAAGTGCTTGTTGCGGCGGCGCGGATCGAAGTTGTCCACACGCTTGTTCAACACGTATCCACATCCGCTGTGGATAGAAAAACGAAGGGCCGCCCGAAGGCGGCCCCTGGCGTGGCAGACGACCCGGCCTACTTCGCCGGCACGCCCATTTCCTTCAGCAGGTTGTCGGCGTGGTCGAGGTGGTGCATCACCCACAGCATGTAGCGCACGTCCACCTGGATCGAACGATTGAGCTGCGGGTTGAACAGCCAGTCGCCGCTGACCGACTCCCAGTTGCCGTCGAACGCCAGGCCGACCAGCTGGCCATTCGCGTCCATCGCCGGCGAGCCGGAGTTGCCGCCGGTGATGTCCAGGTCGGCCAGGAAGTTGACCGGCAGCGTGCCCAGCTTCGGCGAGGCATAGCTGTCGAATGCCTTCGCCTTGATCGCGGCCAGCTCGGCCTTCGGCGAGTTGAACGGCTCGACGCCGGTGTCCTTCTCGACGATGCCCTGTGCGGTGGTGAACGGCGCGTAGCTGACGCCGTCGCGCGGCGCCACGCCCTGCACGTTGCCGAAGGTGACGCGCAGCGAGCTGTTCGCGTCCGGGTAGACCGGCAGTTTCTGCGAGTCCTTCCACGCGATCATCGCCTGCATGTAACGCGGGCGCAGCTTGCTCAGCTCGCCGTCGCGGGCATCGGATGCGTCTTCCAGCGCCTTCAGCTGCGGCTGCACCGCGCGGGCGAGCTTGAGCATGCTGTCGGCGCTGGCGTCGATCGCCTTGCTGTCGGCAGCGAACCACTTCATGCGCTCGTCGACGTTGCCGAGCTTGCTGCCGGCGTACAACGCGGCGACCTTCTGCTTCAGCTGGGCCTCGGTCTTCGCGCCATCGAGCCACGCGTCCAGTGCGGGCAGGCGCTGCGCCTGCGGCAAGGCCACGTAGCGTTGCAGGCCGTAGACCATGAACTGCTGGTCGACGCCCGGGTCGTAGCGGCGATCCATCTGCTTCAGGCCGCCTTCGATGCGCACCCAGTCGCGCTGCTGGTAGCCGGCGTCGCGGTCGAGGTCGGCCTTGGGCCGCTCCTTCGCCAGGTGCACCAGACGCACCGCGCTGCCGAACAGCTGGGCCCGGTTGACCAGGCCGATGGCGAGGTCGCGTTCGCGGTTGGCCTGGTCGGCGGCGATCTGCTGGCGCAGCTTGCCGATGTCGGCCGCCAGTGCGGCGTTCTCCGCACCACCCTGCTGCTGCAGCCACGCCTCCAGCTGCGCTTCCTGCGCGCGCTTCACCGCGACCGCGTCGGCACGGCGCAGGCCCTCGAGCTGGCCGCCGAAATTCTTCAAGTAGTTGTTGAGGCCGGCGACCATGCTGGCGTACTTGACCGCCACCTTCGGATCGGCCTTGCCGGCGCTGTTGATGATGTCGAGCGTGTCCTCGTACACCTTGATCTGGGTCGGGTAGACCCAGTCGATCGAGTTCTGCACTTCGTCGGCAAGGCGATAGCGGTTGGTGCGACCCGGGTAGCCGACCACCATCACGTAGTCGCCTGCTTCCACGCCCTGCGGATTCACCTTGAGCACGTGCTTGGGCCGGTACGGCACGTTGTCCTTGGAGAAGGCGGCCGACTTGCCGTCCTTCGAGACGTAGGCGCGCAGGTAGCCGAAGTCGCCGGTATGGCGCGGCCACATCCAGTTGTCGACGTCGCCGCCGAACTTGCCGATGGATTCCGGCGGTGCGTAGACCAGGCGCACGTCCTTGATCTCCAGCTGCTTGATCAGCTGATAGCTGTAGCCGCCGTGGAAGGTGTAGACGTCGCAGCGGTAGCCGTCGCTCTCGCACGCCTTGACCTGCTGTTTGATCGCCTGCTCGATCGCCTTGTAGCGCTCGGCGCCGCTCATGGCGTCAGTGAGCCCGGCGGTGATGTCCTTGGTGACGTCGCGGATTTCCTCGGTGACGAAGATGCGCGAGGACGGGCCGGCGGAGAGTTCGTCTGCCTTGGTCTTCGCCAGGAAGCCCTTCTCGATCAGGTTGTTCTCCGCCGTGGAGTTCAGCTGCAGCGCGCCGTAGACGCAGTGATGGTTGCTCACCACCAGGCCTTCGGGCGAGACGAACGAGGCGGTGCAGCCGCCCAGGCTGACGATCGCGCCCATCGGGTAGGCGGTGAGGTCGGTCAGCGTCTTCGGATCGAGCTTCAGGCCGTGCTGCTGCAGCGTGGCGGCGATGCCGGGCAACTGGGCAGGCTGCCACATGCCTTCGACGGCATGGGCGGACGAGATGAGGCCGATGGATACGGCGGCAGCGAGCAATAGACGACGCAAGGGAATCTCCTGATGAAAGCCGGCCCCGGGAAGTCGGCAAAAGTGACGCAACAACTTTCAACTTATGCCCGAGCCGGGCGCTTGCGGCATATGCCGCAAGTCATGCCTGCGACGTTCAGCGCGCCGGCACGCCCAATTCCTGCAACAGCCAATGCGCCGGATAGACCTTGTCCATCAGCCAGCGCATGTAGCGCAGGTCGACGTGGATCGCGCGCTTGTAGCGCGGGTCGAACATCCAGCTGGCGCTGACCGCTTCCCAGTTGCTGTCGAAGTTGAGACCGACCAGCTCGCCCTTTGCGTTCAGCACCGGCGAGCCGGAATTGCCGCCGGTGGTGTCGAGGTTGCTGAGGAAATTCACTGGCATGGTGCCCGACTTCGGGTCCAGGTAACCGGCGTAGTCGCCCTTGGCGATCGCATCGAGCAGCGGCTTGGGCGCGTCGAACGGCGCCACCCCGGTGTTCTTCTCGACGATGCCGGCGGTGCTGGTCAGCGGCGCGTAACTCACCGCGTCGCGCGCTTTCAGCGAGGTGACCTTGCCGTAGCTCACGCGCAGGGTGGAATTCGCATCCGGATACACGGCGCGTCCCTGGTGCTTGCGGTAGGCGATCAGCGCCTGCATGTAGGCCGGGCGCAGCCGCAGCAGCTCGCCGTCGCGCGCCTTGCGCTCGTCGTCGAGGCGCAGCAGCGCCGGCTGCAGCTGCGCGGCCAGCTTCAGCAGTGCATCGTCGCTGGCGGCGAGTTCGGCCGGCGCAGCCTGGAATGCATGCAGGCGCTGCGCCTCGTCGCCCAGTCGGGTGGCGGCGTAGACGCGGTCCAGCGTGGCTGCCAGTTCGGCCGGGCTGCGGCCGAAGGCGGCATCGAACTCGGGCAGATGCTGCGCCGCCGGCAATTGTTGGTAGCGGGTCAGCAGCGTGGTCAGCAGGCGCTTTTCCACCGCAGGGTCGTAACGGCGTTGTACCTGGCGCAACTGGCCGGCAATCAGCTCCTCGTCGCGCTGCTGGTAGCCGTTCTCGCGCTCGGCGTCCGGCTTGCCGCGCTCGTGCGCCAGCCGTTGCAGACGCAACGCCGAGCGCAGCATTTGGGTCTGCGACTGCGCGAGGCCCAACAGCAGGTCGCGCTCGCGGCCGGCGCTGCCGGCGGCGATCTCGGCCACCGCGGCGTCGATCAGCGGACGCAGAGTGCGCGCGTCGGGCTGTCCGTCCAGCCAGGCCAGCATTACCGCCTCGTCCTGCCGGCGCACCGCCACCGCGTCGCTGCGCTGCAGGCCTTCGAGCTCGCCGCTGAAGCGCTTGATGCCGTTCTTCAGCGACTGCAGCTGCGAGGCGTAGCGGATCTTCGCCTGCGCATCGGCCTTGCCGGCGTCCTCGATCACGTCCTGCAGTGCCCTCATCGTCGCCACCGCCGTAGGCAGACGCCACTCGACCTGGTCGGCGAACTCGGCGGCAGTGCGGTGGCGGTAGGTGATGCCGGGGTAGCCGGCCAGCATCACGAAATCGCCTTCGTTGACGCCGTCGCGGGAGATCCTGAGGTGGGCCGGCGGCGTGTACGGCCGGTTGTCCTTCGAGTAATCCGCCGGCTTGCCGTCCGGGCCGACGTAGGCGCGCAGCACGGTGAAGTCGCCGCTGTGGCGCGGCCACATGAAGTTGTCCACCTCGTCGCCGTAGTTGCCGATCGCGCGCGGCGGTGCGTAGACCAGGCGCACATCGCGCAGCTCCAACTGCTTCACGAGATAGAAGTCACGGCCGTAGAACATGTCGGCCACACTGCAGCGCATGCCTTCCTCGCGCTCGCAGGCGGCGACCAGCGCCTTGCCTGCCGCGTCAACCGCGTCGTAGTAGGCGCGGCCGGTCTTGCCGCGGGCCGCGGCCAGCAGTTGCCCGGTGATCGGCTCGAAGCCGACGGTGACGCGCAGGCGGAAATCGGGATTGGCCGGCAGCTCCTCGGCCGGGCTCGCGGCCACGAAGCCGTCGTCGATCAGGTTGCGCTGCGCGTTGCTGTTGTACTGGATCACCCCGAAGGCCACATGGTGGTTGGTCAGCACCAGGCCCCGGTCGCTGACGAAGGCGCCGGTGGCGCCGCCAACCTTCACCACCGCGTTCAACGGCGCCCTGGTGAGATCGGCCAGGTCGGCAGGCTTGCCCTGGTAGCCGGCGGCGCGCAGCGGCTTGGCGATGTCCGGCAACTGGGACGGCATCCACATGCCTTCGTCGGCCTGGGCGGCCGGAGCCAGCAGCATGGAGACCACCATGCCCATCATCTTCAAGCGCATGCTTCGTTTCCCGTCGGCGTTTCGTAGAAACCTGCGACCATAGGGCGAAGCCGCCCGGGCAGCAAGCCCACCTCACGCAGCCGGCGTGGCCGGGCACCGAGGCGACAACGTTGCACTGCACGAAACCGGTACCCCGCCTGCCGCCTATAATATCGGGCTGTCATCCCCCCACGGAAATACCATGCCTCAGTTGATGAAAGCTCTGGTCAAGCGCAAGCCCGAGCAGGGCATCTGGATGGAAGAAGTACCGATTCCCGAAGTCGGCCCGAACGAAGTGCTGATCAAGCTGGAGAAGACCGCGATCTGCGGCACCGACCTGCACATCTACAAGTGGGACGAGTGGAGCCAACGCACGATCAAGCCGGGCCTCACCATCGGCCACGAGTTCGTCGGCCGCATCGTGGAGATCGGCCCGGGCGTGACCGGTTACAAGGTCGGCGACCGCGTCTCGGCCGAAGGCCACATCGTCTGCGGCCACTGCCGCAACTGCCGTGCCGGCCGCCAGCACCTGTGCCCGAACACCATCGGCATCGGCGTGAACCGCAACGGCGCGTTCGCCGAGTACATGACCATGCCGGCCTCGAACCTGTGGCCGATCCCGGACCAGATCCCGTCCGAGCTGGCCGCCTTCTTCGACCCCTACGGCAACGCCGCGCACTGCGCGCTGGAGTTCGACCTGATCGGCGAGGATGTGCTGATCACCGGCGCCGGCCCGATCGGCATCATCGCCGCCGGCATCGCCAAGCACGTGGGCGCGCGCAACGTGGTGGTCACCGACGTCAACGACTACCGCCTGAAGCTGGCCGCCGACATGGGCGCCACCCGCGTGGTCAACGTGGCCAACCAGTCGCTGAAGGACGTGATGGCCGACCTGCACATGGAAGGCTTCGACGTGGGCCTGGAGATGAGCGGCAACCCGCGCGCGTTCAACGACATGCTCGACTGCATGTACCACGGCGGCAAGATCGCCCTGCTCGGCATCCAGCCCAAGGGCGCCGGCATCGACTGGGACAAGGTGATCTTCAAGGGCCTCACCCTGCAGGGCATCTACGGCCGGCGCATGTACGAGACCTGGTACAAGATGACCCAGATGGTGCTCACCGGCTTCCCGTTGCAGAAGGTGCTCACCCATCAGATCCACATCGATGATTTCCAGAAGGGCTTCGACCTGATGGATGCGGGCAAGTGCGGCAAGGTGGTCTGCTCCTGGGGCTGAACGCGCACGGACGATTGCCGCCGCTTGCCGTCGCCGGTTTCAAGGTATCTGCGTAAACTTCCTGCGGCCGGTCGCTGCCGGCAGCAGGAAGTGCCCGGCGGGGTACCGCCGGCCCATGACGCCACCGGAAAGTCCGCATGAACGCCCTTCGCTCCATGGCAGGTGCCCGCCTGGCGGCGGCCCGCGACCAGGCCCGGCAGTTGTACCGCTCGCAGCGTGCACGCAAGGGCGCGCTGATCGCCGCCGTGGTGCTGGTGGCGTTCGGGTTGCTCGGCTTCTTCGCCGCCCCGCCGATCATCCGCGCCCAGATCGAGAAGCGCGCCGGCGCGGCCCTGTCGCGACCGGTGACGCTGGGCGAGGTACGCTTCAACCCCTACACCCTGCGCCTGCAGCTGGATCGGTTGCACATCGCCGACCGCGACGGCCGCTCGCCGTTCGTGGACATCGACCAGGCGGTGATCAACGCCTCGTGGATCTCGCTGCTGCGCCGCGCACCGGTGCTGGACGAACTGCGCTTGCAGCATCCGCAGATCCGCATCGTGCGCACCGCGGACGGACGCTTCAACTTCACTGATCTGGTGGAACGCTATACCTCGAAGCCCACCGCGCCCCAGGCGCCGCCGGCACGCTTCTCGCTGTCCAACATCGGCGTGCATGCGGGCGACATCCAGTTCGACGACCAGTTGGGCAAAGCCAGTCATCACGTCGAACAGCTGGAACTGGGCATCCCCTTCCTCGCCAACCTGCCCAGCGACACCGACGTGTTCGTGCAGCCGCTGCTGTCGCTGCGGGTGGACGGCAGCCCGCTGCGCATCGACGGCCAGACCCGGCCTTTCGCGGATACCCGCGAAGCAGTCATGCATTTCCGCTTCGACCAGTTGGACCTGCCGCGCTACCTCGCCTACGCCCCCGCACCGCTGCCGATAACCATTCCCAAGGGACGGCTCAGCGGCAGCCTCGACCTGCATTTCGTGCAGACCCGGCCCACGCCGCAGCTGCAACTGACTGGCCGCCTGCAACTGGACGACTTCGCACTGGCCGGCAGGCATGGCGAACCGATCCTCGAACTCGACCGCGGCAGCGCCGAACTGGCCGACGTGCAACCGCTGCTCTCGCGCTACCGGCTCGGTGCATTGCAGTTGAACCAGGCCCGGTTGCACTACATCCAGGGTGCGGACGGCCACACCAATATCGACAGCCTGGCCGCCGGCTCCCAGCCGCCCGCCTCCACCGCTTCGGCGACGCCGACCGACCTGCGCATCGCCTCGCTGGTGCTGGCCGACAGCGCCATCCGCTACACCGACGCCGCACAGCACCAGCTGAACCTCGGCAACCTGCATGGCACGCTGCAGGGCCTGAGCCTGCAGCCCGCACCGGCCGGCCATATCGACCTGGCCGCCCGGCTCAGCGGCGGCGAGTTATCGGCCAGGGGCACGCTGGATCTGGCCGCCAGCAAGCTGGCCGTCCAACTTGGCCTCGACCAGGTGGACGTGGCGCCGCTGCAGGCAGTCGCCTCGCCGATGGCCGCACGGGTGGGCAAGGGCAAGCTCGACGCCAGCGGTCAACTGCAACTGGACTGGGGCAACGCCGTCAACGCGCGCCTGGCCGATGCGCACGCCACGGTGAGTGACTTCGCGCTCGAAGCTCCGTTGAAGGAACACGGCACGCCGCTGGCCTGGAGCAAGCTGCAGGCGGAGATCCGCCTGTTCGACCTGGCCAGCCGTCAGGTGCGGCTGGGCACGGCCACCGTCAGCAAGCTCAGCCTGAAAATACAGCGCCAGCGCAACGGCGCCATCAGCCTGCTGGAACTGCTGGCACCGCCGGCTGGCCACCCGCTGACCGACAGGCGCATGGCCGCCGCGGAACCGCAAACTCCGCCCTGGCACTGGAGCATCGCCCACCTCGGCCTCGACGACGGCGCGCTCGACTTCACCGACCTCGCCGCCGGCGCCGAACCGGTCACCGTGCCGCTGAAATCGCTCAAGGGCAGCATCGACAACCTCGGCGACAAGCTGGGCGAAGAGCGCCCGTTCAAGCTGGAAGGCGCCATCGAGCGCGGCACGTTTGCCGCCTCCGGCAAGCTGCGGCCCTCACCGCTCGGCGCCGACCTGAAGTTGGACACTCGTCGGCTGGACGTCGCCCGCTTCGAGCCGTACATCAGCGTGCCGCTGAACGTCACCGTGGCCGACGCCAGGCTGACCAGCAGCGGCAAACTGCACTACGACGGCCGCGGCGACACACCGAAGCTGCGCTACCGCGGCGACGCCACGCTGGAGCGCGTGCGTGTGCAGGACAAGCTCACCGGCGACGATTTCCTGCGCTGGCGCACGCTGAGCGCCTCGAATCTCGATGCCGGGATCGGCCAGGGCGCGCCGCGCATGCACGCGGACGCACTCGCGCTCACCTCGTTCTACGCCCGCATGATCATCAACGCGGACGGCAAGCTGAACCTGGCCGACGTGGTCGCCTCGCCCGAGGCCGCGCCGGTGTCGGTGACCCGCGCCACCAGCACTGCGACAGCACCGCAGCCGCAGGCCCCCGCTCCGGCATCGACCGCGACGGTCGCGTACGCAGCGGCGCCGGCCGCGCCCGCGGCCGACATCCACCTCGGCGGCATCACCCTGGTCAACGGCCAGCTCAACTACACCGACAACTTCATCAAGCCCAACTACACCGCCAACCTCACCAGGCTCACCGGCCGGATCGGCGCGTTCGGCACCGCGCCGGGCGATCCGCCGGCAGCACTGTCGGTGCAGGCGGCGCTCGACGACGACTCGCCGGTGGACATCGACGGCAGCATCAACCCGTTGCAGCCGGTGGCCTTCCTGGACATCAAGGGCAAGGCCAACCAGGTGGAGCTCACCCGCCTCACTGCCTACTCCACCCGCTACACCGGCTATCCGATCACCGCCGGCAAGCTCGACGTGGACGTCCACTACATGCTGGACCAGCGCAAGCTCAATGCGGACAACCACATCTTCATCACCCAGCTCACCTTCGGCGCGCGCAACGAGAGCCCCGGCATCAAGCACCTGCCGGTGAAGCTGGCGGTGGCGCTGCTCAAGGACACCCAGGGCAACATCGACGTGAACCTGCCGGTATCCGGCTCGCTGGACGATCCGCAGTTCAGCCTGGGCGGGCTGATCTGGCGCGCCTTCGGCAACCTGATCGCCAAGGCGGCCACCGCACCGTTCCGCCTGCTGGCCGGCGCCTTCGGCGGCAGCCACGAGGATCTCGGCTACGTCGAATTCGCACCGGGTTCGGCGGTGCTCGACGCCAAGGCGCAGGAGCGCCTGGGCAGGATCGTGGCCCTGCTGCGGCAGAAACCCTCACTGAAACTCGGCATCGCCGGCCGGGCCGACCCGGGCAAGGACCAGGACGGCCTGCGCAAGGTCACGGTGGACAACCTGGTGCGCCGCGAGAAAGTGCTGAGCAGCGCGGGCATGGACGCCGACACCTCCGACGCGGCGCTGGCCGCAGTCAGCGTCACCCCGGACGAATACGGCAAGTACCTCAGGCGCGCCTACCGCCACTACGACCTGCCGGACAAGCCGCGCAATTTCCTCGGATTGAAGAAATCGCTCGAACCCGACGAGATGCGCAGCCTGATGGAGACCAACGTGTCCGTGGATGCCAAGGCCATGCGCGCGCTGGCCGAGCGCCGCGCTGCAGCAGTGCAGGCCTGGCTGAAGGGCAAGCTGGACGACACGCGCATGTCGCTGCAGGAGCCGAAGCTCGGCGCGCAGGGCATCGACGACAAGGGCAAGACCACACGCGCGGATTTCAGCCTGGCGCAGTAGCGCACGCGCCCGTCGACGCGCGCACTTCCTTCCCAGCATCGCGCCAAGCGGTCAAAATAGAGCTTTGTCCACGGGCCGGAATCTCCATGAGCTACTCAGCCAAGGCGCGCTACGCCAGCGAACTCCAAGCCATCCGCGACCAGGGCCTGTTCAAGGCCGAGCGCATCATCGTCTCGCCGCAATCCGCCGAGATCGAGCTGGAAGGCGGCCGCAAGGTGCTGAACTTCTGCGCCAACAACTACCTCGGCCTGGCCGACCACCCGGCGGTGATCCAGGCCGCCAAGGACGCGCTGGACAGCCACGGCTTCGGCATGGCCAGCGTGCGCTTCATCTGCGGCACGCAGGACCTGCACAAGCAGCTGGAGGCGAAGATCGCCGAGTTCTTCGGTACCGAGGACACCATCCTCTACGCCGCCTGCTTCGACGCCAACGGCGGCCTGTTCGAACCGTTGCTGGGCGAGCAGGACGCGGTGATTTCCGACGCGCTCAACCACGCCTCGATCATCGACGGCATCCGCCTGTGCAAGGCCAAGCGCTACCGCTACGCCAACAGCGACATGGCCGACCTGGAAAAACAGCTGCAGGCAGCCGATGCCGCCGGCGCCCGCACCAAGCTGATCTCGACCGATGGCGCGTTCTCGATGGACGGCTTCATCGCCAAGCTCGATCAGATCACCGCGCTGGCGGAAAAGTACGGCGCCATGGTGCACATCGACGAGTGCCACTGCACCGGTTTCCTCGGCGACACCGGCCGCGGCTCGGCCGAGGTCAATGGCGTGATGGACAAGATCGACATCTTCACCGGCACGCTGGGCAAGGCGCTGGGCGGCGCGCTGGGCGGCTTCACCACCGGCCGCGCCGAGATCATCGAGATGTTGCGCCAGCGCTCACGCCCCTACCTGTTCTCCAACTCGCTGCCGCCGCACGTGGTGGCCGCGGCGATCAAGGTGTTCGACATGCTGGCCAGCGCCGGCGACCTGCGCGCGAAGGTACAGGAAAACACCCGCTACTTCCGCGAGCAGATGACGAAGGCCGGTTTCGACATCAAGCCCGGCGTGCACCCGATCGTGCCGGTGATGATCTACGACGCGCCGAAGGCGCAGGCGATGGCCGCGGCCCTGCTCGACGAGGGCATCTACGTCACCGGCTTCTTCTACCCGGTGGTGCCGCAGGGCCAGGCGCGCATCCGCACGCAAATGAGTGCGGCGCATACTCGCGAACACCTGGACCATGCCATCACCGCGTTCACCAGGGTGGGCCGGAAGCTGGGCGTGATCGGCAGCTGACGGCGCTCAAGCCTTGCGGGCGTCGAGCGCCTTCACTTCATCGGCGCTCAGCCGGCGCCATTGCCCTTTCGCCAGTTCGCCCAGTGCCAGCGGCCCGATCGCCACCCGGATCAGCCGCAGCACGTCGAAACCCAGGGCGGCCAGCAAGCGGCGGATCTGCCGGTTGCGGCCTTCGTCAAGCACCACTTCCAGCCAGGCGTTCTTCTCGCCCGCGCGCAGCAAACTGGCCCGACGCGCCTTCAGCCACTCGCCGCCATCCTCGACACCACTCAGCATTGCGGCCAATGCCGCAGCGTCCGGCTGGCCGGCCACCTGCACGTGGTAGGTCTTGTCCAGGTGCGTGGCCGGATCGGTGATGCCAGCCGCCCAGACGGTGTCGTTACTGAGCAGCAGCAGGCCCTCGCTCGCCTTGTCCAGTCGCCCGACCGGCCCCAGCCATGGCAGGCCGGCGGCCGCCAGCGCGGTGTAGACCGTGGCACGGCCATGCTCGTCGGCTGCACTGACCACCAGCCCGCGCGGCTTGTTGAAGGCCAGGTAGACGCATCCGGCCGGCTTTACCGGTCGGCCATCGACGACAACCTGCTGTCGAGTGATCACGGTCGGGTGATGTGGATCGCGGACCACTCGCCCATCCAGGCTGACGCGGCCGGCGCGAATCCACTGCTCGGCCTGACTGCGCGAGCATGCGCCCAGCTTGGACAGCACCCTGGCCAGCCCGTGCCTCGGCGACGCCACGGGCACCGTCGGACGTGCGGGGCGTGAAGAAGGTGGACGGGGCATCGCACTAGCGTATAGGGCGCAGCTGCGTCACGACAAGAATGCGCATTGCAAACCAGCCTGTACCACAGACAAGAAAAAACCCGGCCAAGGCCGGGTTTTTTCTTGTCTCGGTGTTATTGCTGCCCGATTACTGCTGGACCTGCAGTTCCGTGCGACGGTTCTGCGCGCGGCCGGCGTCGGTGGCGTTGTCGCCGATCGGGTTGTTTTCGCCGTGGCCGATCGGGCCTTCCAGACGGCTGGCGTCAATGCCGTGGCTGGTCAGGTAGTTGTAGACGATCGAGGCGCGACGCTCGGACAGGGCCTGGTTGTACTCGTCGGTGCCCTTCGAGTCGGTGTAGCCGGCAACCGTCACCTTCACCTGCGGGTAGCGCTGCAGGGTGTCGATGGCCTGGTTCAGCACGGCGATCGAATCGGCGCTCGGCTCGGCCAGCGACTTCGAGATGTCGGTCTCGCCCTTCTTCGGGCGGTCGAACTTGAAGTTCACGCCGCGCAGGTCGATCACGACCTTCTGCGGGCAGCCGTCCGGACCAACGATCGTGCCGGCAGCCGTGCCCGGGCACTTGTCTTCGCAGTCGTTGACGCCGTCGCCATCGCTGTCCATCGTCGAGCAATCGGCCGGCGGCGGGGTTGCGGCGACCGGAGCCGCCGGAGCGGCCGCCGGAGCACCGAAGCGCGACACGATGCTGAAGCCCAGGAACCAGTCGCCGTAGCCGTCCTGCGCGGGCTGGGTCTTGTTGTCCCAGTCGTAGCGATAGCCGGCTTCGACGCGGACATCAGAGCTGTCGGTAATCGTCTTGGACAGGCCGCCGCCCAGCTCGGCCGCCGGGGACCAGCCGCTCTGGCCCAGGCCATGGTGGTTGCTGCCCATCACGCCGGCCAGCAGGTACGGACGCCAGGCGTTCCAGTCACCCGCATAGAAACGCACCGCAGCGCCCACGGCATTATTCGCCCATTTGCCGCCGGCGTCCGCGTCGCGCGAGGTACGATCAATAAACAGGTCGATCGACGCGTTCGGCGAAATGAAGCGACCCACGCCCAGGCCGTAATAGAGCTGGCGGCTGTTGGTATTGCGATCGGTATCGTTGTAATAACCGCCCACGGTCGGAGCGATATACCAGCGCCCGTCATAGGATGAGGTGGCCGACTCGGCGGCGGCAGGAGCAGCCGTGTCCTGCGCATGAACGGCACCTACGCCGCCCAGGGCCAGCGCGATCAGAAAATACAAGCCCTTACGTTTCATCAGGTGTCTCCTCATTTATTAGGTTTCGCGTCCGTTCAACCCTAACCGGAAGTCGCGCGTCAGAACTGAACTACGTCACTCAGAGCTTTCGATAGCCCCTGCTTGGCGTGTATGCGGCAAGCGGCGGGGATTGTAGCAAAATCGTTAAGCCAAGGAATGCTGCAACCACTAATGCAGCCATTTGTCAGTGAAGCTTCGTTCAGGAAAGTTTATTAGCCGGCACACGCTCAATCATTTGAAACCAGTGCCGGCTTGGCACATGCAGCATTCACGCCGGTGCATCGGTTGACTGGCGAGTGGACGGCGGGTCGCAGCCCCAAGCAAACCTCGCCCTTTAATCATCCACTCACATCGTCTTTACAACGTGAAGAGCCCCAGGAACTGATGCAGCGGCATCGCGTCCAGTCGCGCCGGGTCCTCCACCGCGGCCATGATCGCCTTGACCTGATGCGCCGGCAGATGGTCGCGCATGGCCGCCTCGAATTTCCGCAGCAACACCGGAATGCCTTCGGCGCGGCGCTTGCGATGGCCGATCGGATAATCGATCGAGACCTTTTCCGTGCTGCTGCCGTCCTTGAAGAACACCTGCACCGAATTGCCGATGTAGCGCTTGGCGGGATCGAAATAATCGCGCGTGAACTGCGGGTTCTCGACCACGGTCATCTTGTCGCGCAATGCGTCGATGCGCGGATCGGCGGCCACGTCGTCGTTGTAGTCACTGGCCACCAGTCGGCCGAAGATCAGCGGCACCGCCACCATGTACTGGATGCAGTGGTCACGGTCGGCGTAGTTCGCCAGCGGGCCGGTCTTGTCGATGATGCGGCAGCCGGCTTCCTGCGTCTCGATGGCGATCCGCTCGATCTGGTCGAGCCTGTCCGCCACCTCGGCGTGCAGCTTCATCGCGCATTCCACCGCGGTCTGTGCGTGGAACTCGGCCGGGTAGCTGATCTTGAACAGCACGTTCTCCATCACGTAGCTGCCGAACGGACGCTCGAACTCGAACGGCTTGCCCTTGAACGCCACGTCGTAAAAGCCCCAGGTCTTCGCACTGAGTGCCGACGGATAGCCGACCACGCCGCGATACACCGCGTTGATCGCATGGGTGACTGCACGGCGGCAGGCGTCGCCGGCGGCCCAGCTCTTGCGCGGCCCGGTGTTCGGCGCGTGGCGATAGGTGCGCAGCGCACCGTTGTCGATCCAGCTGTGCGACACGGCGGTGGTGATCTGCTCCTTGTCGCCGCCGAGCATGGCCGTGGCCACCGCGGTGGAAGCCAGGCGCACCAGGATCACGTGATCCTGGCCGACCCGGTTGAAGCTGTTCAGCAGCGCGTAGCAACCCTGGATCTCGTGCGCCTTGATCGCGTAGCCGAGCACGTCGCGTACGCTGAGCGCGTGGCCGCCTTCGCGCTCCGCCTTGCGGCCGAGGTAGTCGCCGACCGCCAGGATGCTGCCCAGATTGTCCGACGGATGTCCCCATTCGGCGGCCAGCCAGGTGTCGTTGAAATCCAGCCAGCGGATCTGCGTGCCGATGGCGAAAGCGGCCTGCATCGGGTCCAGCTCGTGGCTGGTGCCCGGCACGCGCGCGCCGCCCGGCAGCGTGGCGCCCGGCACCACGGGGCCGAGGTGCTTCACGCACTCGGGGAACTTCATCGCCATCATCGCGGTGGCCAGCGAGTCCAGCAGCATGTAGCGCGCGGTATCGTAGGCCTCCTTCGAATCGATCTGGTAGTCGACCACGTAATCGGCGATGTCGACCAGCGGCTGGTCGGGATCGGGGCGGACGGCGGAACGGATGTCGTGCGCACTCATGACAGAATCTCGCGGCAGGGAAAACCGCCATTTTAGCCGACTGCAGCGGCAAGAGTGTCCGCTGCGAGGCTTGACCCCGAGCATGCCGCGCCCCGACAATCCCTGCTCGCCCAAAAGGGAGTAGTTCCCGCAGCAGATTCGCCTGCAGCGGTGCAGTGATCGTCAACACGAGCGAAGCATCGCTCCGGTCACTCGGCAGTCGTCCTGCGAACGAGACTTTTGCGGTGGTCACGGGCCGCGCGCGTCCGTGCCCACTGCATCGTCCGACGCGCACGGAACCAACCATGGACTTCACCGCCCCCGACTTCCTCTCCGGCCTGCTGGCCATCATCCTGCTCGACCTGGTGCTGGCCGGCGACAACGCCATCGTCATCGCCATGGCCGCCAGCCGCCTGCCCAGGGAACTGCAGAAGAAGGCAGTGTTCTGGGGCACGTTCGGCGCCGTCGCGGTCCGTTTCGCGCTGACTGCCGTCGTGGTCTACCTGCTGAAGCTGCCGGGATTGATGCTGGCCGGCGGCGTGCTGCTGCTGCCGATCGCCTGGAAGCTGTTGAACCACGGCGACGAACACGGGCCCGACATCAAGGCCGGCAACACGTTCTGGAGCGCGCTGCGCACCATCATCGTCGCCGACGCGTTGATGGGCCTGGACAACGTGCTGGCGATCGCCGGCGCCTCGAAGGGCCACCTGCTGCTGGTCATCCTGGGCCTGCTGATCAGCGTGCCGCTGGTGGTCTGGGGCTCGACCCTGATCCTGAAACTGATCGACCGCTTCCCCGTCATCATGTACATCGGCGCTGCAGCGATCGCGATCACCGCCGGGCGCATGATCACCCACGACCACCTGCTCAGCGGCTGGTTCGAGGCGCACCGCTGGGCGATCTACGGCCTTGACGCGCTGGCAGTGGCCGGCATCTGCGGTGGCGGCTGGCTGGTGCAGCGGCGACGGCAGCGCCTGAAGCTCTCCTCCGGCTGAGACATCGCCGGGCGCATCGACGCCACGGGGCCATGGCCACACCCGCCGAAGGCCGTTGGGCCGCGCTCAGTACATCATCGGCACCCTGACCGTCACGGTGGCATCGGGCGTGTCGCGGGTGACGCCGACGCCGAGCGTGAAGTTCATGCTGCGCTTGTCGCTGAAACGATAGGAACCGCCGAGCAGCAAGGTGCCCAGCACGCTCTTGGCGGAGCCGGACACGGTCTGGCCATTCTGCTTGGTGATGCCGACGAAACTCTGGTCGTAGCCGATGCTGATCGACGCCTTGTCGTTCAAGGCCAGGCCCATGCCGACGCTGACATCGACGATGTCCCCTACCCGCACCGTGCCGAGCGGCTCCTTGCCGCCGAGCAGCACGGTGCGGCTGACGTCGTGGCGCGGGAAATTGTGCAGGTAGCTGAGGTTGCCGAAAAACACCACCGGGTCGGACGGGTACAGCCAGGTGACGCCGGGTTGCAGCGAATAGAAGCCCGAACCGGTCGGCAACTGCAGCGGCAGTCCGGTGCCGGTGGCGTTTTGCACGCAGCGCTGGACGCAGTCGGTGGTGACTTCGAACGGATCCCTGCCGGTGCGCGACTTGAAGCGCAACCAGCCGATGTAATACGGCTTGTCCGCGCCGCCGTCATTGATCTGGTAACGGGCGGTGGCTTCGACGTCGCCGATGCCGTGACCGCTGCTGGTGAAGACCTTGTCCGTGGCACTGCCGGTGAAGATCTCGCGACTGATCGTATCGGTGTGGCCGTAGACATACGGTATCCGCAGTTCCATCTCCAGCCGGTTGCTGAGTCCGTAGCGCAGCGCGACCGCGCCGGTTTGCGTGGTCGTCTTGACCTGGCGCGCGTCGATCAGGCCGATCAGGATCGCCGGGATCACCGTGTAGCCGATCAGCGCGACCCGTTCCGCCGACGAGTAACCGAACTGATAGGAAGGCTCCACCACCAGCTTGCCGCGCGGGGTCAGTACGCCCGGCTGGTTGAAAATCGGTGCCACGGCCGGCGGCCGCTGGTCGCGCTCGGGCGCCTGCCCCACCGTACGATCCGGCGTCTGTCCGGACGGTACGGCATCAGCGGATACTTCACCCGCCGGCATCGGCAGCGCGCTGGCGCCCGGACCGCCTGCGTGGATGTTGCCGGCCCGCTGCTGCTCGAGCGTATCGAGCCCGACCGCCCGCCGCAGTGCGCGGTAATCCGCCTGCTGCGACGCAAGCTCGCGCTTCATGGCCTCGATCTGCGCGTTCTGGGCAGCCAGTTCGGTGCGCATCGCGGCGATGCGCGCATCCTGCTCGCGCATGCTCTGGCGGATCACCGCCGACAGCTCGCCCGAACCTGTCGGCGGCAGCACCTCGGGCGACGGCGGATCCTGCGCGCTGGCCACTCCGCCGAGCAGCAACAACCCCGCACAGCCGGTCGAGCATCTGCTTCGCCATGATTTGCGCGACATCGCGTTTCCTCGCTGATCGGATGGCGCCTTGCGGCGGCGCAGACCCGGCTACGTCATGTCCAAGTCAGTGCCCGAGCGATCCGATCAGGCCGGCCTGCAGGCTTTGCTGCAGGTTCAGGCTGCGGAAGGCGAGCTGGCTGTTCACTGCGGCATTGATCGTGGTCAGGCTGCGGATGTCCTGGTTGTCGAGGCTGTTCTGGATCACCGTCGCGGCCGTCACCTGGTTGAACGCGGACGTATCGACGCTGTTGCCCGCGCCGTTCCGGATCACCTCGACCGTACCCGTGGCGGCTGCCAGGGCCGCGGCCTGGTCGGGCGTCATCCGGCCGATGTCCGGCACCTGCACGCTGCTGCTGGCCACCAGGTTGCCGTTGATGTAGACGGCGCGCTCGATGCCGAAAGACGCTAGCAACCCGTGGCCGAAGTCGAATCCGCCGCGGACCGCATCGAGGCGATGTTCGCTCACGGCAGCCGGCCAGTACGCCAGCGCCATCGGCGGCTCCTGCGCATGTGCAACGCCGACCATCAGTGCCAGGCCGGCCAGCGCGCGGAAACAGGAAAACTCGATCCGGACATTCATGACGGCACTCAGATGTCTCCCGGACCGCGCTTGGGCAGGGTGATGTTGCCCAGGCCGGTGCGGTCGATGGCGGAATGGATGGGTGCCATCGGCGCAGCGCGCCAGTCGTCGCGGCTGTTGAATACCGCCAGGGCACGTCGGTTATGGACCACGAATACCAGGCGGTTCTTCCACGCCGCTTCGAACTGCGCGCGCGGAATCGAACGCGTGCCACGGGCGGGATCGCCCAGCAGGACGCGGCCCGCGCGCATGCCCTTGATCACCACGAAATGGTGGTAACCCCCTTCGTCGATCAACACGATCGCAGGCAGCCCTTCTTCCTGCAGCTTGTCCAGCGGCACCTCGAAACCGTCGGCTTCAAAACCGTTGGCTTGCAGGAAGCGCTTGATGTCGAGCAGCGAGAAGCCTTCCCGGTTGATCTTCGGCTGGTTGCCGTGCGCATACATCTGCGCAAACGCCTGCTGCTCGTCTACCGGGTAGCCGTACTGGTAGGTGAGCAGGGTCGCCACGGCCGCCGAGCCGCAGCTGAAATCGTATTTCTGGCGAATCGTGTTGCGGTAGCGGATTTCCTTCAGGCTGGTCAGGTGCAGGCCGTAGCTGCCGCCCTGCACGCCGGGCAGCGCGACCGACGAGGCTGCCAGCGGCGCCGAGGCCAGTAGCCCGGCGACGAACGCCGGGGCCAGCCAATACACATGGCGCAACCAGCCCGTCATGGCTGGAACTGCACATTGAGGATGGTGGCGTTCTGGATCAGCACGCCGTTGCCGGTGTTCTGGATCAGCATCGGCACGCCGGCAGCGCCGTTGAAGGCACCGTTGCCGATCACGTTCGATCCGGTCACCACATGGTCGACGGTGTTGTTTGTCACCGTGCCGTTCAGGGTGATGGTTTCGCTGACCTCATTGCCGCCACTGGACCTCGCCAGGGCCTTGCTGTCCACGCTGCGGCCCCATCCATCAAGCCAGACAGGCCTGGCGGAAGGCGTCGCCACGGTGGTTGCCGCAGACGGGGCCGCCGGCTGCGTCGCGGCTGCATTCCACATCATCGTGCCAAGCAACAACATCGCGGACCACGACATGAGATGGACTGTTCGCATGGTGCTGTCTCCTGTCCCCATGTCGACTGCGTGCGACGAGGCATCCGCGAACGCCGACCGCATCGGCACCCGAAACGCTCTGCCAGGGAAGCGCGGTGGAGCGTCATGCGCCCCACCACGCCATGCTTCGATCACGGACCAATGTTGAGATTGGCCTGGACGTTCACGCTCTGCTGGACCAGCGAGCCGACGCCGCTGTTCTGCGCCATGACCGTGACACCTGCGGCCGCCGCGGCCGCGCCGTCCATGTGGTTGGACATGTCGAACGTGCCGGCATCCACCATGTTCGAACCGCCCGCACCGCCGGTACCACCGGCGCCGGCAAGGCCTTCACCACCGGTCCCGGACGCGCCGCTTCCACCCGCTCCGCCCATACCACCGGTGCTGTCCGCTGCACCACTGCTGCCTCCGGTCGAGGTCGCCGCGCCGCTGCTTGCAGTCGCCGCACCGCTGCTGCCTGCTCCACCGGCCCAGGTGCCATTGCCGCCGGTCGCCGTTCCGCCGGTGCTGGATGCTCCGCGCGAACGGGCCCGCGCATCGGCGTAGTTGTCGCCGCTGGAATCGCCGCCTTTCGCGTTGCTGCGTGCGTCGACATAGCCGCTGTCGGCCCCCGACCCGCCGGCATAACCGCTGTGCGAACGGGCATTCCCGCCGTCACCGCCCGAGCCACCGCGGCCACCAGAAGCCCAGCCGCCGTAGCCGTCACCGCCAGAGCCGCCCCGGCCTCCATTGGCATCGCCGGAATTCCGGGCTACGTTGCCGATGTCGTGCGCGCGGATGTCGGTCACCATGCCGTCGAGGCGACTCATCGCAATCGCCTTGTTGGTGTTGAACGAGGACGCTATCGACGAACTCGCCGTGCCACCGTTGTTGGCGGCCGCGCTGCCCTGTCCATCGGCGTAGGAATCGCCGTTGTTGTTGCGCTGACGTGAATGGGTGGAACTGTCGGTCGAACTGTCGTTAATCTGGGTGGCTGAGGAGTGCCGTTGCGCAGTCGCTCCGGCCCCGCCGGTCTGGGTATCGTCGGCCAAAGCGGGGAGCGTGAATCCCAAGCCGATGCATATCGCTGTCATCAAAAGAGTCTTTCGCATGTCTGTTCTCCGGAACGATGCGGTGATCCCCCTGTTTTGGCTCGCTTTGCAGCAACTATCCCCGAGGCAACTTTTGAGCCAGCGGGAAGATTTCATCCTCCCCGGTACGATCCCGTGCAAAATCAATCCACTGGCCGATAAACCTGCCAGTGAACTGCAACCGGGTTCACCTCAAAGGGCACGGCAACCGCTTCGCTCCTGCAACAGCCATGGCCGCTGTCGGGCCGATACCCCGCATTCCAGCGCGGTTAGCTACGTGAACGGAGAGGAAACAGGGTGCTTAACAGCTGTAACAGGAGTGATACAGCGCGAAGGTTTCATGCGCACCAAGGTCGAAACTGACCGTACCGCGAGTCAGTTTCGGTTCAAGCAACCTTCACCTCGCTGACACGAAAAAGGGAGCCTCGCGGCTCCCCTTCGCATCGAAAAAATGTCTGTCTAGCGCTTGTCGATCGACACATAGACCTGGTCTTCCGGGCCGGTGTAGTTGGCGCTGGGGCGGATGATCTTGCCGTCCTGGCGCTGCTCGATCACGTGCGCGCTCCAGCCGGCCGTGCGCGAGATCACGAACAGCGGGGTGAACATCGCGGTGGGGACGCCCATCATGTGGTAAGCGCTGGCGGAGAACCAGTCGAGGTTGGGGAACATCTTCTTGACCTCGCCCATCACCTTCTCGATCCGCTCGGAGACGTCGAACAGGGTCGGGTTGCCGCCGTCGGTGCACAGCTTGCGCGAGACTTCCTTGATGATCTCGTTGCGCGGATCGGACACCGTGTACACCGGGTGGCCGAAGCCGATGATGATTTCCTTGCGCTCGACGCGGGCGCGGATGTCGGCCTCGGCATCGTTCGCGTTGCGGTAGCGCGCGATGATCTCCATCGCCACCTCGTTCGCGCCGCCGTGCTTCGGGCCGCGCAGCGCGCCGATCGCGCCGGTGATCGCCGAATACATGTCCGAACCGGTGCCGGCGATCACGCGCGCGGCGAAGGTCGATGCGTTGAACTCGTGCTCGGCGTACAGCACCAGCGACTTGTCCAGCGACTGCGCATGCAGGTCGCTGGGCTTCCTGCCATGCAGCAGGTGCAGGAAATGCGCCGCGATCGAATCGTCGTCGGTCTCGGTCTCGATGCGCTTGCCGTTGTGGCTGAAGTGGTACCAGTACAGCAGCATCGAGCCGAAGCTGGCCATCAGGCGGTCGGCGATGTCGCGCGCGCCGGTGACGTTGTGGTCGTCCTTCTCCGGCAGCACGGTGCCCAGCACCGAGCAGCCGGTGCGCAGCACGTCCATCGGGTGGGTGGCGGCCGGCAGCAGCTCCATCGCGGCCTTCACCGGCGTCGGCAGGCCGCGCAGACGCTTCAGCCGGGCCTTGTAGTTCTGCAGCTCGGTCCAGTTCGGCAGCACGCCGTGCACCAGCAGGTAGGCCACCTCCTCGAAGCAGCCCTTGGCGGCAAGGTCGTGGATGTCGTAGCCGCGGTAGTGCAGGTCATTGCCGCTGCGGCCGACCGTGCACAGCGCGGTGTTGCCCGCGGCCACGCCGGACAGGGCGACGGATTTCTTGGCCTTGGGCAGGACTTGTTCGCTCATCGGAAATCTCCAGGTGCAGGTTTGTTCTTTCGACTCCGGCAGGAGCCCGCTGGCGGGCGATGCTCCTGCTCTGATGCGCCCGAAGGCAGAGCATCGCCCGCCAGCGGGCTCCTACCGCAATGGTGGTCAGCTTTTCTGCGAGAACAGCGCGTCGAGCTTGTCCTCGTAGGCGTGGTAGCCGAGGAAGTCGTACAGCTCCTCGCGCGTCTGCAGGGTGTCGATGATGTGCTTCTGGGTGCCCTCGCGGCGCACGGTTTCGTAGAAGTGGAGTGCCGCCTTGTTCATCGCGCGATAGGCGCCGCAGCAGTACAGCGCGATGTCCACGCCGGCTTCGCGCAATTCGTCGATGGTGAAGAACGGGGTGGAGCCGAACTCGGTGAGGTTGGCCAGGATCGGCACCCTCACCGCGGCCTTGAACCGGCGGTAGTCGTCCAGCGTCTTCATCGCCTCGGGGAAGATCATGTCGGCGCCAGCCTCGACGTAGGCCACCGCGCGCTCGATCGCCGCATCGATGCCCTCCTTCGCCGCCGCATCGGTGCGCGCCATGATCACGAAGCCGGGATCGGTGCGCGCGTCCACCGCCGCCTTCACGCGGTCCACCATCTCCTCCTTCGGCACCACTTCCTTGCCCGGGCGATGACCGCAGCGCTTCTGGCCCACCTGGTCCTCGATGTGCACCGCGGCCACGCCGACGTTGATGAAGGAACGGATGGTACGTGCGATGTTGAACGCGCCACCCCAGCCGGTGTCGATGTCGACCAGCAGCGGCAGCCCGGTGGCGTCGACGATGCGGCGCGCGTCGGTGAGCACGTCCTCCATCGTGCTGATGCCCAGGTCCGGCACGCCCAGCGAATTGGCGGCCACGCCGCCGCCGGACAGGTACAGCGCCTTGTAGCCCACGCGCCTGGCCATCAGGCCGGCGTAGGCGGTGATCGCACCCATCACCTGCAGTGGCTGTTCGGCGGCGAGCGCTGCGCGAAAACGTGCGCCGGGAGACGCTGAGTGTGCCATGTGACCTCCGTCAAAGCGGCCATTTTAGCCCATGCCCGTGCGCAACCGGGATGGGACCTTCGACCATGCGTGGTGCAGTCCCCCGCGATGGCGCCGGACAGCGGGGCGAGTTCCCGCGTGACGAATCCGTCGCCACCCCGTACATTCAGCCGGATGAGCACATCGACTCCTCTCGCAAAACGCATCCTCTGGGGCCTGGTGATCGGCGTGGTTGCCGCCGTGGTCACGCTGGCCATCGGCCAGTGGCATCCCGCCACGCTGGCGCTGATGCAGAAAATCTCCGGCGCGGTGTTCGACCCGTTCGGGCAGATCTTCCTGCGCATGCTGTTCTTCGTGGTGATCCCGCTGGTGTTCAGCTCGCTGGCTTCCGGTGTGACCCAGCTCGGCCGGCTGGACCGGCTCGGCCCGCTGGCCGGGCGGACCTTCCTATTGTTCTTCCTCAACATGGGCATCGCGGTGGCGATCGGCCTGGCGATGATGAACACGGTGCAACCGGGCCACCACCTGGACGAACAGGCGCGCACCCAGCTGATGCAGGAGTACGGCGGCAGCGCGCAGCAGACCATCGCAAAGAAGGCGGCCCAACCTGGCATGAGCTTCGCCACGCTGGTGGAGATGTTCATGCCGCGCAACCTGCTCGGCGCGGTGGCCGGCCCCAGCCGCGACGCGCTGGGCGACGTGTTGCCGCTGATCCTGTTCGCGATCCTGGTCGGCGCCGCCGCCACCCAGTTGCAGGAGAAGGAGCGCAAGCGGGTGCAGATGGCGCTGGACACCATCACCGACGTGATGACGAAGATCGTCGGCTTCGCCCTGCAGCTGGCGCCGTACGCGGTGCCGGCGATGATCTACAGCGTGATCGTCAAGGTCGGCGTGGACGTGCTGCTGGCGTTGTCGGTGTTCGTGGTCGGCTGCAGCGTGGCGCTGGCGCTACATCTGTTCGGCACCATGTCGCTGTGGATCCGCTACCTGGCTCGACGCTCGCCGCGGGAATACTTCCGGCAGATCCGCTCGCTGCTGGTCGCCGCGTTCTCCACCAGTTCCAGCAACGCCTGCCTGCCCGCCTCGCTGGCGGTGGCGCACGACGAGCTGAAGCTCAATCCCAGCACCGCCGGCTTCGTGCTGCCGCTGGGCGCGACCATGAACATGAGCGGCACCGCCCTGTTCGAAGGCTGCGTGGTGCTGTTCGTGGCGCAGGCGTTCGGCGTCGAGCTCACCCTGAGCCACCAGGCCATCCTGATGCTGCTGTCGGTGCTCAGCGCGGTCGCCGTGGCTGGCATCCCCGGTGGCTCGCTGCCGATGATCGCCGGCCTGCTGGCGACGTTCGGCATCCCCCCCGAAGGCATCGGCATCATCATCGGCGTCGACCGCATCCTCGACATGATGCGCACCACGGTGAACGTGGGCAGCGACATCGTCACCGCCACGGTAGTCGACTACCAGTTGCGCGACCGCCTCGCCGCCACGCCGTAACCCCGGCGCAGACCTGGACCTTGTTTCGCACGGCACCGGCCCAATCATAGGCTAAGACAATCGACACAATGTCAACAATCAATTGGATTGATTGCAAAGCAGCCCCTAACATCTCTTCTCGACCTTTCAACCACCACGGGAGCAACACCAGATGTCCCTGATCAATACCGAAGTGAAGCCGTTCAAGGCCCAGGCATTCAAGGCCGGCCAGTTCATCGAAGTCACCGACGCCGACCTCAAGGGCAAGTGGTCCGTCGTGTTCTTCTACCCGGCCGACTTCACCTTCGTCTGCCCCACCGAGCTGGAAGACCTGGCCGACCATTACGCCGAGTTCCAGAAGCTTGGGGTAGAGATCTACAGCGTCTCGACCGACACGCATTTCTCGCACAAGGCGTGGCACGACACCTCCGCCGCGATCAAGAAGATCGGCTACACCATGATCGGCGACCCGACCCATGCGATCAGCCGCAACTTCGAGGTGCTGATCGAGGACGCCGGCCTGGCCGACCGCGGCACGTTCGTGATCGACCCGCAGGGCAAGATCCAGATCGTCGAGATCAACGCCGGCGGCATCGGCCGCGACGCGTCCGAGTTGCTGCGCAAGGTGAAGGCCGCGCAGTACGTCGCCAGCCACCCGGGTGAAGTCTGCCCGGCGAAGTGGAAGGAAGGCGAGAAGACCCTGGCCCCCTCGCTGGACCTGGTCGGCAAGATCTGATTCCCCGCTTCACCCGCGACACCGGACCCGGGCGCGCCGCGCCCGGGTCCTCCCGAGGACGCTTGTGCCAGCGGCCCGTGCCACGCTGACGCCCTCCCCCGCGTCAGCCTCCCCCTCCCCCACGGCACCGGCCGCTGCCACAAGCCTCTCTCCCTTCCCATCCCCACCGGAGTGGTCACCATGCTTGATGCCGCCATCAAGGCCCAACTCGCGGGCTACCTGGAAAAACTCACGCAGCCGATCGAACTGGTCGCGTCGCTGGACGACAGCGCCAAGTCGCGCGAGCTGGAAGAGCTCTTGAACGAAATCGCCGCGATGAGCGACAGGATCAGCCTGCGCCGCGACGACAGCGAGCCGCGCAAGCCCTCGTTCGCGATCAACCGCGTCGGCACCGACATCGGCGTGCGCTTCGCCGGCATCCCGCTGGGCCACGAGTTCACCTCGCTGGTGCTGGCGCTGCTGCAGGTGGGCGGCCATCCGTCCCGGGCCGCGGCCGAAACCATCGAGCAGGTGCAGAACCTCGATGGCGAGTTCCGCTTCGAGACCTACTTCTCGCTGTCCTGCCAGAACTGCCCGGACGTGGTGCAGGCGCTCAACCTGATGAGCGTGCTGAACCCGAACATCCGGCACGTCGCCATCGACGGCGCGCTGTACCAGGACGAGGTGGATGCGCGCCAGATCATGTCGGTGCCCACCGTGTACCTGAATGGCGAACTGTTCGACCAGGGTCGCATGAGCCTGGAGCAGATCGTGGCGAAGCTCGACACCGGCGCGGAGCAGCGCGCCGCCGAGGCGATCAAGGTCAAGGACGCGTTCGACGTGCTGGTGGTCGGCGGCGGCCCGGCCGGTGCGGCGGCGGCGATCTACGCCGCGCGCAAGGGCATCCGCACCGGCGTGGCCGCCGAGCGTTTCGGCGGCCAGGTGCTGGACACCATGGCGATCGAGAACTTCATCTCGGTGGACTACACCGAAGGCCCCAAGCTGGGTGCCGCGCTGGAAAACCACGTGCGCAACTACGACGTGGACATCATGAACCTGCAGCGCGCCACCAGGCTGGTGCCTGCCAGCGAATCGGCCGACGGCCTGGTCGAGGTGCAGCTGGAGAACGGCGCCAGCCTGAAGGCGAAGTCGGTGGTGCTCGCCACCGGCGCGCGCTGGCGGCAGATGGGCGTGCCCGGCGAAGACCAATACCGCAACAAGGGCGTGGCCTATTGCCCGCACTGCGACGGCCCGCTGTTCAAGGGCAAGCGCGTGGCGGTGATCGGCGGCGGCAACTCCGGCGTGGAGGCAGCGATCGACCTGGCCGGCATCGTCAGCCACGTCACCCTGGTCGAGTTCGACAGCAAGCTGCGCGCCGACGAGGTGCTGCAGCGCAAGCTGCGCAGCCTGCCCAATGTCGAGGTGATCGTCAGCGCGCAAAGCACCGAGGTGCTGGGCGACGGGCAGAAGGTCACCGGCCTGGTCTACAAGGATCGCGTCGACGGCATGATGCACAGCCTCGAACTGGAAGGCATCTTCGTGCAGATCGGTCTGCTGCCGAACACCGAATGGCTCAAGGGCACGCTGGAATTGTCTCCACGCGGCGAGATCGTGATCGACGCGCGCGGCCAGACCTCCCTGCCCGGCGTATTCGCCGCCGGCGACGCCACCACGGTGCCGTACAAGCAGATCGTCATCGCGATGGGCGCCGGTTCCACCGCCGCGCTGAGCGCGTTCGACCACCTGATCCGCAGCCCGGTGGCGGCCACCAAGACGCCAAAGGAAGCAGTGGCTGCCTGATCGCCCGAGATCATCCGGACAGAAAAACAGACGGGACGGCTTCGGCCGTCCCGCGTTTGTCTGATAGTTCCCTTCAGCTGCCCTGGTCGGGCCCGCGCTCCAGCGCACGGCGGATATCGTCCAGCGCTCCCGGATCGTCCAGCGTGGACAAGTCGCCCGGGTCGCGCTGCTCTGCCAGCGCCTGCAGCGAGCGGCGCAGCAGCTTGCCGGAACGGGTCTTGGGCAAGGCATTCACCACGTAGACGCGCGACGGTTTCGCCACGCCGCCAAGCTGGTCGACCACGCGCTGCTGCATTGCCTTGGCCACCGCGCCGGTGCCGCCGCCGGCGTCCTGCTTCAGCGTGGCGAACACGATCGGCACCTGTCCCTTCAACTCGTCCTTCACGCCGATCACCGCCGCCTCGGCCACCGCCGGGTGGCTGGCCACCGATTCCTCGATCTCGCGCGTGCCCAGGCGATGGCCGGCCACGTTGATCACGTCGTCGGTGCGGCCGAGCACGAACGTGTAGCCGTCCTCGTCGCGAACCGCCCAATCCAGCGAGCTGTACAGCAGCTCCTTGAAGTGGCTGAAGTAGCTGTGCACGTAGCGATCGTCGTCGCGCCACACGGTGGTCAGGCAGCCCGGCGGCAGCGGTGGCTGGAACACCAGCACGCCCTTGCTGCCGGCGGCGACTTCCTTGCCGGTGTTCTCGTCGATCACCTTCATCCGGTAGCCCGGCGCCGGCAGGCCGGGCGAGCCGAACTTCACCGGCTTCAGTTCCAGCCCCGGCATCAACGTGACCGCCGGCCAGCCGGTCTCGGTCTGCCAGTAGTTGTCGATCACCGGCACGCCAAGCGCGCCGGTGATCCACTGCGCGGTCGGCTCGTCCAGCGGCTCGCCGGCCAGGAACAGCCACTTCAGCTTCGACAGGTCGTACTTCTTCAGCCAGCTCTCGTCCTGCTTTTTCAGCACGCGGATCGCGGTGGGCGAGGAGAACATCGTGCGCACGCCGTACTGCTCGCACAACCGCCACCAGATGCCTGCGTCCGGCCGCGTCGGCAGGCCTTCGTACAGCAGGCTGGTGGCGCCGCCGATCAGCGGGCCGTAGACGTTGTAGGAATGACCCACCGCCCAGCCCACGTCCGAGGTGGCGAACATCACCTGCCCCGGCGCGATGTCGAACACCTGGCGGATCGACAGCGCCATCGCCACCGCATAACCGCCCACGTCGCGCTGCACGCCCTTCGGCTTGCCGGTGGTGCCGGAGGTGTACAGCAGGTAGCTCGGTTCGTTCGACTCCAGCCACGCCACCGGCACCTCGGCATCCTCGTGACGTGCGCGCAGCTCGGCGTAGTCGAGGTCGCGCCCGGCCACCCGGGTCATCTGCGGGTCGAGCCTGCGATCGACGATCAGTACGTGCGGCGGCGGGGCGGAGGACTCGTTCAGCGCGGCGTCCACCAGCGGCTTGTACGGAATCACGTTGCCTGCGCGCATGCCGGCATCGGCGCAGACCAGCAGCTTCGGCTGCGCGTCGTCGATGCGCAGCGCCAGGTTGTGCGCCGCGAAACCGCCGAACACCACCGAGTGGATCGCACCGATGCGCGCGCAGGCCAGCATCGCGAACACCGCCTCGGCGACGTTCGGCAGGTAGATCACCACGCGATCGCCCTTGCCCACGCCCAGCGACCCTAGCACCGCGGCAAACACGTTCACCTCGCGATGCAGCTGGCGGTAGGTGAACTCGCGGGTGATGCCGGTCTCGCTGGAGACTGCCACCAGCGCCAACTGCTGCGCGCGCTCGGCCAGGTGCCGGTCCACCGCGTTGTAGCAGAGGTTGGTGGTGCCGCCGACGAACCAGCGCCGGAACGGCGGGTTCGACTGGTCGAGGATCTGCTGCGGCGGCGTATGCCAGTGGATCAGCCGCGCCTGCTCGGCCCAGAATCGTTCCGGCTCGTCGACCGACTGCCGGTAGAAATCCTCGTAACGCATGGGCGGGCTCCGGGGCTTCGTTGGCGCAAGCCTAGAACACGATGCCGGCGGCATCATCGCGACGATGGTCGTAGTCGCCGGGCCAGGAGCGGTCCGGGCAGAAACCAAGAGGGCGGCCCATGGCCGCCCTCTTTCGCCTGCGATGAACCGGCGCTTACTTCTTGGCGAACAGATGCTCGACGCCGGCGCGCTCCTCGCGCAGTTCCTTGTCGGTGGCGTCCATGCGGGCGCGCGAGAAGGCGTTGATTTCCAGGCCCTGCACGATGGCGTACTTGCCGTCCTTCACCGTCACCGGATAGCCGTAGATCACGCCCGGGGCGATGCCGTAGGAGCCGTCCGACGGGATGCCCATCGAGACCCAGTCACCCTCTTCCGTGCCCAGCGCCCAGCTGCGCATGTGGTCGATCGCGGCCGAGGCGGCCGAGGCGGCCGACGAAGCCCCGCGCGCCTTGATGATCGCCGCGCCGCGCTGCTGCACGGTGGGGATGAAGTCGCTCTCGTACCAGGCCTGGTCGACCAGCGACAGCGCGGCCTTGCCGTCGACGGTGGCATGGTGCAGGTCCGGGTACTGGGTGGAGCTGTGGTTGCCCCAGATGGTCATCTTCTTCACGTCGGTGTTGTGCTTGCCGGTCTTCTCGGCGAGCTGGCTCTTGGCGCGGTTATGGTCCAGACGCACCATCGCGGTGAAGCACTTCGGATCCAGGTCCGGCGCGTTCTGCTGGGCAATCAGCGCATTGGTGTTGGCGGGATTGCCGACCACCAGCACTTTCACGTCGCGCTTGGCATGCGCGTTCAACGCCTTGCCCTGCGGGCCGAAGATCGCGCCGTTCGCCTCCAGCAGGTCCTTGCGTTCCATGCCGGGGCCACGCGGACGGGCGCCGACCAGCAGCGCGTAGTCGACGTCCTTGAAGGCGACGTTGGCGTCGTCGGTGGCGACCACGCCGGCCAGGGTCGGGAACGCGCAATCGTTGAGTTCCATCACCACGCCCTGCAGCGCGGGGAGTGCCGGGGTGATTTCCAGCAGATGCAGGATCACCGGCTGATCCGGGCCCAGCATGTCGCCGGCAGCGATGCGGAACAGCAGGGCGTAGCCGATCTGGCCGGCAGCGCCGGTGACGGCAACTCGAACGGGGGCTTTCATCATGTGATCTCCGTGAATGGAAAATGGGGAACCGCGGATCGGAAGAACCGCACGGGTCGATTTCCCATGCCCGACTCCCGATCCGCGTTTTTCAAGTCAGCTCGGCGAAGAACTGCTGGATGCGTTGCAGGCCCGGCTGCAATTGCGCGGTCAGGCAGGTATAGGAAATGCGCATCGCACGCGGCTCGCCGAAAGCGGAACCCGGCACGCAGGCCACACCCTTGGCTTCCAGCAGCGCGGCGCAGAACTCCACGTCGTTGCTGATCTTCGTGCCGCCGTGGCTCTTGCCGAACGCCGCGGAAATGTCGGGGAACGCATAGAACGCCCCCTGCGGCCGCGGGCACGCCACGCCGGGAATCGCCTCAAGCGCAGCGACCACGAGGTCGCGCTTGCCGGCGAATTCGGCGCATTTCGCCCGCGGCACGTCCTGCGGGCCGGAAAGCGCCGCCACCGCCGCCGCCGTGATCACTTCCGGCAAGCTGGTGATGTGGTTGGAGTTGAGCGTGGTGATGGCCTTGGCCACCGCTTCGGGGCCGGCCATCAGGCCCACGCGCCAGCCCGGCATGCCATAGGTCTTGGAGGCCGAGTCGACGAAGATCACCCGATCGCGCAACTCGGGCCTGGCGAACACGAAGTTGTGGTAGCCGATGCCGTCGAACACCATCGAGTTGTAGATGTCGTCGGTGATCACCCAGGTGTCCGGGTGCTTCACCAGCACATCGGCCAACGCGGCGATCTCCCCGGCGGTGTAGACCATGCCGGTGGGGTTGGACGGGTTGTTGAACAGGAACACCTTCGGCTTGCGTGCCAATGCGGCGTCGAGTTGGGTCGGGGTGAGCTTGTAGTTCTGCTCCGGCCCGCAGTGCATCACGTTGATCTTCGCGCCCACGATGTCGGCGATGTCGCGGTAACTCGTCCAGTACGGCGCGGCGAAGCAGATCTCGTCACCCTCGTCCAGCAGCGCCTCGGCCAGGTTGTACAGCACCTGCTTGGCACCGATGCCGATCGACAGGTTCATCCTGCTGTAGCCGCTGAAGCCCAGTGCCTCGATGTGCTTCAGGAACGCATCCAGCAACGGCTCGGCGCCACGGTTGCTGCCGTACTGGCCGGAGTCGTGCGACAGCGACTCGCGCGCGGCGGCGTAGACGTGCTCGCCCGGCAGGAAGTTCGGTACGCCGATGGAGAAGCTGATGATGTCGCGGCCGGCAGCCTTGAGCTGCTTCGCCTTCTCGGCAATCACCATGATCGCGCTGGGTTTGGCGCGGCCGACACGCTGGGCGAGCTTGGGCATGGGTTTCTCACGCAGGGGAAGGAAGCAAAGGCGCCCATTTTATCACGCCGCCCGAATCCGGCGCCGGCCGCTGCCCGTACACGCCAGGACGACACGGCCACGGCATCATGGGCGCGCCCGCACCCTGGGCACCGTGACCCCATCCCGCGAAGGAGATCCGCATGCACTGGCTTTGGGTATTCGTGATTGGGCTGGTCGTCGGCCTGGTGGCCAAACTGCTGACGCCGGGCAGGGACCCGGGCGGCTTCATCGTCACCGCCCTCATCGGCATCGCTGGTTCGTTGCTGGCGACCTGGGCCGGCCAGAACGTGTTTGGCTGGTACCAGGCCGGGCAGTCCGCCGGCTT
This sequence comes from Rhodanobacter sp. KK11, assembly GCF_033345435.1. Lineage (NCBI taxonomy): Bacteria > Pseudomonadati > Pseudomonadota > Gammaproteobacteria > Lysobacterales > Rhodanobacteraceae > Rhodanobacter > Rhodanobacter sp. KK11. Next base: position 525,246 of record NZ_JAWPMI010000003.1, read on the forward strand.
CGTCGCCTCGGTGATCGGCGCCATCGTGTTGCTGCTGTTGTATCACCTGGTCAGGCGCAAGTCGGCCTGACCGCCGCCCCGGTGGGGCGACTTTCAGCCGAGCAGCTTGCCGGCCAAGCCTTCGAGCATGCCCAGGTTGAAGCCGCCGTCTTGCCCCTGCGCCGGCAATTGGCCGTCCGGCGTCATGTGGTCGACCGCCTGCGGCAGCACTCGCGACAGCCCGCCCAGCAAGGCATTCGGGTCCACGCCCAGCCTGCCCGCGGCCTCCTGCACCAGCGCCCCAAGACCGCCGTTTTGCAGCGCCTGGCCCAACTGGTCGGCTGACACCGGCTGGTTCGCGCCGGTACCGACCCACGACTGCACCGCACCGCCCAGCCCGTGCTGCTGCAGCATGCCGACCAGGCCCTGCACGCCGCCTGCCTTCTCGATCAATTGCCCCGCAACGGCAATCAGCGAACCGGCGCCGGCCTGCGCTCCCTGTTGCCCCTGGCCGCCGAGCAGATCATTGAGGAATGACATCGTCGTTCTCCCTGGAGGGTGATGGAGCGGATGTGCAGCCCGCCGATCATAGGTCGCCTCGAAATCCGCCATGACAACGCCGCGTGAAGACCGACCGGGAACGGCCACAAAAAAACCGCCGGCGGCCGGCCGGCGGTTTCCTGTCGCCCGATGGCGCCCGGCTCAGCCGCGCCGGTCGAGCACCGCGTTCCACTCCGCCACGCGGTCGGCCTGCGCCGCCAGCAGCGCATCGACGTCGCCTTCCACGCTGACCTTCTCGATCGTGTCGCCCTGCCGGATCGCGTTGACCACGTCCATGTCGGCCGCGTCGACCACTTCGCCGAACACGCTATGCTTGCCGTCCAGCCAGGGGGTGGGACCGTGGGTGATGAAGAACTGACTGCCGTTGGTGCGCGGGCCGGCGTTGGCCATCGACAGCACGCCCGGCTTGTCGTGGCGCAGCGACGGATTGAACTCGTCCTCGAACTTGTAGCCCGGGCCGCCGCGGCCGCTGCCCTCGGGGCAACCGCCCTGGATCATGAAATCGGCGATCACGCGGTGGAACGACAGGCCGTCGTAGTAGCCGCGGCGGGCCAGGTTGACGAAGCTGGCCACCGTGACCGGCGCCTTGTCTTCGTGCAGGCGCAGATGGATCGGGCCGCGGTTGGTGGTGAAGGTGACGTGGATGGTCATCGCGAATCCTTGGGTGTGAATACGGCGGCACGCCGGGCACCGGCGTGCGAGCGATCAAGGATAACCCAGCGCCATCTACAGACCCAGCGTGCCCCGCTCCAGCGGAGCGGGGCCGCGCGGCCGTGCGGCCGGCACCGGCGCGTCGAGCGGCCACGCGCTGCCTTCGTACAGATGCGCCCACAAGCGGTCCAGCGCCGCATAGCCATACGGCAGCAGCGGCACGTAGCGCTCGCCGAAGCCCGGCAGCGCCAGGAACGCGTCGAAGTGCTGCGCGTGCGGCACCTTCCAGTAGATCGGCCGACGCCCTTCGTCGCGCAGCCAGGCCACGTACGGCTCGGAACTGAACGCGGTGGGTAGCAGGCCGTCGCCGGCGCCGTGCAGCACCCATAGCGGCAGAGTCTTGCGCGGCAGCCGCGCCGCGGTAGCCGCGACCGAGGCATGCAGCATCTGCGCTTCGTGGTCGTCACCGGTCCACAGCGCGCGCAGGCATTCGCTGCCGACCAGGGTGGGGTCGGTCGAGACATTCATGCCGCCGAACAGGCCGATGCCATTGCCCGGCGGAATGCCCGAACCGTCCGCCCACCAGGCGGCGCGCGTCATCGGATCGGCCACGCCGGGCAATCCGCCCGCGCCGATCGCCGCGTAATGAAAGCCGCACGGCATGTTGGCAGCGCCACGGCGCAGGTAGGCCGAAGCGTAACCGGCGGCGATTGCCCGCCACAGGTCGAAGGCGGTCGTACTGGCCGCGGTCTGCATCGCCTCGTCGGTCCAGCCGCGCGCGTACAGGTATTGCCGCGCCTGCTCCGCCTGCGCGGCCACGGTGTTGCCACCGAGCTTGCCCTGCGCGCGCAGGCTGGCGCAGCGGATCGGCCAAGCCGGCAACGGCACGCCGCGCGGCCCGCGGGCCAGCGGTACCGGGGCGAAATGCTCCGCACTCAGTGCGCACGGCAGCCACACCGCCGCCTCGGTGACGTAGTCGTACAGCGCGCGGCCGTGGCCCTTCACGTGCACGTTCGGCTCCAGCGCCACTACACCGGCGAAGAAGTGTTCCTGGTCCAGCCCCGCCGCCTGCAGCACGGCGCCGCCACCATTGGAGATGCCGACGGCGATGATCTTCGTGTTCTCTGGCGTGAACGGCGCCTCGACGGGGAAGGCGCGGTCGAGCATGGCCAGGCCGAACTGCGCCGCCTGGATCACATGGCGACCCCAGTCGCCCTCGGGGTTGTCGCCCGAATGCGCATGCTTGATCGCGACACCCGCGGTGGGCGATGCCGGCGGCGGCTGGAATTCCAGCTCCGCCTCACCGCGTTTGGCGCGACGACCGTCCAGCGCCACGCCGCTGTCGTCGGCGTAATCGAAATAGCCGGCGCCGGTGCCCTTGTCGGTATAGGCCACCGCGCAGCCGCGCGGCAGTCCCCACGCGCCGGCCAGCGAAATCGCGCCGTAGATGCCGCGCGAGCCGGACGAGGCGGTCACCACCAGGCAGCGCTTGCTGCGGTCGAAGCCGTCCGGCAACTGCAGCAGCACGCGATGCGGCGAGCGCGCACCGGGGATGCGCGCGAATGCCTGGTACTCGCGTCCCGGCACGTCCGGCACGCCGCCGTACACGCGGCCGTAACCGCCCAGCGGGCCGAGGTCGGCGATGCCCTTCCAACTGGTCTGGATCGCGCGCCGGCGCAGCTCCTCCGCGGCGGGATGCAGCGGATTGGCGAACGGCGAAGGCGGCCCGGCCAGCCCTGCCAGGCCCAGGCCCGCGCTCAACAGGTCATCGTGGCCGCGGTGTTCAGTCACCCGCAACTGGCCGTAATCGACTTCATGCATGGCCGATACCTTCCTCGTTCCGTGGCTGGCACAGGCCGACAGCATGACGGATGCCAGCGCGAACGAGAACAATCGGAGCGAACGTCGGGCGAGAGTCTGCATGCGGCCACCATAGCAAGCGCGGCAGCGCTCGCCATCGTACGAAAGTCCATGCGGGGAACTCGACGCGGCGCGCGCCGCCCGCTAACTTCGGGCTCATGACCAATCTGCTGATTGCCGACGACCACCCGCTGTTCCGCGCTGCACTGCGGCTGGCGGCAAGCGATAACCTCGGCGACTGCAGCGTGCGCGAGGCAGCCGACCTGCCCGGTGTGCTCGCCGCGCTGGCTGCCGAGCCGGATACCGACCTGGTCCTGCTCGACCTGCACATGCCCGGCAGCCGGGGCCTGTCCGGGCTGGCCGCGCTGCGCGGCCAGCACCCGGGCGTGGCCGTGCTGGTGGTGTCCGCCCATGACGACCCGCGCATCGTGCGCCGCGTGCTCGACCATGGCGCCGCCGGCTTCATCCCGAAGAGCGCCAGCCCCGCCGAGATCGGCGCGGCGATCCGCAGCGTGCTCGACTGCGGCAGCTGGCTGCCGCCCGGACTGGCCGAGGCCGTCGCCACCCTGCCCGTCGACCCGGCCGACACCGACCTCGCCAGCCGCCTCGCCCGCCTCACCGAGCAGCAATCCCGCGTGCTCGCCCTGCTTGCCGAGGGGCTGCTCAACAAGCAGATCGCCGACCGCCTGGGCATCCAGGAACGCACGGTGAAAGCGCATGTCACGGCGATCTTCGAAAAGCTCAAGGTGCGCAATAGAACGCAGGCGGGGATGGTGCTGCGGGCGCTGGAGCTCGGGGAGCCGGCCAGAACAGGTTGAGCTTCCGACCGCATCGAATTCAACCGCCGCGCGCCGGCCGGTCCGCCAGACGGGCAGTCCGAACGCCCTGCGATATCCAGCCGACTTGTTGATGCGGATCAACTGAGCGCCGGGAGGGCTGCGCGATCATCCTGCGGCATGTGGTGGACGCCGCCCCCCCGCGAGCGGTTGTCGACCATGCTGCCGGCCGGCCCTGGAGGGCCCTCTGTCCCGGCATGACATCCACCGATGCCACTCCATTTCACGCGGGGCCGTCGCGCAAGCGAGCAAGGAGGTTTCTCCATGTACTCGAAAGCGGTCGCATCCCTGATTGCCCTTGCTTGCTGTGCGCCAGGCGCGGCCTGGTCGCAGTCGGCCCTGATGAAACAAGCACAGGGGCTGTTCAAGCCGATACCCGCCAGTGCGCCGCCGCTGCCGGGCAATAGTTCGACACCCGCCAAGCTGGCCCTGGGCAAGATGCTCTACTTCGAACCCCGGCTCTCCGAAAGCCACACCATCAGCTGCAATTCCTGCCACATGGTCGGCATGGGTGGCGTCGACCTGCAGGAAACGTCGCTGGGCCATCGCTGGCAGCGTGGCGGGCGCAACGCGCCGACCGTCTACAACGCCGTGTTCGATATCGCCCAATTCTGGGATGGACGGGCGAAGGATCTCGAACAACAGGCCGGCGGGCCGCTGGTCAATCCGGTCGAAATGGGCACCACGGAAACCCATGTCGTCGAGCAACTCAAAGGCATTCCAGGCTATGCCACCGCGTTTGCCAAGGCCTATCCCGGCGCATCCGACCCGATCACGCTCGACAACGTCCGCAAGGCCATCGCAGTGTTCGAGGCGACCTTGATCACGCCCGATGCACCGTTCGACCATTACCTCGCGGGCGACGACAAAGCGCTCGATGCCGCTCAACAAGAGGGACTGGCGCTGTTCATCAGCAAGGGCTGCGCCGCCTGCCATAACGGCGTCAACATCGGCGGCGGCATGTACGCCCCGTTCGGAGTCGTCGAGCGCCCCGGCGCCGAGATTCTGCCGCCGGGCGACAAGGGACGTTTCGCGGTGACCAAGACCGTCAGCGACGAGTACGTGTTCCGGGTGCCCTCGCTGCGCAACATCACCCTTACCGCCCCCTATTTCCACACCGGCAAGGTCTGGGATCTGCGGCAGGCGATCGCGATCATGGGCAGCAGTCAGCTTGGCGCCACGCTGACCGACGACGAGGTCGGAAAGATCCAGACATTCCTCGGCGCACTGACCGGCCAGCAGCCTGCTGTCACGCTGCCGATCCTGCCGCCGAGCGTGGCAACGACCCCGCGACCCAAGCCGTAGAGCGTGGCGCGGGCATCCTGCCGTGACCGCCGATGGAGCCGAGCGGTCGGCGCCGCCGTTCATGGTCGGGCGCCCACGCGCCATCGGCGGACAGGCCGGAAGCCTCGACGATGAGCCCAGCAACCCGGTCACGCCAGGCAGCCACAAGGCCCACAAGGCCATCCCGCCTGGGCCACGGCGTCCGCCAGTCACGATCTCGGCATGCCTATCACCACCCGCTGCAGCACCTGTCGCAGCGCCAGCGGCTTGAGCGGCTTGTAGAGCACGCCGATGCCGATCTCCAGCAACCGCTGGCGCAGTTCACCGTCGCGGTCGGCGGTGAGCATCACGGTCGGCACGTCGGCGTGGCGCGCACGCAGCAGTTCCCATGCCTCCAGCCCGGTGTGCCCGCCGTCCAGGTGGAAGTCGAGGATGTGCAGGTCTGGTCGCCACGGCGCCGCCAGCGCCTCGGCGGAATTTCGTGCCGCGTGCACGTGCCAGCCCCAACTGGTCAACAGGTTGCCGAGCGCGGCGAGTGCGGCCGGTTCGTTGTCGAGCACCAGCGCACGGCCGACCGGCAAGGAGCGCGGCGTGTCGGCGGGTGGCGGCAGTCGGATGGCGGCACATGCCAGCGGCACGTCGAGATGGAACACGCTGCCGCGGCCGGGCCGTGAGCGCAGGCCGAGCGGGTGGCCGAGCAAATCGGCCATGCGCTGCGCGATCGACAACCCCAGCCCGAGTCCCTGCCCGCCTGCGGCGCTGCCGCGGCGGAATTCCTGGAAGATCAGGCGCTGTTCCTGGAGCGCGATGCCAGGGCCGTTGTCCCACACCTCGATGCGCAGTTGCGCGCCGCGTCGGCGCACGCCCAGCAACGCACGCCTGCCTTCGGCGTAACGCAGCGCGTTGGAGAGGAAGTTCTGCAGCACCCGGCGCAGCAACTGCGGGTCGGAGCGCACCCAGGCACGCGTGGCGACCACGTCCAGTCGCACGCCGCGATCCAGCGCGATGGCGCGGAACTCGGCGGCCAGAGGGTCGAGCACCTCGGCCAGCGCAAACGCGCGCGGCTGCGGATGCAGGCGGCCACCTTCGAGCCGGGCCACGTCGAGCAGGCCGGTGAGCAGGCCTTCGGTGGCGGCCAGCGCGCCGTTGAGGTGCTGCGCGGTGGCAGCATCGCTGCCGCGCTCGGTGAGCGCATGGGCGAACAGCTGCGCTGCATGCAGCGGTTGCATAAGGTCGTGGGTGACCGCGGCGAGGAAGCGGCTCTTCGCCTCGTTCGCGGCCTGCGCTTCGGCCGAGGCCGCGGCAAGCTCGCGGGTGCGTTCTTCCACGCGAAGTTCCAGCGTCTCGTTGACACGCTTCAGCGCCGCCTCGGCCTGACGGAACGCGGTGACGTCGGTGAAGGTGGCCACGAAACCGCCGCCGGGCATCGGGTTGCCGCGGATCTCCACGACGGTGCCGTCGGGGAAGCGCCGCTCCGACAGGTGACGGGTGCCGGCGCGCATGTGCTCCAGCCGGCGCTGCACGCGCGCATCCGTTTCACCGGGACCGAGCATGCCGGCGTCGATGTTGTGGCGGGTCAGTTCGGCGACCGGGCGGCCTACCTGCAGCAGTTCGGGAGGGTAGTTGAACAGGCGCGCATACGGGCTGTTCCAGGCGACCAGACGCAGCTCGGCGTCGACCACGCAGATGCCCTGGCTCATGTTCTCCAGCGCCGCCTCCAGCACGCGCTGGTTGAAGCGCAGGTCCTGTGCCGCCTCGCCGACGATCGCCACCACCGTGTCCAGGTCGTCGCGGCCCTGCCGATGCACCACCTCCAGCAGGAGCCGCGCCGAGGCGGCGCCGATCACCGCAGCCAGTTCGTGCTCGACCTCTGCGACCCGCGCGCTGCCGGCAGGCCCCACGGCCGGTGCGCTGGCAAACAGGTGCTCGACCCGTTCCGACGGCAGGAAGCGCATCGCCAGCGCGCGCAGCTCGACCAGGCCCACGTCGCCCACGCTGACCGCGCGCGCCGCCCGGCCAAAACGCGAACCGGCGACTGCCAGCATCACCACGATATTCACCAGCAGGCTCACCACCACGGCGCGGCCCAGCCGGTTCCAGTTGCCCAGCCCGAGCAGGCCATCCGGTGCCAGCCAATGCAGGCCGAACGGACCGTCGTGCAGCCATGCCGGCGCCACCGGCAACAGGGTCGGCAGCACCGCGTAGATCCACACCAGGGTGCCGGCGGCGAGCCCGGCCATCACCGCACGCGAACCCAGCTGCGGCCGATACACCGCCGCCAGCAGCGCCGGGGTGAGCCCGGCCAGCGCGGAGAACGAGATCGCGCCGATATCGGCCAGCACCTCGTTGCGCGCCAGCACGCGGCTGTACGCCCACGCCAGCAGGATCAGCACCAGGATCGCCACTCGCCGATGGTTCAGCAGTTCGCCGCGCAGGTCGCCGTGCTCGTCGCGACCCCAGCCGGCGCGCACGCGCAGCGGCGCGATAAAGTGGTTGACCACCATCAGGCTCAGCGCCAGCGTGGCGATCACCACCATGCTGGTGGCTGCGCTCAGGCCGCCGAGAAATGCGATCAGCGCCAGGCCATGCTCGCCGCGCGCCAGCGGCAACGCCAGCACGTACATGTCCGACGACACCCCGCTCGCCCCCAGCCATGCATCGCCCAGCCGCGCCAGCGGCAGTATCGGCAACGAGATCAGCAGCAGGTACAGCGGGAACAGCCAGCGCGCGGTGCGCAGCTGCCCGTCGTTGCGGCACTCCACGATGCCCGCGTAGAACTGATGCGGCATGGTGAACATCGCCAGCGCGCCGAGCAGGATCAGCGCCGGGAAACCGCCGCTGTCCGGCGGCGGCGGAATGTAACTGGGCAAGCCTGTCGGCAAGGCGGTGAACAACAGCGTGCCCAGCGCCAGCATCGCACCGAGCTTGAACAGCGACTCGAATGCCATCGCCAGCACCAGCCCGCGGTTGTGCGCCATCGTCGACGCGCGCCGCGTGCCGAACAGCATCGCGAACAGCGCCATCAGCAACGCCACGTACAGCGCGCTGTCCTGCCACGGATTGGATTCGGCCAGCTGGCCGTGGCTGAGGATGCCGTAGCTCATCGCCACCGCTTTCAGCTGCAACGCGATGTACGGCACGATGCCGATCACCACCACCGCAGTGACCAGCGCCGCCAGCCCGGAATGCCGGCCCAGCCGCACCGCGATCAGGTCGGCCAACGAGCCGGCGTTGTATTCGCGCACCAGCTGCACCAGCCGGCCGAGGAACTTCAGCGCGAACAGGTACATCAGGATCGCCCCGACAAACGTCGGCGGCAGCCACCAGCCCGAACGGCTGGCCTGGGTCACCGTGCCGTAGAACGTCCACGAGGTGCAATGGATCGCCAGCGAGAGCGCATACACGATCGCCCAGCGTTTCTCGAACAGCTGCGGTCGACGCTCGCCGAGCAGGGCCACGCCGAACAGCAGGGCGAGCCAGCACAGCGCGGCAAACGCGATGACGCTGGCGCTCAGCATGGCATTCGCACTGGCGGGAGGGACTTCAGTCGCGACAGCTCGCGATACCGTTGTTGTTTTGAAGCGAAGAGCTTTCGTGTGGCAAAAGCATCGCGCACAAGATGCACCCCCACAGCCAGCCGGCTACGTGAGCGGCGGGGCGCAGCCATCAACGCCCCGCTGGCAGCCCCAGCGCACGCACCGCGTTCACCACCCAACGCAACTGCACGCCTTGGCGGCTGTCGTAGTCGGCTCCGGAATATCCCCACCAGTCCCAGCATGCCTGCGGATTCAAAGGCGCGAAACTTGCGCGGGTCTGAGGATATAGCACCGCCACCGCGTAGACGTCGGCCCAGCGGTTGAAGCCGGCGTCCTCGACGAAGGCCTTGCCCACCGCGGCAGCGTTCTGCTTGCAACCGTGGAAGGCCACCACCAGCCCACAAGGCTTGCCGGCAAGGCAGGCCGGCGGCAGGTAGACATAGCCGGTGTCGGCCAGGAACGCGTCGGCGCCGCCGGGGCGCAGCGCGTCCTGGTCGAACGCGCGCAGTTCGCCCTGCGCCCTGCCCGCCGCATGCGCCGGCTTGCCGAACATCTGCGCGAAGATCTCGCCCGCCGCATCGAAGCCGCAGTGGCCGAGGTACGGCGCCACCGACTTGCCGCAGTCGTCGCCCTTGCCTGCCACCGGCAGGTTGTGCGCGAACGCGCGGCCGCCGTCCTCATGCACCTGCATACCCTTCAGCGCCGGCGTGGCGTCGCGCAGTTGCCGGTAGAACTGCACGCCCGCCTCGGCCACCGCCGGTGCTACCAGCGCATCGTCCTTGCCGTGCAGCAGGTAGACGCGGCCGTGGGCGAGATTCTTCAACGCACCGATGTCGCCGGATGCCGAACGACTGGTCGCGCCGGCCACCAGCGCACCAACATCAGGCGCCGGCACACCCTTCATGCAGCTGCCCAACGCCATGTCCAGCTTGCCGCCGGCGCAACCGAACGGACCGCCGGCCACGATGGCCGCGTTGGGGAACAGTTCCGGGTACGCCAGCTGCACCTGTGCGGCCATGTACGCGCCGGAGGAAAGGCCGACCACCGCGGTGCGCGAGGCATTGATCTTGAGGGTCGGCAGTGACGGCGCACCAGCCGCGCAGGCCAGCGGCGCGAGCAGCAGCAGGGTCAGCAGGCCGAGGGTCTTGCGCATGCATTTTCTCCGTTGGCAGACCGGCAGGTGTCCAGCAGGCTCATGGAGCCGCATGGGCGCGGCCGGGACCGCTATGTCATTCGCCACGGCTCGTGCCGGCAATGGAAAAACGCCCCGCGGGAGCAAGTTGGCGCTCGCGCGGGGATGGGGAGAAGCAACCGCGTCAGAACCGGTATTTCGCGCTCAGCGTGACCATCCGCGGCGCGCCGTAGAAACCGGTGTAGATGCCCAGCGCACCGACGTTGTAGCCGGTGGTGCGGTAGGACTTGTTGGCCAGGTTGCTGCCCTGCAGGCTGAGCGACCAGGGCTGGTTGATCTGCCAGATCACGCCGGCGTTCCACAGGCCGTAAGCGGGCTGGGCGATCAGCGGCGACAGCGTGGTTTCCGGGTACACCATGGACTGGTAGGTGTAGTTCACCCGCGCGGTGATGCTGCCGCCGTCGGACAGCGGCGTGGTGTTCTCCAGCGACAGCCCGCCGGACCACTTCGGCGCGTTGGTGAACTTCTGCTGGTCGGCGATGTTGACGCCGCGGGTCATGTACTCGGTGTACTTGGTGTGAAGGTACGCGACGTTGCCGCTCAGCGTCCAGTTCTCGGCCGGCTTCCAGGCGAACTCCTCCTCCACGCCGTCGATGTGGCCCTTGCCGGCGTTGGTGAAGTCGCCGAAGAAACCCTGGCTGCCGTTGGGCAGCGTGTAGGAACTGAACACCGACAGCTGGATGTTCGAGTACACGTTGTGGAAGACGGCCGTATTCATCATCAGCGCGCCGTCGAAGAAGGACATCTTGCTGCCCAGCTCGTACGACTGCACCTTCTCGTCGTCGATCGGACGGCACGAGCTAGGCACCGCCACGCAGTTGGCGCGGATGTTGTAGCCGCCGGAGTGGAAGCCTTCGGAATAGCTGGCGTACAGCTTGACCTGGTCGTTCACGCTCCAGTCCAGCGAGACCTTGGGCGAGACGTTGCTGGTGGCGTGCGAGCCGCTGAAGTCGGCCAGCGTGCTGGTGCGGGTGGTGAAGGTCTCGTCCGAGAAGCCGAAGTTCTGGATCAGTGCGGTCTTGGTCTCATGGGTGTAGCGCAGGCCCACGTCCAGGCTCCAGCTGGGGTTGATGTCCCAGGTGAAGTCGCCGTAGCCGGCCCAGCTCTTGGTGCCCATGCGTCCGCCGGTGCTGCCGTACTGCGACAGGCCCAGCGTGGAATACGGCGGCGAGCCGAGGAAGATGTTGTGGATCTCGCCGTCGGCACGGCCGTCGAAGTAGTACGCGCCGAACACGCCGTGCAGGCTGCCGCCGGCGTCGTAGTTGGCCTGGAATTCCTGGCTGAACTGATGGTCGGTGTAGACCGCGTTCACGTCGGCGATCTTCTCCGGCAGCGTGTCGAAGTCGATGTTGGTGTCGGTCGAGGAACCGCGCACGGCAGTCACCGACTTCAGCGTCCAGTTCGGGCTGGCGATCCAGTTCATCGTCAGCGCGCTGCCGTACAGCTTGGTGTGGTTGAGCTGGGCGAAGCCGCTGCGGGTATCGAAGTCGCTGGACAGCGGCTGGTAGGTCGGGGCAAGCACGTTCGCCGTGAGCATCTTGGCGCCGCGCGGGTTGGAATTGTCGCGCACGCCATCCACGGACAACTGCGCGTTGAACTGGTCGGAGGGGAAGAAGCCGAGGGTGGCGCGCGCCGCGTTGGTGTTCTTGTTGCCGTTGCGGCTGCCGGTAAGGATGTCCTTGCCGAAGCCGTCGTTGTGGCTGCTGGCGTAGGCGATGCGGCCGCGCCACACCTGGTCCGCGCTGGCGCCGCCCAGGCTGGCCTTGACGTCCTTCTCGCCGTGAGTGCCGACAGTGGCCTCCACCGAGCCTTCGGTCTTCACCGGCAGCGGGTTGGAGACGTACTTGATCGCGCCACCGATGGTGTTCTTGCCGTACAGCGTGCCTTGCGGACCGCGCAACACCTCGATGCGGCTGACGTCGAACACGTCCAGCACCGCGCCTTGCGGACGCGCCAGGTAGACGTCATCCAGATAGATGCCCACACCCGGGTCGAAGCCCCAGGTCGGGTCGGCCTGGCCGACGCCGCGGATGTAGGCGGTGAGCGTGGTGTTGGAGCCGCGCGCGGCGTAGATCTGCAGCGACGGCACCTTGCCCTGCAGGTCGGCGAGGTTCTGCACGTTCTGCCTTTCCAGCGCCTGCGCGGTGAAGGCGCTGACCGCGATCGGCACGTCCTGCAGGGTCTCCTCGCGCTTGCGTGCGGTGACCGTGATCTGGTCGAGCTGCTTGACCTGGCTCGGCTGCGCAGGTGCGTTGCCCGCGGCAGCGGCCTGCTGCGCGTACGACGGCACCGCGTACAGCAAGCCGGTGGCCAGGCCGATCGCCAGACTCAGATACGTACGTTTCATGTTTTCCCCTTTCCCCGTGGTGTGGTCGGCAGCGAGCGCAGCCATCGATGATGGATGCTGATGAAACGAGCTTAGGCATCCGCCGGGACGCGAACACTTGTACCTTCGTACAGTGCCGCCAGCGCGCACCGCTGCGGATACTCCGCAGCCATCGTCACGGCCGGCGTCGCTGGCCGGGCTCATTTCGGGGGTTCACGGATGGCTTTTCTGATCGTGCTGGCCGCGCTGTGCTTTCTGATGTTCGCGGCCTATCGCGGCTACAGCGTCATCCTGTTCGCGCCGATCGCCGCGCTGGGCGCGGTGCTGCTGACCGATCCGTCGCTGGTGGCGCCGATGTTCACCGGCCTGTTCATGGACAAGATGGTCGGCTTCCTCAAGCTGTACTTCCCGGTGTTCATGCTGGGCGCGGTGTTCGGCAAGCTGATCGAGCTGTCGGGTTTTTCCAAGGCCATCGTGGCGGCCACCATCGGCCTGGTCGGGCGCAGCCGGGCGATCCTGTCGATCGTTCTGGTGTGTGCGCTGCTGACCTACGGTGGCGTGTCGCTGTTCGTGGTGGTGTTCGCGGTGTACCCGTTTGCTGCCGAACTCTTTCGCCAGTCCGACATTCCGAAACGGCTGATCCCCGGCACCATCGCGCTGGGCGCGTTCACCTTCACCATGGATGCGTTGCCGGGCACGCCGCAGATCCAGAACATCATCCCCACCGCGTTCTTCGGCACCAACACCTGGGCGGCGCCGTGGCTGGGCACGATCGGCGCGGTGTTCATCCTGGCCGTCGGCCTGACCTACCTGGACTGGCGCCGGCGCAAGGCCGCCGCGGCCGGCGAAGGCTATGGCGACAACCTGCTCAACGAGCCAGCCCCGTTCGAAGGCGGCAAGCTGGCGCATCCGCTGGTCGCGCTGCTGCCGCTGGTGCTGGTCGGCGTATGCAACAAGCTGTTCACCGACCTGATTCCGCGCATGTACGGCGAGACGCAATCGTTCCTGCCCAGCGTGGTCGGCAACGCCAAGCCGGTGGTGCAGGAGGTGTCCAAGGTCGCCGCGATCTGGGCGGTCGAGGGCGCCTTGCTGGTCGGCATCCTGTGCGTGCTGGTATTCGCCTGGCGGGCGGTGACCGCGCATCTCGCCGCCGGCAGCCAGGCCGCAGTCGGCGGCGCGCTGCTGGCCTCGATGAATACCGCCTCCGAGTATGGTTTCGGCGCGGTGATCGCCGCCCTGCCCGGCTTCAAGCTGGTGGCCGACGCGCTGCACACGATCCCGAACCCGCTGCTCAACGAGGCGGTCACCGTCACCGCGCTGGCCGGCATCACCGGCTCGGCTTCCGGCGGCATGAGCATAGCGCTGGGTGCGATGGCCGAGACCTTCATCGCCAACGCGCACGCCGCCGGCATTCCGATGGAGGTGCTGCACCGGGTCGCCGCGATGGCCTCCGGCGGCATGGACACGCTGCCGCACAACGGCGCCGTGATCACCTTGCTGGCGGTGACCGGGCTGACCCACCGGCAGTCCTACCGCGACATCTTTGCCATCACCGTGATCAAGACCCTGGCGGTGCTGGTGGTGATCGGCGCCTACTACGCCCTCGGCGTAATGTAAGAGCCCGCTCGCGGGCGATGCTCTTGCCCCCGGATCTTCACCGAGGTATCCAGAGCAGGAGCATCGCCCGCGAGCGGGTTCCTGCGGGTTCGGTCAGGCAGCGGCAGGTGAACGATCGATCGAAATGACGGGCAAGTTGCCGCACAAGTCCGTATAATCGGTCAATTCGCCTTTCAAAAACCTGCGTGACGGCCTCAGCGCCGCCCAAGTCGATCCCATGTCCATCGAAAAACTGCGCAACATCGCCATCGTCGCCCACGTCGACCACGGCAAGACCACCCTCGTCGATTGCCTGCTCAAGCAGTCCGGCACGCTCAACGAACGCACCGTGCTGGCCGAGCGCGTGATGGACTCGAACGACCAGGAAAAGGAACGCGGCATCACCATCCTGGCCAAGAACACCGCGATCACCTGGCGCGGCAACCGCATCAACATCGTCGACACGCCCGGACACGCCGACTTCGGCGGCGAGGTGGAGCGCGTGCTGTCGATGGTCGACTCGGTGCTGATCCTGGTCGACGCGATGGACGGGCCGATGCCGCAGACCCGCTTCGTGACGCAGAAGGCGTTCGCGATGGGCTTCAAGCCGATCGTGGTGATCAACAAGGTCGACCGCCCGGGTGCCCGCCCCGAGTGGGTCGTCGAGCAGGTGTGGGATCTGTTCGACCGTCTCGGCGCCACTCCCGAGCAGATGGACTTCCCGATCGTCTACGCCTCGGCGCTGAACGGCTACGCCGGTCTCGACGAGAACGTGCGCGAAGGCGACATGACCCCGCTGTACGAGGCGATCATGCAGCACGTGAGCAAGCCGGACGTGGACCCGGACGGCCCGTTCCAGATGCGCATCAGCCAGTTGGACTACAACAGCTTCGTCGGCGTGATCGGCATCGGCCGCATCCAGCGCGGCACGCTGAAGAAGAACATGCCGGTGGCGGTGATCGACCGCCACGGCAAGAAGCGCCAAGGCAAGGTGCTGCAGGTGCTCGGCTTCATGGGCCTGGAACGCATCGAGCAGGAGACCGCCGAAGCGGGCGACATCGTGGCCATCTCCGGCATCGCCGAGCTGACCATCTCCGATACCGTGTGTGCGCTGGACACGCCCGAGGCGCTGCCCGCGCTGACCGTCGACGAGCCGACCATCTCGATGACCTTCCAGGTCAACAACTCGCCGTTCGCCGGCAACAAGGACCTCTCCGGCGGCAAGTTCCTCACCAGCCGCCAGCTCAAGGATCGCCTGGAGCGCGAGCAGGTGCACAACGTGGCGCTGAAGGTCGAGCAGGGTTCGGATGCGGACAAGTTCCTGGTGTCCGGCCGCGGCGAGCTGCACCTGTCGGTGCTGATCGAGAACATGCGCCGCGAAGGCTACGAGCTGGCCGTGTCACGCCCGGAAGTGATCGTCAAGGAGATCGACGGCCAGAAGATGGAGCCGTACGAACAACTGGTGGTCGACGTGGAGGAGACCCACCAGGGTCCGGTGATGGAACGCCTGGGCATGCGCAAGGGCCAGCTGAAGAACATGGAGCCGGACGGCAAGGGTCGCGTGCGCCTGGAGTACATGATCCCGGCACGCGGCCTGATCGGCTTCCAGAACCAGTTCAAGACCCTGACCCAGGGTACCGGTCTGCTGTTCCACGTGTTCGACCACTACGGCCCGAAGGAAGAAGGCCAGATCGCCAAGCGTCCCAACGGCGTGATGATCGCCAACGCCGGCGGCACCACCCCCGCCTATTCGCTGGGGCCGCTGCAGGAGCGCGGCCGGCTGTTCGCCGCCGAGGGCGACTCGGTCTACGAAGGTCAACTGGTCGGCATCCACGCCAAGGACAACGACCTCACGGTGAACGTGATCAAGCCCAAGCCGCTGACCAACATGCGCGCCGCCGGCAAGGACGACGCGATCCAGCTGACCCCGGCGATCAAGTTCTCGCTGGAGCAGGCGCTGGACTTCATCGACGACGACGAACTGGTCGAAGTCACCCCGAAGGAAATCCGCCTGCGCAAGAAGCACCTCACCGAGATCGATCGCAAGCGCGCCTCGCGCAGCTGAGCCATCGCCTCATGTGATCGAACAGAAGGCCGCCGCAAGGCGGCCTTCTGCATGAGCGCCTCCATTTGCCGGAGCAACCTTGCGCGCTACCCACGCTTCGCAGGGCAGGCACCGCCCGCGGCCTTGCAGCGTCAAGGCCGCAAGCAAAAACCGGCGGGCATTGCCCGCCCGACACGCGCACGGCCGAAGGAAGTCTCCACTCGGTTCAGGTGGCCTTGGCACCCCGCACGCGCAGGCCCGGCCGTTGCCGCGCCAGCTTGCGCAGCAGCTCGGCGAACGCCTGCAGGTCGTCGTGCCACGGCGAGGCGTCACGCCAGTACAGCGCGATCTCGCGGCCCGACGCCGGCCCCTTCAGTTTCGCCAACGCCACGTTCGGCATCGAGGCCAGCCGCTCGTGCGCCAGTGCCGGCACCAGCGCGTAGCCGCCGCGCAGGCTGACCAGGGCGGCGAGACTTTCCAGGCTGACGTCCTGCACATGGCCGTGCTCGCTGCCATCGCCCGCGAGGCCATCGGCGTGGCTTTCGGCCATCAGCGTGGCCTCGGCCGGGTCGAGCTGGGCCAACGCAATGCTGCCCCGGTTGGCCAGCGGGTGATCGGCGCGCAGCATCAGTTCCCATGGTTCGAAGAACAACGGGCGCGAGGCGATCCCGCTGGTCGCCGGTGCCGGTGGTGCCAGCACGGCGTCGAGTTCGGCCTCGCGCAGGCGGCGCAGCAGGCCGCGCGGCTTGCCCTCGGAGATGCCCAGCCGTGCGCCCGGGAAATGCTGCGGGAACGGCGCGATCAGGTGCGGCAGCAGGTACGGCCCCAGCGAAGCCGGCACGCCCAGGCGCAACTCGCCGCCGAAGGCGACCTCACCGGCACGGGCGACCTGCTGCAGGTGCTCGGCGGAAGCCAATACGGCATCGATCTGCTGCAGCAGGCGCTGGCCGCCGGCGGTCGGCACGATCTTCCGCCCGCCGCGCTCGAACAGCGGCGCGCCCAGTGCCTGCTCCACCTTCTGCACCTGGTGCGACAACCC
This sequence comes from Rhodanobacter sp. KK11, assembly GCF_033345435.1. Taxonomy (NCBI): domain Bacteria; kingdom Pseudomonadati; phylum Pseudomonadota; class Gammaproteobacteria; order Lysobacterales; family Rhodanobacteraceae; genus Rhodanobacter; species Rhodanobacter sp. KK11. The sequence continues at coordinate 542,150 of NZ_JAWPMI010000003.1, forward strand.
GGACGGGCTGATGTGCATCGCCCGCGCCGCGCTGTTGAAGCTGCCGTGGCGATGCACCGCCTGTACCAGCGCAAGGTCGCGCAGCGAGACGGCGGCCAGGCCCATCGAAATCATCGAATGCTGCATGTCATCAAAGGCGTTTGCGTGCGGTGGTCATCGGGCCCATCCTGTGCGGCGAAGTCGCCGTGAGTGTCGGCGCAGTGTACCCGCCGGGCACCACCCGGCAGACTTCCCGCATACCATGCACGCCGTCTTCACGACGGCACGCCGGTTCGCGGCCGCGCGGGGTTTGCGCGATAATTGCATCTTTGCCGTGATGGCCCCATCCCACCATCGCGGCACCGTCGTCGAGTCATCCCAGCCGCAGGATTCAGCCAGGAGCGCTTCCCATGAAAGACACCTTTTCCGTACGCGATACCCTCGAGGTCAACGGCAAGAAGTACGCCTTTGCCAGCCTGACCAAGCTGGGTCAGCGCTTCGACCTGAAGCGGCTGCCGTACTCGATGAAGATCCTGCTGGAAAACCTGCTGCGCCACGAGGACGGCGTCGACGTCACCACCAAGGAAATCGAGGCCGTGGCAAAGTGGGACGCCAAGGCCGAGCCTTCCACCGAGATCGCCTTCATGCCGGCGCGCGTGATCCTGCAGGACTTCACCGGCGTGCCCTGCGTGGTGGACCTGGCCGCGATGCGCGATGCGGTGGTGAAACTGGGCGGCGACGCCACCCAGATCAACCCGCTGACGCCGGTCGAGCTGGTCATCGACCACTCGGTGCAGGTGGACGTGTTCGGTTCCGGGGATGCGCTGGAGCAGAACGTCGAGATCGAATTCCAGCGCAACCAGGAACGCTACAGCTTCCTGCGCTGGGGCCAGAAGGCGTTCAACAGCTTCAAGGTGGTGCCGCCGCGCACCGGCATCGTGCACCAGGTGAACCTGGAGCACCTGGCGCGCGTGGTGTTCACCGGCACGGTGAACGGCGAAAGCTGGGCCTACCCGGACACCCTGTTCGGCACCGACTCGCACACCACCATGATCAACGGCCTGGGCGTACTGGGCTGGGGCGTGGGCGGCATCGAGGCCGAAGCGGCAATGCTGGGCCAGCCCTCTTCCATGCTGATTCCGCAGGTGGTCGGCTTCAAGCTCAGCGGCAAGCTGGGCGAAGGCGTTACCGCCACCGACCTGGTGCTCACCGTGACGCAGATGCTGCGCAAGCTGGGCGTGGTGGGCAAGTTCGTGGAGTTCTTCGGCCCCGGCCTGAAGCACCTGGCGCTGGCCGACCGCGCCACCATCGGCAACATGTCGCCCGAGTACGGCGCCACCTGCGGCATTTTCCCGATCGACCAGGAGGCGCTGAACTACCTGCGCCTGTCCGGCCGCAGCGCGGAGCAGATCGCGCTGGTCGAGGCCTATGCCAAGATGCAGGGCCTGTGGCATGACGAGAACACCCCGGTTCCGGATTTCTCCGCGGTGCTGGAACTCGACCTGGCCGACGTGAAGCCGTCGATGGCCGGTCCGAAGCGCCCGCAGGATCGCGTGCTGCTGAGCGATGTGCAGCGCAATTTCCACGAAGTGGTCGGCCCGCTCACCGCCAACCGCAAGAAGGGCAACGGCGACGTCGAGCGCTATGCCAACGAGGGCGGCTCCGCCGCCATCGGCAATCCGGCCAACGCGATCGGCGAAACCGGCGTGATGGTGGAGAAGGACGGCCAAAGCTTCCGCCTCGGCGACGGCGCGGTGGTGATCGCCGCGATCACTTCCTGCACCAATACTTCCAACCCGGCGGTGATGCTGGGCGCCGGCATCCTGGCCAAGAAGGCCGCGGCGCGTGGCCTCAAGGCCAAGCCATGGGTGAAGACCTCGCTCGCACCCGGTTCGAAGGTCGTCACCGACTATCTGGAACAGACCGGCCTGCTGAAGGAACTGGAAAAGATCAACTTCTACCTGGTGGGCTACGGCTGCACCACCTGCATCGGCAACTCCGGCCCGCTGCCGGTGGAGATCAGCAAAGGCATCGCCGACGGCGACCTGGCGGTATCGGCGGTGCTCTCCGGCAACCGCAACTTCGAAGGCCGCGTGCACGCCGAGGTCAAGCTGAACTACCTGGCCTCGCCGCCGCTGGTGGCCGCCTATGCGCTGGCCGGCACGCTGGACATCGACCTGACCCGCGACGCCATCGGCACCGGCAGCGACGGCCAGCCGGTGTACCTCAAGGACATCTGGCCGACCAACCAGGAAATCTCCGACGCCATCGCCGGTGCGATCAACCCGGCCATGTTCGAGAAGAACTACGCCGACGTGTTCAAGGGCGACAGCCGCTGGAACGCGATCGCCTCGCCGGACGGCGCGGTGTACCGCTGGGACGACTCCACCTACATCAAGAATCCGCCCTACTTCGACGGCATGACGATGGCGCTGGGCAAGGTCGAGGACATCCACGGTGCCCGCGCGCTGGGCGTGTTCGGCGACTCGATCACCACCGACCACATCTCGCCGGCCGGCGCGATCAAGAAGGACAGCCCGGCGGGCCGCTTCCTGATCTCCAAGGGTGTCGAGCCGAAGGACTTCAATTCCTACGGCTCGCGCCGCGGCAACGACGACGTGATGGTGCGCGGCACCTTCGCCAACATCCGCATCAGGAACCAGATGCTGAGCGGCGTGGAAGGCGGCTACACGCTGCACGTACCGTCGGGCGAACAGCTGTCGATCTACGACGCGGCGATGAAGTACAAGGCCGAGAAGACCCCGCTGGTCGTGCTGGCCGGCAAGGAATACGGCACCGGCTCCAGCCGTGACTGGGCCGCCAAGGGCACCCTGCTGCTGGGCGTGAAGGCGGTGATCGCCGAGAGCTTCGAGCGCATCCACCGCTCCAACCTGGTCGGCATGGGCGTGCTGCCGTGCACCTTCAAGGACGGCCAGAACGCGCAGACGCTGGGCCTGAGCGGCAAGGAAACCTTCGACATCACCGGTCTGGACGACGGCAACTCGAAGGAGGCCATGGTCACCGCCACTGCCGCCGACGGCAGCAGGAAGCAGTTCACCGTGAACGTCATGCTGCTGACCCCGAAGGAGCGCGAGTTCTTCCGCCACGGCGGCATCCTGCAGTACGTGCTGCGCCAGCTGGCGGGCAAGAAGGCCGCCTGAGCTCCAACGCAAGTCCGTACACGAAAAACGCCCCGCTCCCCGGGGCGTTTTTTTTGCGCAGGGGTTCGCTGGCGGGCGATGCTTTTTTCGGGATTCGGGATCCGGAGCGAAACCACGTAGGGCGGGCACGGCCCGCCAGCACCCGACTTCGCATCGCGCTTCGACGCCAAGCGGCGGGCCGTGCCTGCCCTACGCGCTTCGTGGCCCTACACCATGTGTTTCCAGTTCGCCGTGTAGCAACGCCACACGCCGTCCTCCTTGCGCCACGCGGATTCGACCTGATAGACGCCCATCTGGTCGGGCAGCAGCTTGCCGCCGCTGGTCAACGTGACGGTGAACGTGGCCACCATGCGTTCGCCGCGGGGTTCGATCGACACCGGCCCCATCGTCACGCCGATGTGCTCGCCACGCAGCGCGAGCAACCGGACCATGCCGGTCAATCCGCGCCGGTCGAGCGCGCCGGCATTGCCGTCGAAATCCTCGCTCAACGGTTCGCCCACGCCGCTGGCCGAGCCAGCTTCGGCTGCCTGCGCAACGGCAGCGATCGCTTCGCGAACCTGCTCTTCATCGGGCGTGCGATGGCAGGCCGACAGGGCCGCCGCGAGCAGCACGACGACCAGCAAGAAACCGGCTTTTTTCAGTCCAATCATGGGCGGAACTCGCTGCAGTGCGGCTTGCCGCTGTACGCGGGCGTATGCTCCAATCGTTCGGCGCATGGTCCATGATGGGTGCGAAGTCATCAAGACGCCATCATCCGTCCCATCGTCATCGACAAAACAGGGAACCCAAAGCATGAGCAACGAACGTCCGTGGCTGGACAACTATCCAGCCGGCGTGCCTGAACAGATCGACGTCAGTCAATATGCTTCGGTGCCGGCGGTACTGGAAGAAGCGTTCACTCGCTTCCGCGACCGCCCGGCGTTCGCCAGCTTCGGCCGCCAGCTCAGCTACGGCCAGATCGACGAGATGAGCCGCCAGTTCGCCGGCTATCTCACCGGCGTGCTCAAGCTCGGCAAGGGCGACCGCATCGCGCTCATGATGCCGAATGTGCTGCAGTACCCGATCGCCCTGTTCGGCGCGCTGCGCGCCGGCCTGGTGGTGGTCAACACCAATCCGATGTACACCGCACGCGAACTGAAGCATCAGCTGGAGGATTCCGGGGCCAAGGCGATCGTGGTGCTGGACAACTTCGCCGCCATCCTGCAGCAGGTGGTGGCCGAAACCGAGGTGCAGCACATCATCACCACCGGCATCGGCGACCTGCTCGGCTTCCCAAAGGGTGCGCTGATCAACTTCGTGCTGAAGCACGTGAAGAAGATGGTGCCGGCGTTCGAACTGCCGCAGGCCGTACGCTTCCGTGACGCGCTGGCTCGCGGTGCGGCACACCCGCTACAGCCGGTGGTGCTGGGCCACGACGACATCGCCTTCCTGCAATACACCGGCGGCACTACCGGCGTGGCGAAGGGCGCCATGCTGACCCACGGCAACATGGTGGCGAACATGCTGCAGGCCGCCGCCTGGATCGGCGAAGACCTGGTCAAGCCCGGCGAAGAGGTGATCATCACCGCGCTGCCGCTTTACCACATCTTCTCGCTGACCGCGAACGGCCTGGTGTTCATGCGCCTGGGCGGGCTCAACTGGCTGATCACCAACCCACGCGACATGCCCGGCTTCGTCAAGGAGCTGCGCAAGTCCGGCTTCACCGCGCTGACCGGCGTCAACACGCTGTTCAACGGCCTGCTCAACACGCCCGGCTTCGCCGAGCTGGATTTCTCGAAGCTGCACCTGACCCTGGGCGGCGGCATGGCGGTGCAGCGTGCCGTGGCCGAGCGCTGGAAGAAAATCACCGGTTGCACCCTGGCCGAGGCTTACGGCCTGACCGAAACCTCGCCCGCGGTCTGCATCAACCCGCTCGATCTCAAGGAGTACAACGGTTCGATCGGCCTGCCGGTGCCGTCCACCAACGTGGCGATCTGGTCGGAGGACGGCCAGCCGCTGCCAGTCGGCGAGGTGGGCGAACTGATGGTGCAGGGCCCGCAGGTCATGAAGGGCTACTGGAACCGTCCGGACGAGACCGCCAAGGTGCTCGATGCCGACGGCTGGCTGCACACCGGCGACATCGCGAAGATGGACGCGAACGGCTACTTCTACATCGTCGACCGCAAGAAGGACATGATCCTGGTGTCCGGCTTCAACGTGTACCCGAACGAGGTCGAGGACGCGGTGATGGCGCACCCCGGCGTGCTCGAGGTGGCCGCGGTCGGCGTGCCGGACGAGCATTCCGGCGAAGTGGTGAAGCTGTTCGTGGTGCGCAAGGACCCGAGCCTCACCGAGGAGGCGCTCAAGCAGTTCTGCCGCGAGAACCTCACCGGCTACAAGCGGCCCAAGCTGATCGAGTTCCGCGACAGCCTGCCCAAGAGCAACGTGGGCAAGATCCTGCGTCGTGAGCTGCGTGACGAGAAGAAAGCCACGGCCTGAACCCCTCACTCATCCGTCGCCGGAAACGCCCGCTCATGCGGGCGTTTTCGTGCCGCGTGCCTGCTCAACCGTCCTTCCAGTACTCCAGGATATCGGCGTAGCCGCCCAGCAGGTTCCACAGCGGCACCTGCTTGTCCTCGGGAATGCGGCTGTACGAAAAACCGATGTGATGATCGGAAATGCGTGCCACCGCCGCTTCGAGGTGGATGTGCAGGTTGTTGCCGAAGATCATGTCGAGCACCCAGTTCTGCCCGACATGGCCCGACCAGCCCAGTGGCCGGCGCAGCAGCGCGCCGGTAGCCGAGATGTCGACCAGCTCGGTCGGATGCGACTCGCCGTTGCTGCTCATCAGCACCGTCGTCTCGATCTGCATGCGCGCCGGGCGCAATTGCTCCGGGCCGCCGCCATCCTGTCCGCTTTTGTCGATCGTCATCAGTTCCACCGCATGTTTGCATTTGCGCCCCGAGGAGGGCACTGCGTCCAACGTCGTCCCGAGATCCTTCCGCTGCACCATGGCCGGCCAGGATGGTCAGCCATTGTCGAAGCAACCACCGTGCCACCCCATGTTTCAAGCCACGCCTGGTGCCTCTTCGGCCCCAATGCATCTCGCGCACCGTGCCATGGTCCAACCAGGCGGGGAAGCGCGACCGGGACCGCGCCGCCATCGTGGGGCATGCGCCAGCGCCTGCCAGGCATCACCGGACATGACGCTGACACGAGCCCGACTCAATCCGACGCATTAGGTCACATGCCGCCCTTGCCGCACTTCCGGCACGCCGGTTCCCCCGACCCAATCCGCGTATTGTGCCTGCCGGAAGCGTCCGTGCGAAACCGGCGAGCAGCGCAACCGGCAGCCTGCGAACCGCCGTGGCAATCGTGGTCTGCGCTGGACTTGGCGCCGGCTTGCCGCTACTCTTGGCCCACGCGTGGCTCCATGGAAATGTTTGCCGAGCACCTCCGGCACCCCTTGGTATCCATTCGACTGCTCTCGAATCGACCAGTGAACAGCCGGTGGCGTTGTTTCCCGCCTTCTCTGGCTTGGCGTCCCTGCCGCGGCTGACAACCCGCAGTCGACGCGCGATGGTCGCTGACGACCTGCCTGACCGAACCGCCATCGAGTGGCTTCGTCATGCCCGTCGTGACGATGGCGTCCGCCGCGCCTCGACCGGACAAGTGTGAAGAACGCAGTACCCCGGGAACACCGCCTCACCGCCGTGTTCCGAGTACGGACATCCGATGCCGCGTCGGCATGGGGATTTCCGATCATGTTGAACGCACTGCAGCCGCCGAAGGCGGCCCCATGACATGCATTGATGAGCACTGAGCCCGTCGAGCCACAGAGCCCGGTCACCGCACCGCAGGAAGCGTTTGCGTCGGTACCTCAACAGCAGGAAATGCCGCTGGCCATCGTGCGCGGCCAACCGATGCTGCAGATGCCGCAGGATCTGTACATCCCGCCGGACGCGCTCGAGGTCATCCTGGAGGCGTTCGAGGGGCCGCTGGACCTGCTGCTGTACCTGATCCGCCGGCAGAACCTGGACATCCTGGATATCCCGGTCGCCGAGATCACCCGGCAATACATGGCCTACATCGAGCTGATGCGGGACGTGATGCGGCTGGAGCTGGCCGCCGAATACCTGTTGATGGCCGCGATCCTGGGCGAGATCAAGTCGCGGCTGTTGCTGCCGCGGCCGCCGGCCGAGGAAGGACTGGAAGAAGATCCCCGCGCCGAACTGGTGCGGCGTCTGCAGGAGTACGAACGGTTCAAGCGTGCGGCCGAGGACATCGAGGCGATGCCCCGGCTGGAGCGCGACACCGCCGTAGTGCACGCCGACGTGGGCGAGCGCAACGTGATCAGGCTGCCGCCGCCGCTGGAGCTGACCGAGCTGCTGCTGGCCCTGAAGGACGTGATGCACCGGGCCGAACTGTTCGGGCATCACGCGATCAAGCGCGAGACGCTCAGCGTGCGCCAGCGCATGGGCGAATTGCTGAGCCGGCTCGACGACAGCAGCTTCCACCGCTTCGAGAGCCTGTTCGACATCAGTGAAGGGCGGCTCGGCGTGGTGGTGACCTTCCTGGCGATGCTGGAGCTGGCCAAGGAGATGCTGATCGAGATCGTCCAGGAAGAACCGCTGGCGCCGATATACGTGAAGGCGAAGGTGAGCCACGCCGAAGAAATCGCCGACGCGCCGGCGGGCGACACACAGGCGGGCGAATCGGCACTGACCGAAGCGTCCGGCGAATGAACGACATCCACTGAACGATACCGCTCAAACCGGCATCCGAACCCAAGGTCATGCAGATCGAGCAACTCAAACCCATCATCGAGGCCGCCCTGCTGGCCGCGACCCAGCCGATGACCGTGCAGCAGCTCGGCGAGCTGTTCAACGAGGCCGACGAGGTCAGCCGCGAACAGATCGCCAAGGCGCTCGAGGCGCTGGCCGAAGATTGCGCCGGCCGCGGCATCGAGTTGAAGGAAGTGGCCTCCGGCTTCCGCTACCAGGTGCGCCAGGACGTGCACCCGTGGATCTCGCGGATGTGGACCGAGCGGCCCAGTCGCTACTCGCGCGCCCTGCTGGAAACGCTGGCACTGATCGCCTACCGCCAGCCGATCACGCGTCCCGAGATCGAGCAGATCCGTGGCGTGGTGGTGTCCTCCAACATCATCAAGACGATGGAGGAGCGCGAGTGGATTCGCGTGGTCGGCTACCGTGACGTACCCGGCAAGCCGGCGCTGTTCGGCACCACCCGCGCGTTCCTCGACTACTTCAACCTGAAATCGCTGGACCAGCTGCCGCCACTGTCGGAGATCCGCGACCTGGAAGACCCGCAGCTGCGCTTCGAACCCGATCCCCTGCCCGCCCGCGTCGTGCGCGACCTGCCGATCGACCCGGACGAGGAACTGCTGCACGAACACGATGCCGTCGACACGACAGCCGACGAATACGCCACCGCCGCCGCCACCGAAGCGCTGGCCGCCCCCGAATCCGGCGATGCCGGCTCCGCCACGAGTCAGCCCGCCGAAACCCCGACAACCACTGCCGACGAGGCAGCGAACCCCGCCGCGGACGCCGAACCCGACGCCGCCGAGCAAGACCCCGAGGAGTACCGCGCATGAATGCGCCGCAAAAATCCGTTTTGTCCCTGAAGCGCGAACCGCGCGCCGGCAGCGACGCCCCCGCGCTGGAAGAACGCCTGCACAAGGTGCTGGCCAATGCCGGCCTCGGCTCGCGCCGCATGCTGGAGCAGCGCATCCAGTCCGGCGAAGTCGAGCTGAACGGCGCCCCCGCCGAAATCGGCATGAGCGTGAAGGCCGGCGACCGCGTGATCATGGACGGCAAGCAGTTCGTCGTGGCCACCGACAGCCGTGACGACACCGAAGTGCTGGTCTATCACAAGCCCGAAGGCGTGCTGACCACCCGCGACGATCCCGAAGGCCGCCCCACCGTGTTCGAGCAGCTGCCGCGCCTGAAAGGCGCGCGCTGGGTCGCCGTGGGCCGGCTCGACATCAACACCACCGGCCTGCTGCTGCTGACCACCGACGGTGAACTGGCCAACGCGCTGATGCATCCCAAGAGCGGGCTCGAACGCGAGTACCTGTGCCGCGTGCACGGCGAAGTGCCCGACGAGATCATCGAAAAGCTCAAGGCCGGCGTGGAACTGGACGACGGCCCGGCCCGCTTCGACGAAATCGCCGTGATCAGCCGCGGCGGCAGCCACAGCTGGTTCCGCGTGGTGATCCGCGAGGGCCGCAACCGCGAAGTGCGCCGGCTGTGGGACTCGCAGGGTTTCCTGGTCAGCCGGCTCAAGCGCATCCGCTACGGCGGCATCGAGTTGCCGCGCCACCTGCGCCGTGGCGAATGCGAGGCGCTGGATGCCGAAAGCGTCAAGCAACTGCGCCAGACCAGCGGCCTCGGCGCCGCACAACCGGTACTGACCCTGAGCCCGGTGCTGCACCAGCGTCGCGCCAACCGCAACGTCACCGAGTATCGCCCCGAGCGCGGCGCCGGCACCGCCTGGACCGGCGGCCAGGACGAGGCACGCGAGCTGCGCGCCTACGACCGCATCCGTGAGGAACCCGTGCGCGGCCGCAAGCCACCACGGCGCGGCGGCAAGGAAGTCAACGGCAACCTGGCGCAACCGGAACGTGGTGCCGGTGGCGGCAAGCGCAACAAGAGCCGACGCGTGGCACCGGGCCAGGAGCTGCCTTCAGTACGCACATGGTTCGCCGGCGAAAGCCGCGACGGCGCCGCTGCCCGCCCCGGTGCGCCGCGCGGCAACGCCCGCGGCCACCGCAACCCGGGTGGCGCACGTGGCGGCGAAAGCCCTGTCGCCGGCGGCATGTACGGCGGCTTCGGCGGCAACCGGGGCAGCCGGCCGCCAGCCCAGGGCAACCGTGCACACGGCAACCCGGCGCGGCCGCAAGGCTCCGGTGGCAACCGCCCGGCCGGCCGACCGCAGGGCCAGGGTGGCGCCCGCCACGGCGGTCCGACCGGCGGTCGCCCGCGCGGCCGCGGCGGCAACCGCTCGGGCAATCGCTGAGCCCTCCATGACGACGAAAGGTGGCCGAACAATGGTGCGCATCTATCACAACAACCGCTGTTCCAAGTCACGCGCCACGCTGGCCCTGCTCGAGGAACGCGGGGCGGCGGTCGAGGTAATCAACTATCTCGACACCCCGCCCACCGCCGCCGAACTGGCTGCACTGCTGAAGCAGTTGGGCATGACCGCGCGCCAGCTGCTGCGCACCGGGGAGGACGAATACCGCACGCTGGGGCTGGACAACCTCGCGCTCGGCGAGAACGCCCTGATCGCCGCGATGGTGGCGCACCCGAAGCTGATCGAGCGGCCGATCGTGGTGGCCAATGGCAAGGCCGCGCTCGGCCGCCCGCCGGAAGCAGTGCTGGCAATACTCTGAGCCAGCCTGTAGCCCCGCTGCATGCGCTTGATTCTTCGGTTCATGAGGGCGCCTTTTCCTGGGGGAAAAGGCGCCAATTCATTTCAGGACGGGTCAACGACGAAGGGTGATCAACCCGGGTCGAGCGAGAACGCGTCGGCGTCCATCCACGCCGGGAAACGTTCGCGATGCGCCAGCAACGGTGCCGGATCGAGCACGACGGTCACCACCTGCTCCTGCGCGCCCAGTTCCACCAGCGGCTCGCCGACCGGGTCGATCACCGCACTGTCGCCGGCATAAGGAATCTCGTTGCCGTCCACGCCGACCCGGTTCACGCCGACCACGTAGCCGAGATTCTCGATCGCGCGCGCGCGCAGCAGCGTACGCCACGGGCCGCGCCGCGGCGTGGGCCAGTTCGCCACGAACACGGCCAGGTCATAATCCATGCCGCCAGCGGCGGATTCCAGCCGGCGGTTGCGCAACCACACCGGGAAGCGCAGGTCGTAACAGACCTGCGGCAGGATGCGCCAGCCCTTCAGCTCCACGATCAGCCGCTCGCTGCCACCGCCGTAGCGGGTATGCTCGCCCGCCATGCGGAACAGGTGGCGCTTGTCGTACTGCTCGAAACTGCCGTCCGGTCGCGCCCACAGCAGGCGGTTGTAGACGACGCCGTTCTCGCGGATCGCCAGGCTGCCGCAGACCACCGCATCGACTTCGACCGCCAGCGCGCGCAACCAGGCCACACCCTCGCCCTGCATGGTTTCTGCGCTGATCTCGGTGTCGTTGCTGAAGCCGGACAGGAACGTCTCCGGCAACACGATCAGGTCGCTGCCTTTCGCCTGGCGCACCAGCGCGCCGTAGTAGTCGCGGTTCGCCAGCGCGTCGTGCCAGCGGGTGGCCCCCTGTACCAGCGATGCGCTCAGTGGCTGCAGGCTCACAGCCGGCACAGCCGCTCGGCGGCCGCCTCCATGGTGGCGTCGCTCTTGGCGAAGCACAGCCGCAGCAATCGCGTGCCCGGCGCACACTCGTAGAACGGCGTCAGCGGAATCGCCGCCACACCGCCATGCTCGACCAGCCAGCGGCTGAAGGCGAGATCGTCCTCATCGCGGATCGCCGAATAATCGACCAGTTGGAAGTAACCGCCCGGCACGTCGAGCAGCTTGAAGCGCGAGGGTTGCAGCAGCGCGCGGAAACGGTCGCGCTTGGCCTGGTAGAACGCCGGCAGTTCCAGGTAGTGCTGCGGCGTGCTGGCCATGAACTCGGCGAATGCCGCCTGCGCCGGGTGGAAGGTGCAGAAGGTGAGGTACTGGTGCACCTTGCGGAACTCCGCCGACAGCGCCTTCGGCGCCACCGCGTAGCCGACCTTCCAACCCGTGCAGTGGTAGGTCTTGCCGAACGAGGAGACCACGATGCTGCGCTCGGCCAGCTCCGGGTGGCGCAGCACGCTCTCGTGTTGCGCGCCGTCGTAGACGATGTGCTCGTAGACCTCGTCGGACAGCACCACGATCCCCGTATCGCGCACGATCGCCGCCAACTCGTCCAGGTCGGCTGCGGACAGCACCGCGCCGGACGGATTGTGCGGGCTGTTGATCATGATCATGCGGGTCTTCGGCGTCACCGCATCGCGCACGCGCTGCCAGTCGATCGCGAACGCCGGCAGGGTCAGCGGGATGTGCACGGCGCGCGCGCCCTGCAGCTCGATCGCCGGCTCGTAGCAGTCGTAGGCCGGGTCGAACACGATCACTTCCTCGCCCGCGCGCACGGTGGAGGCGATCGCCGCGAAGATCGCCTCGGTGGCGCCGGAGGTGACCGTGATGTCGGTATCGACGTCGAGCTTGCGGCCGTACAGCCGCCCGGTCTTCAGCACGATCTGCTCGCGCAGGGCCGGCGTGCCGTGCATCGGCGCGTACTGGTTGCGCCCTTCGTTCATGGCTCGGGTCAGCGCGTCGCGCAGCCCCTGCGGCGGCTCGAAGTCCGGGAAACCCTGGCCCAGGTTGACCGCCTTGTGCTGCAGCGCGAGTTGGCTCATCACGCTGAAGATGGTGGTGCCGACTTTGGGAAGCTTGGTCGCGATCATCGTTTGGCCGTATAAATGTCCGTAGACCCGGCAGCGTACTGCATCGGGGCATCCGCGCGCATCACGCCGCGGGAAGTTCGTCCAGCGGGCGCCGCTTGCACTGCTCGTGCTTCAGCAAGGTAGTGGCCGGCAACCGTTCTGCCAGGAAATCGACCAGCGCACGCACGCCAGGCAGCATGCCGCGCCGGCTGGGATAGACGAAGTGCATGGTGCCCTCGGGAACGCTCCACTCCGGCAGCACCACCTCCAGCTCTCCCTTGTCGATCGCCGGCGCACAAACAAACTCCGGCAGCAGTGCCACGCCCATGCCGCGGCGCGCGGCCTCCAGCAGCATGGTGAAGTCGCCGGTGATCAGCCGCGCCTGCATCTCCACGCTGGTCTGTTCGCCGTGGGCGCCGATCAGTTCCCACACCTGCGCGCCTTCATGCTCGTTCAGCGACAACGCCGGCAGCCTGGCCAGTTCGTCCGGCCGCTCCGGTCGCCCCAGCGTCTGCAGCAGCGCGGGGCTGGCCACCAGCGTGTTGCGCGACTGCCCGAAGGTGCGGATCACCAGGTTCGCATCGGTATCCAGCTTGGTGCGCACGCGGATCGCCAGGTCGAAGCCCTCGCCCACCACGTCGACGCGGCGGTTGCTGGACAGCACCCGCACCTGCACTTTCGGGTACTGCGCCATGAAATCGGGCAGCACGTGTGCCAGTATCGTCTGCACCAGCGACACCGGACAGCTCAGCCGCACCACGCCGCGCGGCTCGGCGCGCAGCTCATCCACCGCGTCCTGCGCTGCCTGCGCTTCTTCCAGCACCGCGCGGCAATGCGCATAGAAGCGCTCGCCGACCTCGGTCACCACGAAACGCCGCGTGGTCCGCTGCAGTAGGCGCACGCCGAGGCGTTCCTCCAGTTGGGCCACGCGCTTGCTGAGGCGCGACTTCGGCACGCCCAGCGCCCGCCCCGCCGCGGAAAAGCCGCCGTGCTCGACCACCGCAGCGAAGAAATACAGGTCGTTGAGGTCCTGCAGCGCACCGCTGAGTATCGCCATGGTTGTTTCCACGCGGGAACGATAAGTTCGATAAATCCTAGCTTATCGCCGGATTGTTCAAAACATATTCTTTAGCCCAACGCCGGATCACCGGCATCGTTCGGAAACACCTCCATGAAACTCTTGCATATCGATTCCAGCGCCCTGGGCAGCTATTCGGTTTCGCGCCAGCTGAGCGCTGACATCGTGGCCGGGCTGAGGGCCGCCACGCCCGGCTCCGCCGTCCGCTACCACGATCTGGCGGCCCAGCCGCTGCCGCACTGGGCCCCGGTAGCCGACGCCAGCGACCCCGCTGCCTTGCTCGGCACCGAGATGCTGGAGGAGTTCCTCGCCGCCGACGTGGTAGTGATCGGCGCGCCGATGTACAACTTCGCCATCCCCAGCCAGCTCAAGGCCTGGCTCGACCGCATCCTGGTCGCCGGCAAGACCTTCCGCTACACCGCCAACGGCCCCGAAGGCCTGGCCGGCGGCACGCGGGTGATCATTGCCTCCAGCCGCGGCGGTTTCTACGGCAAGGATGCGCCGGCCGCGGCGATGGACTTCCAGGAACCCTACCTGCGCGCCGTGTTCGCCTTCATCGGCATCAACGAGGTGGAGTTCGTGCGCGCCGAGGGCATCGCGGTCGGCGAGGAACAGAAGCTCGCGGCGCTGGCCTCGGCCCGCCAGAGCATCGGCACGCTGATGGCCGAAGCGGCCTGATCCGCGCAACACCGGCTGACGCCCTGCCCCGCGCAGAAGGCGTCAGCCGCAGCGCCCACCACGGCGCGGGCGCCGCAGTGGAAAAACCGCGCGCGTGCCGACACACTGCCGGTTCCATCGTCATGGGGAACCGCGCATGAACCGCTTGCTCCATCTGCCACTGCTGGCCCTGCTGGCGTTCGCGCCAGCGGTGCAGGCTGCTGACTTGCTGGTCAGCAACGTCAACGGCTACACGCTGGACAGCCACGGCAAACTGCAGCACTTCCAGGCCCTGCTGGTCGACCAGGGCAAGGTGGTGGCCACTGGCAACAATGCCGATCTGGCCGCGCGCGCCGGCGGCGCCAGAGTGGTGGACGGCCACGGTCGCACCCTGCTGCCGGGCCTGATCGACGCCCACGGCCACGTGCTCGACCTCGGCTACGCCCGCACCAGCGCCGACCTTACCGGCACGCAGTCGCTGGCCGAGGCACTGGCCAGGGTAAAGGCCTATGCTGCGGCGCACCCCGATGCGAAGTGGATCGTCGGCGGCGGCTGGAACCAGGAAATCTGGAAGCTCGGCCGTTTCCCCACCGCAAAGGAACTGGACGCCGTGGTGCCCGATCGTCCCGTGTGGCTGAGCCGCGTCGACGGCCACGCCGCCTGGGCCAACACCGCCGCGATCAAGCTGGCCGGCGTCACCGCGGCCACCCATGACCCGTCCGGCGGCCGCATCGAGCGCGATGCCCACGGCAACCCGGCCGGCGTGTTCGTGGATGGTGCCGCCGATCTGGTCGGCGACAAGGTGCCGGCGCCCACCGCGCAGGAACGGGCCGCCGCGCTCGACGCCGCGCTGACCGAGATGGCCAGCGTCGGCCTCACCGGCGTCGCCGACGCCGGCATCGACCTCGACACCTACCGGCTCTACCGCGAGTATGCCGCTGCGCACAAGCTGACCGCGCGCATCTACGCGATGATCCGCGACACCGGCGCCGCATTCGACGCCATCAGCCAGGACGGTCCGCTGATCGGCTACGGCGGCGACTTTCTCACCGTGCGCGCGGTGAAGCTGTTCGCCGACGGCGCGCTGGGCAGCCGCGGCGCGGCGATGCTCAAGCCATACAGCGACGATCCGCACAACCGGGGCCTGCTGTTCCTGAAACCCGACGAACTGACCGCGAAGATCGACAAGGCCTTCGCCAGGGGTTACCAGGTGGCCATCCACGCCATCGGCGACGGCGCCAATCGCGAGGTGCTGGACAGCTTCGCCGCCGCCTACAAGACCCACCCCGACGCCATCGCGCTGCGCAACCGCGTGGAGCATGCGCAGATTGTGTCGCTGCAGGACATCCCCCGCTTCGTGCCGCTCAAGCTGATCGCCTCGATGCAGCCCACCCACGCCACCTCCGACATGAACATGGCCGAGGACCGCATCGGCCACCAGCGGATCGCCGGCGCCTATGCGTGGCAACGCTTCCTCAAGCAGGGCACGCTGATCGCCGGCGGCTCGGATTTCCCGGTGGAATCGCCGAACCCGTTCTACGGCCTGTACTCGGCGGTGACCCGCGAGGATCACCAGGGCCAGCCGCCCGGCGGCTGGTACCCGGACCAGGACATGACGCTGGTCCAGGCGCTGCGCGCGTTCACCCTCGACGCGGCCTACGCCGGGCACGCCGAGCACACGCTGGGCACGCTGGAGCCGGGCAAGTGGGCCGACTTCATCCTGGTCGACCACGATATCTTCAAGGACCCGGCAAGCAAGCTCTGGAGCACCCGGGTGCTGCAGACCTGGGTAGGCGGGAAGCAGGTCTACGCCGCCAAGGACTGACGCGGCAGGAGGCGGGCGGAAAGGCCGGCGCTTGCGCCGGCCTTTCCGTCGGTGGGCTCAGATCGCCGAAGTCCTGCCGCCGTCCATCGGGATGATCGCGCCAGTGACATAGCTGGCCCGCGCCGAGGCCAGGAACAGCGCCACCTCGGCGATCTCCTCGGGTTCGGCCAGGCGTCCCAACGGAATGCCGGCAAGCTGCCGCGCCCGCAGTTCCTCGCGCGACAGACCGGTGGCGCGCATCTCGGCATCCAGCCCTTCCTCGACGCGACCGGTGCGGGTGATGCCTGGGTTGATCGCGTTGACCCGCACGCCCTTGCCCGCGTAGGCGCTGGCGTAGCCCACCGTGGCCAGCATCAGCGCAGCGTTGGCCGAGCCGCCGGCGATGTGCTGCGGATTGGCCTGTCGTCCGCCCTGCCCGATCACGTTGACGATGCTGCCGCGCCCGCGCGCACCCATGCGGCGGATCGCCGGATCGATCGCGTGCATGTAGCTCAGGTATTTCGCCTGCATCGCGGCCAGCACGGCGGTCGCGTCCAGCTCGGCCGGCGGAGTGCGGCGCGCGGCGCCGGCGCAGTTCACCAGTACCTCGATCGGGCCGTGGTCGCGCTCGATGCACTCGATCACCCGTCCCGCCGCCACGCTGTCCTTGAGGTCCGCCGCCTGCACTGCCAGCGCCAGTCCGGCAGCGGCGAGCTGGCGCTGCGCCGCCTGCAGGTTCGCCGGGTCGCGCGCGATGCCGACCACCGTGGCGCCTTCGCGCGCAAACGCACTCGCGCAGGCCAGCCCGATGCCCTTGCTGGCGCCGGTGACCACCACCACGCGGCCACTCAATTCGAGATCCATGCGCTGCTCCGTCGAGGCTGAAGACCTCCCATTGAACCATGTCGGCTGCCGCCAGCGCGGTTGCGGCCTTGCCGGATCGCGCCGTGGCGCGGTTTCGACGCATAGGCCATCAGTCATGTTGCGAAATCGCCATGCGCCTATTGACGGCTCGGAATATTGTGTTATAGTTCACTACAACACCACTCAACGAGGTCACTAAGGAGGCCTGTCATGAAAGCGCAGAATCTGATCGCCAGTGTCGCCGCCGTCCTGCTCACCGCCGCCAGCCTGAGTGCCGTCGACTACAACGTCGCCAGTCAGCCGGCCCGGGCCAACCACACCCGCGCCGCCGTCACCGAGCTGGCGCCGGTCCAGGTCAGCCCCAGCGCCGCCGAAATGCGCAGCGCTGTCCTGCTCGCCGACCTCGGCAACGCCTCGGTCCCGGCGATGGTCATCACGGATTCCGGCAGCAACGCGGAGCCGTTCCGCCTGCTCGGGTCGCAACTGGCCATGCCCTACTATTCGTTTGGCAGCAAGTTCGGCCGCATCAGCAAGGAATAAGACATGACCATGACCTGGAACGACAGCGTCCCGATCTATCGCCAGCTGCAGCAACGCGTGGTGGCGATGATCCTGGACGGCGCCTTGAACGAGGGCGACCCGCTGCCGTCGGTACGCCAGGTGGCCGCGGACTTTCAGATCAACCCGCTGACTGTGTCGAAGGCGTACCAGGAACTGGTCGACGAACAACTGGTGGAAAAACGGAGGGGCCTGGGCATGTTCGTCATCGAAGGCGCGCGCGATGCGCTGCTGAAATCGGAACGCGAGCGCTTCCTGCGCGAGGAGTGGCCGGCACTGTTTGCCCGGCTGCAGCGACTGGGGCTGGACCTGAAGACGCTGCTGCGCGAAGCGGCCACCAACAAGGAGGAAAAATCATGAGCGCGGTGATCACGGCCAGCGGCCTGAGCAAGCGGTACAAGTCGGCACTGGCGCTGGACAACGTCAGCTTCCGGATCGAGCCCGGCCGCATCGTCGGCCTGATCGGCCCCAACGGTGCCGGCAAGACCACCGCGCTGAAGGCGATCCTGGGTCTCACCGACTTCACCGGCGAACTGAACGTGCTGGGCTTCGACCCGCGCAAGCAGCGCGACAAGCTGATGGGCGAGGTGTGCTTCATCGCCGACGTGGCCGTGCTGCCGCGCTGGATCAAGGTGCGCCAGGCGGTGGACTTCGTCGCCAACGTGCACCCGCGCTTCGATCGCGCCAAGTGCGAGGCGTTCCTGGCCCGCACCAAGCTCACGCCCGACCAGCGCGTGCGGCAGATGTCCAAGGGCATGATCGTGCAGTTGCACCTGGCGCTGGTGATGGCGATCGACGCCAAGCTGCTGATCCTGGACGAGCCCACGCTGGGCCTGGACATCCTCTACCGCAAGCAGTTCTACCAGAGCCTGCTGGAGGACTACTTCGACGAGAACAAGACGATCATCGTCACCACCCACCAGGTGGAGGAAGTCGAACACATCCTCACCGACCTGATGTTCATCCGCGACGGCAGGATCGTGCTGGATGCCGACATGGACGCGGTCGGCGACCGCTTCATCGAGGTGATGGTCGGGGCCGACAAGGCCGACGCCGCGCGCCAGCTGAAACCGCTGGACGAACGTCAGGTCTTCGGCAAGAGCATTTTTCTGTTCGACGGCGCGAACCGCGCGACGCTGGAGCAGCTGGGCGAAACCCGCCGGCCCTCCATCAGCGACCTGTTCGTCGCCACCATGAAGGGAACCTACGCATGAAAACCACTACCTGGAAAACCATGTACTGGCTGGTGAAGCGCGAATTCTGGGAGCATCGGGGCGGCTTCTTCTGGGCGCCGATCATCACCGGTGGCGTGTTCCTGCTGCTGAACATCATGGGCATCATCACCGCCGAGGTCGTCGGCGCCCGTCACGGCATCAACTTCGGCGCCAGCGGCGGCCTGCAACGCGTCATCGCCGACATGGACGCCGGCGACCTGAGCAAGGTCGGGCTCGCCCTGGACGTGGCGATGTACTCGGCGATGGGCCTGTTGATCGTCGTGCTGGGCTTCGTGGTGTTCTTCTATTGCCTCGGTGCGCTGTACGACGACCGCCGCGACCGCAGCATCCTGTTCTGGAAGTCGCTGCCGATCTCCGACGCCAGCACCGTGCTGTCCAAGATCATCAGCGCCACCGTGCTCGCGCCGGTCGTTGCCGTGATCACCGGCATCGTCGTGGGCATGCTGCAACTGCTGATCCTGGCGGTCACGCTGTCTTTCCATGGCGTGAACGTATGGCAGCTGCTGGTGCTGGCCCACCCGTTTCGTGTCATGTTCAACCTGGTCGGCTACATCCCGCTGTATGTGCTGTGGGCACTGCCCTCGGTAGGCTGGCTGCTGCTCTGCTCGGCCTGGGCACGCAGCAAGCCCTTCCTGTGGGCCGTGGCCTTGCCGGTAGCCACCGGCCTGCTGGTCAGCTGGTTCGGCATCATGGGGCTGTTCGACCTACCGACCACCTGGTTCTGGAAGAACATCGTGCAGCGTGGCCTGCTCAGCGTGTTCCCCGGCACCGGCAGCGTGTTCGGTCACCAGGGCAACTTTGCGGTCAGCGGCAACCCCGCGATGGATTTCATGGACCTGGGCAACACCTACCAGTTGCTGGCATCGCCCAACCTGTGGATCGGCGCGGTGGTCGGCCTGGGCCTGCTCGCTGGCGCGGTCTGGTTCCGCCGCTGGCGCGACGACAGCTGATTTCCCGATCGAATTCGAGATGAGGAGAGCATCCATGAAATCCGCCACCTTCAGCGCACTCGCCCTGATCCTGCTGCTGCCGCTGGCCGCCTGCGGCCAGTCCGGACGGGACACCGCCCCTTCGGGCGCCGCCAGCGACGTGGCCCAGGCCGCAAGGGAAGTTCGCGAGCAGACCTCTTCCTCGGTGATCGCCGCCGAGGTCCGCAAGGGCATCGAGCAGGCCAAGAAGGAGCTGGTCAGCAAGGACATCAGCCTGGGCAGCATCCACGTCGGCAGTGGGCCGAAACCGCACGACGATTCCCGCCCGAAGGCGGTGATCACCCCGCAGGGCACACTGGTGATCGCCGGCAAACCGGTCGCGGCCACGGCGGAGCAGCACGCCATGCTGGTGGATTACCGCCAGCAGATCATCGGCATCGCCGAGGCCGGCATGGACATCGGTGCACAGGGCGCGGACATCGGCATCAGCGCGGCGAAGCAGGCCCTCTGGGGCGCGTTCACCGGCAAGAGCGACCAGGAGATCGAGGCCAGCATCAAGCCGCAGACCGACCAGATCCAGGCCGCCGCCATGGCCTTGTGCAAACGCTTGCCGGACATGCTGGCCTCGCAGCAGAAGCTTGCCGCGGCCATGCCCGAGTTCAAGCCCTACGCCACGATGACGCAGAAAGACGTCGACGACTGCGGCAATGACATGAAGGACAAGGACGGCAAGAAGGGCTTTGCCGTGTTCTCCGACTGAGGAACGACTCCGGAGGAGTGAGAAGCGCAAGGAGAGCAGCGGATGCCGGCTGCTGCTCTTTCCTCACTCCTCCACACCCGTTTCCCTGCCCGCCGGTGAGCGGTCAGCCGTGGATGCCGCCCTTGGTCAGCGCCATCGGGTCGAGCAGATCCTTCAATTCGGCTTTCGACAGCCCGGTGGTCTCCAGCGCCACCTCCATGATCGGCCGGTGCTGCTTGTACGCCAGCTTGGCGGTGGCCGCGCCCTTCTCGTAGCCGATCACCGGATTCAGCGCGGTGACCAGGATCGGGTTCATCGCCAGCGCCTGGTTCACCCGCGCCTTGTTGACCTTGAAGCCGGCGATGGACTTGTCGGCCAGCAGCACGCTGACGTTGCTCAGTACTTCGATCGACTGCAGCAGGTTGTGCGCGATCAGCGGCAGCATCACGTTGAGCTGGAAGTTGCCGGACTGGCCGGCAATGGTGATCGAGGCGTCGTTGCCGATCACCTGCGCGGCGACCATCGCCACGGCCTCGGGGATCACCGGGTTGACCTTGCCCGGCATGATCGACGAACCCGGCTGCAGCGCCGGCAGCTCGATCTCGCCCAGGCCGGCCAGCGGGCCGGAATTCATCCAGCGCAGGTCGTTGGCGATCTTCATCAGCGCGACGGCCAGCGTCTTCAACGCACCGGACAGCTCCACCGCAGCGTCCTGCGCGGCCATGCCCTCGAAATAGTTCTGCGCCGACTCGAACCTCACCCCGGTCAGCTTCTTCAGCTGCGCCGCCATCGCCGGGCCGAACTTCGGGTCGGCGTTGATGCCGGTGCCCACCGCCGTGCCGCCCTGCGGCAGCCGGCGCATGCGCTTCAACGCGTCCTCGATGCGCTCGATCGCAGAGGCCACCTGCGCCGACCAGCCGGACAGCTCCTGGCCGAAGGTGATCGGCATCGCGTCCATCAGGTGGGTGCGGCCGGTCTTCGGCGTGTTCTTCAGCTCGCGGGCGCGCTTGTCGATCGCCTGCTTCAGGTGCTTCAGCGCCGGCAGCAACTGTTCGCTGGTAGTCAGCGTGGCGCTGACGTGGATCGCGGTGGGGATCACGTCGTTCGAGCTTTGCCCGTAATTGACGTGGTCGTTCGGATGCACCTTCGCGCCGGCCGCCACCGCCAGGTGGGCGATCACCTCGTTGGCGTTCATGTTGGTGCTGGTGCCCGAGCCGGTCTGGAAGATGTCTATCGGGAACTGCGCGTCGTGCTGGCCGTCCGCCACCGCCAGCGCCGCCTTGCGGATCGCAGTGGCCTGGCCTTTCTTCAAGTGGCCCAGCGCCAGATTCGCCTCGGCGGCGGCAGCCTTGATCAGGCCCAGCGCGCGAATGAACGCACGCGGCAGGCGCAGGCCGGAGATGGGGAAATTGTCGATCGCGCGCTGGGTCTGTGCGCCGTACAGTGCGTCGGCGGGTACTTTCAACTCGCCCATGCTGTCGTGTTCGATGCGGAAGCCGCTCATGGCCCTGTCCTTCTGGAGATGGAAAACCGGCCAACTATAGGCCGTCGGGCATCGGGCCACCGTCAATGTAAAATGGCCGTTTCCCCGTGCCGGAACGCGCCCCGATGTCCAACCACGCCCTCACCGCCCTGTCACCGCTGGACGGCCGCTACGCCGGCAAGGTCGAGCCGTTGCGCCCGATCTTCAGCGAATTCGGCCTGATGCACCGCCGCGTGCAGGTGGAGATCGAATGGCTGCTGGCGCTGGCCGCCGAACCGGGCATCGCCGAGCTGCCGCCGTTCACGGCCACCCAGATCAAGCAGCTGCAAACCATCGCCGACAGCTTCGCGATCGAGGAAGGCGCGCGCATCAAGACCATCGAGGCCACCACCAACCACGACGTGAAGGCGGTGGAGTACTTCATCAAGGAGCGCATCGGCGCCGATCCCGCGCTGGCCCAGGCCAGGGAGTTCGTGCACTTCGCCTGCACCAGCGAGGACATCAACAACCTCTCCTACGCGTTGATGCTGCGCGATGCGCGCGAGCAGGTGCTGCTGCCGGCCTTCGACCGCATCATCGCCAGGCTGCGCGAGCTGGCGCATGCCAACGCCGCGCTGCCGCTGCTCTCGCGCACCCACGGCCAGACCGCCTCGCCCAGCACGCTGGGCAAGGAACTGGCGAACGTGGTGGCGAGGCTGGAACGTCAGCGCAGGCAGCTCGCCGCGCTGGAGATCCCCGGCAAGATCAACGGCGCGGTGGGCAACTACAACGCCCACGTCATCACCTACCCGGAGATCGACTGGCGCGCGTTCTCGCAGCGCTTCGTGCAGAGCCTGGGGCTGGACTGGAACCCGTACACCACGCAGATCGAACCCCACGACGGCGTGGCCGAATACTGCGACGCGGTGCGACGCGCCAACACCATCCTGATCGACCTGGCGCGCGACGTGTGGGGCTACATCTCGCTGGGCTACTTCAAGCAGAAGCTCAAGGAGGGCGAGGTGGGCTCGTCGACCATGCCGCACAAGGTCAACCCGATCGACTTCGAGAACGCCGAGGGCAACTTCGGTCTCGCCAACGCGCTGCTCGGCCACTTCGCCGAGAAGCTGCCGATCAGCCGCTGGCAGCGCGACCTCACCGACTCCACCGTGCTGCGCGCGCTGGGCACCGCCTTCGGCCACACGCTGGTGGCGCTGGAATCGCTGCAGAAGGGCCTGGGCAAACTCACCGTGAACGCCGAGCGTCTCGCCGCCGACCTCGACGCCAGCTGGGAAGTGCTGGCCGAAGCCGTGCAGACCGTGATGCGCCGCTACGGCTTGCCGCAGCCCTACGAGCAGCTCAAGGCGCTGACCCGCGGGCACGGCATCACGAAGGAGTCGATGCGCGACTTCATCGACAAGCTGGAGCTGCCGGCCGAGGCGAAGCAGCGGCTACTCGAGCTCACGCCGGGTGGTTACGTCGGTTTGGCCGAGGGGCTGGCGCGGGATATCTGACGGGAATCCTCGCATTTCGCACAACTCCTCCCCCTGCTTGCAGAGGGAGGTTGGGAGGGGTGGTTCCGGGATGGCGGGACAGATCAAGAGCACCCCACCCCAGCCCTCCCCTGCTTGCATCGGGAGGGAGTACCGCTCCAGGCCGCGCGCATCGCCGCGCCCGGTGCGTGTCAGGCCAGGGCCTTCTTCACCAGCCCTTCCGCCTCCAGAGCCGCCTGCACCGCCGGACGCTCGGCCACGCGCTTCTGGAACGCCAGCAGCGCCGGGAACGCCGACAGGTCCAGCGCCACCGCCTTCGCCCAGTTGGTCACGGTGAACAGGTAGGCGTCCGCCGCGCTGAACGTGTCGCCCAGCAGGAACGGCTGCTTCGCCAGCACGCCTTCGATGAGCTGGTAGCGCCGCGTCAGGTACTCCTTGCGCTCGGCGCGGGTGATCTCGGGCGTGTCGGGCTTGAACAGCGGGCTGTAGCTCTTGTGGATCTCCGAGTTGATGTAGCCCAGCATCTCCTGCAGGCGGTAGCGCGCCGACGTGCCGTTGGCAGGCGCCAGCTTGCTGTCAGGCTTCTGGTCGGCCAGGTACTGCACGATCGCCGGGCCTTCGGTGAGCCGTTCGCCGTTGTCCAGCTCCAGCACCGGCACGTAGCCCTTGGGGTTGATCTGCCAGAAATCCGCGCCGTGCTCGGTACGCTTGGCCTTGCCGTCGACTTTTTCCAGCGTGAGTGGAAGGCCGGCCTCGAGCGCCACGATGTGCGGTGAAAGCGAACAGGCGCCGGGGGAATAGTAGAGTTTCATGCGATGACTCCTGGTGGGGATGGGAGATGGACGGCGCGCCAAGCGAAACGCAGCGCACCCTATTCATGCATGCTACCCTTTAGTGGTTACTGTTGGATACTACCTAATCAATGGTTAACCTCAGGATGAGGTAACCGCGCGGTTACCGCACCATCCCATCACCAACGAGCACCCCATGGGCCTCCCCGTCCGCAAGAGCAAGGTCGCACCGCCGCCCGCCTGCCCGCTCACCGAAAGCCTGGCGCTGCTGCGCGGCGCCTGGGCACCCAACGTGATCTGGTACCTGAGCGGCGAACCCCGCCGCTTCGGCGAACTGCGCCACGACATCCCACGCATCTCCGCCCGCGTGCTCAGCGCCCGCCTGCGCGAACTCGCATCGCGCGGGCTGGTGTCGCGCCGCCTGCTCGACACCTCGCCACCCTCGGCCGAATACGCGCTCACCGAATTGGGCCGCGAACTGCTGCCGGCGATCAATGCACTGGCGCGGGTGGGACAGAAGCTGATTGCGGAGTGGGATTCGCGGGCTTCAGTGGGGAAGCGGGCACGCGTAATGGGGTGAGGCGCCTATTGGCAGCTTGCCCCTGATGCCCGCACGTGGAACGCAATCGCAGCCATCTCTGGGCGCAACCAACCGCTGCAGGATCAGGCCGCATCGAAAGGGACAAACCGTTGACTTCGGCAGATCGGGATCAAGACGGATGGTCCATTCGTTTCCCTCACTCCACCTCATCCGATCCTTCATTGACTCCTTCGAACAGGAACGTCGAGAGATACCGCTCACCGGTATCCGGCAGCATGGCCAGCAGCACCGACCCCTCGGGCGCTTCCGCGGCGACCTGCACCGCGGCAGCCAGCGTGGCGCCGGAGGAAATACCGGTGAAGATGCCTTCCTGCTGCGCCAGCGCACGCGAGGTGTCGCGGGCCAGCACGTCGTCGATCGGCACGATGCGGTCGACCACCTGCGGGTTCAGCACGGCCGGCACGAAATCCGGCGTCCAGCCCTGGATCTTGTGCGGCTGCCATTCCTTGCCGGAGAGCAGCGCCGCGCCGGTCGGTTCGCTGGCGATCACCTTGACCTCCGGCCGCGCCACCTTGAGCACCTCGCCCACGCCGGTGAGCGTGCCGCCGGTGCCCCAGCCGGTGACGAAGTAATCCAGCCGGCGGCCGGCGAAATCGCGCAGGATTTCCGCCGCGGTGGTCTGCCGGTGATACGCCGGGTTGGCCGGGTTTTCGAACTGGCGGGCGAGGAACCAGCCGTGCTTGCTGGCCAGTTCTTCCGCCACCTTGACCATGCCGGTGCCGCGCGCGGCGGCGGGGGTGAGCAACACCTTGCCGCCGTAGGCGCGGATCAGCTTGCGCCGCTCAACCGAGAACGAGTCGCTCATCACCGCCACGAAGGGATAGCCGCGCGCCGCGCAGATCGCCGCCAGCGCCACGCCGGTGTTGCCGGAGGTGGCCTCGACCACGGTCTGACCGGGCTTCAGCGTGCCGCGCTGCTCGGCATCCAGGATGATCGCCAGCGCCAACCGGTCCTTCACCGAACCGGCCGGGTTGAACGCCTCCACCTTCACATAGAGTTCGACGTGCTTCGGAGCGAGGCGCTGGAGACGGACGATCGGCGTGTTGCCGATGGTGTCGAGGATGCTGTCGTAGATCATGGAGGTGCTCCGGCAGGCTGGGGGAAAACGTCGCGCGATCATGCACCTGCCCGGGTGAAGATTTCCACCTGGCGCCCGGCGTTGCCGGCCCGAAGCTGGCCAACGGCGCCGCGGGCCGGCACGGCAACACCCGTGTCGGAACCCGACGACAGGATGATGGCGCCGTATCGACATCGGCCACGCCGGTCACCGCTACAATGCGCCAATGACCAAGCCAGCCTCCCTTCCGATCGAAGTCCGCGGTTCCGCGAAGCAGCCGCTGGGCATGTCGCCCGCCCGTTTCCTGCGCGACTACTGGCAGAAGCGCCCGCTGCTGATCCGCCATGCGTTCCCCGGCTTCCAGCCGCCGCTGCAACCGGATGATCTGGCCGGCCTGGCCTGCGAGCCAGCCGCGCTGGCGCGGCTGATCGTGCACGACGAGAAGCGCGACCGCTGGCAGGTCAAGTCCGGCCCGCTCGACGAGGCCGATTTCGCGAAGACACCCAGCACCAACTGGACCTTGCTGGTGCAGGACGTCGACAAGTGGGACGCCGACGTGGCGCAACTGCTGGAGCACTTCCGTTTCCTGCCCAGCTGGCGGGTGGACGACGTGATGGTCTCCTACGCCGAACCCGGCGGCGGCGTCGGCGCGCACGTCGACCAATACGACGTGTTCCTGCTGCAAGGCCTGGGCCAGCGCCACTGGGCGATCAGCGACGACCCACTGGCGCCGAAGGCGTTCCGCCCCGACGTGGAACTCAAGCAGCTGGTGCAGTTCGAGCCGACCCACGAATGGCTGCTGGAACCGGGTGACATGCTGTACCTGCCGCCGGGCGTGCCGCACGACGGCGTGGCCTTCGGCGGCCCATGCATGACGTTCTCCATCGGCATGCGCGCACCGTCGCAGGCCGAGCTGACCGGCGACCTGGCCGACTTCATCGCCGAGCATCTGCCGGAGGAATTGCGCTACGCCGATCCGGACCTGAAGCCGGCCACCGCCACCGGCGAGATCGACCGCGCCGCCATCGATCGCCTGAAGGATGCGCTGCCGTTCGCCGCCGCCCTGCGCGACGACCTGCTGCGCGACTGGTTTGGCCGCTTCATCACCCGCTACCGCAACGCGCAGGTACCGGCGCCGCCGGAAAAGCCGCTGGCCGAGGCCGCCTTGGCCAAACAGCTCGACGCCGGCGCGCAACTGCTGCGCCACCCCTGGTCGCGGCTGGCCTGGAGCCGTGGCAAGTCCGCCTGCACGCTGTACGCCAGCGGCCACGCCTACCCCGCCACGCCCGCGCTGGCGCAGCAGCTGTGCGAGCAGCGCACGCTCGACATCGATCGCAAACTCGACGCCGTCGAGCGCGACCTGCTGCTGGCGCTGGTCAACGACGGCCACCTGCTGCCGCGCAAGCCGCGCCGACGCCGATGAAGCTGCAGGACTTCCATCTTGAAGTCGCCGACTGGTCGCGCGAGGACCAGCGCACTGCCCTGCTCGACCTGCGCGAGGCGGTGTTCATCCGCGAACAGGGCGTGCCCGAGCAACGCGAGCGCGATGGTCTGGATGCAGACTGCTGGCACGTGCTGGCGCGCGACGAGAGCGGCCGGCCGATCGGCTGCGGCCGGCTCACGCCGGAGCACAAGATCGGACGCATGGCCGTGCTGCAGGAATGGCGCGGCCGCGGCGTCGGCGTGGCGTTGCTGCGCGAACTGGTCGCCCGTGCCCGCACGCAAGGCTGGCCGGAAGTGGCGCTGGACGCCCAGGTCAGCGCGATCGGTTTCTACCAGCGCGAGGGGTTCGTCGCGCACGGCGAGGAGTTCGAAGACGCCGGACTGCCGCATCGGGCCATGCGCCTGGCCTTGCCCGCAGCGGCCAGAGATGCCGCGCCGCTGCGCGACATCGGCGTGCTGCCCGTCGGCACGCGCGGCGAGGCGGCCGACGCACGCCTGCAATTGCTGGCCGATGCGCGCCACCAGTTGTCCATCTACCTGCCGCTGCTGGACGACGACCACTACGCGAGTGCGGAGGAACTGGCCGAGCTGCGTCGCATCGCCATCTCCGGCCGCGGTGCGCGGATCCGCATCCTGCTGCACGACCCGGCTGCCGCCCTGCGCAACGACCACCGGCTGATCACGCTGGCGCAGCGTCTGCCCAGTGCGATCCAGATCCGCACCCCGGTGGAGGAGACCGACCTCGCCTACACCTCGGCCTACCTGCTCAACGATGCCGGCGGCTACCTGTTCCTGCCCGAGGCGGATCGCGCACAGGGCCGCGCCGCGCGCCATGACCGCGCCAACCAGGCACCGCTGCAGCAGCATTTCGACGAAGTCTGGGAACGCGCCGAGCGGGCCAGCGAGCTGCAGGCGCTGGGGCTCTAGGGATGCCCCGACTGAACAGTGGCTGGCCCGGCGTTCAGTCGGGCCAGCCACCATCGATCATGCGCAAATCGCATGAAACCGCTGCATGCGGCGAAGACCCGCATTAGACCATCGTCGGACAGACCCGCCGAAAGGCCGCCCCGGGCGGCCCGCGGGTTGCCGCGTCGCAGCAGCCAAAGGCTATAATCCTCGGGATTCTCCCCAGTCATCCGCATGAGCGGCCTGTCGGGCTTGAAAACCGGCCGGAAACCGCGACCTCTCAAGGTCACACGGATGATTGCAAGCATCCCTTCCCTGCCGGTGGTGACGTGACTACAAACCTGATCCGCGAGTTCTTCGAATCCTCCCAACTCGCTGGCGGCAACGCCGATTACGTCGAATCGCTCTACGACGCCTGGCTGGCCGACGCCTCGTCGGTCCCGGCCGAATGGGCCAGTTACTTTGCATCCTTCAAGGGCCGCGAGTCGGGAGACGTCTCCCACGCCGCAGCCATCGCGCGCATCGAAGCCGCCCAGAAGCAGCGCCACAATGGCGTCGCCGCCGTGCCGGTCAGCGACGAGCACGCGCGCAAGCAGGCCGGCGTGCTGCGCCTGCTCACCGCCTACCGCTCGCGCGGCCACCTCGCCGCCGACCTCGACCCGCTCGGTCTGACCGAGAAGATGCCTGCGCCGGATCTGGGCCTCGCCTTCCACGGTCTTTCCGACGCCGACCTCGATACCGAATTCGACACCGGCAACTACGCCGGCGGTGGTCAGCGCCTGAAACTGCGCGAGCTGCTTGCGCGCCTGCAGAAGACCTACGCCAGCACGATCGGCGCCGAGTTCATGCACATCAGCAACCACGAGCAGCGCAACTGGATCTACAGCCGCCTCGAACAGGCCAGCGGCCAGAGCGGCCTGGACAAGGCCGGCAAGCAGCGCGTGCTGGACGGCCTCACCGCCGCCGAAGGCCTGGAGCGCTACCTGCACACCAAGTACGTCGGCCAGAAGCGCTTCTCGCTGGAAGGCGGCGACAGCCTGATCCCGATGCTGGACGACGTGGTGCGCGCCGCCGGTGACAACGGCATCAAGGAGCTGGTGATCGGCATGGCCCACCGTGGCCGCCTCAACGTGCTGGTCAACATCCTGGGCAAGCCGCCGAAGACCCTGTTCGACGAATTCGAGGGCCGCTTCGACCACCCCGACGACCCGGCCCACTCCGGCGACGTGAAGTACCACATGGGCTTCTCCGCCGACGTCAAGACGCCCAGGGGCGGCGTGCACGTGGCGCTGGCGTTCAACCCGTCGCACCTGGAAATCGTCAACCCGGTGGTGAGTGGCTCGGTGCACGCGCGCCAGACCCGCCGCCGCGACACCGCGCACACGCAGTCGATGGCCGTACTGATCCACGGCGACGCCGCGCTGGCCGGCCAGGGCGTGAACATGGAACTGTTCAACATGTCGCAGGCGCGCGGCTTCAAGATCGGCGGCAGCCTGCACATCGTGGTCAACAATCAGGTCGGCTTCACCACCTCCAATCCGCAGGACGCGCGCTCCACCATGTACTGCACCGACCTGGCCAAGATGGTCAATGCGCCGGTGCTGCACGTGAACGGCGACGACCCGGAAGCGGTGATCCTGGCCACCCGGCTCGCCTACGACTTCCGCAAGCAGTTCCGCAAGGACGTGGTGATCGACCTGGTCTGCTACCGCCGTCACGGCCACAACGAGGCCGACGAGCCGGCCGCCACCCAGCCGGTGATGTACCAGATCATCCGCAAGCGCCCGACCACGCGCGACCTGTACCAGCAGCAACTGGTGAAGGAAGGCGTGCTCGCCGAGGGCGAGGCCGCGAAGCAGTTCGACGCCTATCGCGAACGCCTGGAAGCCGGCGCGCCGATGACCGAACTCGATCCGGCACCGGTCCGCGACGGCCACGTCGACTGGGCCCGCTTCCTCGGCGGCAAGCTGTCCATGCCGGCCGACACCACGGTGCCGAAGCCCAAACTGCTGGAGCTGGCCGGCAAGATCCTCGCCCTGCCCGCCGACCTCACCCTGCAGCCGCGCGTGGCGAAGATCTACGACGACCGCCGCAAGATGGCCACGGGCGAGCTGCCGGCCGACTGGGGTTTCGCCGAAAACCTGGCGTACGCCACCCTGATCGACGCCGGCCACGACATGCGCCTGGTCGGCCAGGATTCCGGCCGCGGCACCTTCTTCCACCGCCACGCCGTGCTGCACGACCAGAAGGACGGCCACACCTGGATGCCGCTGGCCACCGTGCGCGCCGGCGCCGACGTGGAGGTGATCGACTCGCTGCTCAGCGAGGAGGCGGTGATGGCGTTCGAGTACGGCCACTCCACCACCGACCCGGACACGCTCAACATCTGGGAAGCCCAGTTCGGCGACTTCGCCAACGGCGCACAGGTGGTGATCGACCAGTTCATCAGCTCCGGCGAAGCGAAGTGGAACCGCCTGTGCGGCCTGGTGCTGCTGTTGCCGCATGGCTACGAGGGCCAGGGCCCGGAGCACTCCTCCGCCCGCCTCGAGCGCTTCCTGCAACTGTGCGCGATGGACAACATGCAGGTCTGCGTGCCGACCACGCCGGCGCAGGATTTCCACATGATCCGCCGGCAGATGCTGCGTGCCGCACGCAAGCCGCTGATCGTGATGACGCCGAAGTCGCTGCTGCGCCACAAGCTGGCGGTGTCCACGCTGGACGAACTGGCCAACGGCAGCTTCCAGCTGGTGCTCGGCGAGCATCGTGCGCTCGCCGCGAAGAAGGTCAAGCGCGTGGTGCTGTGCTCGGGCAAGGTCTACTACGACCTGCTGGAGGAAGCCGAGAAGCGCGCCCTGGCCGACGTGGCGCTCGTGCGCGTCGAGCAGCTGTACCCGTTCCCGCGCGAGGAAGTGACTGCCGAACTGGACAAGTATCCTTCTGCCAAGGAGGTGATCTGGTGCCAGGAGGAGCCGATGAACCAGGGCGCCTGGTTCCAGATCCGCCACCACCTGCAGGCCTGCATCGACAGCAAGCACAGCCTCTCCTACGCGGGGCGCGCGCGCTCGCCGGCGCCGGCCGCCGGCCACCACAACACTCACGTCGCCGAACAGACGGCACTCGTCGAACAGGCACTGACCGCCCCGGTCGGCACCGACCACTCCGCAGAATAAAGACCCCCAAGGATCGTTATGTCCATTGAACTCAAAGTCCCCGTCCTGCCCGAGTCCGTCTCCGACGCCACCATCGCCAGCTGGCACAAGAAGGCCGGCGACGCGGTGAAGCGCGACGAGAACCTGGTCGATCTCGAAACCGACAAGGTGGTGCTGGAAGTGCCCTCGCCGGTCGACG